>JAUYGX010000062.1 GCA_030690365.1 Bacteroidales bacterium | reverse complement strand
TCTCCGTTTCTAACTCCATCCCTGTATTTGGTATGTGTTGAATTGGGAGTGCAAAAGTACACTTGTTTTTTATCTTTACAAGTACTTTCTGAAATATTATTTCATTATTTTTTTCGGGAGCTGGGTAACAATTAGTTAATGAGGGAAATATTTCTAAAAAAGATGAAAATAATTATTCAGCACCGGAAATCTGGTTCTCCCAGCCCTGATTATTGACTTTTTGCCATTCAAATTTCATCAAAAAAAAAGCTTCCCCACCCAAAAAAAGGATAAAGAAGCTTTACAAAAAATAATTTATTCAATTCTTATTTCAGATATTTAAAACTTTTACCAGGAAAAACAGCTGTTTCGCCCAATAATTCTTCAATGCGAATAAGCTGATTGTACTTGGCAATTCGATCGGTGCGGCTTGCAGATCCGGTTTTAATCTGACCGGTATTCAATGCAACAGCCAAATCAGCAATGGTTACATCCTCAGTTTCTCCCGAGCGGTGGCTCATAACTGAAGTATAGCTATTACGCGTAGCCATATTGACTGCTTCGATGGTTTCGGTGAGGGTACCAATTTGGTTCACCTTAATAAGTATGGAGTTAGCCACACCTTTATCAATACCTTCCTTCAATCTTTGCGTATTGGTAACGAATAAATCGTCACCTACCAGTTGAATCCGATCACCCATACGATCGGTCATAAGCTTCCACCCTGTCCAGTCATCTTCAGCCATTCCATCTTCGATTGAAACAATTGGATATTTCTTGGTCCAGTTATCCCAATAATCTACCATTTCAGCGGGTGTTAATTTATCACCGGTCGACCACTTTAAATGGTATACATTTTCTTCCGGGAGATAATATTCAGATGAGGCAGGATCGAGAGCAATAAAAATATCTTCACCCGCTTTGTATCCGGCTTTGTCGATGGCTTCGAGAATAACTTTTACAGCTTCCTCATTGGATTTCAGGTTGGGGGCAAAACCTCCTTCGTCACCAACATTGGTAGCATGACCCGCCTTTTTCAGAACAGATTTAAGGTGATGAAATACTTCAGCACCCATTTGAATGGCCTGGGTAAAATTACGGGCTCCAATGGGCATGATCATAAATTCCTGAAAATCGATGCTGTTGTCGGCATGAGAACCTCCGTTGATAATATTCATCATGGGAATTGGCAGGGTTCTGGCATTAACTCCCCCAATATATCTAAAAAGTTGCTGTCCTGTTACCTGAGCAGCGGCGTGTGCTACTGCCAATGAAACTCCCAAAATAGCATTGGCTCCGAGTTTGGCTTTGTTAGGTGTACCATCGATTTCAATCATTCGTTGATCAATCTCGACCTGATCGGTAACATAATAACCATTCAGCTCTTCGGCCAGAATGGTATTTACGTTTTGAACTGCCTTTAATACGCCTTTCCCAAGAAAAAACTTTTTATCTCCATCACGTAACTCGACTGCTTCGTGTACTCCTGTTGAGGCTCCCGAAGGAACGGCAGCTCTGCCTACAATACCTGAGGTGGTATAAACATCTACTTCTACTGTTGGGTTCCCTCTGGAATCCAGGATTTGTCTTCCGTGAATACTTTGTATCTGACTCATAACTTTTATTTAAAAATTGTGATGCAAAAGTATATAAAAAAAAGGGCCTTACTCAACAAAAAAAGGTGTCGGATAATTCCGACACCTTTTTAATCTTTAAAAAGACATCCTTTATGCAAAAGTCCGTCTTTTTTGAACGTTTAAATCGTTTGCGCCAAGCCCGGCTCTGCTATTCAGATTTTTCCTCTTCAGCAGGAGCTTCAGGTTTTGGAGCTTCGGCTTTCTTTTCAGCAACTGGAGCAGTTGTGGTGGTAGCAGTTTTGCTTCCTCTACGGCGGCGGGTAGCTTTGGCTTTTACGCCTGATTTCTCGGACAGTAACAACTCGTTAAAGTCTACCAATTCTATCATGGCCATGTCGGCATTATCACCCAAACGTTTACCAAGTTTGATAACGCGGGTATATCCACCCGGACGTTCGCCCACTTTAGCAGCTACTTCGCGAAACAATTCAGCAACAGCAGCTTTGTCCTGCAATAGACTAAATACAGTACGGCGTGAGTGCGTAGTATCGTCCTTTGACCGGGTAATTAATGGCTCAACATATGATCTCAACTCTTTGGCTTTAGCCACGGTAGTTGTAATTCTCTTGTGCATAATCAAGGAAGTTGCCATGTTCGACAACATTGCTTTCCTGTGAGAACTTGTTCTTCCTAAATGATTAAAACTTTTTCTATGTCTCATCTCGCTTAATCCTTATCTAATTTAAATTTTGCAATATTCATCCCGAATTCCAGGCCCTTGCTTTCCACCAACTGATCTAACTCAGCGAGTGATTTCTTTCCAAAATTCCTGAATTTCAATAAATCGTTTCTATTGTAGGCTACCAGTTCGCCAAGTGTTTCAACATCAGCAGCTTTAAGGCAGTTCAGTGCACGAACCGACAAATCAAGATCTACCAATCTGGATTTCAGCAATTGACGAATATGAAGTGTGTTTTCGTCGAATTCCTCATTCACAGATCTTTCTTCCGTTTCGAGCGTAATACGTTCGTCAGAGAACAACATGAAGTGATGGATAAGGATCTTGGCGGCTTCTTTTAATGCATCTTTTGGATGAATAGAACCGTCAGTCAAAATGTCGATCACCAACTTTTCGTAGTCAGTTTTCTGCTCCACCCGATAGTTTTCGACGTGAAATTTCACGTTCTTAATCGGTGTGTGGATAGAATCGATGGCCACGGTACCCACCATAGCTTCCGGATCGGCATTTTCTTCAGCAGGAACATAGCCTCTCCCTTTTGAGATGGTAAGCTCCAGGCTTAACTTCACAGTAGGATCGAGATGGCAGATGACCTCTTCAGGATTAAGCACCTGAAAAACCGACAGGAATTTGTTGATGTCGCCTGCTTTGAATACATCCTGATCGCCAATAATAATATTGATTTTTTCGCTATTCTCGTTTTGTATTTGCTGCTTAAAGCGGATTTTTTTGAGATTAAGTACGATTTCGGTAACGTCTTCAACAACGCCTTTAACCGTAGAAAACTCATGTACAACACCGTCAATTTTGACAGATGTAATAGCAAATCCTTCGAGCGAAGAAAGCAAAATTCTTCTCAGGGCATTGCCAATGGTGATTCCGAAACCAGGTTCCAGGGGTCTAAATTCAAATATCCCATGAAACTCATCAGCGCCGTTCATCACAACCTTATCGGGCTTTTGAAATGCTAAAATTGCCATAATATATCTCTAGCTGTTAATAATCAGTAATTCAGTAAATGTTATTTAGAGTACAACTCAACGATGAGCTGTTCTTTGATGTTTTCAGGGATTTCTTCGCGTGCAGGAAAGTTCAGGAATTTACCTTGCATTTTCTGACGGTCCCATTCGAGCCAGCTGTAGCTTTTATGTGCGCTTTCCAGCGATTCGGTAATAGCAACGAGGCTTTTCGATTTTTCACGAACCCCGATAATGTCACCTTCTTTGCACATATAACTAGGAACGTTTAAAACATGACCATTAACGGTTATATGACGGTGCGATACCAATTGACGAGCACCTGAACGTGTAGGAGCAATTCCCAATCGGTAAACGGTATTGTCCAAACGAGCTTCGATAAACTTCAACAGGTTTTCACCAGTGATTCCTTTTTTATGCGAAGCAAGCTTAAAAATATTGCGGAACTGACGCTCCAGGATACCATAAGTATATTTGGCTTTTTGTTTTTCCTGTAGCTGAATACCGTATTCAGATTGTTTTCTTCTTTTTTTAGCAGCGCCGTGTTGCCCCGGAGGAAATGCCTTTTTATCAAGGTATTTGTCCGCGCCGAAAATCGGTTCATTAAATTTGCGTGCGATTCTGGATTTTGGTCCGATATATCTTGCCATTTTTTAGATAATTTGTCGTTAAACGTTTGCGATTAGTGATTATACCCTTCTTCTTTTGGGAGGCCGGCATCCATTATGTGGCAGTGGAGTAACATCCATAATTTCTGTCACCTCAATTCCTGAAGAATGAATAGTACGAATGGCTGACTCTCTTCCGGCGCCAGGTCCTTTAACATACACTTTCACTTTACGCAATCCAAGATCATAGGCTACTTTAGAGCAATCCTGAGCTGCCATTTGAGCTGCATAAGGTGTGTTTTTCTTCGAGCCTCTGAATCCCATTTTACCGGCAGAAGCCCAGGAGATAACCTGACCACCTTCATTGGTTAATGACACGATAATGTTATTAAATGAAGCTTGAACATAGGCCCGTCCAATGGGGTCGATCTTCACAACTCTTTTCTTTGTACTTCTGGTCCTTTTTGCCATAATTCTGTAACTAGACTATGATATAAAAAATTTATTTACTATTTGGTAGCTTTCTTCTTGTTAGCAACGGTCTTCTTACGTCCTTTACGGGTACGGGCATTGTTCTTGGTAGTTTGTCCACGGAGTGGCAAACCAAGACGATGTCTGATTCCTCTGTATGTTCCGATATCCATCAACCTTTTAATATTAGTTTGGGTTTCCGAACGCAATTCCCCTTCCACTTTAATGGAAGTGATAATATTACGGATTGTATTTTGTTCATCATCCGTCCAATCCTGAGCCTTTGTATCCCAATTGATACCCGCTTCAGTTAATATCTTTTGAGCCGTGTTGTGACCAATACCATAAATGTAGGTCAATGCGATCTCACCTCTCTTGTTATTTGGGATGTCTACTCCAGCAATTCTAGCCATAATTTAACTTTTAATATTAATACGACCCCAGGTTACCCTTGTCTTTGTTTAAACTTGGGATTTTTTTTGTTAATAACATACAATCTCCCTTTGCGACGTACAATGATGTCTTCGGGTGTTCTTTTTTTGATAGATGCTCTAATTTTCATCGTTGATGCTATTTGTATCTAAATGTGATTCTACCTTTTGATAAATCGTATGGCGACATTTCCAGTTTTACACGGTCGCCCGGGAGGATTTTGATGTAATGCATCCGCATTTTCCCGGAGATGTGTGCTGTAATGACATGACCATTCTCGAGTTCTACCCTAAACATGGCATTACCCAAAGATTCGACTACAGTACCATCTTGTTCAATCGACTGTTGTTTAGCCATACAAGTTACTATTTTTTTTAATTACTTCTTCAATATATTCAAAAGTGGACAGAACATCAGCCTTACCATCGCGAACCACTACATCGTGTTCAAAATGTGCAGAAGGTTTCCCGTCTGCGGTTCGGATTGTCCAGCCATCCTGATCCTGAGAAATATCTTTAACTCCCAGGTTCACCATTGGTTCAATGGCCAAACACATTCCTGATTTCAACTTTATGCCGGTACCCTTCCGTCCATAATTGGGCACTTCCGGTTTTTCATGGAGGCGACGGCCTAATCCATGGCCCACCAATTCGCGGACAACGGTATAACCAAAACCTTCAACATAATTCTGCACGGTACTTCCGATATCTCCAATACGCTTTCCTGTTACCGCCTGCTGAACGGCCAACAGTAACGATTCTTTGGTCCGTTTGAGTAATTCTGCATATTCGGGCCGGATTTCCCCAACACCAAACGAATAAGCAGAGTCGCCATAGAAACCATTCATCAACGTGCCACAATCAATCGATACAATGTCACCTTCTTTTATCAAACGGCTTCCCGGAATGCCGTGAACCACCTCGTCGTTTATTGAAATACATAAACTCCCCGGAAATCCACCATATCCCTTAAACCCTGGTACTGCACCGTGATCGCGGATAAAGGTTTCGGCAACCTGATCCAAATCGCTGGTAGAAATACCGGGGCGCAGCACTCGTGCTACCTCAGCTAAAGTTTTTCCAACAAGTAAAGAACTCTGTCTTAATAATTCAACCTCTTCGTCAGTTTTTAAATAAATCATCTAACGAATATATATTACATGCTAAATGTGGATGATCTGCCCTTAATACGACCTGATTTTGTTAAACCGTCGTAATGGCGCATCAACAAATAGCTTTCAATTTGTTGCAATGTATCCAGAACTACCCCGACAAGAATAAGCAGTGAGGTTCCACCGTAAAACTGTGCAAACCCGCTGTTTACCCCTGCAATTTGCGCAAAGGCAGGCATAATGGCAATAATACCAAGAAAAACAGAACCAGGCAAGGTAATTCTCGACAAAATGTTATCAAGGTACTCTGCTGTTTTCTTTCCGGGTTTAACACCGGGAATAAAACCACCGTTCTTTTTCAGGTCATCTGCCATCTGATTCGGGTTGATGGTAATAGCCGTGTAAAAGTAGGTAAAAAGAATAATCATGATAAAGAATGTGAAGTTATACCAGAATCCGGTATAGTCTGCGAAGGCAGCTGCAAATCCTGACAATGAATCTGATTGAGCAAAACCAATCAGGGTAATTGGGAGAAACATAATCGCCTGGGCAAAGATGATAGGCATTACTCCGGCAGAGTTTACTTTCAAGGGTAAATACTGACGAACGCCACCATATTGTTTGTTACCAACAATTCGTTTTGCATACTGAATAGGAACACGACGCGTACCTTGAACCAAAAGGATGGTAAATAAAACTACCAGGATCAGGATTACCAATTCCACGAGGAAATAGACCAATCCGCCACCAAGAGCACCCATTTTTGATACAAATTCCTGAACCAGCGAACTGGGCAATCGGGCAATGATACCAATCATAATGATCAGTGAGATACCATTACCAATTCCTTTATCAGTTATTTTTTCACCCAGCCACATTACAAACAGCGTTCCTGCAATCAGGATTACTGTAGAACTGAACCAGAAGAAGAAAGAAGGTGTCGTTACAGCAGCGTTAAATGGAGTAATTGCTTCTGCGGGCAATTGTGCTACCAGATTTGCAATATATCCGGGAGCTTGTAAAGCCACGATTACTACGGTAAGATAACGGGTGATCTGGTTGATTTTACGACGTCCACTTTCGCCCTCACGCTGTAACCGCTGGAAGTAAGGAATGGCCATTCCTAACAGTTGGATTACAATAGATGCCGAAATATAGGGCATAATACCAAGTGCAAAAATGGAGGCGTTTGAAAACGCACCACCTGAGAACATATTAAGTAATCCCATCAAACCACCACTACCCTGTTCTTGAAGGTTGGCCAACATATTGGGGTCAACGCCGGGGAGTGTGATAAAGGATCCTAATCTGTAAATCAGAATAATTCCCAGTGTATAAAGAATGCGGTTTCTTAATTCCTCAATCTTATTGATGTTCCGTAAGGTTTCGAATAACTTTTTCATTCAAAATTAAATTTTAGTAGCTGTTCCGCCCTGTGCTTCAATGGCTGCTTGGGCAGTTTTTGTAAAACCATGAGCCGTAACATCCAGTTTGGCTTTCAGTTCACCATTGCCTAAGATTTTAACCAGATCTTTTTTAGCTACAATACCATGATCCATCAGCACTTGCTGGTCGATAACAGTAAGGTTATTTTCTTCGGCCAGTTTTTGAAGGATGCTCACATTCACACCCCGATACTCAACCCTGTTGATATTTTTAAAACCGAATTTAGGAACGCGACGATACAATGGCATCTGTCCACCTTCAAAACCGGGTTTTCTTTTATAACCAGACCTTGATTGGGCACCTTTATGACCTTTTGTAGAAGTACCACCACGTCCGGAACCCTGTCCACGGCCTATCCTTTTTCTGTTTTTTACAGAACCTTCTGCAGGTTTAAGATTGCTTAAATCCATCGTTATATCCTATTAAATTTCTTCTACTTTCAATAAATGTTTTACCTTATCTATCATTCCCATGATTTGTGGAGTAGCCACATGTTCTTTGGGATTGTGCAGTTTTTTCAAGCCCAGAGCGGCAAGGGTAAGTTTTTGCCTTTTGGGACGATTTATCGCACTGCGTGTTTGAGTAATGATTACTTTTTTCATCGTGTTGATTTTTTCTTATCCGTTAAACACTGTATCTAATTCAACACCGCGCACCTGAGCTACCGTAAAAGGATCTCTGAGTTTCGACAAAGCATCGATGGTAGCTTTTACCACTGAGTGAGGATTCGACGAACCTTTCGACTTGGCCAACACGTCGGTAACTCCAACACTTTCGAGTACAGCACGCATAGCACCACCAGCGATAACACCGGTACCTGCCGAAGCTGGCTGAATATAAACTCTGGCTCCACTGTATTTTCCAATTTGCTCATGTGGTACAGTTCCTTTCATTACAGGCACTTTAATCAGGTGCTTTTTGGCATCGTCGATACCTTTTGCAATGGCAGATGTAACTTCCTTAGCCTTACCTAAGCCGTATCCAACTACACCGTTTTCGTTACCTACAACAACAATAGCTGAAAAGCTGAATGTACGACCCCCTTTAGTAACTTTAGTTACTCTTTGTATGCTCACCAGACGATCTTTAAATTCGATTTCGCTGGATTTTACACGTTTAATGTTTGCGTTTGCCATATTACCTTAAAATTTAAGTCCTCCTGATCTGGCAGCTTCAGCTAACGATTTCACTCTGCCATGATATAAATAACCATTTCTGTCAAAAACTACGGTAGTAATACCGGCAGCCTGCGCTTTCTCAGCAATTTTCTTACCAACTGCAGCAGCTTGCTCAATTTTTGTCATTTTGACATCTGCCATTTCGCTTTCGCGTGATGAAGCTGCAACTATGCTTTTTCCGGCAGAATCGTCAATGAGTTGTACATAGATTTGTTTATTGCTTCTGTGCACGCTCATTCTGGGTCTATCAGGAGTACCGATAATGGTTTTCCTGATTCTCATCTTGATCCGCAATCTGCGATAGGTTTTTTTATTTTTTGTGTTCATTATTTAACTTTTTAACCTGTTAAGTATGAGAATATTACTTCTTATCACCTGCTTTACCAGCTTTTTTCCTCAACACTTCGCCCTGGAATTTAATACCCTTACCCTTGTATGGTTCAGGTTTGCGCAGTGATCTGATTTTGGCAGCTACTTGTCCGAGCAACTGTTTATCGATTGACGAAAGTCGTATCTGAGGTACTTTACCTCTTTCGGCTACTGTTTCAGCCTTTACTTCCGGGGGGAGTTCCATGAAAATGTGGTGCGAATATCCAAGAGTCAACTCAAGAATCTGGCCTTTTGCTTCGGCCTTATAACCTACACCTACTAATTCCTGAACCAATTTATACCCTTCAGAAACGCCTGTAACCATGTTGTTAAGAAGCGACCGGTACAAACCATGTTTGGCTCTGTGATCCTGTTCTTCCGAAACACGTGAGAGTTCAATTTGTCCGTTATTTACCGCAATGGTAATGGCAGGATCAATTTGTTGTTCGAGTTGCCCAAGCTTTCCTTTGATGGTAACCAGATTCGTGTCCGAGATCTTCACTTCGACTCCTGCTGGGATACTTATTGGTAATTTTCCTATTCGTGACATTGATCTTTCTCCTCTTTTAGCTTACATAACAAATAACTTCGCCACCCACGTTCAGTTTTCTTGCTTCCTTATCGGTGATTACTCCTTTTGAGGTTGACAAGATAGCCACACCTAAACCATTAATTACCCGTGGGAGTTCGTCAGCGCTCTTGTATTGGCGCAAACCAGGTTTAGAAACGCGTTCGAGGCTTCTGATAGCGGGCATTTTAGTTACCGGGTGGTATTTCAGTGCGATTTTGATATTACCTTGTACTTCACTATCCTCAAATTTATAATTCAGGATATATCCTTTTTCGAAAAGGATTTTAGTAATATTCTTTTTTAGATTAGAAGCAGGAACTTCTACCATGCGGTGCTTAGCGGCCACAGCATTCCTGATTCTGGTCAAATAGTCTGCAATTGGATCGGTTATCATCTGACAATTCTTTTTAATTCGTTAATTTACCAACTGGTTTTCTTGATACCTGGAATCAAGCCTGCGAGTGCCATCTCCCGAAAGTTAATACGTGAGATACCAAATTGTCTCATGTAGCCTTTTGGTCTACCCGAAAGCTGGCAGCGGTTATGCAATCTAACAGGTGATGCATTGCGGGGTATTTTCTGTAATGCTTCATAATCACCGGCTTTTTTTAATGCGGCACGCCTTTCAGCATAGTTTTCAACCATTCTTTGTCTTTTACGCTCACGCGCTTTCATCGACTCTTTTGCCATGAGTAATTATATTTTTTGATTTTTAAATGGTAATCCAAATTCTTTCAAGAGTGCAAAGGCTTCGGCATCGGTTTCGGCTGAAGTTACAATGGTAATATCCATACCATTGATTTTTGGCACTTTATCGATATCGATTTCGGGGAAGATCAGCTGTTCGGTAATACCGAAAGAATAGTTTCCACGGCCATCGAATCCTTTGTCGCTAATTCCATTGAAATCTCGTACACGGGGAAGAGAAACGGCAATCAGTCTATCCAAAAACTCGTACATTTTTTTACCACGGAGGGTAACACGTACGCCAATTGCATTTCCTTTTCTGAGTTTAAAGTTTGAAACGTCGCGTTTTGAAATGGTAGGAACGGCTTTTTGACCGGTAATCGCTGTCATTTCGTTAACACCCGTTTCAATCATTTTTTTATCGGTGAGGGCACCACTGATACCCTGATTGAGGGAAATTTTAAGCACCCTTGGAACCTGCATAACAGATGTATAAGCAAACTGTTTGGTTAAAGCCGGGATAATTTCCTCGCTATACTTTTGTCTTAATCTAGGTTGATCGTTCATTACTTAATAGCCTCCCCTGTTTTTGTTGAGATACGAACTTTTTTACCGGTTTTTTCATCGATTTTATGACCGATGCGGGTTGGTGTTCCAGATTTATCAAGAATCATCAGGTTAGAAACGTGAACCGAAGCTTCTTGTTTGAGGATTCCGCCTTTAGGATTTTGAGCGCTGGGCTTGGCATGCTTTGAGGCCATGTTTACACCTTCTACAATCGCTCTTTCTTTTTCGGTATTTACAACCAAAACGCGGCCACTCTGTCCTTTGCTGTTTCCGGCAATCACCTTAACGTTGTCCCCTTTTTTTATTTGTAACTTAGCCATAACTAAATCTCCTTGTTTGGTTAAAGCACTTCAGGTGCCAGTGATACAATTTTCATATATTGCTTTTCACGCAGTTCGCGGGCAACGGGTCCGAAAATACGGGTACCCATCATTTCACCGGCAGCATTCAGCAATACAACAGCATTATCATCGAAACGAATGTAGGAACCATCGTTTCTGCGAATTTCTTTTCTGGTTCTAACCACTACGGCTTTGGCTACAGCACCTTTTTTGATGTTGCCTGATGGAATTGCACTTTTAACCGCAACTACCACTTTGTCGCCAATGGACGCATAGCGGCGATTGGTACCGCCCAGCACCCTGATACAGAGTACTTCTTTTGCTCCGCTGTTATCCGCAACAGCCATTCTTGATTCTTGTTGTATCATGGTTATTTAGCTCTTTCAATGATTTCTACTAGTCTCCAGTTCTTGTTCTTGCTCAACGGACGTGTTTCCATGATGCTCACAGTATCACCGATGTTGCATTCATTTTTTTCGTCGTGGGCAATGAACTTGGTGGACATTTTGATGAATTTGCCGTAAACAGGATGTTTAACACGGCGTTCAATCCGAACCACAATGGACTTGTCCATCTTGTTGCTCACTACGATGCCGGTTCTTTCTTTCCTTAGGTTTCTCTTTTCCATCGTATGATTACTTTTTATTTTTTTCAGCAATAGTTCTAATCCTTAGTTCGGTTTCCAAACGTGCAATAGTTTTTCTGTTGGCTTTAATATCATTTGGATTTTCCAGTGGAGAAACCGCATGATTCAGCTTCAGACGCGTAAGGCGTTTCCGTTCTTCTTCGAGTCTTTCGATAATATCGGCAGTGCTTAACTCTTTTACGACCTCTTGTTTCATCTTACAATTAATTTTCTTCAGTATAATCTCTACGAACAACAAACTTGGTAATCACGGGCAGCTTTTGAGCAGCTAGGCGCATAGCTTCCTTGGCGACATGTAATGGTACACCCTCTGCTTCAAAAAGGATCCGACCGGGAGTAATACGGGCCACAAAATATTCAGGAGCACCTTTACCTTTACCCATACGAACCTCAGCGGGTTTTTTGGTAACTGGTTTATCGGGGAAAATCCTGATCCAAATCTGACCTTCACGTTTCATATAACGTGTAACAGCTTGACGTGCAGCTTCTATCTGACGACCTGTGAGCCATGCCTGTTGCATGGTTTTTATTCCGAAACTTCCGAAAGCAAGCTCGTGACCCCTTCCGGAGTTACCTTTCATCTTGCCTTTTTGCTGCTTTCTGAATTTTGTTTTCTTAGGTTGTAACATGCCTATTATCCTTTATAATATGAGTACTATGCTTCTGCTACCTTCTTCTTCTTTGACGACCTGCGTTTGCGTTCTTGGCAGGTGCTGCAGCTCTTTGGTTATTACCACCAACGGTAACAGCAACTAATTCTGGTTTTCCGTAAATCTCACCTTTGAAAATCCAAACCTTGATACCAATTCGGCCATAGGTGGTATGAGCTTCTACCAGAGCATAATCAATGTCCGCGCGCAATGTGTGCAATGGAACACGACCTTCTTTATATTGTTCGTTCCGGGCCATCTCAGCGCCACCCAAACGTCCAGATATCAACACTTTAATTCCTTCGGCTCCTAAACGCATGGTAGAGGCTACCGAAGTTTTAATGGCTCTGCGGAATGAAACACGACCTTCAATCTGACGGGCAATACTGGAGGCTACGATGTGTGCATCCAATTCGGGGCGTTTAATTTCAGAGATGTTGATCTGAACTTCTTTTCCGGTGAGTTTCTTCAATTCTTCCTTGAGCTTGTCAACTTCCTGACCGCCTTTTCCGATAATGATACCGGGACGTGCAGTGTGAATGGTAACGGTTACCAATTTCAGCGTGCGCTCAATCATAATGCGTGAGATACCGGCCTTTGCCAGACGTGCATTCAGGTATTTTCTAATTTGATCATCCTCTACGAGTTTAGCTGCAAAGCTTTTTCCACCGTACCAGTATGAATCCCATCCTTTAATGATGCCTAACCTGAGTCCTATTGGATTAGTTTTCTGTCCCATTATAATTTAATTATCGCTGTTTTCGGTAATATTAACTTCATTCTTTTGCTCCATGCGGTTGCCCAAAACAAGTGTTACATGATTTGATCTTTTCCGAACACGGTGAGCACGACCCTGAGGTGCCGGTTGAACGCGTTTAAGCATTCTGCCTCCATCTACACTGATCAGTTTTACGAACAGTTTGTTATCTTCCACTCTGGCGCCTTCATTTTTAACTTCCCAGTTAGCGATGGCTGAACGCACAAGTTTGTATAAACGTCCTGCAGCTTCGTTTGGCATATGTTGCAGTACAGGCAATGCTTTTTCTACATCCATTCCACGTACGAGGTCGGCCACAAGACGCATTTTCCTCGGTGAAGTGGGTACATTGCGCAGACGAGCTACATAAAGCGTTTTTTGTGCTTCCTTACGTTTTTCGGCACTGATATGTTTTCTAGATCCCATTATACTACACTTTATTTTTTACCTTTATTCTTTTTTCCGGCATGACCTCTAAACATCCTGGTTGGTGCAAATTCGCCCAGCTTATGTCCTACCATGTTCTCAGTAACATACACAGGGATAAATTTGTTACCATTGTGTACAGCTATGGTCTGACCCACGAAGTCGGGAGAAATCATTGAAGCTCTCGACCAGGTTTTTATCACGGTTTTCTTACCGGAGTCCACATTGGCCATTACCTTTTTATCGAGTTTAAGTTCGATGTAGGGTCCCTTTTTTAATGATCGGCTCATATTAGATTCAGTTAACGCTCAGTAATTATTTCTTTCTTCTTTCAATGATATACTTCGAGGAAGCTTTTTTAGGAGCCCGTGTGCGATAGCCCTTAGCGGGGATACCATTACGCGAACGTGGGTGACCTCCTGAAGCTCTACCTTCACCACCACCCATTGGGTGATCTACAGGGTTCATGGCTACACCACGAACTCTTGGACGACGACCTAACCAACGGCTACGGCCTGCTTTTCCTGATTTTTCAAGACCATGGTCTACATTAGAAACCATACCAATGGTGGCTCTACAGGTTTGTAAAATCATCCGGGTTTCGCCTGAGGGCAGTTTCAGGATGGCAAATTTACCTTCACGTGTCATTAATTGAGCATATGAACCGGCACTTCTTGCCATTTTGGCTCCCTGTCCGGGACGCAGTTCGATGTTGTGAATAACAGTACCGAAAGGTATTTCGCTCAGGTACAAAGTATTTCCCAAATCGGGTGATACTCCATTACCACTATGAATTTCCTGTCCTACCTTTAATCCGTGAGGTGCCACGATATAACGTTTTTCACCATCAGCATAATTGATTAAGGCAATACGGGCTGTGCGGTTAGGATCGTACTCTATGGTTTTAACGATACCGGGAATTCCTTCCTTGTCGCGTTTAAAATCAATAAAGCGGTATTTTTGTTTATGACCACCACCTACGTTGCGGATGGTCATTTTACCTTTGTTGTCTCTTCCTCCAGTACTGAGTTTACCTACTACCAAACTTTTTTCGGGTTTAGCAGCTGTAACGTCTTCAAATCCGCTTATAATCTTAAAGCGTTGACCTGGTGTTGTTGGTTTATATTTTTTCAGAGCCATTATTTCTAAATGTTGCTAAAAAAATCAATTGTTTCCCCTTTAGCTAAAGTGATAATAGCTTTCTTAAAGGCCTTTGTCTTACCGGAGATAACGCCTGATTTTGTGTTGCGTGATTTCCTTTTTCCTGAGTAATTCATGGTGTTTACAGAAATTACCTGAACACCGTAGAGAGATTCTACTTCGCTTTGAATTTGTAATTTGTTGGCATGAGGCTCAACAAGAAATCCAAACTGATTGAGCTTTTCGCCCTTAGCAGTCATTTTTTCTGTAATTACCGGTTTAAATATTACGCCCATCTCTATAAATTTATTTGTTCGCTAATACTTCAACGATGGTTTTTACTGCACTTTCGACTAAAATAATTTTGTTGGCGTAAAGCACTTCGTAGGTATTTAAGCCTTCAATACGCATTACTTTTGTCTTTTGAATATTGCGGGCCGACATGTAGATGTTCTCGTCCGTTTTGTCAATAATCATCAGGGTGCGTTTGTCCTCGACGCCCAAATTATTAAGTATCTTTCTAAAATCCTTGGTTTTAGGAGCTTCCATGTTGAAATCCTCTACAACCATGATATTATTGTCATTGGCCATATAAGTAAGTGCAGAGTTGCGAGCCAACCGTTTTACTTTCTTATTCAATTTAAAGCCGTACAACCTGGGATGAGGTCCAAAAACACGAGCTCCTCCTTTAAATATAGGACTTTTAATGCTACCTGCACGTGCTGTTCCGGTACCCTTTTGGCGTTTGATTTTGCGGGTACTTCCCGTTAAGTCACTTTTCTCCTTGGAATCGTGGGTTCCCTGACGCTGATTTGCCAAATACTGCTTGGTATCAAGGTAAATGGCATGATCGTTGGGTACTATTCCAAAGATGGAATCATCCAGAATAACTTTTCTGTCTGTGGCTTCTCCGCTGATCTTATGAACAACTAACTCCATCTTTCTAATTTTACATATGAATTATTCGGACCGGGTACCGCTCCTTTTACTACTACTAAATTCTTTTCAGGAATAATTTGCATCACCTGAAGGTTGATCAGTTTTACCCTGTTGTTGCCCATACGACCAGCCATACGCATACCTTTGAATACCCGTGATGGCCATGATGAAGCACCAATTGAACCGGGAGCTCTCAGACGGTTGTGCTGTCCGTGAGTGGCATCATTAACACCGGCAAAACCATGACGTTTAACAACACCCTGGAATCCTTTACCTTTTGATTTACCAACCACATCAATAAATTCACCTTCTTTAAACACGTCTACTGTAAGCACGTCGCCGAATTTCTTTGGATCCTCGAAACGTGTAAATTCGGCCACATAGCGTTTTGGTGTGGTGTTGGCTTTTGCGAAGTGACCTTGCATGGCTTTGGGAGTATGTTTCTCCTTTTTATCGTCAAAAGCAAGCTGAATGGCATCATAGCCATCCGCGGCCTTGGTGCGTACCTGAGTGACAACACATGGACCCGCTTCAATAACGGTGCATGGAATGTTCTTCCCGGCGGCGTCGTAGATGGAGGTCATCCCTATTTTCTTACCTAATAATCCTGACATTGTTACAATTCTTTAAACCGTTAATCGTTATACTTTGATCTCAACTTCAACTCCACTGGGCAATTCCAGTTTCATCAGAGAGTCGATGGTTTTTGATGAGGAGTTATAAACATCCATCAATCTTTTAAAGGTGGCCAGCTCAAACTGTTCTCTTGATTTTTTATTAACAAATGTAGAACGGTTAACAGTGAATACCTTTTTATGTGTCGGCAAAGGGATCGGTCCGCTAACGACGGCTCCGGTTGATTTTACCGCTTTTACGATTTTCTCAGCTGACTTATCAACCAAATTATGATCGTACGATTTCAGTTTTATTCTAATTCTCTGGCTCACTTTTTATAATTTTAGCTAATTATTCCTTTAACTTTTTTAATTACCTCTTCCGAAACATATTCAGGAGCTGGTTTAAAGCTATCGAACTCCATGGTAGAGGTGGCTCTTCCTGATGACAGAGTCCTGAGTGTAGTTACATAGCCAAACATTTCCGATAAAGGCACTTTAGCCTTGATTATCTGGAAGTTGATTTTGGCAGATACATCCTCTAACATAGCCCGACGTTTATTCAAGTCGCCTGTAACATCGCCCAAATTTGCATCCGGGGTAACCACTTCAACTTTCATAATAGGCTCCAACAATACACATTTCGCTTTGCGGGCGGCGGCTTTAAATCCTAATTTAGCAGCCATCTCAAACGCCAATTGATCAGAGTCAACCGGGTGAAACGATCCATCAATTAAACGAACCTTCATGCTTTCGACAGCAAATCCGGCCAGTACACCATTTTGCATGGCAACATCAAATCCCTTCTTAATAGAGGGGATAAATTCTTTTGGAATATGACCACCCTTAACATCATCGATGAACTGAAGTCCTTCAACACCTTCGTCAGCTGGTCCTATTTCAAACTGAATATCAGCAAATTTACCACGTCCACCCGTCTGTTTCTTATATACTTCTTTGTGTGCAGCCGAACCAACGATTGCTTCTTTGTAGTTTACCTGAGGATTTCCCACATTGCAATCTACATTAAACTCACGACGAAGTCTGTCAATCAAAATCTCCAGGTGCAATTCACCCATTCCGGAAATGATGGTCTGACCTGAATCAAGATCAGTATTTACAATGAAAGTAGGATCTTCTTCGGCCAACTTACCAAGAGCCATGCCCATTTTATCCATTTCTTTGGCCGTTTTTGGCTCAATAGCAATGCTGATAACAGGTTTAGGGAAAGTCATGGATTCGAGGATCAATGGCCATTTTTCGTCGGTAAGGGTGTCACCGGTGTGAATAGTTTTGAATCCGACAGCGGCTCCAATATCTCCGGCTTCGATTTTATCCATGGGTTCCTGCTTGTTGGCATGCATCTGCATAATGCGGCTGATGCGTTCCTTTTTACCAGTGTTCACATTATAAACATATGAACCGGCATGCAGTGTTCCTGAATAAACCCGGAAAAAGCACAAGCGTCCAACGAAAGGATCTGTGGCAATTTTAAATGCCAGGGCAGAAAACTTTTCATTTGGATCGGGTTGGCGAATTTCTTCTTTATCTGTATTGGGATTAATTCCCGTTACGGCTTCAACATCCAGCGGGCTGGGTAAAAATTCGATGATGGCATTCAACAGCATCTGTACGCCCTTGTTTTTGAAAGCAGATCCACACATTACAGGTGTGATACGCATTTCAAGGGTTGCATTGCGGATGGACGCGATCATTTCCTCTTCGGTAATTGAATGTGGATCGTCGAGGAATTTTGTTAAAAGCTCATCGCTTTCTTCAGCCACACCTTCTATAAGACGCATACGGTAATCGTATACAATTTGCTCCATATCGGCAGGAATTGGGATTTCAACGATTTTGGTTCCGTTGTTTCCTTCTTCCCAAATGAAAGCTTTGTCTTTTACCAAATCCACAACGCCAACGAAATCTTCTTCGGCACCAATTGGCACCTGAATTGGGATAGCATTGGCTCCTAATCTGGTTTTTATCTGTTCAACTACAGTAAAAAAATCGGCACCAGAACGGTCCATTTTATTTACGAAGCTGATACGAGGTACTTTATATTTATCGGCCTGTCTCCAAACAGTTTCCGATTGGGGTTCAACACCACCTACAGCACAGAAAAGTGCAACGGCACCATCCAATACGCGCAATGAACGCTCTACCTCTACGGTAAAGTCAACGTGTCCGGGGGTGTCGATGATATTGATTTTGTGCTGTTTATTGAATAGTTCCCAGTATACTGTAGTAGCGGCAGAAGTAATGGTTATACCACGTTCTTGTTCCTGGACCATCCAGTCCATCGTGGCTCCACCTTCGTGTACTTCACCCATTTTGTAATTACGGCCTGTATAAAACAGAATACGCTCGGTGGTAGTCGTCTTACCAGCGTCGATGTGAGCCATAATCCCAATATTCCGGGTGAATCTTAATTTGCTATTTGAATCTTGCACTGCCATTAGTTTGCGTAGCTATTTTTTAGTTGGTTTGGTTAAAACCGGAAATGTGAGAATGCTTTATTGGCTTCTGCCATGCGGTGTGTATCTTCTTTACGTTTAAAGGCTGAACCTTCTTCTTTGTATGCGGCTAAAATTTCACCGGCCAATTTCTGACCCATGGTTTTTTCGTGACGTTTACGTGAGAAATTGATCAGGTTTTTCATGCCGATAGACATTTTGCGGCCTGCACGGATTTCAGAAGGGATCTGGAAGGTGGCACCACCAATACGGCGGCTGCGAACCTCTACCGCGGGAGTTACATTAGCAAGTCCTTTTTTCCAAACATCTACCGGGTCTTCTTTTGAGCGCTCGGCAACAATATCCATTGCTTCATAAAAAATCCGATAAGCGGTACTTTTCTTGCCGGCATACATCAAATTGTTTACGAATTTTGTAACCAACTCATCACCGAATTTAGGATCGGGAAGGATGATACGTATTTTAGGTTTTGCTTTCCTCATGTGATCAAGCTTATAAAACTGTTATACTATTATTTCTTTTTGGGACGCTTTGTACCATATTTCGACCGGCGTTGTGTACGACCATCCACACCTGAAGTATCCAATGCTCCACGGATGATATGATAGCGCACGCCTGGAAGATCTTTTACTCGACCACCTCTGATCATAACGATGGAGTGTTCCTGCAGGTTGTGTCCTTCACCCGGAATGTAGGCATTCACCTCTTTACCATTGGTGAGCCTAACCCTGGCTACTTTACGCATAGCTGAGTTAGGTTTTTTTGGCGTGGTTGTGTAAACTCTCACACAAACTCCACGGCGTTGGGGACATGAATCCAGAGCAGGTGACTTACTTTTATCAATAAGTTTCTCTCGTCCTTTTCTAACTAACTGTTGTATTGTCGGCATATTAACGTTTAATTATTAAACTTAAGTCCTCAAAATTTTGGAGGTGCAAAAGTATAAAATCATTTTATACAAACCTCAATTTATTTAAATAATTTTCAGAAAGTTGACAAGGGGGGATATACCGGCGGGCTTTAAAACTACGCAACACTGTAATTATTTAACATCTAGTGTTGGTTGCGCCGGAAACCTATATCGTTTTACCTTGTCAGGTTCCTTTAACTATGTCTGTTCCAGTTATTTTTTCTCATATCTGAAACGGGCTGCAAAGGTAATCGTATTTTTATTCTTTACAACTTTTTCAACAAACTATTTTTGATAAATAATTCAATACCGACTTATTTATTTGTATTTCAGGCGCTTATTTTGATAATACTGACAAAAAATAAAAATAATTGAGTACTTTCTTCCGTTTACCTATAAAACAAACTATATCTCTTCGGGTTGCTTTCATGAAGATTAACCTTCATCCAATCAATAATATAGCTTCCTTGCTTTTTGTTATTCCAGATCTTAAAGTGAATCTTAACATCATCCGGGTTGAGGTGGTTGTGTAGGACACTTTGCACGTCGATGGTTAAAAAAACGGTAGTTGGTTGATGTTTATCAAATTCAAACCGCCGAAATGGAGAAGCCGTCCAGTAAATTACTTTTTCCCCTTGTGTAACATATCCGGTAAGCATCGCCGAACCCAAACTATCTAAAGGTAGAATCCCAAAACTGGCTTCTAATATAACATTTCCACTTCCGGAAATACTGTCTAAATCAAGAGAAGTAGAAAAACCCCATTCCTGATCTGTCGTCATTATTAGTTGCTTGCGTTGTAAAACTGAATCGAATACCACCAATTCCGGTTTTATTTGTAGTGTTCCGATAAGCGTATCCTGATTGAACAACACCAATGGTTCTGAATTTGCAAAATCCCGGTCAGCCGGATCTTTGCTTAGTACATATATTTCGTGTGTAAATCCGTGCAGGTAATCCAACTCATATGGAAAAAAAGTACGCACCAGCTGTAGTTCCTCTCCCGAAAGGGCCTCCACAACTACAACCGGTTGCTTAATTCTACTGATCATTTTATTAAAATCATCCCAGTAAAATTCCCTGTTTCGCTTGGTATAATAGGGCAACTCCTTGCCAAATTTCCTAAAATAATACCCATGAATGTATGGGATGCAATCGTCAATGACAAACACCTCACGGTTGCCCTGATCTATCAGGGCTGTTGTGAACAAATTCTCATAAGGTTGTGCATAGAAATCCTTGTAGTAATGACGACCTAAAATCAACGTCAGGCTATTTACAGAAATAATAAGCAGGAGGATTATCGCCAGTTGCTTTGTTTTTAAGGTTTTATGCCAGCTAAACACAAACAATATTAAATAAGGAGTAGTAAAAATCAACAACGAAAACTGTAGGATTGGATTCACCAATGTGGAATAGAAATATCCACTGGCAAACGGGACAACAAACCAGAATAACAATAAAGCACGTTTACGCCATGGAAGTGCTACCGGAATAAATTTGCCTGCTTTTAGTAAAATAAAGAAAACAATTAGCACCAATAAACCGGCTACGATCCATGAAAAATGCATTACCCAGCCAAAAAAGTTGGGAATAAATTCATATGTTGGTGCCGCCAACCATCCTCCTACCCCATCGATACCGCCTTGTGTAAACTGATGAAAGAAAACAGAAAGGTGTGGAATGTAAAGGATGAAAATACCCAGTCCGGCCAGAAAATATTTTAATAATTGATTCTTTTTTACAAACAACAATCCTGAAATCCCAACCAAACCGGCAAAAAACAAACTAAAATGATGGTTGTAGGCCGACATGGCACTGAACAATACATATAATATAAGGTAGCGGATTTTGGGTTGCCCGAAAAAATACTTACTCCAGAAATACACCATCAACAGGGTTAGAAACAACCCGCTTGAATAGGGCCGCGCAATCTGGCTGTACATAATAAAAAACTGAAGTGTGGCCACATAGGAAGCCGTGAGCAACCCGGTGATTTCGTCAAACCACAGCCGACCAATCAGGAATATCAGGTATACCGAGGCTACACCACCGAGTAGAAAAGGAAGTTTAACCCACCACTCCGATTCGCCACCCAATTTAACCCAATAGTATAAAAATACCTGAACACCAGCAGGATGACCATCGATGACAATTCCATACTTCATCAAATCTGAAAAGTTTTGGAACTGAAGCCTTGCCATCGCACTGAACTCATCGTGGGTAAAAGGAATATCCGGAAAAGCCCAAAAACGCAAGATAGCTGCTGACAGGATTATCAGCAGTAAAAAAATTGAAGTTCTATTTTCCTTGTATACCATAGATTTGAGGGCATCAAAAGTAGCGAATTTTAACATGAGTGCTGTAACTTATTCCAATGCCTCGGCCGAAAAATGTACTTTTGCACATCAAAGAAAAAACTGTGAGCAACTTTTTAGATCAACTCAATAAAGAACAATATGACGCCGTAGTGCAGGCCGAAGGTCCTGTGATGGTCATAGCCGGTGCCGGATCGGGAAAAACGCGTGTACTTACCTACCGCATAGCCTATTTGCTCTCCAAAGGAGTAGACTCATTTAATATTCTGGCTCTGACCTTTACCAACAAAGCCGCCCGTGAAATGAAAGAAAGGGTGCTTAAACTGGTAGGTGATGGCGAAGGCAGAAATGTATGGATGGGAACCTTTCACTCCGTTTTTTCTAAGATATTGCGCATTGATGGTCATTTGCTCGGATATCCATCCAACTATTCCATCTACGACAGTACCGACAGCAAACGGCTTATCCGCCAGATTGTCAGCGATATGCAACTCGACAGCAAGGTGTATGCCCAGTCGTTTGTAGCCAGCAGAATCTCCATGGCCAAATCGTCGCTGTTGAATGCCGACCAGTATGCCAACAATCCCGATGTTCAATCGGCTGATGAAGCCTCCGGAAAACCCAGAATTAAAGATATTTACCGTGCTTACCAGGTCAGACTTAAAAAAGCTGATGCCATGGATTTTGACGATTTGCTGTTTAACACGTACCTTCTGTTTGCCGGTTTCCCGGAAATCCTGTACAAATACCAGCAAAAATTCAAATATATCATGGTGGATGAGTATCAGGACACTAACTATGCACAATATCTGATCATCAAGCGATTGGCTGCCAACACCGAGAACATCTGTGTGGTAGGCGATGATGCTCAAAGTATTTACGCCTTTCGGGGAGCCAATATCAGCAATATGCTGAACTTGAAAAAGGATTACCCCGATATCAAACTTTTTAAACTGGAGCAAAACTATCGGTCGACGAACACCATTGTACAAGCAGCCAATCAGGTGATCACCTTTAATAGAGAACAGATAAAAAAAACTGTCTGGACCGATAAAGGCGCCGGAACCCGCATCGACTTAATCAAAGCATCAAGCGACAACGAAGAAGGCAACCTGGTGGCGGCGGCCATTTTCGATCAGAAAATGAACAATCAACTGCCTAACAACGCCTTTGCCATTTTATACAGAACCAATGCCCAATCGAGATCCATTGAAGAAGGTCTCCGAAAGAAAAACATCCCCTATCGGATTTATGGAGGTCTGTCGTTTTACAACCGAATGGAAATTAAGGATTTGTTGTCGTATTTTCGATTGGTAATCAACAACAACGACGACGAAGCTTTTCACCGGATTATTAATGTTCCGGCCCGTGGCATTGGCAAAACCACCATCGAAAAAATGATGGTGGCGGGAGATGAAAACAACTTAAGTCTGTGGGAGGTTGCACAGAATCCAAATTCATTTGGACTGTCGCTTAACAGTGGCATCGCACACAAAATGAGTGATTTTGTTACCCTGATCAAGAGTTTCATGGCACTAAACAAGACCAAAGATGCTTATGAGATAGCCAGTTATATTGCCACCACCTCTGGGCTGGTGAAGATGCACAAGGAAGAAGAAACTCCTGAAGGCATCAGCCGGGTTGAAAACATGGAGGAGTTGCTCAATGGAATTAAGGAGTTTACCGAAAAAGCTGTAGAAACGAACGAAGGTGATCTGTCCATTAAAAAATCGCTGGGAGAATTTATGCAGGATGTGGCCCTGCTCACCGATGCCGATACCGACAAAGATGAAGACAAAGACAAAGTCACTTTGATGACCATCCATGCTTCAAAAGGACTGGAATTTCCACATGTGATTGTGGTAGGACTTGAGGAAAATTTATTTCCTTCCATCCAGTCCATCAGCACCCGATCGGAACTGGAAGAAGAACGGCGGCTGTTTTACGTGGCCATTACCAGGGCCATGAGTCATTTAACGCTTAGCCATGCCGAAAGTCGATACCGTTGGGGAAACTTCACCATTACCGAGCCCAGCCGCTTTTTAGAGGAAATTAATGCTGAACTTTATAACAAGCCCAAAGAATCAGGGCTAAACAAACAGGCGGTAAAAAGAAATTTTTCGGATTCGTTTAATACCAGTTTTACAAAACGACCTTTAAAGCCCATGCACAGATCGGAAAACACAACTTCTTCCCCATCAACTGTAAGCCAACCAATGGACGGCAACATCCAGGCAGGTATGGAAGTGGAACATGTAAGTTTTGGGCTGGGCAAAGTGATTTCTGTAGAAGGGGAAGGTCCCAACAAGAAGGCCACCGTGTTTTTTCATACCGTTGGACAAAAAAACCTGTTGTTGAGATTTGCCAAGCTGGTGGTGGTTGGGAAAGGGTAGTGTTTGATAAAGAATTGCCTTCTCTTTAAAGCTGTTGATAATGAGTGTTGGGAATATTGGCACAGGCACGCGTTGAAATAAAGGCGCACCAGGATCAGGGCCAGAACGGGAGGAATACATGCTGAAAATATTCGCTATCCCATAGAAATGGCATTTCGATGTATGCAAAAAACATATCTGAATAATCCGTATTTTTGGCTGTAAATATTCAAGTCATGTTATGAAAAAGAAATTTACTATTGTGTTGTTGCTGTTTATTAGTGTAGTCTTAATGGGTCAGGAGTATAAATGGGTAAAAAACTATGGTAATTTTACTTCTGAGAATGCAAGTGCTATTACACATGATATTATGGGCAGTTTGTTTATTACCGGCTTTACTGAATGGGATCTAACTATCGAAGGTTTTTATATGAATGATCCAGGGGTTTACATTGCCAAATTTGATACTACAGGTCAGTTTCAGTGGGCAATTGGTTCCACCGGCTTTAGTTGGTATACACAAGCAAGCGGAATTGTTTGTGATGAAGATAATAATGTTATTGTCACCGGTTATTACAGCAATGAGATAACGTTTGGTGATATTGAATTACAATATACCAGTCAACCACGTATATTTATCGTTAAATACAGTAATGGAGGACAGCTGTTATGGGCAAAAAGCTACGGGGCTACTGATAATTATTCAACTTCCTTTGCCAATGATATTACTGTTGATAATCAGAACAATATATATATTACCGGCGACTTTGAAACTACTTTGGTTTTTGATACGATTTTACTAGTTAGTAATAATTCAACAAGCTGGGATTATTTTGACACTTTTGTTGCGAAATTCAACAACCTGGGGGAGGTTGTTTGGGCAAATCGTGGTGGAGGAACCTACGACGATTATGCTTATTCGGTGGAATTAGATAGAGACAACCATGTTTATATGGCAGGAATGTACCAGCCACATGATAGCGATTTTGGAGATACGCTAATAAATTTGAATAATTCTTCAAGAAGAGGATTTCTTGCTAAATACGATACTGATGGTGCGTTTATGTGGCTAAGGTCAGATAATATCGGTGACAATAGTTTATCTGAGTGGATAGAAATTGCTTGTGATAGTGCGAATTGTGTTTATACTTTTGGCTATCTCGTAGGAAGTTTAATAGTGAATCATGATTCACTAATTGACACTGAGATAATCTTAACAAAAAGGGACCAGTTAGGAAATGACATATTCGGCAGGGGAATAAAATCAAACTTTTTCCCTACCGATTACTATATGCCAGGAACTTGGCACCATAAGCTTGGAGGCATGGTTATCGATCAATCGCAAAATGTTATCATTACTTCAAATTTTGTTGGGGAATTAATATTTGCCAACGATACTTTAGTAAGCACTATTAGTCGTGATTGGAACTCTGTAGATCCCTGTATTCTGAAATTCAACAGTATAGGTTATCCTCAATGGGCCATTCAAGGTGGTGGCGCATGGTGGGATTATGCTTTTGGTATCACCTGTGAGGTATCCAATATATACACTTGCGGTACTTTTTCAAGTCTGGAAGCCGTATTTGGGAATGATACGGTTTACAACTATAGTGATAACGATGAAGATGACTTCTTTTTTAATGCAATACGGGATACAACGAATAATATTTGCCCCACGGGAATCACAACCATTTCCAGTCAGCAACCTTATTTTTGTGCCGGCGATTCAGCAGTAATTATCTGTGAATCAGAGTACGGATCAGTTTATCAATGGATGCACGAAAACACGGTATTATCTTATCAGTATTCAAACGAGTTTTGGGTTAATGACAGTATTACTGTTTATGCTATTGTGAATCCACATACGGTGTGTGCAGACACTTCTGATGTGATCAAACTTGAGATTTTGTCAAAACCTCTGGCTGAGTTGGCAGCATTGCCAGAAAACAGTATGTGCCCCGGGGATTCGATTATCCTCCAGGCAACTTTGAATCAATACAATACAATTCAATGGTTTAAAAACGATTCACTGTTGATGGTGACTGACAGTATGCATTTAATTGTAAGTGAGCCTGGAAATTATCATATTATTGTTTCAAATGGGTATTGCAGTAATTCTAACAGTATCGAAGTATTTTTTAAAGAAAAACCAAACGCGCATATAAACTCTTATCCGGGGAATGTGCTGTGTCCTGAGTCCTCAATTGAATTAAGTGTTGAACACTCACCCGATTATCAGTACTATTGGTATTATAATAGCAGTCCAATTGGTGGCAATGAAAATACAGTGACGATTTATTCCCCCGGGAACTATCAAATAAACGTCATTGGGATATCTTGCCAGGACATGGATAGCATTGAAATAGTGTCAAAACAGTATCCTGTATTGGACTTAAGTGAGGACACGTTATTCACCAATCAGTTTCCGGTAATTTTTGACGCTGGTCCAAGCGATGATCAGTATAGATGGTATTATAAAGGTTCTCCCTATCCGATATCATATCAATCAACTGTTGAAATTACCCAATATGGAGTCTATTATGTTTATTTGTCAAATATTTGTAATATCAGTATTGACAGCCTGGAAGTACTAAATCCGTCATCTGGTATTAATGAACTCAATATGGAAAAACTTGGATTGTTTCCTAATCCTGCAAATGATATTATAACGCTTTCCACCCCTGATGGGGAATCTATCTATCAGATTATTATATACAATGAGACTGGTCAAATTCTGTATGAAAATAAGCCTGTAAGCAATACAATTAGCCTTAAAGGAATACAATCCGGCAGCCATATCATTGTGGTAAAAACCAAAACAAAAACGTATCGTGAACTTTTACTAATTCAATAGATTGAATTAGTCATGTGTACGGTGACATCATTAACTTCATAAAAGTTCAAATTTCAAGGAAAATTTGCGTCAGGAAAAAACTTCTACTCTTTCGATTCCAGTTTGATCATGATCTCCCGAAAGCTGGCCAATCCTGCTTCGAGGTTTTCAATGATATCGGCAGCGAGGATATCAGGGTCGGGGAGGTTGTCGAGATCGGCCAGCGATTTGTCCTTTAGCCAGGAGATGTCGAGGCTGGTTTTGTCGCGGGCGATAATCTCCTCATAGGTAAATTTTCTCCAACGGCCTTCGGGGTTGGTTTCGGCATTAAATAGCTCTTTGCGCTGATGCCGATTGGTTGGATGATAACAGGCAATGAAGTCTTTCAATACCTCAATATTCAACGGGTTTTTCTTTAAGGTGTGATGTATGTTGGTACGGTAATCATATACCCAAATTTCCTTGGTCCAGGGATCTTTACTGGCCGGTTTGTTGTCGAAAAATATCACATTTGCTTTTACGCCCTGAGCGTAGAAAATACCTGTGGGCAGGCGCAGGATGGTATGCAGGTCTGTGGTTTCCAGAAGCTTTTTACGGACAGTTTCTCCTGCTCCCCCTTCAAAAAGAACATTGTCGGGTACCACGACGGCAGCTACTCCGGTGGTTTTGAGCATGGAGCGGATGTGCTGTACAAAATTGAGCTGCTTGTTGCTGGTGGTGGCCCAGAAATCCTGTCGGTTGTAGGTGAGGTCGTCTTTTTCCTGTTCGCCTTCGTCGTTGGTGAAGGTCTGACTGCTTTTTTTGCCAAAGGGTGGATTGGCCAGCACGTAGTCATAGGTTACCGGCGAAGCGGCAATGAGGGCGTCTGCCGGGGAGATGAAATTATCGCTGTCGATGTCACCGATGTTGTGTAGAAACATGTTCATCAGGGCCAGACGCCTGGTGCCTGCAACAATTTCGTTTCCGTAGAAAGTCTCCAGCTTGATAAATTTGTTTTGGTCTTTGTCGAGTTTGTTATTGGCCACCAGATAGTCGTAAGCAGCCAAAAAGAATCCACCGGTACCACAGGCCGGGTCGGCGATGGTTTTCATGGGTTGCGGCCTGACGCATTCCACCATGGCACGGATTAACGGGCGCGGAGTGAAGTACTGACCTGCACCGCTTTTAACATCCTGTGCATTTTGCTCCAGCAGCTTTTCATAGATGTCGCCTTTTATATCGGCACCCATCACGAGCCATTGTTCGCTGTTGATCATGTCGATGATTTTGGCCAGCATGGCAGGATCCTGTATCTTGTTCTGGCTTTTGGTGAATATCTGACCCAGGATGCCTTTGGCAGTGCTTAGTTCACGCAGGAGGGTGACATAGTGCAGTTCCAGTTCGGTTCCTTTTTTGGCCGTGAGGCTTTCCCAGTTGTAAGCTGCCGGAATATTCAATTTCCGGTTGTAGGGTGGTTTGCTGTATTCATCGGCCATTTTCAGAAAAAGCAGGTAGGTGAGTTGTTCCAGGTAATCACCGTAACCTACGCCTACGTCGCGCAGGGGGTTGCAGAATGACCAGACTTTGGATACTATGGAGGAGGTTGTCATTTAATACAAGGTTTTAATTTTATTTCTATAGGATTCCCACGCAGGGTTACTCAGGTGATAATCGATTTTTCTTCGGTTCCTGTAAAGTGGAATTAAGGGACGATTTAATTTGTTCAATTCTGAAGGGATTGGTATTGGTTGAGTGTTCTGGTAATATTCGATAGGTTTGTGCTTTTTACCAGTAACCAAAACATGATAAAGATAAGCAGATGTTAGAAGGACCGGAATCTTGTAATCGAATTGTGATAGTTCCTCCTTCAATATTTTTATCCAAAATTCATTGGCAACTTGTGCCCAAATTGGATTTTTACTTGTTTCATTCTTAAAATAGTTCCTACATAGATTCTGGGTATATACTTCCTCCCAACCTAATCCGATTTGTTTTAGTTGTTCCGTATGAGCTTTTAAAAAGGAACTAAATACCTTGAGTCCACTTTCATGTGCAAAAACAAATGGTAATGATTCAGAATGACTATTACTTGGATCGCAACCAAGATAAATGCCTTTTACATTTGCCGTTCCTCCAGGGCAGTATGCCTTTGGAAGCGAATAAACTGGCAGAATTCGTTCTCCATATTTTTTCATTAGTTCTAATACAGTGGCTTCGTCATTCATAATTGATAACTGAATTGATTTATAGAGGTGCCAAGAATCTCATACTGCACATCAATTATGGTGTGGGAAAATAACCAGACTTTAGTTATTGTTGCTAATGTTTTGTTGGCCATTTTGCTTTTCTTTAAATGATTTTGTCTCATTATCATATATAAAACCTAATAAATCCAATTTCTCTTGAAGATTCTTGTTATCGTCTTTTAGAGATTGATTCTCATTTTTAATTTTAATACCAAGTATCAGGTCAAGTTCATCTTTATATGTCATAAAAGGTTCATATAACCAGTGATATGCATTTCCTATGGCACCATAGAAATTCATCATTTTAGGTATCTTATTTTCATCACCACATGTGATGATATGTTCTTTTGTTATACCTGGATAAGGGTCAATGTAAAAAATAATCTTAATACCTAGTTGGTAAGCTTTCTTAGCGCATAACTCACAAGGACTAGCAGTGGTAAATAAGAACCCGCCATTTATTCCTTGCCCTCCATATTTTGAAATTTGAAGAAAAGCGTTTTCTTCAGCATGTAAGGATCTAGTATGTACTTGATTTTTACCTTCTTGATAAGAATTTATTATGGTCTTAAAGCAATAAGGTACATTTCGTCCAGATAAACACTTGATGACACCTTCATCCTCTATGGGCTTTTTATAAACACTCTTTAACGTCTTAATGAATTTATGGTTTTCATCACTTAGACCGCTTTGTTCATAATTACTATACCATTTTGGATTAAAATTGTTGTCATTGGAAATTAAATCTTTTACATTTCTTAACAAACATGGGATTTGACCTTCTGGTGTATTGTTCCAACCTAGTGCTTTTATAGAATAGTTACTGTCAGTTATCGATGCTCCAACTTGTCTGGAAATACATCCTGAATTATATTTTGCAGTATAGGCCATTTGCATGCACCTTTCTTGAGGAGAAGGAGTGATTATCCCTGGCTGCATAATTAATGATAAATAGGAAACTATCTGATGCTTAAAACTAATAATTCTTAAACCTATTAGTTCGCTTTCAGTTTTAGCTTGTTCTTCTTTAATATTATAAAGATGAATATCTGCCTTTTGAATACAATTACTTACATCTTGTTTATAAAATTCACCTGGACTACCGGCGTGTTCATCATTATCATACCCAATTATTATATCAGTATCATCTCCAAAAAATTTTCTAATCTTTTCAACTCTTACTGTTTCTGAACGTGAGACTGAGATCATATAAAATGCGGAATATCGTTGTTTAAAGAAATTCATCTCCAATGAATTTCTGAGAGAATCAATTACAATTCTGCAAATATTATCTGTGTCGCGCGCTTTTTCTCTACATGACTTTATTAATAAATTAGTGAATTTGGCAATAAAATATACATTCTCCGGATCTGAAGTATCCCCAGAATCAAATGGGTTACCTACTTGTCTAAGATTGTTAGAAACGATCTGTAAAAAAAGATGACGTGTCACTTTTGATTTTTCCGAAAGTTTTTCGTGAAGTTTCTTTGATATTGATAGAAATTCCGATCCAAAAAAACAACTATTTAATTTTTTTAAATCTGACTCTTCCTTAGTTATAATATTAAGATTCTTTATTTTATTATGAAATTCGTCTATTTCACCTTTAATTTCTTCAAGTACACCCTTTAGATTACTAATTTTAGGATTACTGGATAAAAAATTATCAATTTTCTCATATCCCTCTTTTAGGGTAAAAAAGGCTAATATATTTTGGTATTTTATAACTGTAAATGGTATATGGTTGCTTTCTAAATAATTATATGCAATATTATACTTTGCATCGTCAGGATGTTCTTGATCTTTATGAGATAATGGTTTTGGGAAGTCATTTTCTTCAAATTTCTTTTCCAAAATTTCAGTAACGTTTGAACAACCAGCGCCTGTTCTCCCCGTTAATCCAATAACGATGAAGTTTTTACGAACTTCATAAATCTTGTCCAAATTCATATGCAATTTATTTAGTTATAATATAAAAAGTACTTTTTAAAATATCTGATTATAATGTATTTAATTAATTTAACTGACTTCATTACATAAGGTAAATTAAAAACTATTGTGACTTCTAATTAGTTCACCGCTGAATGCTTTCTTTAAAATGGACTGCCGAAGTGATTCGCTTTTAAGCAAGGTTTCGCTGATGGTTTCTTCAATTTTATCACAAACGGTGAGTTTGGATTCTAATTCAGAGACGATGAGTTGTTGTTTTGAAAGTGCAGGAACTGGAATTTCAATCTTAAGGAATTTACTTTGTGTCAAATTCAATCCGCTATCGCTTATACCACTTTTCATTTTTTCAATTTCACGTTGATAAAAAGGGGTATTTAGTATAAACTCAAAATATTCCGGACTAATTGTTTGAGCATTTACTTTAATGCGGTAAACCTTGTCACAATTTATCAATCTTGGTCTAGTTTTTCTCACCATACAGCAAACCCCAACCCTGATTCTTGGACCAGCCCGTGTAATTAAAATATCACCAACTTTTAATTCATGTTGGACTCTTGGTTTTAAATTCGCAGGGAGAATCTTGTTCTCAATGGAATTAAAATGACCATTTTGTACCGCAGTAGTTTTTATTACTGCCCATTCAAGGTCATTTTCTGAATGTTGATTTAAACATTTGGGACTCCAGCCTTGATCCAGTTTTTTAATTACTGATTCAATAGATTTAAGATTTTCCCCGGTAACAATAGTGTTTAACAAACTTTGGCGGTAGGTTTTTAATTGTTGTTGTGCCAGTTGAAGTTGTTGTTTGCCGTTGTCTAAGTCGCTGAGCAGTTCTTCGATACGGGAAACAATGGCTTGTTGTTCGGGGAGGGGAGGGAGAACAAATGGAATTTCAACTAAATTACTTTTAGTCAGTTTTAAACGTGTTGTTCCATTAACGAACATCCTATAGTTTATTGAATTGAGATAATAAAGAGCAAAATCATTAAGAATGATATTTTCTCTTCCTTTTAAAATATGAGCATGATTATTAACCCATGTTTTCCCTTTGATTATGTATGCCTTGTCTTTAAATATATCCAGGAAAGGAGCACCATCTTCACCAATTAAAATATATTCACCCTCTGTAATAAAATTATCAATCCAGCCAACTTGACCGGTTGCTCCATAATAAGGGTAAAGCTCTTTTTTATCCTTGCCAGAAATTCTCTGCTGTCTTTCTGCTGCGTTTATAGGTTTACGCAAACTATCAAGTACTTCGCACACATCCCCCAACTTTTTTACCTTCCAATGCTTTGGTATATTTATTTTGTCCATTTTTCAGTTGATTGAAAGCCTAATCTTCAATTTTTTCAAACGATTTTCTTGATGTGCACCGGTAAGCAAACGGAGTATCGTCTTTTTTAATAATTTGCTTAATTTCTTCCCATCGATTGATGACCAGCTTGACCAAATCCCAATATTGGTAACCACTTTTTGAAGGGGGACTAAAAAACAATATTCCAACTCCACATTCAATATATAGTTCTTTTTGATGACGCTGGGTTTGAATCCGATAATCCTGGGTAATAACGATGCCGTTTTCCGCTCCTACTTTAGGAATCCAGTCCTCATCCTGTTCCCCTTGTCCAAAAGTGTCTTTTATTGATAAGACCTGAATTTCAATATTATCTCTTTTATTCTGGGGCCATTGCAACTCATGAAGACCTTTCGCTAATTGAGGTGGCAGATTTTCGTCAATGTAAACTTTATACTTCCTCATTATGCCGCTCTTTTGTGTAATTCTATTGCATCTAAAACATTCTTCCTGCTTATTTCATAGATGGAAGCAATAAAATCAATTGGCTCATCGGCAAGGTACATGCGATAAATAGTTTCGGCCTGGATGTTGGTTCCTTTAATAATAGGCTGTCCGAACTGACGATATGGATCGCAGATAATAGATCTTTCTTTTCCAATAGGCCAAAATCGAACGGCAAGAGAATCTGAACCGAAATCCAGATTTTTAAAAAACTCTCTGATAAAACCTAACTTAAATTGCTTCGTAGCATCAACTGTGTATATAGAACCATTCTTTTGTTCGAATAGAACTTTGGTGCCATCAGTTCTAATGTTGTTCAGAACTTCCTTGATGGCGAATGGATAGTATGTGTCAAACTGTTTACTTAAAATCTCATGTGCCCCCAGAATTTCTTTTGTTTTAACCCCAGCCTGTGAAAGTTCGTAAAATAAATAGATTTCAATCAGCGTATGAAAATTAACTGCTTTGGTTAAATCAACATTCCAGGAATAAGATGATTGATATTGACTACCAAACCGGTCGTTCCAAAACTTATTGGTCCATCGCAATACTTTAGGATATGGAATCCCCAATATGGATGCCATATCAGGAATTGTGTAAATCCCTTTACCTAATAATGGCTTCGACTGTAGTGCATCTTTCATCTTTATTTTTAATACAAAAATAGTTTAATAATCACCTTTAATTGATAAAAGCGTAAAGCTTTTTAAGCAGCCAACACCTCATTTAATTCATTAATAATTTCTTCTGTTTGCTCGCCAAACAGCTGCCACATTTTACCCAGTCCGCCTTGCGCGTTGAAGGGATTGTAATCAAAATCCTCTTTCTCGATATGGAAACTGCTGATGACATAATCCTTGATCATGCGGAGCCATTGCATTTGTTCTTCGTTGAACTTAGTTGCACCGGCTTGTTTTCTAAATACCCAGTCCTGGAAATTTTTGTCCACGGTGCGGTCGTAAACCGTGTGGTGGCATCAATTCCGCTTACCTTGCGGATGAGCGAAACGATGGCAGTGAGTTCGTTGCGTGTGGAACCATTGCACTGCCCCAGGGCTTCATAGGCTCGCCACACATTCAGGGGTGCCAGGGCAGGCTGGTCGGTTTGCAGTTTCTCCAGCACCTCTTTGATCATGGCGTAGGTGAGTTCGCGGCGGCGGAAAGGCTGGTTGTAGAAAATCTGCAAGGCGGTGAGTTCATCCTTGTGGAGCTCCATCCATTGGGTGAACTCCAGGATGATCTGGCTTGCCTTTTCGGTATTGTCCTTGTCCCAGCCCAGTTGGATTACCTCATCTGGATTGGAAACATCGATGCGTTGTTCATGTGCCTTGCGGACATTTTCGATGTATTCGTTCAGTTCGCCTGTAAATACTTTGGCTGCTTCGTTCTGAAATTGCTCGGTTGCAATTTTTATGGCGGTTTGCAGATCGTCAGGAGCGGTATCTCCGGCTTCATTTTTCACCCGGGTTTCAATGGCTTCGAGGGCATCCGGATTAAAGGCATTTAACAGTTCCTTTACCACCTGCGAAACACTTTTGCCGTTGGCCTTCAGGGCAAACAGGGCTTTTTCTTTCGGGGTAATTTGTTTGTCCAGGCGGGTAAGCCGGTTGGCCAGTGAGGTAAACAGTTCTTCATCACGGGCACCTACGGCGATGGCTTGAAGTAAATCTTTGAGAGGAATACCGGGCTTTTTCTCCAGGGGACGGCTGTCGGTTTTGAGGCTTCTGGTCACGCCAATGGCATCCACGATTACAAAATGGTCTTTGGTAGACTGTGCCGAAGGAGTCACCTTGCGGAGGCTGTCGAGGTCGATGACCCGTGTGCCACGGCCTTTCATCTGTTCAAAGTAATTCTTGCTTTTTACGTCGCGCATAAAAAGCAATACCTCCAGGGGTTTTACGTCGGTGCCGGTGGCGATCATGTCTACTGTAACTGCAATGCGCGGGTGATAGGCATTCCGGAAATCCGACAGTGTGGTTTTGGGATCTTGTCCCTTTTCAGTTACCTGGTCGTCTTCATCCTTTCGGTCTTTGTCCGAATTGTAGGTGATCTTTTTGCAGAAGCGGTTTTCTTCGGCAAATTCTTCCCTTACAATCTGAATGATGTCGTCGGCATGGCTGTCGGTTTTGGCAAAGATGAGGGTTTTGGGGACTTCAAAAACCTCCACGGGATTCTCACCAGTAGCAGATCGTGTAAAACGGTCGGGGAAGATGGCCGGCAGATTTTCTTTGAATGAGCGGATAATGGTCCTGATCTGATTGGGGTTTACCACATCTTTGTCCAGTTGCTGTCTTGAATACACCTCATCTTCATCCTGTAATTCAAGGCGTTTTTTCCGGCTTAAGCGTTCCCTGTGTTCGATGTACTCACCCTGCCACAAGGTGCCGCCTTGCTGCGAGACTTTTGTGTCGATGATAAAAACATCATAACCTACGTTTACCCCGTCGGCCACTGCCATTTCGTGGGAGTATTCGCTCACCAGGTTTTGGTTGAAATAACCAATGGTCCTTTTATCGGGGGTGGCTGTGAGTCCGATCTCGAAGGCATCATAATATTCTAGCACCTGTTTCCAGAGGTTGTAAATGCTGCGGTGGCATTCATCGATCACGATGAAATCGAAGAATTCGACGGGCATTTTGGGGTCGTACTCTACAGGAGGGATTTCTTTTGGCTGCCATCGGGATTCATTGGGGTTTTCTTCCTCAGCGCTTTCCTCCAACTCGGTTCCCTTGAGAATGGAATACAACCGTTGTATGGTGCTGATACAAACCTGGCTGTCGGACGCTATAAAGCTTGATTTTAAGCGCTGCACACTGTATAGCTCTGTAAATTTTCGGTTGTCGTCGTTGGGAACAAACGACATAAACTCCTGTTCGGCCTGTTCGCCCAGGTTTTTGGTGTCCACCAGAAACAATACCCTTTTGGCTTTGGCAAATTTCAGCAAACGGTAGATGGCCGTGATGGCGGTGAATGTTTTTCCCGCACCGGTAGCCATTTGAATTAAGGCCCTGGGCCGTTTTTCTTTGAAAGAAACTTCCAACTGATTGATGGCATTGATCTGGCATTCGCGCAATCCGTCCGGCTGTAGCACAGGAAGGTCGTGCAATCTGCTCCGGAGCGATTTTTCACTTTTGAGCCAGTCGCGGAGGGTTTCGGGACGGTGAAAGCTAAACAGCTCTCTGGCCCTGGGTTTGGGATCGGTAAAGTTGGTGAACCTGGTGATTTCGCCTGTGCTGAGGTAAACAAAAGGCAAAGGCTCATTCTTCAGATGTTTGAGTTTGGCCGTGGCATAGCCTTCCGACTGGTCTTCGTGCATATTGAGTTTGTGGCCTTCTTCTTCGCGCTTTGCTTCAACTACCCCGCAGGGTTTTCCTTCTACAAACAACACATAGTCGGCAGGGCCTACATCTGTGAGGTATTCTTTTACTGCCACGCCAATACCGGCATGAAGGTTTATTCGTTTCAAATCCTGAATGACCCAGCCACAAGCTTTGAGTTGATCGTCGATGTGATCTCGTGCTAATTGTTCAGGATTTTGGTTGGGCATGTTGCATAGTGATTAAGGCTGCAAGGTAGGAATTTTTTTGGGTATGAGCGTACGATAGATTGTACTGGTATGCTTTGTCGGCGTTTTGCAAGCAAGACCCTGTCACTGGCGGGCGTTTAGTGATAGCGTAACGCGCAACAATACACTTCCTTAACAAAATCTCTGGCGCGCGATTTTTTCCAACACGTGCCCTGACCAATAACCCTAACCTGTAACCACTACCTTTTTCTCAACCTTTAACAAAACATAGCCCGGTTGCCAGAATTTAACCAGCATTAGTTTGTCGATTTGTAAATTGTTGTATATAAGGGTTTTTGTACCAAATGTTAATGTGGATCCAGAAGCTATTTTGCTTATAACAGGTTTTCGTGTAGCTTTGCCAACGAAAATAATTTATTATCCTTATCAAGTACAGGAATATTCAACACCTAAAGGGCCATTATAATGTATGTGCGATTTAAAATAAACAAATGCATACATAAACAATTTGACCAGTCAATTTATAATCAACTTGAAAAACAATTTCCGAATTACATTATTGTTTTAAAAGTAATTGAACAGTAGACAGGATTATTCCGAAACAGTAGGAATGTTCATTATCATTGTCTTATATCAGAAAGCTATCACCAATCCACTGACAGAACCTCGTTAAACACAAATCACTCTATCCTTCAATCCAATTTAAACAGCAGGTAGCTCTGGTTCAAAGTTTGTATGTTATTATAAATCTCCTGAACTGCATACAGTTGGTTAACTTCCACCTTGCTACTACTGGTTTTAAACGAACTTGATAGTTTTATCGCTTTGGGGTTAACCTGTTCAACATCAATAATAAGCTCTCCAAACGCATTGTCTATCATTACATTTTTTACAGAACTTATCAAATGAACGTTTTTATCAAATTGGATAAAATACACGTATGAATCCTTTCCACGGAAATCAGGGTAAAAATCCAATTGTCGCCGGGTGGTGTCGAAATCGGTAAAGATGATGTGGTTAAACCAGTTTGTTATGTTTAACGAAATGGTGTCTCTTTTGGTTTCGAGCAGGTTGTTGGCCATATATTCAGTATTGATTACCGCCGGAAACGGGAACTCCTTGTTCACTATTTCAGTATCCTGGTTTAATACCTTAACTTCATCATTGATCTCCCATATCTTTTTGTTGTACAGCTCATTAATCGTTTCATCCTGGTAGTTGTATTGGTATAATCCCCGGATGAGAGTGGAATACTGCCCGTATAAATTAATTTTTGTCGTAAAATGCGCAGTCATTTGTTCCAAACTTACATCCACCAATGCACTGTTCCTGCGCATATTGTCTTTAACTGTACTGTTGGGCAATGTGATTTTTCGGGTACTTTCGCTAATGGGTTTCTTATAATTGCGGTAATCTTCTAAATGGATCAACCGCGCTTTGGTATCCTCAAAATAAAATGGAACTTCATTTAAGTAATAGCCGAACCGCGATTTCTTCGGATATAAGTATTGTACGCTGTTGTTTTTTAGCAAAACAGCAAAAAGGTAGTCGCTGTTATACATAGGATAAAAATAGGCGTTACTAATTTCTCCCATTCTATTGTCGCACAGGTACGCGGTAAAATATACCAAATCAATTTTTAACAAAAGGGCAACGTACAGGTCGAACCTACTGATATCCCTCAGGCTTTTTCTGCTCAAATAATCACCCATCCGGGCTTCACGGGTATCAATTTTTTTAAAATAGTCGGTATCGTTGTCAAAATCAAAATTCTCTGCAATGGTATTATGAATCTTCAGTAACTTTAAATATCCCAAACTGTCACCCTTAATATCCTGCGTTTCACTCTGAATATATTTGTTGATTTGTAAATATTGTTTTGTTTTAACCCCTTGTGATATTGATTTCGCTATACCCAAATGATTCATTTCTCTTTGATAGGTAAACAATGAGTAAAATGGAATATATCTTTCCTCGAAGGAATAGGGTATCGTGTATAACAATTCGAAGGGTTTAACCGAGAAAATCAAATGGGGCAACGACCGATACGGGCGGCTTCCTTCCTCATTTATACATCCGTAAACATCGCGTTTATTCCAATAATAAACTTTCCTGTTATCAATATTGTTGGTGCTGTCCGGAGCCGCCTCATGAACATACTCCATATCAATATTTAAATTTTCATCGTGTGAAATGGTCAGGGTGTAATTTTGCTTTAAAAGTTCACCGTTGAAAAAAATCCGGAATGATGAAATCTGATTATAATTTTCAGCGTACATCATGCTGTAGTTATACACAACTTCCACCACATCACCTATTTTCAGATTTTCAATTTGATAGGTGTTCTTGTCAAAATTTCCATAAAAATTATCGTAGAGCATCACCATTCTCACGGGTTCGATCTTGCTTTTAATCACGGCATCTGTTTGTTTGCCCTCTTTTGTTGTAATGGTCGCTTCGAAAGAATTAAATTTAATGTTAGAAAATACATTTGTATAATTTCTATCCAGTGGAAAATGTGCAATATAAGTGGGGTCAAATGTTTCAGGAAGGACAATCCTGGAATACTTCTCCAATCCGGCCTGTGTTAAAATCTCAACCTTCATTTTCTTTGTTACCGAGAAATTAATAAACGCTGCTTTTCGTCCAACAATGGTAATGACATTGTCTTCGTTTATGATGACGGCATCACCCTTTTTAGTCTGTTCGGTTGTGTTAATCGCATCTCCATCAATTAATTCACCACCAAAAACAACCGTATGTGAAACAAAGAAAATAAGAAATAAATAAACAATGTTGGTTTTCATAATTTTATTTAGGGATTGATCTTTCAAAGATATAAGATTAAAATTCTAAAAAGTTACTTTTGCAAAAACTTTATCAAATCGCCCATGTCAACGGTAAAAATAGAAGGAATCACCAAATATTACGGTCAGCAAAAAGCACTCGACAACGTCAGTTTATCGATTAATAAAGGAGAAGTAGTTGGATTGCTGGGGCCCAATGGGGCCGGCAAATCCACCCTGATGAAAATCCTCACTACCGTGATCCCGCCAAGTTCGGGCACTGCCCGGGTGAACGGACTCGATGTTCAGGAACAGTCGCTCGAAATCAGGAAACACATTGGCTACCTCCCCGAAACAAATCCCCTGTATCCTGATATGTATGTGCGCGAATACCTGACATTTGTGTTTAACAGCTATCCTGTGAAAGGGAATGTTAAAAAGGCCGTGGACGATGTAATCAACCTGACCGGAATGGGACAGGAAAGTCGCAAGAAAATAGGCGAACTCTCGAAAGGCTACCGCCAACGCGTTGGATTGGCACAGGCACTTATCCACGATCCTGAGATTTTAATACTGGATGAGCCCACCTCCGGCCTCGATCCCAATCAGCTGGTGGAAATCAGGCGCATTATTGCCGATTTGGGAAAAATAAAAACCATCATACTGAGCACACACATCATGCAGGAAGTGGAGGCCTTGTGTAACCGGGTCATCATTATCGATCACGGGAAAATAGTGGCTGACGATACGCCTTCCAACCTTTCAAAAAACGCAGCCCAGTCGTTTGTTTATCGTCTTGAGCTCAAGGAATCACTCCCAAGCATCGACATTAAAAGCATCGCCGGAGCCAAAAAAATTGAAAAACTTGAAGGCAATACCTGGCTCATCACAGGTGAAAAAGGCAAAGATATACGTGAAAATATTTTCAAATTCGCAGTAAAAAACGGATACAATGTGCTGGCATTGGCCCAGGATTCGAACAAGATGGAAGATGTTTTCCACCGGCTGACGCAAGAGTAAGTTCACCCAGAGGGACAGAAATAATCAAAAAAACCACTTCGTGATGACTGAAAATGAGATATCCTTTGAAATAATCGGTGTTGCAATTGAGTTGCACAGATCATTGGGACCAGGTTTGCTCGAATCTGCATACGAAAATGCTTTGGCCCATGATTTAAAATCTCTTGGGTTCGAAGTTAGGCAACAGGTTGCCATGCCCTTCATTTACAAGGAAGTAAAACAAGAAATTGGTTATCGTCTCGATCTGGTTGTAAACGACAAGGTAATAGTTGAAATCAAAGCAGTTGAAGTCTTGGCACCGGTACATTACGCTCAACTACTAACCTATTTGAAGTTATCCGGCCTTAAATTGGGGCTGCTCATTAACTTCAACACGAAACTTCTTAAAAATGAGATCCATAGGATTGTGAATAATCTATAATTAAACAGACTTAGCAGCTTAGTCGTGAAGAGTTGCACGCAAAGTACGCCAAGAAAAATCACGCTAAGAACGCAAAGAGGAAGATAAAACACATCCCTTTAACTTTGCTATCTTCGCGTGTTCCCACTTCGCGGTCTTTGCGTGGAATTAATCCAAAATCAAAATTTACTAAAAAATAATTCAAACACCTCCATGCCAAATATTTTTTTATCTTTGCGCCACGTTTAAAAAACGCTTGTGGAAAGATTTGATTGATTGCAACCACGGTAAAAAAATGCTAAAGCAAAAATACCCAGCCAATCACACAGACCTTCCCGAATTTGTTTAATCTTAATCGATAACGATATGTCATATTATTTTACCTCCGAATCGGTATCTGAAGGTCATCCTGACAAGGTTTCTGATCAGATATCAGATGCGGTACTGGACGAAATGTTGCGCCAGGACCCCAATTCAAAAGTGGCCTGCGAAACATTGGTTACCACAGGACTGGCCATGATTGCCGGTGAAGTTAAAACCACGGCTTATGTAGATCTGCAAAAAGTAGCCCGTGAAATGATCCGCCAGATTGGATATGTGAAAGCCGAATATCAATTTGATGCGGATTCCTGCTCTGTACTGTCTGCACTTCACGAACAATCCTCTGATATCAATCAGGGTGTTGTACGCCAAAAAGAAGAAGAACAAGGAGCTGGCGATCAGGGCATGATGTTTGGCTTTGCCAACATGGAAATGGAAAACCTGATGCCTTTTACTACTGAGATTGCCCATGATTTACTTTTCGAGCTGGCAAAGATTCGCCGCGAAGGCAAGGAAATGACCTACCTCCGTCCGGATTCAAAATCACAGGTTACCCTGGAATACGATGACAATGGAACCCCAATTCGTATCGACACCATTGTGATCTCTACCCAACATGATGATTTCGATACCGAAGCAAACATGCAGGCCAAAATCAAGGAAGATTGCGCTAAAATTCTAATCCCCAGGGTAAAAGTTCAGTATCCTGAGAGCGTTCAGAAGCTGTTTGTTGACGATTTAAAATTGCTGGTTAATCCTACCGGGAAATTTGTGATTGGCGGCCCTCACGGGGATACCGGTCTAACCGGAAGAAAAATCATTGTGGATACCTATGGCGGACACGGAGCTCATGGTGGTGGAGCCTTTTCGGGAAAAGACGCCTCAAAAGTGGACCGTTCAGCCGCTTATGCCGCTCGCCACATTGCTAAAAACATGGTTGCCGCCGGAGTGGCCGATCAAATCCTGGTTCAGGTGGCCTATGCCATTGGAGTTGATAAGCCTGTTGGGTTTTATGTGAATACCTATGGTACCGCTCATGTGAAAAACGAAAAAGGAGAAATCATGAAGGACGGCGAAATCTCCCGGAAAATAGAAAGTGTTTTCGACATGAGGCCCTTTGCTATCGTTTCCCGTTTTGGCTTAAAGAATCCCATTTTTGTACCTACCGCTTCCTATGGTCATTTTGGTCGTGATAGCTACGAAAAGGAAATCGAAGTGTATTATCAGGACAATAACACCACTTTCGTGGAAAACAGAAATGGTGTAAACATTTACAAAAAGACAGTGACTTTTTTCCCATGGGAAAAGTTGGATTATGTTTCCAAAGTAAAAGGTGCTTTTGGAATTTAACAACGAATATCGAAACCGTTGAGCAAAAAAAAACCGGCTGAATGCCGGTTTTTTTTTATAAATACCCTTCTGTTTTTACCTGATAACAAGCTTTTTGGTGTTCAATCTTTCTTCATTTACAATTACAGAATAGAAATACACACCACCCTCAAGCTGATCTAAATTAATGCGCGCACTGCTGCTGCCCACGTTGAGATTTGTTTCACTAACCACTGCACCCAACAGGTTTGAAATCCTGATACTGGCGGTTTTAACTTCTGGAACCAGAGTATAATCCAGATTTACATAATTATGTGCCGGGTTTGGATAAATGGCGGAAAACTGAGCTCCACGTAAAATATTTTCATCAATGGCATTAGGTTGTGCTACATATTTCACAACAACCTCAATATATTGACTGACATCATCCACATTATAGAATTTATACTTCACAATCGAAGTGCCTGGATGCCCTACACCATAGTAGTCTCCGGTAAAATAATCAGGACTGGTTGTCGTCCCGGCTCCAACAAGCACAACACCAGAAGAATCAACATCAGGAGGAAAACAGACACCCCAGCAGAAAGTACTCTCAGCACCTTCAACGATAGAAATATCATTTTTAACTACCTTTATTTTGGCATCTACACTTAGCAAGTTCTTGAACACCGGATTAAATACCATGAGGGTATCTGCACTACCTTCAAAAATTACTGTATCACTGAGTATTTCATCATGCCAGGTTAACTGAAATGATTGAGCCTGAACATAGAACCCTGTAAAGATTAAAACAAAGAAAGAAAGTATTAGTTTTTTCATCATCATTAAAAATTTGTATACCATTTTTGTTACAAAGATTATACCAAAATTAATTATCTGTCACTTAAAAATTATGGATAATTCATCTCAAAAGACATCTGCCAAATTACAAAGGTTGCTTTTGCCAGAAAATAATTTAGCTGAAATATTGTGCAATATATCACTTAATAACACAAACAACCATTCGTGTTGAGATGTTGTCATACCTTTGCGTCATAATTAGGATCATGATTCAAAACCGCATTGTCCTGATTAACCAAATTTTTGATTAAAAATCAATTCAATTACTAATTTCTATCACATGAAAAGAAAATTTACATTTATCTTAGCCTTCTTGCTGGCATCTGCTTACTTGTTTTCGCAAACAATTGTAAGCACCGACCCCGAGAATAAAAACGTTGTACTGGAAGAATTTACCGGTATCCATTGTGTATTTTGCCCGGATGGTCACGCCATTGCTCAGGCTATCTACGATGCACATCCTGATGATGTTGTACTCATGAACATCCACCAAGGTAGCTATGCCGTACCCAGTGGCTCAGAACCTGACTTCAGAACTCCGTGGGGAAATGCCATTGCAGGTCAAACAGGTTTACTAGGATACCCTGCCGGAACGGTAAACCGCCATTTGTTTTCGGGTTGGTCGCAGGGAAGCGGTACTGCAATGAACAGAAACTACTGGACTTCTGCTTCAAATCAGATAATGGCAGCACCCAGTTACCTTAATGTTGGAGTTGAATCCATCATCGTGACCTCTACCCGCCAACTTGTGGTTCAGGTAGAAGTTTACTATACCGACAACAGTCCGCTTCCAACCAATTACCTCAATGTGGCCATTCTGCAAAACAATATTCTTGGACCACAAACAGGAGGAAACGCAGGAAATAACTACGTTCATAAACATATGTTGCGCCACCTTTTGACAGGACAATGGGGAGTTGAAATCAATGAAACAACTACAGGATCGCTGTATTCGGGTACTTTTACTTATGAAATACCTGAAGATTACACCGGAGTGGATGTGATACTCGAAAACCTGGACATCGTTGCATTTGTTACCGAAAGTCATCAGGAAATAGTAAGTGGCCAAAAAGGAACCCTGACCACAATGGAATCGAATGATTACGATGCAGCCATCCTCAATGCCTATTACCCACAAACAGCCTGTTCAGGGACCATGTCACCCATTGTTAAAATTAAAAACTATGGTGTAAACAATTTAACCAGCCTTAATTTCGAATACTCTATCAACGGTGGAACAACTTCCACCTATTCATGGACCGGAGACCTTACTCAAAATGAAATTACCCTGGTTAATCTTCCTGAAATTTCTTATGATGTGACCACCGAAAACACCCTGAGTATAACCTGTGGCCAACCCGACGGACAAACCGATCAATTACCTCAAAACGACCTTTTTAATTCTTCTTTCGATCAATCTCAGTACTATCCTGTAACAGGATATTTTGGTGTTCAAACCCTTGGCGATCCTCAGGATATTACCTGGAGCATTGTGGGTGACAATGGCGCTGTGGTCGTCGAAGGCGGCCCGTATATCACATCTGGTTTTCATCTGGAAGCTTTTACTTTTCCATCCGATGGATGTTATACATTAACACTGAATGATGCATCAGGTATGGGACTTTCGGGAGGTTTCTATATCATCACCGATGATGCTACCAACGTATTGTGGACCGGACCAGCTTTTACCGATATGTCGATTGCAGGACTTTCCTATGATTCACAGGTTGGATTGGATGAAAACTTCTCCACAGAGGACGTCAGTATTTATCCCAACCCATTGGTAAATCAGGCCAGCATTAACTTTGACCTGAACAGTGCTTCAAAAGCCAATATCGCGGTATTCGATTTACTTGGTAAACAAGTTGCTCAGGTTTACGTGGGTACTTTAAATGCAGGAAATCAAAGCATAAAACTTAATGCTGAATCCCTTAAAAAAGGGGTTTACTTTGTCAAGATTAATCTGAACAACCAGACTTTTACAAAGAAAATCGTAATCAGTCAATAATACTGATACAAAGACAAATGCCACCCGGTTTTGATTCATTCAAGATTGGGTGGCATTTTTTATGCCCTTTATTTTTAACTTAAGGCACTTAAAAATTAAGACTTCTCCTACTGTGGATCTACATCAAATTGTACAACTATGGGTCTGAATTTTTTCACTTCCTGAATCCTTTCGAGCGATTTGTAAAGCTCCATTTTTATCTGATTGCTTTTTTCGTGCCGGGGAAACTTCACCATAATCTGCTTGATATATCGGTTTCTAACCCTCGAAACCAAAGGATATTCCGGTCCTAATACCATTTTCCCGAATTTCTTCCTCAAATCGAACGCCATGCTGGCAGCCGCTTCGTTAATAAGATCCGGATTCTGATGCTTTAACCTGACAATAATCAAACGATAAAAAGGAGGATATTGAAATTGTTGTCTTTCAGCAATTTGACGTTGGTACATGCCGGCATAATCATTATTTACCACATCCTGTATAATAACATGCTGAGGTTTCCATGTTTGAATAATGACCTTGCCCTGTTTGCCTTTTCGTCCCGCTCTGCCGCTCACCTGCGCCATGAGCTGAAAACTGCGCTCGTGCGCCCTGAAATCGGGAAAGCTTAGCATGCTGTCGGCACTTAAAATCCCAACCACATGAACGTGATCGAAATCAAGGCCTTTCGTTACCATTTGAGTCCCGGTTAGCACATTGGTCTGACGGTCTTCGAATTTCTGAAAAATCCGTTGAAATGCATTTTTTGTTCGGGTGGTATCAAAATCCAACCGATCGATTTTGGCTTTTGGCAACAGGATGGCCAGTTCTTCTTCCACTTTTTCAGTGCCAAATCCTTTCATTTTCAAACCTGTACTCTTGCAATCCGGGCAAACAGCAGGCACTGCCGTGGAATAACCACAATAATGACATTTAAGTAATTCGCTCCGTTTATGATAGGTAAGTGTTACATCGCAATGCTTGCATTCAGGAACCCAATGACAGGTGTCGCACTCTATACGCAACGAAAATCCGCGCCGGTTTTGAAACAAAATAGCCTGCTTATTTTCTTTGATGGCTTCAGTAACTTCATTCAACAAAACGGATGAAAAATGGGATTTAATCAATCTGCGGCGTTGTTGGTCACGCATATCGACCACACTTATTTCCGGCATTTTAATTCCGCTGTAACGTTCGGTTAAAGTGGCTAATCCAAACTTTCCTATGGCGGCGTTATAATAGGTTTCGATGGCGGGAGTGGCCGAGCCAAGGACAACCTTTGCCTCGTGAAGCGAGGCCAAATAAATGGCTGCATCGCGGGCATTATATCTCGGTCCGGGATCGAATTGCTTATAGCTGGCGTCATGTTCTTCATCCACAATGATCAGTCCGAGGTTGTCAAATGGTAGGAATACTGCCGAACGCGGTCCCAGAACAATTCCCGGTTGGTAACCTGGTTTATTAGAATTTAATCCCAACCAGACTTCTGCCTTTTCGTTTTTCCCAAACCGCGAGTGATAGATGCCCACCCGATCGCCAAAATATTTCTGCAGACGTTGAATAATTTGTGTGGTCAGCGCGATTTCGGGTAAGAGATAAAGCACCTGTTTACCTTCGGCCAAAGCACGTTCCATCAGTCGGATGTAAACTTCGGTTTTACCACCGGAAGTTACTCCGTGCAACAAAACAACCCGCTGTTCTTTCATTTTCTGCAGAATGGTATCGTAGGCTTCTTGTTGATGTGGGCTTAAACTGACCATCTCTTCAGGAGCCTCAATTACCTTTTCGAGCCGGCTAACTTCAACCTCCTTCACCTTCAATATGTTCTTTTCGACCAACGTTTTCAAAATACCGGACGACACTCCTGCTTTGGCCAATAGTATTGGTTGCGAAATTTTATTTGAAGAGGTCAGCGGAAAACCCGCCAAACCAATAAAAGCCATCAGTAATTCGAGTTGTTTGTGGGCACGTTTCCCAAGCTCGTCCATCGCTTGCCGAAGATTGTCTTCATCCACCGCCCAATCGGTGAGAGATACAAAATTCTCCAATTTGGGCTTGTAAGCATCCTGCAATTCTTCCTCCATCAAAATCAGATTTTTCTCAATCATGCTTTTGAGAATGGGAAGTATCTTGGCGATCCCCACTATATCAGTTAGTTCATCGATGGTCAATTTATTCTTCTGAAGCAACGCTTCTGTAATATGATATTCGGCTGTGCCAAGTGCTTCGCGATCGGGTACAAAACCCGGATGCAACATCACCTTCGATTCGCTCGACAACTTGAAAACAGAAGGCAGGGCAGCTGCCATCACTTCCCCTTCGGTACACATATAATACTCAGAGATCCATTGCCAGAATGCAAACTGGACAGGCAATACCAGCGGTTCTGCATCCAGTATCGACAGGATATATTTGGGAAGATGGCCTGTGGGTACATTTTCATGGAGATTTTTTACCAAACCGGCAACCACCCTGCGCCTGCCAAATTGAATGGCAACACGCTGACCAATAGAAATCTGGTCATTCAAATCGTAGGGCACCCTGTAGGTGAACGTGCCAGCCACAGGAAATGGCAATAAAATATCTGCAAAAAGTGTTACACGTTCCATTGTTGCAAAGATAAGAATACCCTGCTCGGCACCGAATAAGGTGGTTAAAAAGTTATTTTTTCTGAAAATCACTTAATCAGCCATTAAAATATATTTGAGAGTACCTTCCTAAAAAGGATAGCATTTACCACTACAAATTTCAGTGTGAAAAACACCGACAAAAATTGCTATTAATCCATGTAATCAACCCAATAGCTGCCCATTCCCGGTTAAAAACCCGGATATTTGTAGTGTGAGTTATTAACAATTTTAGGGATGAACCGCTGTTAATAAGTTTAAATCATCCAACATATTGAAGATTATATATCTGTCAATGAATTTATTAGAATCAGTTTAAAAATAATTTTCTGTTAAAAACGCAACTTTTTTTTAACAATGTGGTAAAAGGTGGTAAATAATGTCTAATTGTGGTAAATACTTAGTACATTTACGCCATAATTCTTAGTTTTTAATGATCAATATATTAGGGACATACGAGTGCAAACTGGACTTAAAGGGACGATTGATGTTTCCTGTTCAGTTTAAAACGCAAATGGGAGAAGCCGTTTCGCAGGGCTTTGTCATTAAGCGCAGCATTTTTAAAAAGTGCCTCGAAGTGTTCCCCACAAGCCACTGGCAGGAAGAAACTGCACAGGTAAGCAAGTTGAATATGTTTAAAAAGAAAAACGCAGAATTTATAACCAAGTTTATGGCTGGTGTAAAGCCCCTTGAGTTGGATGGAACGGGCAGAATGCTCATCCCGAAAGACTTAATGAAGTATGGAGGAATTACCAAAGAAGTTGTACTTACATCAGTTGTAAACCGCATTGAGATCTGGGACAAAGATGCCTATGAAAAGGCTGTAGACTTCGACCCGGATGATTTTGCCAATTTGGCAGAAGAGGTAATGGGCGAGCTAACAACTGAATAATGACAACATGTACCACAACCCTGTATTATTAACCGAAAGTATCGAAGGCCTGCGTATTGATCCTACAGGCATTTATGTGGATGTAACCTATGGTGGCGGTGGCCATTCCAGGGAAATCCTTAAGAGGCTCACCACCGGTATGCTGATTGCCTTTGATCAGGATTCTGATGCCAAAAACAACCTCATCCACGACGAACGTTTTAAGTTTGTTGACAACAACTTCAGCTACCTCACCAACTTTATAAAATTGCACCACAACGGACCTGTAGATGGAATTCTGGCTGATCTTGGTGTTTCGTCACATCAGTTTGACGTGGGCGAACGCGGTTTTTCAACCCGTTTCGATGCCCCACTGGACATGCGCATGAACCAGGGAATCTCCATCACAGCCGAGGAAATTGTTAATGGATATTCTGAATCACAATTAAATACCATCCTGAAAGAATATGGCGAGTTGAAAAACAGCTACTATATCACCCGGGGTATTATGAAGGCCCGCGACCAAAAACGCATCACCACCACAGCAGAACTCACCGAAGTGGTAAAGCAGTACTTCCCTGCCCACAAGCTCAATAAATACCTGGCCATGGTATTCCAGGCCTTGCGCATCGAGGTAAACGATGAGTTGGGAGCATTAAAAACGCTTTTGGAAGATGGCTTTAAATCGCTGAAACCAGGAGGTCGGTTTGTTGTGATTTCATACCATTCGCTGGAAGACAGGCTGGTAAAGAACTTCTTTAAATCAGGGAATTTTGAAGGTAAACTTGAAAAAGATTTTTACGGTAATGTGCTGGTCGACACCATAAATATTACCGGACGTCCACTGGTTCCTTCGGAAGAAGAAATTGAAAAAAACCCACGTGCCAGAAGCGCCAAATTACGCATTGCAGAAAAAAAATAGCCATGCCAAAATCGAACACCATAAAACCGCAAGAATCTGTTGTTGAAGTAAAACCAAAAGCTCCGGCCAAAAAAACCCGCTTTGGCAAAACAACCAAAGAAATCTTGGGTGGGGATTTTCTCTCCTCCAATACGTACACCATTTTACCATATTTACTTTTTATGGCCTTCCTGGCTTTCATCTATATCGCCAACAACTACCTGGCGGAAAACAAAATCCGTGAATCCAACAAACTACGCAGAGAGGTTAAAGAACTCCGCTACGAATATATCAGTGCCAAATCGAAACTAACCCAAATAGAGAAGCAATCACAAATATCAAAACGACTTGAAAAGTCCGGAATAAAAGAAAACACCGAACCCATTAAAACCATCATTATCAACTCAAAAGACTGACGAAATACCTATGGATATCAGAAAAGACATATTGTGGCGCGTATATTTGGTTTACTTCGGAATCCTGCTTTTCGGAATAGCCATCGTGGCCAAAATGGTGCATATCCAGTTAAAGGAAGGAGAAGAACTCGCTGAAAAAGCAAACACACAGGAACTTCAGGTGTTTGATATTGAAGCCAGCCGGGGCAACATCCTCGCTTCCGACGGGAGTTTGTTGGCTACCTCTGTACCCATTTTTGAGATTCGTTTTGATGCCGGTAATCCGGCCATTTCAAAGACAACTTTTAATGCCAAGGTCGATTCCATCGCTCAGGGACTGGCCATCATCCTCAAAAAATCGGCCAGAATCATCAAATCCGACCTCATCAAAGCACACAAAAAGGGCAATCGCTACATGCTGATCAGTAGAAAAACCACCTATGATCAGCTGAAACAAATTAGAAAACTGCCCATCTTTAGGGATGGGAGGTACCGTGGGGGATTGATCACCAATCAAAAAACACAAAGGGCTCATCCATTTAATGAGTTGGCTGCCAGAACTATTGGATATGTGATCGAAGAGGAGGACTTGTTTGTAGGACTTGAAGGCTCGTTTTCCGACTACCTCACGGGCACGGACGGCAAACAAGTCATGCGCAGGATTAATCATGGGGACTGGATTCCAATTCACGATGAAAATGAAGTGGAGCCTGTGGATGGCCTCGATTTGGTCACCACACTGGACATTCAAATACAGGACGTTGCTGAGCATGCATTGCTCGAAACGCTTACACTCAACAAAGCCTTTCAGGGTTGCGCGGTGGTCATGGAGGTGAAAACCGGAAAAATCCGTGCCAACGCCAATTTGCGCTACGACAGCAGCGATGCGTCCTACAAAGAAATCTATAACTACAGTGTTGGCGAGAGCATCGAGCCGGGTTCTACTTTCAAACTGGCCTCCATTTTGGCAGCTCTGGAAGATAACAAGGTAAAACTGAGCGATAGTCTGGTTACGGGCGAAGGATATACCACCTATTATAACAGAGGCATGCAGGACGTACACAAAATCGGCAATGGCCGAATCACCGTTCGTGAAGCCTTTGAGTTTTCTTCCAATGTGGGCATTTCAACGGTCATTAATAATGCCTACAAAACCGAACCTGAAAAATTCATCAACCGCCTTTATTCCTTTAATCTTAACGAACCGCTTAACCTGGAGATTCATGGTGAAGGAAAACCAAACATTAAAAGTCCCTCCAACAAACAAATCTGGTATGGAACCTCCTTGCCCTGGATGTCTATTGGATACGAACTCACTGTTACTCCTTTAATTACACTAACCTTATATAATTCCATTGCCAACGATGGCGTGATGGTAAAACCCTATTTTGTAACCGACATTATGCAGGGTGGAGTTTCTAAACAGCATTTTGAACCTCAGGTAATAAATCAGAAAGTTGTTTCCGAATCAACGTTACTCGCAGCACAATCATTACTCGAAGGTGTTATTGAACGGGGAACCGGTAAGAGTACCTTTAAAAACAGCCCTTATAAAGTAGCCGGAAAAACAGGTACGGCCCAGATTGCCATGCAGGGTAAGTACAACAAGAAAAATTACAATGCCACTTTTGTGGGATACTTCCCGGCCGAAAACCCCATTTATTCGATTATTGTGGTGGTGAATAATCCCTCCGCCGGAAAATATTATGGAGGTAGTGTTGCGGCCCCTATCTTTAAAGAAATTGCAGACAACTTATACGCTACCTCAATTTCACTGGAACTTGCCAATAGTGCCCAAAAGGACAGCATCGCAAGTGCATTTGTAAAAAGGCCTTTGCATTTTAAAGATCTGGCCACGATTTACAACAGCCTAAACATCCCATTCGTGGATGGAGTGGGTGATGAAGAATGGGTAGTTACCACTCAAAAAAAAGGTGTCACCGAATTTAATGCGGTCATTTTTTCAGGAAAAATGGTTCCAAACGTAAAAGGGATGAAAGCCAAAGATGCGGTTTATCTTCTCGAAAATATGGGCGTTAGCATAACAGTTTCCGGTCGTGGTATTGTCCGATCGCAATCCATCGCTTCCGGAAGTGCGCTTAAACCCAACATGCACATAAATCTCGAATTATCAAATATATAAGTTAAATGGCTGTTTTACAGGACATATTGTATTCAAGCGGAGTGGTGGAAACCAAAGGCATCCTCGATGTACCTATCAGCAGCATCGCTTTCGACTCACGAACTGTTAAACCGGGTGCTGCTTTTGTGGCTGTGGCAGGAACCCATGTGGATGGACATCAATTTATTGAAAAAGCCATCGAGTTGGGAGCCGTGGCCATTGTATGCGGAGTTTTTCCTGAAAATATCCATCCCGATGTCACTTATATAGCCGTAAAAAATCCAGCCTTTGCTCTGGGTGTGATGGCTTCCAATTTCTACGACAATCCATCCAAAAAGCTTCATCTGGTGGGGATTACAGGTACCAATGGAAAAACCACCACCGCCACCTTGCTTTACAATCTTTTTACATTGCTTGGATATCAATCCGGATTGCTGTCGACCATTGCCAACAAAATTGGACAGCAGACACTGTCCGCTACACATACCACCCCTGACGCAGTTAAAATCAATGAGTTACTCAACGACATGGTGGAGGCGGGTTGTGAATACGTGTTTATGGAAGTAAGTTCGCATGCCCTTGATCAGGAGAGAATTGCAGGGCTGTACTTTGCCGGAGGGGTTTTCACCAACCTCACACACGACCACCTGGACTATCACCTCACCTTTAAAGCCTACCTGGACGCAAAAAAACGGTTTTTCGATCAGCTGCCATCAACGGCTTTTGCCTTATCGAATGCTGACGACAAGAACGGGAAAATCATGCTTCAGAACACCAAAGCCAAAAAGATGTTCTACGGTCTTAAAAACCTGGCCGATTTCAAAGGTCGTTCGATGGAAAACCATTTGGATGGCATGCTCATCAAAATCGATGGAAATGAGGTGTATTCGCCCCTTTCGGGAGATTTTAACTGTTACAACCTCATGGCCATTTACGGAACCGCCATGATGCTGGGGCAATCAAAAGAAGAAGTCCTGACCGAACTCAGCCGGCTAAAAGGTGCTGAAGGCAGGTTTGAAGTTTTAAAATCAGACAACAACATCACCTTTGTGGTAGACTATGCCCACACACCGGATGCCCTTGAAAACGTGCTGAATACCATCAACGGATTGCGTACGCACAACGAACAACTGATCACCGTAACCGGTGCCGGTGGCGATCGCGACAAAACCAAGAGACCCATCATGGCAGGAATCGCCTCGCGATTAAGTACCCGGGTGATTTTAACCAGCGATAATCCCCGTACCGAAAAACCAGAACAAATTCTGGCAGATATGATGGCCGGAATTGATGTTTCAAAAAAACGCAAAACCATGGTGATCGCCGACCGGAAAGAAGCCATCAAAACTGCCTGGAACCTGGCACAGCCGGGGGATATGATTCTGGTGGCAGGCAAAGGACACGAGAAATACCAGGAGATAAATGGCGTGCGCCACCATTTCGACGACAAAGAAATTATTGAAGAACTAATGAAAGGAAATTAACCATGCTGTATTCATTATTTCAATATTTAGATCAAACGTTTAACATCCCCGGTGCAGGGGTATTTGCCTATCTTTCGTTTAGAGGCGCCATGGCATTGATCACCTCTTTGGTCATCAGCTTGTTGTTTGGCAACAGATGGATTTCATTTCTCAACAAGAAACAGGTGGGCGAAACCATTCGCGATCTGGGGCTGGAAGGTCAACTCGAAAAACAAGGAACACCCACCATGGGTGGACTGATTATCCTGGCTTCTATTCTGGTACCCGCCCTTTTGTTTGCCGACCTGACCAATATTTATATCCTGCTGATGTTGTTTACCACCATTTGGTTAGGACTCATTGGATTTTCGGATGATTATATCAAGGTATTTAAAAAGGACAAAAAAGGATTAAAAGGAATTTACAAAGTTATCGGACAGGTGGTACTCGGGTTGATTGTAGGATTGGTGATGTATTTTAATCCACAGGTGGTGGTTCGTGAAAAGGCAAAACCCACGTCTCAAATTTATGTAACACTTGAGCAAACCGGGCCATCCTCCAAATTTGCCTACGAACAGCTCCAAAGTACCAAAACAACCATTCCGTTTGTAAAAAACAACGAATTCGACTATGCTTCCTTGTTAAGCTGGATGGGAACCGGCTACGAAAAATGGGCTTTTCTCATCTTCATTCCATTGGTCATCTTCATCATTGTGGCTGTTTCAAACGGAGCCAACCTTACTGATGGAATGGACGGCCTCGCCGCAGGAACTTCGGCAGTAATCGGCCTTACGCTAGGTCTGCTGGCATGGGTTTCGGGCAACATCATTTTCGCCGATTACCTGAATATTATGTACCTGCCCAACGTGGGCGAACTCAGTATTTACATTGCTGCGTTTGTGGGTGCTACAGTGGGATTTCTTTGGTTCAACACCTATCCGGCACAGGTTTTCATGGGCGATACAGGCAGTTTATCCATTGGCGGGATCATCGCCGTGTTTGCCATTATCATCCGCAAAGAATTGCTGATACCTATCCTTTGTGGGATTTTTCTGGCAGAAAGCCTTTCTGTAATTCTCCAGGTAAGCTACTTCAAACACACCAAAAAGAAATATGGCGAAGGAAGGCGGATTTTTAAAATGTCGCCCTTGCACCACCATTTTCAAAAACTTGGGTATCCCGAGCCAAAAATTGTTCAGCGCTTTTTGATTATAGGAATATTCCTGGCAGTAAGCACCATCATCACATTAAAATTGAGATAGTTAACACCTATGCAACAGGACCAAAAAATAGTCATTATGGGTGCCGGCGAAAGCGGAGTGGGCGCCGCCATACTTGCTAAAAAACAAGGTCTTAAGGTATTGGTGAGCGACAATGGCCAGGTTAGCACTAAATACCGGGAAATTCTTCAACAGCATCAAATCGAATTTGAAGAAAACGGGCATACCCTTTCCAGAATACTTGAAGCCAACGAAGTCATCAAAAGCCCCGGAATTCCTGACAATATCCCTGTAATAAAAGCTATTCGTGAGAAAAACATTCCCATAATATCCGAAATCGAATTTGCCTCACGCTACACCACTGCCAAACTGATTTGTATAACCGGAAGCAATGGGAAAACCACCACTACACTCCTTTTGTATCACATCCTGAAAAACGGAGGTTTAAATGTGGGATTGGCCGGGAATGTTGGACAAAGTTTTGCCTGGCAGGTAGCTTTGTATCAATTTGATGTTTATGTACTCGAAATCAGCAGCTTTCAATTGGATGGTATGTTTACTTTCAGGGCAAACATTGCCATCATCACCAATATAACGCCCGATCACCTGGACAGATACCAGCACAATTTTGACTTATATGCGGCCTCAAAACTCAGGATTTTACAAAATCAGCAACCCGAAGACGCACTTATTTACAACGCCGACGATCCGGTTTTAATGGAACAATTAAACAACCGGACAGTTGTGGCTCAACTTTTTCCTTTCACACTTAAAACCACTCCATTGAGCAATGGAGCTTACATAAAAGAAAATAAAATTATCATCAAACATCATAAAATAAAAGTGACTATGACACTAGAGCAATTGGCATTACAGGGCAAACACAATACCTACAACTCAATGGCAGCGGGGGTTGCTTCAAAATTAATGGACATCAGGAATGAAACGCTGAAGTCGAGCATGTCTGATTATCACAACATAGCCCACCGTCTGGAATATGTTTCGAGTGTACACGGAATTTCGTTTATCAACGATTCCAAAGCCACCAACGTAAACTCCACCTGGTATGCTATGGAGTATGTCGACCGACCTACCGTTTGGATTGTTGGCGGCATAGATAAGGGTAATGACTACAGCCCGTTGATGAAGTTGGTGAAACAAAAAGTAAAAGCCATCATTTGTCTGGGCTTGGACAACACCACCATTCACCAGGTATTTGGCGACATTGTACCCTACATTGTGGATACCGAAACGGCCGAAGAGGCTGTTGCCGAAGCCTATCAGATAGCCACCAAAGGAGATGTGGTATTGTTGTCGCCGGCCTGTGCGAGTTATGATCTTTTCGAAAGCTACGAAGAACGTGGGAATCAGTTCAAACAGGCTGTGAATAAATTATAGTTATGGGATTGATATCAGGTAAAATAAAAGGAGACCGTGTGATCTGGGTAATCGTCATTTTACTCAGCCTGCTGTCGTTTTTAGCTGTTTACAGCTCAACAGGTACGCTGGCATATAGATATCAGGGTGGAAACACCGAATATTATATGCTTAAACATGCCTTGATTTTGCTGTTCGGCCTTTTATTCATGTACCTGGCTCATACCCTGAAATACACCTATTATTCCCGTATTTTCCAGGTCGCACTCTATGTGGCCATCCCTTTGTTGTTGCTCACCTTGCTTTTTGGATTAAATTTAAACGACGCCAAAAGGGTATTGCCCTTACCCTTTGGACTCACTTTTCAAACCTCCGACCTGGCGAAAATTACCCTGATTGCTTACCTGGCCAGGATGCTTAGCAAGAAACAAGATGATATAAAAGATTTTAAATCAGCCTTTCTGCCACTGATGCTACCTGTGATTATTGTTACAGGGCTTATTTTTGTGGCTAATTTTTCCACAGCAGCCATTTTGTTCGTAACCAGTTTGGTTTTAATCTTTATCGGACGCGTTAAGGTTTCGTACCTGGCCGGGATGATTGGTATCGGGTTGGTAGTTATGTCCATTGGGATTGGCATTTTATACGCATTGCCAGATGGTCAGCAAGGGCGCTTGGGTACCTGGAAAAACAGGATTACCACCTTTGCGGATGGTAGTCAGGGTGAAAATTATCAGCTCGATCAGGCCAAGATAGCCATTGCTACTGGTGGGATTTTTGGAAAGATGCCCGGAAACAGCACCCAGCGAAATTTCCTACCTCACCCCTATTCCGATTTTATTTTTGCGATTATTGTAGAAGAATATGGTCTTGTAGGTGGTGGTTTTGTGGTGTTGCTCTACCTGATATTGTTTTTCAGGGTGGTGAAAATTGTCACCAAAGCCCCGGGTACATTCGGGGCATTCCTTACCATTGGAGTCGGATTCTCACTTGTTTTTCAGGCGATGATCAACATGGGAGTTGCTGTCGGGCTGTTGCCCACCACCGGACAACCATTGCCCCTGGTGAGTATGGGTGGAACCTCCATCTGGTTTACCAGCCTGGCCATTGGCATCATCCTGAGTGTGAGCAAAGAAAACGACCAAAATGAAGCCAGTGCACTCGTTGAAACCATTAACCAACCAGTAAATGAATAAGACTAAATACCATATCATGCTGAGTGGTGGCGGTACTGGAGGCCATATTTTTCCTGCTATTGCCATTGCAGACGAACTAAAAAGAACGCTACCTAATGCTGATTTTATGTTTGTGGGTGCCACCGGTCGCATGGAAATGGAGAAAGTGCCTCAAGCCGGTTATTACATCGTCGGACTGTGGATCAGCGGACTACAGCGAAGAATGACCCTGAGCAATTTGCTGTTCCCCATCAAACTGATTTCAAGCACTTTGAAAGTAGGAACCCTCATCAAACAATTCAACCCCGATGTGGTGATCGGCACAGGAGGTTATGCCAGCGGGGCTTTATTGCGGGCGGCTTCCAAAAAGAAAATCCCCACCTTGATACTGGAACAAAACTCTTACCCCGGACTGACCAATAAACTGCTTGCTCGCACAGTGGACAGCATTTGCGTGGCCTATCCGGATATGGAACGCTACTTTCCAAAAGATAAGATCACGGTTACCGGCAGCCCCATCCGAAAGGAAATCATGCAAATGAAAACCAGTAAAGAAGATGCATGTATAAATTTTGGTTTAAGAACATCACTTCCTGTTTTACTGATTATTGGAGGAAGCCAGGGTGCACAGAAAATAAACCAGGCTATCACAGCTAATTTGCCATGGTTATTAAAGGAGGATATACAGATTCTATGGCAAACCGGCAAAAATGGCTATAAGGAAGCACTGGACGCAGCCACCAACGCGGATGCAAAAAACCGGATCGTGGTGAAAGAATTTATCCAGCGAATGGACATGGCCTACGCCTGCTGCGATTTGATTGTATCACGTGCAGGAGCCATTGCCATTGCGGAAATTGTTGCCGTAAAAAAACCCGCTATTTTTATCCCTCTTCCCAGTGCAGCCGAAGATCATCAAACCCGCAATGCACAAACCCTTGTGGATCAAAATGCAGGAATCCTGGTGAAGGAATCCGAAGCTAAGTCACTTATAGGTAAGGAAATAATCCGTTTGATGAAAAACGAGGGTGAGCGATTGAAAATAGCTAAAAATATGACTCATTTTGACCATCACAATGCCACAAGATCGATCGTGGAGCAAGTGATGAAACTCCTTGAAAACAGTAAGAAATGAATTTAATTTCCCGACATATCTATTTTCTGGGCATAGGCGGCATTGGCATGAGTGCCCTGGCGAGGTATTATAAACATCTGGGATATGTTGTTTCGGGATACGACCTAACACCATCTCCACTTACAAAACAACTTGAGAAGGAAGGAATTGAAATTCATTTCGAAGAAGATATCAGCAAGATTCCGGCAAATCCGGAGATGGTAGTTTACACCCCCGCTGTTCCGGCCAATAACCGTGAATTTGTTTTTTGTCGGGAATCAGGAGCACCATTGATCAAGCGCGCAGCCCTTCTAGGAAAAATAAGTCAACAATATACCACCATTGCCATTGCGGGCACTCATGGAAAAACCAGCATCACCGCTTTAGTAGCACACTTGCTGCACCATGCCGGGAGAAAAACCACAGCTTTTATTGGAGGAATCACCAAAAACTACCAGTCGAACCTGATTCTCTCGGATGAAACAGAATTTTTTGTCGTTGAGGCCGACGAATTCGACCGTTCCTTCTTGATGCTTCACCCATCCATTGCAGTCATCAGCTCCATGGATGCCGACCACCTTGACATTTACCAAACACATTCCGCACTCTCACAGGCTTTTATTGACTTCTCAAATCAGGTAAAGCCCGACGGACTCCTCATTCACAATTCAAGCCTCAGCTCCTTTTTTAATATTGAAAACCGCACCCTGAGTTATGGATTGGACGACAAACAGGGGTTGCACGCCACCAATGTTCATGTCAGCAACCACAAGTTTGTATTTGATTTGGTTCACGATCAATCTGTTATCAGTGACATTTGCCTTCAGGTTCCCGGAAATCATTTTATTGAGAATGCCCTGGCAGCCACCGGTGTAGCACTTGAACTGGGACTTACTGATGAAGAAATTAAAAACGGACTGAACTCGTTTGCAGGTGTTGAACGCAGGTTCGATGTGCGTTTTAGTAACGATAAGATGGTGTTTATCGACGACTACGCACATCACCCGGAAGAAATTCGGGCCACCATTTCTGCGGTAAAAACCCTTTATCCGACAAAGAAAGTAATGGGAATCTTCCAACCACATTTGTACAGCCGAACGCGCGATTTCGCCAAAGAATTTGCTCATTCGCTGGAAACACTCGACACCGCCGTACTGTTGGACATCTATCCCGCAAGAGAAAAACCCATCGAAGGAATCACTTCAAATTCCATTTTGTCAGAAATGAATCACCAGGACAAACACCTGGTATCAAAAGGTGATCTCCTTCCTTTTATAAAATCCAATAACTTCGATATATTACTCACAATGGGAGCCGGTGACATTGGTCAGTTGGTCGAACCCCTTGAACAAATGCTGAAATCATGGTAAAAAAGATACTCTCCATATCAGCAGTGGTAGTGCTCATCGGCCTTTTACTGGCCCTTGTAGGAGCGAGCTATATGAAACGTTCCAATAAAAATGTTAACCAACTAATAGTCAGGATTTGCAGGTCGAATGAAAATGGATTTCTGAAAAAGGAAGCCATTGAAAAAACTATCAATGCTACTGACACGTTACTGAATTCCAAAGTGACCGGTTTCAGGGAGAAGGCGATTGAAAAGAAATTAAGTTCAAATCCGTTTATCGACCAGGTAGATTGTTATATTGGGCTCGATGGTGAGGTATTTGTGAATGTGAAAGAAAGAAATCCGGTGGTTCGTGTGTATGAAAAAAACAATAAGAGTTATTACATGGATGAAAATGGCATCTTTTTCCCTACAGGTAATAACTATGCCCCACGCATGATTATTGCCAATGGTTATTTTGGTAACCTGCGGCAAAAGGATTATAAAAATATATACGATAGTGTTTATTACAAAACACCGCTTTTCGACATGTTTAAACTGGTGAATTACATCCGCAAGGATGCATTTTTGAACGCACAAATTGGTCAGGTGTATTACAACAGTATCGGAGAGTGGGAACTGGTTCCCGAACTTGGCGACCACATCATAAAATTTGGCAGTCTGGCAGGCATGGAAGAAAAATTTGAAAACCTGAGAACATTCTATCAGGAATTAAGTTTACATAGTGGCTGGAACGACTACCAAATCATAAATTTAACATTCAACAATCAGATAGTTTGTACAAAAAAATAATCATATGGAATCTGAAATAATCGTCGGACTCGACATCGGAACTACTAAAATTGCCTGCATTGTAGGGCGAAGAAACGAATACGGAAAAATAGAGATTCTCGGTTATGGAAAGGCTGAATCCATCGGTGTAAAGCGTGGTGTGGTGGCCAACATCGAAAACACGGTGCAGTCGATTCGAAAAGCGGTAGAAATGGCCGAAGAAACATCGAAGGTTTCCATCAAGTATGTGAATGTGGGCATTGCAGGACAGCACATCAAGAGCTATCAGCACCGTGGCAACATCATGCGTGAAGATCCCGACAAGGAGATCAGCACCTTGGAAATCGACATGCTGAACCAAAATATGTATAAACTGAACATGTCGCCAGGCGAGGAAATCATTGATGTGATTGCACAGGAATACATTATTGATAACGAAGGTGGCGTACGTCAGCCGGTGGGCATGCTGGGAAGCACACTGGAGGCCAATTTCCACATTATTATCGGGCAAACTGCGGCTGCAAAAAATATCTACAAGTGCATTAAAAAGGCCGGTCTGGAGATGGTGGATTTGATTCTTGAACCCATTGCTTCTGCCGAAGCCGTGTTGAGCGAGGAGGAGAAAGAAGCCGGCGTGGTATTGGTGGACATTGGTGGTGGAACTACCGACCTGGCCATATTCCAGGACAACATCATCCGGCATACAGCCGTAATCCCCTTTGGCGGCGACATTGTAACCGAAGATGTAAAAGAAGGCTGTACCATCATAAAAAAACATGCCGAGGAACTCAAAGTTAAATTTGGATCGGCACTTGCCAGTGAAAACCGCGATGATGAAGTGGTTGCCATTCCAGGACTACGTGGCAGATCACCCAAAGAAATCACCCTTAAAAATCTGGCTTTCATCATTCAGGCCAGGATGGAAGAAATAATCGAACAAGTTTATTTTGAGATCAGAAATTCTGGTTTCGAAAAGAAACTCATTGCTGGCATTGTCCTTACGGGAGGAGGCGCACAGCTTAAACACATTGATCAGCTTACCGAATTTACCACCGGCATGGACACACGCATTGGTTATCCCAATGAACACCTGGCCAATGAGGTATCGGATGAGATGGCCATACCCATGTATGCTACCGGGATTGGGCTTGTGATTGAAGGAATTAAACGCTTCGATTACGAGAAACGAAAAGAAGATGACCTGGTAATCCCTGAGAAAATCACCGAATCAAAAAAGGGAAGCAAAAAAGAGGAAAAACCAAAACTGCCCAAAAGCAGCTCCGGTCCATCCCGATTCCTGAACACCATTAAAGATTGGTTCGAGAACGATACATCGGCCTAAGCAATTAACTTTTTATTGTTTAAAACTACTTACCGAACGTTTATAAACCATTTTTGAATACACTATTTTTAAAACACTAAAAATTCTATCCACATATGATTACTTTTCAGCCGAAGCAACATCCGTCCATCATTAAGGTTTTAGGCGTGGGCGGTGGAGGATCAAACGCTGTAAACCACATGTTTAAGCAAGGTATTACAGGCGTTGAATTCGCCATTTGCAACACCGATTTGCAGGCTCTTGAATCGAGTCCGGTACCCATTAAAATTGAAATTGGTAACAAAAACGGTCTGGGTGCGGGAGCCAATCCTGAAGTAGGGAAACTGGCTGCGGAAGGTTCCCTTGATAAAATCAAGGAGCTACTCTCCGATGAATCCACTCAAATGCTGTTTATAACAGCGGGCATGGGTGGTGGAACCGGAACAGGTGCGGCACCTGTGATTGCCAAGTTGGCCCGCGAAATGGGCATTCTCACCGTAGGCATCGTAACGCTGCCATTTAATTTTGAAGGAAGAAAACGCCGGAAACAGGCTGAGTTGGGAATTGCTGAGATCAAAAAATATGTGGATTCATTGTTGGTGATCAGCAACGACAAACTGCGTCAGCAATTTGGCGATCTTATCTTATCGGATGCATTTGCCAAAGCCGACAATGTACTTACCACCGCTGCAAAAGGAATCGCGGAACTCATTACCGTGACCGGTTATGTAAACGTTGATTTTGAAGATGTAAAAACCGTTATCAAGGACAGTGGCAAGGCCATCATGGGATCAGCCAGAGCTGAAGGTGACGACCGCGCGATCCGTGCCATCGAACAAGCCATGAACTCACCATTGCTCAACGACAACGATGTTAAAGGTGCCACCGATATTCTGTTGTATATTATGACCGGAACCAAGGACATCCGTATGGACGAAATCACCGAAATCACAGAATATGTGCAGAAAGAAAGTGGTGAAGATGCAGATATCATCTGGGGAACCGGAACCGATGAAACCCTGGGCGATGCCATTGGCATTACCATTATTGCCACCGGTTTTGAAACCGTAAAACCACAACCTGAATCGGAACATACCGTAATAGGTGTTATTGGTCAGAACCACATCGCCACCCCGGTTAAGCCAAATCAACCTGTAGTTGAGAACATTTTTAACACCGACGATTTAACACATGCGGAATCGGAAATCAAACTGGTAAAGACCAGCTCAGTGAAAGAAACCGTTGACGAGACTACCATCGAACCACCCACAGCCAAAATAGTACGTACCCTGGATTTGTCGTCTCCCGGCGAAAAATCTCCGGAAACCACTACTGCAACCACTACCAAAAATCCGATAAGCCTGATTCGTCAAACTCCGCCAAATCCATACTTGAGTGTTGGACATACAGTTTCATCGGTATCTGACAAAGAAGCTGAGAAAATCATTGAGCGCAAGCCAAATGAAAATGATGAGGAGGACGGAATATCAAAAAATGCCATTGAACGCATCAATAAGCTCAGAAACCTGAGCATTAACTTGCGGTCGCCCGAAAAAATGATTGAATTGGAAAATCAACCGGCCTATATCCGAAAAAAAATTGAACTGGAAGATACCAATTATTCTTCTGGCTCAACCGTATCAAGGTACACCCTTGGAGAAGACACCAAAAACCAACCGGTGATTAAATCCGACAACTCATTTCTGCACGACAATGTAGATTAACGCTTTATTGAATTTATCATGAACCTCGAAATACTCATCAACAACGATATCAAAACGGCTATGTTTGCGAAAGATAAACGTAAACTGGAAGCTTTACGTGCTATTAAAGCAGAACTATTGCTGTTAAAAACCGGTAAAGATGTGAGCAGTGGCGAAATCCCGGAAACCCTGGAGTTAAAGCTACTACAGAAATTGGTGAAGCAACGCAAAGAGTCGGCCATCATTTATAAAGAGCAGAACCGCCCCGACCTGGAAGAAGCTGAATTGTACCAGGCGAACATTATCGAAAACTATCTGCCGGCCCAACTTTCGGTGGAGGAAGTGGAAGAAATTGTAGCACAGGTTATAAAGGAAACAGGTGCTGCAACGATGAAAGACATGGGTAAAGTGATGGGCGCTGCCTCGGCTAAACTGGAAGGCAAAGCCGACAACAAAACCATTTCCGGAATTGTAAAGAAACTGCTGAGTTAAAAATCATTATTGCATAAAAAAAGCCCGGCGTAAACCGGGCTTTTTTTTTTAATGGGTTAGCTTATGCTCCCAAAGCAAATCTCTTGAAATCGGTTACAGTTAAACCTTTTTCGGTATCGTTTAGATATTCAGCAACACTTTTCTTGGAGTCTTTAATAAAAGTCTGGTTCAGTAAGGTGTTATCTTTATAAAATCTGTTCAATTTTCCAATGGCAATTTTCTCAAGCATTTCTTCAGCTTTACCTTCCTGACGGGCCTGATCCTTACCAATTTCAATTTCGCGATCGATGACATCCTGTGCCACATCACCTTTATCAAGTGCTATAGGAGCCATAGCGGCAGCCTGCATAGCCACATCTTTTCCGGCCTGTGCCAATTGATCTCCGGCTTTGTTAAAAGCAACTACGGTTGCAATTCTGTTTCCGGGGTGAATATAAGCAAAGGTGCTTTCGCCACAAACGCAAGCATAGCGTCCGATTTCAATTTTCTCGCCAATAACACCTGTTTGGTCAACGATTGTTTCGCTAATCAAGCGGCCGTTTACCGACATGGCAGCCAATTCCTCAGCATTCTTAGCCTGGTTATCAACAGCTACATCCAATACAGATTGCACATAATCAACAAAGTCGGCATTTTTTGCAACAAAGTCGGTTTCGCAGTTAATCATTACAATTCCGGCAAACTTTCCGTCGGCAGATGTTTTTGCAAGCACCACACCTTCCGAGGCAGCGCGATCGGCACGATTGGCGGCTACTTTTTGACCCTTTTTACGCAATACATCGATGGCTTTTTCCATATCGCCTTCAGCTTCAATCAAAGCTTTCTTGCAATCCATCATACCTGCACCCGTTGCTTTCCTTAATTCATTTACCTGTTGGGCAGTAATATTCATGATATATAATTTTCAGAAATTTTAAATCTTAGTTTTTTGTAATTACCTTACGTTTCCGTTTTGGTTTTGTATCTTCTTTAGCTCCGAGTTTGGCTTTCTTCTCAGCATTTTTATCTTCTTCTTCTTCGGCAACTTTCAGGTTAGCTGATTTGGATTTCAAATCATCATCCTGCATATCATCCAATTCGCTGTCGGCTTCGTCTTGTTTATCTTTAATTAAACGTCTTTCGTTTAATCCTTCGATAATCGACTGGATAACAGCATCCAGAATCACATAAATTGATTTTGAAGCATCGTCGTTGGCCGGAATGGGAAAATCCACCAAGTTTGGATCGGTATTGGTATCTACCATGGCGAAAACCGGAATATTCAATTTGCGGGCTTCGGCCACAGCAATTTTTTCTTTGTTGATATCCACCACAAAAATAGCGGCAGGAAGTCTGCTCATATCGGAGATACTACCTAAGTTCTTCTCCAGTTTGGCACGTTCGCGGGTGATTTGCAGACGTTCTCTTTTTGAAAGGTTACCCCATGAGCTGGTGGTAATCAGTTTGTCGATATTCGACATTTTGCGTACAGCTTTGCGGATGGTTGCAAAGTTGGTTAACATACCACCAGGCCAACGTTCGGTAACGTAAGGCATATTGATATTTTTAACCATTTCAGAAACAATCACTTTGGCTTGTTTTTTAGTGGCCACAAAAAGAATTCTGCGACCTGATTTAGCCATTTGTTTGAGGGCGTTCTGAGCTTCCTCAAGTTTTGCCTGTGTTTTGTACAGGTCAATAATGTGGATTCCATTGCGCTCCATAAAAATATAAGGAGCCATAGCCGGATTCCATTTTCTTTTCAGGTGACCAAAATGTACACCTGCATCAAGTAATTCGTCGAAACTAACTTTTGCCATGTTGATAATTTTTGTTTACATTCTCTAAACTCAACTGCTGAATAGTCCAAATAAGGAATTACAGCAATTTGGATACTAAACACATTCCGGGGTAAGTGAAATCTATCGTTTACTGAACTGGAATTTCTTGCGTGCTTTAGGCTGTCCGGGTTTCTTGCGTTCAACCATACGTGGGTCTCTCTTCATCAATCCGTTCTTTTTTAAGATTGGACGATATTCAGGATCCAGCTTGACCAGTGCGCGGGCAATACCTAAACGGAGTGCTTCGGCCTGACCGGTAACACCACCGCCGTCGAGATTTGCCTTGATGTCGAACTTGCCCATATTTTCGGTAAGCTGAAATGGCTGTTCAACAACATAATGCAAGATAGCTGTTGGGAAAAATTCTTTATAATCACGTTTGTTGATGGTGATTTTCCCGGTACCTTCCTGAAGATAAACCCTGGCGACAGCAGTTTTTCTCCTGCCCAATGAATTAATGACTTCCATAGGTTTTTTATCTGATTGTATTAATATTTATAAGTTTTGGTTTCTGAGCTTCCTGTTTGTGTTCACTTCCAGGGTAAACATACAGGTTGCGGAAGAGCTGAGCCCCCAATTTATTTTTGGGCAGCATTCCTTTAACGGCTTTTTCAACAACCATTTGTGGTTTGGTTGCCATTATTTCACGAGCAGTTTTAGTACGTTGTCCACCCGGATAACCACTATGGCGCATATATTCTTTGGCGTCAAGTTTGTTACCAGTTAACCTGACTTTGTCAGCGTTAATTATCACTACATTGTCACCACAATCCACATGAGGAGTGAAATTTGGTTTGAGTTTACCGCGTAGCAGTTTGGCAACATTACTGGCCAAGCGACCTAGTACTTCATTCTCAGCATCAATCAACACCCACTCCTTGGTAACGGTGTTTGCATTGGCACTAATTGTTTTATAACTTAATGTATCCATCTAATTAATTGTTTCTTAAGCCGTTTAATCAAAAGCCTTGAAAATTGGGGTGCAAAAATAGAAACTATTTCACTAACTACCAAATTTGTAAACATTTATTTGTGAATAAAGTTTACAAACTAACCTCAAACTGAAGTTTGGCAGGCTGCCTCGAAATTCGGTGCAAAAGTACACAAATCGGCATTAGGTTTTCAGGTTGATCAAAAATTAATACCGATGAGGCCGAAATGGAATGAAAGGAGCTGATCTGTAAGAAATTGATACCACATATTATAATTGAATTACCATTTTATTTATCTTGCCCACTTGAATTAGTTATCTAATTAATCCAATAAAAAACCAGGTCATGAAAATAAAACACCTGTTTATCTTCCTTCTGTGGGCCTTCCCCTTCCTTGGGTTGGTAGCTCAAACTGAACAGAACACCCTCCTGATTTCGCAGATACATGTTGAAGTTAATGGCATGGTAATGAGTGCCGACACAACTAAACTGGTGAAGATACCAATCGACACCCCAACACAAATATTAATCATTAAGCAGAATAATCTGGCCTACTACACCGAGTTCACTTATAAACATAAGGGAAAAAGGGTTAAACTCGTTCGCCGGGATTATGTGGTGCTGCCTGATGGAAAAATAAAATACAGCCGGAAAATGAAGGAAATGCAGGAGCTAAAAGTATCAGTTCCTGGCTTCTTTACCGGAAAATCTTCTTCAAGCATATTGTACGATAAACGACAAATGGGCAGTGTGTTTGTGAGTTTTAAATTCAAATACAAATATAATTAGGGGGTAGAAAGGAAGGAAGTCAGTAGACAGAACTTTTTAATCATTGAAAATACATTAAAATATACCTGACAGAAATTTATATAACTGGAAAATAAATAGTAATCAAAAACAATAACAACTTTAAAAACGCAGTATCATGAATAAAAAAAACTTGTACCTCGTTGCACTATCAGGGCTTCTGTTTGTAAGCACACTGGCCTTTTATGGATTTAAACAAGATGAAGGCACTACCAAAATAAAATGGCTTCAAATAACTGCCGTTGAGTCGGTTGTGCCCGGTGGCATAGGCCGCTCACGGATGATTTCCATCGATGACAATGGGAAAATGGAAGAAACTAAAATCCAAAACTTCTTTAGCATGTCGGGCATTAATTTTGGAAATATCCGTGCAAACGACTTAACCATCACCAACAAAATTTCAGAACTCACCAACGAAGGCTGGGAGTTGTATGATGTAACTTCAGGAGTTTTTTCGGGCAACCAGGACAACACAAACGGGATTTTTATCACCCGCTATCTGTTCAAAAAATCAGAATAAGATTATGCAAACCTTGTGGTTGCTGTGATATAAAAGTTGATGGACACAGAATTAGATTATCGAGAAATAAAGTTGTAATTTTGCACCATAATTTGCTTCGGCAACTAATTGATTCAAATCACATACTTATAAAGGAATGGATTATAACACAACCCGCGAACACATGATAATCCCCGAATACGGCCGGAATATCCAAAAAATGATTGAATATACTGTGGGCATTGAAGACCGGGAAAAACGCAATAAGTCGGCTCAGTTTATCGTCAGGGTGATGGGACAGATGAATCCTGACATCAAAGAATCGAGTGATTACATACAAACCCTTTGGGACCACATGCATATGATTGCCGACTTCAAACTTGACGTGGACAGTCCCTATCCCAAACCGGTAAAGGAAAACCTGGAACGCAAACCTTCCAGAATTAACTACAGCGATAAGAAAATTAGCCTGCGTCATTACGGAAGAACCATCGAAAATATCATTGCCAAAAGCAAAGAATTTGAAGAAGGTGAAGAAAAAGAAGCATTGATTTTGTCCATTGCCAATTACCTGAAACGGTCGTACCTCACCTGGAACCGGGAATCGGTAAGCGATGCCACCATCACCAAACACCTGGAAGAAATGTCGGACGGAGCCTTGATTTTCAATCAGGAAACCCCATTGATCAGTGTGAGCGAGGTAGTTGCAAAAAACAAACCTGTAAATAAGATCAAAAAGAAACCACAGAAAAGTTTTGGCACCAATCAGAAGAAGAAGTATCCAAGATAGTTTTGCATTTTGACATGCCCGGTTGGCGAAAGCCATCCTTGATAAATAATTCAGAAAACAGTCACTATGTGGCTGTTTTTTTTGTTATTTTACAGGTTCTTTAAGAAACCATTGCAGGCTGTTGAATGCTGAATAGTCCGTTTAAATGCTGAATTGTAAACCAATAGGGTTATCATAGATATTTTGAAAAATGACATCATTTAAGATCACAGGAGGAAATAGACTTTCCGGAGAAATCATACCGCAGGGAGCAAAAAACGAGGCCTTACAAATCCTTTGTGCCGTATTGCTTACCGATGAAGAAGTTCACGTGTACAATGTGCCCGATATCAGCGACGTGAACAGATTGATTGAGTTGCTCGCCGGTTTGGGAGTAGATGTGACCAAAACCGATGCTTCGTCCTGGTTGTTTAAGGCTGCCCGTGTTAATATGGATTACCTCGAAACAGAAGACTTTTACAAGAAAGCCACTTCCATTCGGGGTAGTGTAATGATTCTGGGACCTTTGTTGGCACGATTTGGCAAAGGAATCCTGCCACAGCCCGGCGGAGACAAAATCGGCCGCAGACGCCTTGACACGCATTTTGTGGGCCTGCAAAAGCTCGGCACCCGGTTTGTTTACCATCCCGACAAAAAATGCTATGAGGTAACTGCAGACCACTTAGAAGGAAATTACATGTTGCTCGAAGAGGCTTCGGTTACAGGAACCGCCAATATACTGATGGCCGCTGTGATGGCCAAAGGAACTACCACCATTTTTAATGCCGCCTGCGAGCCCTATTTGGTTCAGTTGTGTAAAATGCTCAACAACATGGGTGCGGATATTACCGGAATCGGCAGTAATCTGCTTACCATTCAGGGGGTAAACACCCTCCACGGTACCAGCCACACCCTATTGGCCGATATGATTGAGGTGGGAAGTTTTATTGGATTGGCCGCCATGACCCGTTCTGAGATCACCATCAAAAATGTTCAACTCGAAAACCTGGGGCTTATTCCAACCACTTTTCGCAGGTTAGGCATTGCCATTGAACAAAAAGGAAACGACATCCTGGTTCCAAAACAGGAACATTATGCTATTGAGACGTTTATCGATGGTTCGATCATGAACATTGCAGATGCACCCTGGCCGGGATTTACTCCCGATTTAATCAGTATTGTGCTGGTAACGGCTATACAGGCTGAGGGCAGCGTGCTGATACACCAAAAAATGTTTGAAAGCCGCCTGTTTTTTGTGGACAAACTCATCGACATGGGTGCCAGGATCATTCTATGCGACCCTCACCGCGCTACCGTCATTGGATTGAACCAGTCCACTCCTTTGCGCGGCATCCGCATGAGTTCTCCTGATATCAGGGCCGGAGTAGCTTTGCTGATTGCCGCCCTGTCGGCTCAAGGTACCAGCATCATCGACAATATTGAGCAAATCGACCGGGGCTATCAAAATATAGAGGGTCGGTTGCAGCAGCTGGGAGCGATGATAGAGCGGATATAATTGATATTTCCCCGAACTGCCATGTTATAAAAACCTGGCTGGTCAAAACATTCTCTGATTTAACCGCTACCCGATTAAGGATGATAAATCTTTCAAATCGTCAATACTTTGAGAATGATTTTTCAAAATGCTCCCAATCAAAAAAAGAGGCTGCCCAAAATGGACAGCCTCTTTTTCTAATATAGGTTTTAACCTTTATTTTACTAGCATCTTCTTGGTGATAGATTTTTTTCCAAGTTTAACTGTATAGAAATAGATTCCAGATTCCAGATCGCTTACATTAACGTTAAATGTATGACCAAGAGCGCTGTTACTGGTAGTTTCCTGATAAACAACCTGTCCGAGGACGTTGCTTACTTTCAGGTTCAAATCACCACCCGTTTCGGTGGTAACCAGAATGCTGGTGTTGTTAACAGCGGGATTTGGAGTATTTTGAGCTACAGAGAAATTAGCTGTGGTATTGATATTCTCTTCAATTCCGACAGGCATACTCATAGTAAAACCATTGATGTACCAGAAGTTCATCTCCTTGGTATCATCACCGGGGACGGTAAACTCGGTAAGCATAAAAGGAATTTCACAATTCCAAATCTGTTCGGTTTCGTTTAAATCTGCAAATACATATTGTGCCATAGAACCGTAGAAGGCAGAGTACCAGAAGGAAGTTAACCTTGTTACATTATACACATCAGTATAAAAGTGGTCTTCAACATCGTAACCAACTACAAAAATATTGGGGTTAATATTTTCTTCTGCGCCATCAAAATCAGTATCAATCCAAGAGAAGAACAAATAATGTCCATCAAGAGTAGAAGAAGCATACGGACGATTGTATTGGAAAATATCACCAATGGCACCATCAAAGAACAAGTTGTCATACAATGCCTGAGCATTCCAGGAAGTTCCTCCATTGTCTGAGTAAATGTGCCAGGTAGCCATTGCACCGGCGCTTGGATACCAACCATCAGCTGAAGCAACGGTGAGAAGTCCGGTAATATGAGGATTGCCATATTCATCAACAACAATATCTGAATGGAACCCCATGTTATACCAAACTTCGTCTCTGTTAAATCCAGGCTCATAGGCATCTAGGCTTTCGATCAACTCGTCTGTCCAGTAGTATTTAATGGCTTCGATACCATCAACTCCACCAAATTGAACCTGAATTGGATTGCTCCATGTGGCACCACCATCGGTAGTTTTGAGTAAAGCCGGGTGGTAGCTGGTGAAAGGTAATGGATCGCTGGCACCGTCAGTCATAATGAGGATATATCCGGTCATTCCGTCAGGACCAAAAGCAATTTTACAATCATTAATGCCTTCCAATGGAGCCATAAATTCAATCAGACTCTCTTCGTATTCGATAGCACCATCAACTATTTCGCCTTTACCTACAATTAGTTCTCCAGAATACTCAGAAGAACCGGTTGAATAATCTGTACTTGGCTCAACATACCAGGAAACCCCTTTAGTAGTAACTGTTAAAGCATCAGGAATCAGACGATAATATCCGCCACCTGTAGTCAGGTTAACCTGTGAAGGTGCAGGAGGATCAGTTTCGTTCAATACGTTAGATCCATATCCATAACCGCCCCAGCTTCCGCCGTTAGACTGATCAAGTGTACAGGCAAAATATGTGTAATATGCATTGGCAGGATCAGTATTTCCTTCAGGATTGATAATAGCTCCCTGAGGATATCTAGCAGCTGCAATCGGATAAGGTGTTCCTGCTCCCAGCGGTGTATAGACCTGTACATTGTTTGTAAAGGTTGCTCCACCATCAGTTGACACATCATAAGCCAGACGGCTATTTCCTTCAAGTTCTGCTTCACCAGTCATACGATGGGTAAAAACAACACTGTTTACATTTGGGTCGGCCCAAAGGTAAGTTCTTGAATTACCATACAATCCATAAGCATTTCCCGATTGTCCCATGGGAATGAAACTAACAGCTCTGCCATTCAACATCTCGGTTTTTTTGGTTGGCTGATCGTTATTGGTAATGTCGCTGGAAATTTTAGGTGCAGCTTCCATTTTCAGCTCAGTTCTAGGGGCCTTGGTATCCTTCTTAACAAGTCTGTTAACTTGTGCAAATGAAGAAAAACCAATTCCAAAAGCTAATACAAAAAGTAATAATTTTTTCATGATTTTAAATTTAATTTAATAATAAGTGAATTATCTTTCGTTTCCAGACAGCAAATATAATATAATGTAACTATCCAACACAAATATAAATAAAAAACTTAATGTTGTTCAGTAAGACTAAGATTGATTTAATTACTAAATGGTTGCGCAGTGAAGTTAACTATTTTATAAAATACGGGCATTTCTCCGAAAATCATAAACTAATAAATGGACAACGCGATTATTAATTCCACTCCCTCAAATTCTTGTAGCCATAAATCTCAATCAAAAACTTAAAATTGCTAACTAGTTTTTTATTTGAGCAACACTCTTCCCCTCTTTAAAGTTTTCAACCCCTGTATCCAGAAACTCAACAAAAGCCTCTATATCCAGGTCATAAGCCCTTGGCTGTGCCAATACCTGACCAGTATGACCAAGCAAAACATAATATGGTTGCGCGTTAACACCAAATTTTGTTTTTTGGAAATCAAAATTTACCGCTCCAAGTGTCTTCTTCAGCTTGCCATCATAATCGGAAGTATACCATTCCGATTCGGGCAGAACAATTTTTTTGTCGTCCACATACATGGCCACCACGATATAATTTTCGCGGAGGCGCTTCAACACCTTTGGATCGGACCACACATTGGATTCCATTTCGCGGCAGTTTACACAGCCATGCCCTGTAAAGTCGATAAACAAGGGTTTGTTTTGCTCTTTGGCACAGGCCAGGGCCTGGTTGAAGTCGAAATAACCTTCCAGACCATGTGGGAGATGCAACGACTCACTGTATTTGGGTTTCTCACAAATTTCCGTGGGTTGGCTGCTCCCTTCTGAACCCGAGTAGAGTTTCACGTTTTCACGGATGACGCTGTTTAAATCAAAATCGTGGGTTGTCATGGGCGGGGTCCATCCCGACAGGGCCTTTAAGGGGGCGCCAAACATTCCCGGAATTAAATAAACCACAAAACTAAAGGTGATAACGGCCAATATCAATCGGGGCACACTCAGGTGGTTTAAATCACTGTCGTGTGAAAATTTGATTTTTCCCAACAGATACAATCCCATGATGGCAAAAATGGCAATCCAAAGAGCCAAATACACCTCGCGGTCGAGCAATTCCCAATGATAGGTCTGGTCGGCCACGCTCAGGAATTTCAATCCCAATGCCAACTCAATAAACCCAATGACAACCTTCACTGAATTCAGCCATCCCCCAGATTTTGGAAGCTTATCCAAAGCAGCCGGGAATATGGCAAAAATGGTGAAAGGAATGGCAAAAGCCAGCGAAAAACCAAGCATCCCAACGATGGGCAGGATGACTTCACCTTGCGTGGATAAGGCCAGGATAAATCCGGCAATGGGAGCGGTACATGAAAAGGAGACCAGTACAAGGGTAAAGGCCATGAAAAAAGCACCTAAATAACCGCCTTTGTCGGCTTGTTTATCCGATTTGTTTACCATCCACGAGGGCAGCACAATTTCAAACATCCCGAAAAAAGAAGCGGCAAACACAGTGAAAAGTACAAAAAAGAAAATATTGGGTAACCAATGGGTACTTAGCCAGTTGGTAAACGATTCGCCCAAGGTGACCGCTACAATGGTCCCCACAAAAACATAAATCAGCACAATAGAAATCCCATACACCAGCGCTTTGTAGATCGACTTGGTTTTGTTTTCACTTCCATGCATAAAATAGGAAACAGTGAGCGGGATCATGGGGTAAATACAAGGGGTTAGCAAGGCGATAAAACCTCCGCCCAGGGCCACAAAAAAGAAAGCCCACAACGACATGGTTTTGTATTTATCCAGGTCGTTGCCCGTAGCGGAAATCGAACCGGCATCGGTGGTTTCTGCTTTTTCAACCGTTTTTTGTGTGGTATTGTCTGAATTTAAATCAAAACTAAAGGGTACATCTTCGGGTGGCAGGCATTTGGTATCGTCGCAACACATGTAATTCAAATATCCCGAAATAGTTACCGGCGCCGTGGAGTTTGTCTTTACCCTTTGTTTAAAGACGGCTTCCCCGGCGAAGAATTTCAGTGTCATCTCAAAATTCGGATCATACTCTTCAATTACCGGACTTGCTTCGGTAACAGGGCCTTCCAGGGTTATATCCTTATTTTCGGTAAAAGTAAAAGTAGTGGCAGGTGGCGACATGGGAATGTCCTGCGAATACAAATGCCAATGCATGTCGATGGTGGCAGTAAACACCAGATCGTATTCAGTCTCGCTTATTTTTTCTTTCGAAAAATTCCATTTTACGGGTTCAAGTATCTGGGCCTGTACTTGTGCGAAGAGTGAAACCAACAACAATAAACTTAAAAAACGTCCCTTCATTTCGATCTTAATTAGTTCAGAATATTTGGATTGCAAAAATAACATCATTTATTTAGACACATGTCTATATTTGCATTCATTGACAACCTTTAACAAATAAATGTTGCAGAAACAGTTGAGAAGTTGGAAGAGGGATGGTAAAACCAGCTACCGGATTGGTTTGGTGATCTGAATTGTGCCTAGTGGTTAGTTCTGTGAGCTGTATCTAATAACCCCTTTTTATAATTGGGATTTGATAGTGGTATTACCTATTTAGCAATAGTATTAATCTAATCCGTAAATCAACCTTTCCTTGAATTTTCATCCCTACCCTATACAGGCTGTGTGAAAATGAACAACTCTATATTAAAAACGTATTATTTTTTGTTTTAAATATGATTAAAAATTAGTTTTATATACTTAATAATCATATCTTTACAATGTGTTTAATAAATATTTGGATGCATTATAAAGAAAAACAAGACCGAGAACAAATAATGATGGTTTCATATGAGACTATGATTGTCCAGGATAATCCGGTTCGATTAATTGACCTATTGTGCAAAAAGTTTATTAGCGATAATCCTTTGCGTGAAGAATGGAAGGGAAGTACCAATAAGGGATGCAAGAGTTATCCACCTACAGCGATGTTAAGTTTATTAATCTATGGATACTTTAATGGGATAGCTAGT
>JAUYGX010000061.1 GCA_030690365.1 Bacteroidales bacterium | reverse complement strand
TTCTTTATAATGCATCCAAATATTTATTAAACACATTGTAAAGATATGATTATTAAGTATATAAAACTAATTTTTAATCATATTTAAAACAAAAAATAATACGTTTTTAATATAGAGTTGTTCATTTTCACACAGCCTGTTAAGTCCGGGGCAATCTATTACATCATTAACCACTTTCATTTTTAAAGCCTCTGGCATTCAGTGTCCGATATTCGGACTTTAGTAGGATGGTCATAAATACCAACTTATTTCTCCTCATTCAACTCTTTAAGTATCTGAGCCACTTCTTCTTCCGTGGTTCGAAGGGTTTCCTTGCAACTTTTTATAAGCAGTGCGGCACGCTTTACCTTGTCCGACAGCTCATCCACACTTATTTCTTCATTTTCTATCTGAGTTACAATTTCTTCGAGTTCGAGAAGGGCTTCTGTATAAGGAACTTTTTTCATTCTAATTGGTGATTTACTATTGGTTACAAATGTATAAAATAATGAAACAATCATTACCATGCTCTCAAATCGCAGTTATTCAATTCTATGCAAATGAAACTTTACCACAAATGCAAAGAGAACACAAAAAAATGCAGCTTGAAAACACTTTGGGCCTCTGCGCCTCTGCGGTGAAATAATATTCCATCCTACTTTTCAATATCCTTAATTATGCTGATGGTTTTTCCCTGAAAATAATGAGTTTCTACCTGATCCCCGGTTTGCAATTGTTTGGTGCTCTTGATGGGCTTTCCCCCCAGCAGTGTAATGCTAAATCCTCTTTTCAGGATATTCACCGGGTCGAGAAGTCTGATTTTATCCTCCAGGGTACTGAGTTTTTGGGTGGACGAAACCACCTGTCTTACGCCTGATTTTGACAGATGTAATTGATGATTATTGAGCTCAGTCAGTTGATGCCGGATAGCCATCGGTACACTGTTTTCAAGTTTTTCCAACAACCCTTTTAACTTGAGCGTTTGTCTGAAATTACCCGATTTTAATTCCTTTCCAAGTACCAGCCCCGATCGGCTTAACCGGTACTGATGACCTGCAATCAGTGCTGAAGTCCGGGTACTTAACCGATCAGCCAAACGACTTAACAATTGACCTTCGTCTTCCAACTGCATCTGTATATTTTCTATCATGGACATTTGTGCTTGTAGCACCCGTTGTTCAAATTGCTGCACATGCTGCAACAGAAAATAAGCCACTTCGGTGGGTGTAATCTTGTTGCTGTGTGCTACCAGTTCCACAACGGTTTCGTTGGTGGCGTGTCCGATCCCCGTTATCACGGGAAGTGGAAAAGTGGCTACCGCTGCTGCCAGCAAATAATGATCGAAGCTACTCAGTCCCACATCTCCTCCGCCACCCCTGATGATAATCACCACGTCGAAATGCCGGGCCACTTTTTTTATCCTTTCGAGTTGCTGTTTGATGGATACGATGGCCCCTGTTCCTTGTAGCAATGCCGGGAAAAGCATGGTAAACAGTTGATATCCGGTTTCATTGTCACCAATTACCTTCATAAAATCGTGATAGCCTTTGCTGGTTTCCACCGAAATAATGGCCACCCTGTGCGGCAACATGGGGAATGGAAGTTTGTGGTTCAGGTCGAACAATCCTTCTTTCTTTAGTCTGGCAACAGACTCATTGCGTTCACGGGCCATTTCGCCTAACGAAAACGAAGGATCGATATCCGAAATTTGCAGCGTTAATCCATGGGTGGGATGAAAACTCAGGTGAGCCAGTACTAGCACTTTCATGCCATCGCCCAGATGTTCGCGGGTGACTTCGCGAAATTTGGCAGTGATGGACTGAAACGGACCTGCCCAAATGGTCGCCCGCATTTGAGCCAGGGTGATTCCGTTTTCTTTTTCAACCAAATCAGGATAGCAATGACCACTTTTGGGATAGAAATTCAATTTGGCAATTTCAGCCCTGATCCAGTAGGGTCGCTGATAGGTTTTATTGATCACCGATTCAAGGCTTTTGGTAAGCTCAAAAAGTGTGTACACTTTTCGGGTTGGGTCGGAGGCGGGTAGGTTGGTGATCATTTTTTTATCATAGCATGAATCTTCTGCGAAAATAATGAAAAGCTATCGGTATTGGACTGGATTTGACAAAAACTCTTTGTCCGAATCTCACTGATTTAAGTATTTGAGTGCTTTAATTTAAATAATTGTTATTTTTGCTGAAACAATATTTCATATGGCCAATATCGTTAACTTTTCGGATGCTGCTTCCATCGGGTTACATTGCATGATTATCCTCGCCAAATCGGACAACTCGCTCAATGCCATTCAGCTTTCTGAGCGCATCGGTAATTCAAAACACCACATTGGCAAAGTGTTACAAAGGTTGGTAAAAGATGGGTTTCTTACTTCACAACGCGGACCAACAGGTGGATTTGAGCTGGCTGTATCACCCGAAGAATGCACACTCTATGATATTTACTCGTCCATTGAAGGGTCTGCCCGCTCGAAAGCCTGTGACATGAGCCATAAAGTATGTCCCAATGGTAAATGTATCCGCGACAACGTGGTAAGCAAACTTACCGAAGAATTTATTTCGTTTATGCAGGGACAAACACTGGCGCAGTATTTGTAACTCTGCGAGCCGTCTGTCCGGAATCCCCTTGAGGGGACTTTAAATTACTCAATCCTAATAGAAAAGTTTCACGCAAAGTGCGCAAAGTTTTAAATACGCAAAGTACACAAAGATGTTTCTGAAACAAAACTTTCTGCACTTTGCGATCTTTGCGAACCATATCTCCGCGATCTTTGCGTGAAAAAATTGCCGGATAAAGCATGACATTTGGAATTTGACGCAAATGGGGAGTCTACCACTAAATCCCCTAAAGGGACTTTAAAAAGGTTATTATCACTATGTTATTCTGCCGAAAGAATTTAAAAACTTAAAATTTTATACAATTTTAATGGAATTTCATAACAGCTATGCTAAATTTAGGTTCTATTATTGCATCGTCAACTGGTGCATGTGGTTTTGAAATGAATTTGTATTTTAACCTAAGTGCCCAATTTATAAACCGATTACTTAAAATTAAACTTTATACCGATGAAAATCAATAAACATATTGCCGTAAGTGATTCGGGGTTTGTTTTCAACCCGGTTACCGGCGAGTCATTTACCGCCAACCCGATGGGCATCGAAATAATTGAAATGCTGAAAAAAGATCAAACGGTAGAGGAGATTCATGCCGCGGTTTTGGACAAGTATCACACTGATAACACCACCGTTGAAAAAGATGTGGCAGAATTTTTTGAGCTTTTGAAAAACTTTTCTTTAATCGACCGTCATGAAACGACCGAAAATTAGGATTGGCGTCACCGGGCTAAATGCCATCGACAATCCCGGACCGGGAGTTCCCGTAATCCGTGGATTGCTCGAAGCCAAATCCTTTGATGCACACATCATCGGATTGGCTTACGAATCGCTTGAACCGGGCATTTATATGCACGATCTGGTAAACAAAACCTACCAGATTCCCTATCCTTCGGCAGGCGCCGATCAACTTATCGACCGCCTGGAGTATATACAGGAAAAAGAACACCTGGATGTCATCATCCCCAACTTCGACGCTGAATTGTATTCATTTATCAAACTGTCGCCCAGGTTGAAAAAAATGGGTATCCATACTTTTTTGCCTACCATGGAACAGTTCGACGAAAGGTTGAAAGTTAACCTGCCGGAGTTTGGCGAGAAGTACGGAATCCATGTCCCAAAAAGCGAGGTGATTTACCAGGTAAACGACCATAAAAAACACATGGAGAAATTGGGCTGGCCCGTGGTGGTGAAAGGTAAATACTACGATGCCGGTATCGCTTACAACGCCGATCAATTGGCCGGCTATTTCAATAAGATCTCCGCCAAATGGGGCTTGCCCATTATCTTGCAGGAATTTGCCCATGGAACAGAATACAATGTAACCGGCCTTGGTGACGGACATGGCAACACCATTTCGGCGGTGCCTATGCGCAAGCAATACATCACCGATAAAGGCAAGGCCTGGGGAGGCATCGCTATCACCGATGAAAAACTGCTCAACCTGACCCGCAAATTTATCAAAGAAACCAAGTGGCGCGGGGCTTTTGAGCTGGAGCTGATGAAAAATAAAAAGGGTCAGTTTTATCTATTGGAAATCAATCCGCGTATTCCGGCCTGGGTGTACCTGGCAGTTGGTGTAGGTCAAAATATACCCGAAGCCTACGTAAACCTGGCCATGGGAAAAGAGGTGGAAGCTTTTGAAACCTTTGAATCGGGTAAAATGTTTGTGCGTTATTCCTGGGATATGATCGTCAACCTATCGGATTTTGAAAAGATTTCGACCCTTGGAGAACTTTAGTTCAACACAACCACATGTTTGTTTAGAAAAATAATAAAGAATATAAAGATTGAAATAAAATGGAAAAATTAAGATACGAACGGCCATTGATCAAGCGCCTGGATGGAAATATGCCCAATAAATTTGGGATGAGAAGCGATTATACACCCAAGACCCACATCGAGGGAGTAGCGGTTAAAGATTTGATAAAACAATACGGATCACCCCTTTTTGTGATCTCCGAACGTCAGATTCGTGATAACATCCGCAAGGCACGCAAAGCTTTCGAAACCAGGTATCCACGCGTGCAGTTTGCCTGGTCGTACAAGACCAATTACCTGGATGCCGTATGCCGTACCTTTCATCAGGAAGGCTCGTGGGCCGAAGTGGTTTCAGGTTTTGAATACGACAAAGCCCTGCATAATGGGGTCGAAGGCAGTAAAATTATCTTTAACGGTCCTGATAAAAGCAGTGCCGATCTGGAGAAAGCCATCAACAACAACAGCCTGATCCACATCGACCACCTGGATGAACTCTATAAAATTCAGGAATTATCCAAAAAACAAAATAAAACCGCCCGTGTAGCTATCCGGGTGAATATGGACACCGGTATTTACCCCATGTGGGACCGCTTTGGTTTCAATTACGAAAACGGACAAGCCTGGACAGCCATCAACAAGATCATGCAGTCGGAAACGCTGGAACTGGTTGGTTTGCACACGCACATTGGCACTTTTATGCTGTCACCCAATGCATACGCTACTGCGGCTTACAAACTGGCCGAGTTGGCCAGGAACATCAGGCTGAAGTACAACCACGAAATCAACTATATCGACATGGGTGGTGGTTTTGCTTCTCATAACACCTTAAAAGGTGCCTATTTGCCCGGTACCGACATCAGTCCGTCCATCAACGAATTTGCCGAAGCCATTACCACGGCGCTCATCAACAGCGATTTTCCTCAAAACAAACTGCCGCTGCTCATCCTGGAAACAGGCCGTGCCCTCATCGACGATACCGCCTTTTTGCTGGGCTCGGTGATTACCAACAAAAGATTGTCGGATGGACGCAGAAGCACCATTCTGGATATTGGTGTGAATATTTTGTTTACCTCCTTTTGGTATGACCATAAAATTACACCCGCCCAGCCATTTACTCAATATACCGAGGACACCGTGCTGTATGGCCCTTTGTGCATGAACATTGATGTGGTTCGCGAAAATATCAACCTGCCTTTGCTTAACAATGGCGAACACCTGGTAGTGCACAATGTGGGAGCCTACAATATGACCCAATGGATGCAGTTTATAACCCTGAGGCCCAGGGTGGTGATGATTGATACCAACCACCAGGAACATGTGATTCGCGACAACGAAACCCTGAAAAGTTTACTCGACCTGGAACATGTTCCGGATCATTTGACTAAATTTGACCTATAATCAGCAGAAATCCAATCGACCCTGATGAATCCATTATCAAAAACGACCGCCAAACAGGTTACTGACAGTTTACTGAACAGTTACGGACAGGTGTTTTTTTCCAGGAACAAGGTATTTGCCGTCATCCTGATTGTGGTCTCGTTTTTTGATATGTATACAGGAATCGCAGGTCTGGTGGCGGTATTTACGGCCAACGGAGCTGCTTTGCTGATGGGGATGAACCGCGAGAAAATCAGGACCGGAGCCTATGGGTTTAATGCCCTGATGGTGGGTCTGGGAATTGGCATCAACTACCAGCCTACAGCCGAATTTTATTTGATTCTGGTTTCCATTTCGTTGCTCACCCTGTTTATCACCATTGGTCTTGAGGGCGTACTGGGGAAATATGGCCTGCCCTATTTAAGCATTCCGTTTTTATTCGGTATCTGGTTTGTGATTATTGCCACCAAAGGTTATTCGGAGCTCACCGTGAGCGAGCGTGGTGTTTATTACCTCAACGATATGTATGCCATTGGTGGAATGCCCATGGTACGATTATACGAATGGTTCAATAACCTGGGAATGCCCGAAACGCTTCGGATTTATTTTAAATCGCTGAGTGCCATCTTGTTTCAGTACCATTTGTTTGCCGGGTTACTGCTGGCTGTGGGATTGATCTATTATTCGCGCATAGCTTTTTTGATGTCGCTGATTGGCTTTTATTCAGCTTTTGTGTTTTACAAAATCATTGGTGCCAACATCAGCGAACTGAATTACAGTTACATCGGGTTTAACTACATCCTTACCGCCATCGCGGTAGGGGGATTTTTTATTGTTCCCTCAAAAAGGGCTACCATGTGGGTGATCTTTCTTACCCCTTTGGTGGCCATCACGCTCAACGGGACTGCTTTTGTGTTTGTCAATTTTGGACTTTCGGTGTATTCGCTGCCCTTTAACCTGATTGTCATCTTGTTTTTGTATGTGTTAAAGTTCAGGGAGCGGCATCTCGACAAGCTTACACCTGTGTTGATACCCTTATATTCGCCCGAAAAAAACGCTTACGGCCACACCAGTTATATGAAGCGTTTTGGAACCCTGCCCTGGTTTTCGGTTAAATTACCCTTTTGGGGAGAGTGGAAGATCACCCAGTCGCATGATGGCGAAATTACCCACCGCGAAGAATGGCGTCATGCCTTTGATTTTGAAATTGTGGATGATGAAGGCAAGACCTATGAAGGTGAAGGCCTGCATACCACGGATTATTATTGCTTTGGCAAGCCGGTAACGGCAACTGCTGATGGAGTTGTAGAAGAGATTGAAAATGAGGTTGCCGACAACGCTGTTGGTGACATCAACCTGGAGAAAAACTGGGGAAACAGCATTGTAATAAAGCATGGCGATCATTTCTACTCGCAGGTCAGCCACCTGAAAAAGGGAAGCCTGACTATAGCCGTGGGGCAAACCGTGAAACAAGGTGAAAAAATCGCCCTTTGCGGGAATTCAGGCAGATCGCCCTATCCACATCTGCACCTGCAATTCCAGGCTACACCCTTTATCGGATCGCACACCCTGAGCTATCCGTTTTCTTCATATGTGGTGAGGGAAAACGGGAATTTTGAATACAACACAGCCCGGATACCAAACAATAAACAACTGGTATCCAATGCAGTTCCGGATATCACCTTACAACATGCCTTTCATTTGATTCCGGGTGCAACGCTACAGTATAAAGTAAACGAGGAAATTTTCGTTTGGGAGGTGGAGTCGGATCCCTATAACAATACCTATATCCAATGTACCAACACAGGATCGCGGGCCTGGTTTAAAAGTGGTGTAGACGTATTTTATTTTACCGGATATGAGGGCAAAAAAGATACCTTGTTGTATTATTTCTATCTGGCCGCCTTTAAGGTTTCTATTGCATTTTACAAAAAGCTGGAGCTTTCCGATCAATATCCGCTAACTATTTTCCCCAACCGCTGGATTCAGGGAATACAGGATTTTGCGATCCCATTTGTTAAATTTCTGCGGGCCGATTACCTGCTGGTTTACGATCAACTCGACGATCAATCAACCAATCGCAAGGTCGTTCTGAGGTCATCGGCTACTTTTGGGGTCGGGCAAACCATCCGGCAACAATACCAATTCAAAATGGAATGTAACGCACGCGGACTCGTTCGCTTTGAGGTTAATACAGGTAAAAACGTGATCATCGCTGAAAAGCAATAGCAATCTATTATTTATGATGAACCGCATTTTGTTTACAGCCTTTTTTCTGGTGATCGTTTCAGGACTTCTGCCTGTGAAATTAAACGCTGAAAGTAATTTCAGAACCTACGATTCAATAACCTATCAGGCTTACATCAATCAAAATTGGCCATTGGTTCTTCAGGTCGGGAATGAGGCCATCAGTCATCATTTTGATTATTATTATCTGCGGATGCGCATGGGTGCAGCGGCCTATGAATTAAGCTTTCTGCCACTGGCCATAGTACATTACGAAAAAGCTCTTGAATTCAATAACGGCGATCCCACGGCTCAAAAAATACTCTACCATGTGTTTCTGGCGATGGGTAAAAATCCACAGGCTTACCAGCTTACAAAAAAATTTAACCCTCAGGTAATCGCCGGTCTCAACTACAAGATGAAGTTTGCCGAAGCCGCTTATGCGGGAGGAGGGGCTTCTTTTTCAAACAATTTCGATCGCAACAGCAATACCAGCCTCATAGGAAACGACAACATGATGAGCAGCCAGCTACTTTTTGGGGATAAACAATTTTACTATGGCGGCATTCAGTTTAATCTGTCGCCATCCCTTGGTTTTTACCTCGAGTACGATCATTTGTCCGTAGATAAACGCACCCGATTTGCCTATGTTGAGGATGAGCTTGAAGTGAGTTCAATACGCCACGAATCATGGGGTTATCAGTTTGAATACAATACAGCACAACATGTTGTCGAAAAAGAGTTCAACAACAAGCTTCAACAGGATCAACTGTATGCCAACCTAAGGCTGCAACTCGAAAAAGGCTGGTCGGTTTCTCTTTTTGGCAACGGGCTATTCATAAAAACCGATCGAATTGAAGTTGAACCTTATGAAGGAACGTTAACGGATACGCTCGCCTTTATGCCTGATTTCAACGAGGTACAATACTACAACCAAAACTACTTAACCTACCGTTTTAAACAGTTGGATACAACTTTCTTCAATTATGTGGCAGGTTTTCACCTGACGAAAGACTACAATCAACTGTCCGTTGGATTTACCGGGATCACCTCCAACATTAATGATGCGAAACAAAAACAAGTGAGTCTGGATGTGTTTTACTATTTGGGTAGAAGTGTGAATTTTTACGGTATTACCGAAGCCACCTGGATGTATCAAAATTGGTATGGCTACAAAACCAACCGATTTATTTTCAGGCAGGTACTGGGTCACAAAATCTTTAAAACATCGTGGCTGGAGGCCGAATATATCCATGGGGACCTCAACAATGCCAGCATCAAAAGCGGGATGATCGTTTTTAATCATGCCGACAATACCGACTACCGGATGGAAATCATGTTTCATGCAATGTTTGGACAACATCTGGATTTATCCCTACGTTATCAGTATGTTACCTTTGCAGGGAATTATTATGAAACCACGGAAGATTATCCGGGATATATATCTAAACCATTTGAATATCAGGCACAAAATATTATAGGAGGAATAAAATGGACATTTTAAGAAGTGTTGTTATCAGTTTGCTGATCATTGTTGGAAGCACCAGTTATGCACAGGACAACGTAACGTTGATGAATGCGTTTGCAAAATCGTACGAGTTGGAAAACAGCGGCAGTTACGAAGAGGCCATAACCAAGTTAAAAGCTGTTTATCAGGAAGATTCATACGAAATAAATCTCCGGTTGGGCTGGTTAAATTATCTTTCGGGCTTATTTAGTGAGTCGATGCCCTACTACCAGAAGTGTATTTATTTGCGTCCCATGTCCATTGAGGCCCGGTTGGGAATAGTGTTGCCGGCATCTTCTATGGGAAACTGGACCCAGGTAGAAAAGCAATACAATGATATCCTGACCATTGATCCTGAAAACAGCCAGGCTAACTTCCGTCTGGGCATGATCTATTATGGCCGCGAGGATTACACCAAGGCACTGTCGGTTTTCGAAAAATTGTTAAACCGGTATCCATTCGATTACGATATCATCATGATGACAGCGTGGACGCAATTCCGCAAAAGCGAAACCCGCAAAGCCAAAATCTTGTTTAACAAGGCGCTCCTCAACCGACCCAACGACTCTTCGGCGTTGGAAGGATTAAAATTGATTAAATAAAGAAAACTCCTTTGCGCACTTCGCGTAAAAACTTAGCGCACTTTGCGTGAAACCTTTCGACCTCGAAAAAGTTAGGAATCAAAGGCATAGAATATATCCCTGGTTTTGATAAACGCTGTACCTTTACCCCATGAAAATTACTACCCTTCCTTTTGCCGGGTCGGTGTTACCGAAGGATATTAACGACAAAACCGTTGTGGTAATTGATGTGCTCAGGGCTACCTCCACCATGATTACGGCGTTGATGCACGGTGCAAAGCAGATTTTCCCCGTCAGAGAAATCAACCAGGCTTTTGATCTCAAAAAAAGACTTTCCGGCACCGGGGTACTCCTTTGCGGTGAACGTGATGCAGGCATTATTCCCGGCTTTGATTTGGGGAACTCTCCATTGGAATTCACTGCTGAGCGCATTCGCGGAAAAACCCTGATTTTCTCCACCACCAATGGTACCAAAGCCATCGAATCGGTGCGAAACGCCAGGAAAGTGCTTCTGGGATCTTTTTTAAATGCAGCAGCTATTGCAGAAAAACTTCAACATGAAAAAGAAATCGTTTTGTTATGCTCGGGTACCAACGGACAGTTTTCGATGGATGATGCTTTTTGTGCCGCCTACATTACAACCCAAATAAAAAAACAGGTTCTTGTCCAAGGCTGCGACCTGACCAACACCCTGTTACTGGCTTTTCAAAATACATACATCTGTTGGCGCGATATCATAAAAAAATGTCACCATAGCAAGCTGTTAATCAGCAAAGGATACGAAAAGGATGTGGATTATTGTCTGCAAACATCCTTAACCGATCAGATACCATGCTACAATTCTCAGCTGGAATCAATTAGTTCAATTTAACCTGCAACATATTCACCATTTTATCTGTCTAAAAAGAACAACTTACATTCTATCGCAATCACATGAAAAAAAGTACGCTTATCATTTCCCTTGCAGTGCTGATCATAGCCGCCTTTGGAGGATATTACTTACTCCATTACAAACAAATTCAGCGTCAGGCATACGAAAAGGTCCTTCTTGAGAAGGCTAAAAATCTGCCACAAGCTTTGTTACAGGATAAAGCAGTTGTAAAATCACCCGATCAGCCCGACATGGCTGCCTTTCAGGAATATCTCATGACGATGGATCCTGCCACCGGAGAGGTGCCAAAAAAGTCGCTTTATCAATCCATGCTGGCCACCAAAGCTCTGGAGCAAAATAGGTCGGCCAATAGCTATACGCCTCCTGTAGAATGGGGAGGAACCGACGCCACCATGGGCGGGCGTACCCGAATGATTATGTTTGACCCCAACGATCCGTTGCACGAAAAAGTGTGGGCTGGAGGTGTTACAGGTGGATTGTGGTTTAACCTCGAAATAAGTGAGGTGAACTCCTGGTGGGAGCCGGTAGATGATTTCTGGAGCAGCTTGTCCATCAGCTCCATGGCTTACGACCCCAACAACACCGAAATCTTTTACGTTGGAACCGGCGAGGCGCAAACGGCCCGTACCATCTACAGAGAATCATCCGGGGTTGGCGTTGGTATATTTAAAAGTACCGATGCCGGAGAAACATGGGAACTGCTGGCTTCTACCGAGCAGTTTGATTACATCACCGACATTGCCGTCCGCGACGAAGATGGAACCAGTGTGGTTTATGCCTGTGTGGCATCGGGCACTTATCATGGTGAATTCCAAAGCTTTCCATCCGACGGGTTGTACCGTTCCACCGACGGAGGAACCACTTGGACCCAGGTGCTGCCAGATATAACAGGTACACCGGGATCGCCTTATTCACCGGCTGACATCGAAATCGGACCGACAGGACGTATTTTTATTGGCACCATGGAAAACCTGGAACTGAAAGGCGGGGCCACCATTTTATATTCTGACAGTGGCTTACCCGACAGCTGGACGGTGTATGGGGATTATAACGTAACTATATCAAATGAAGCACAATACAATATTCCGGCCCGCACCATCGTTGCAGTTTCTCCATCCGATCCTGAAAAAGTCTATGCGCAATTTGCAGCTGGTTATACAAATGGTTTTATCTACTACCGTGGCCGGTATATGGTTAAATCGACTGACGGAGGCCAAAGTTGGGAAGATGTGACACCTCCAGCCTACGACTGGTCAACTTTGGCATGGCATGCTTTTATTTTGCAGGTAGATCCGATAAATCCAAACATCATTTATACGGGGGGTCTCGACTTATGGCGATCGGCAGATGCAGGGACTTCGTGGAAACACATCAGTGATTGGTCGTTAATGTACATAGGTGGTGGTGATAATTATGTTCATGCCGATCAGCACAACATCCAATTCCAACCCGGTTCGTATTCAAAAGCCTTGTTTAGCTCTGATGGTGGCCTTTTTATCACCAATACTGCCAACTATACCTTTCCGGTATTTATTCAACGGAACCAGGGTTATAACACACTTCAGTTTTATTCGTGTGCTATCCACCCGGTAGCCAATTTTGATCAGTATATTGGTGGTCTTCAGGACAATGGGACGTTAAAATACAGTGGAACCCCATTGGATATCAACGACATGATTGATGGCGGCGACGGTGCTTTTTGTTTCTGGGATGAGGAATCGCCCAATGTTTATATTACTTCTGTTTATTACAATGCCTATTCAGTTTGGCGCAACGGCAACCGAATATGGAGCATCAACGGCGGAACAGGAACATTTATCAGCCCGGCAGATTACAGTTCATTGACCAATACCCTTTTTTCGAATGCAACCGATTTTTCGGGTGGCAACGCCAACACTCTTTTGAGGATTAATGGCATACCAAATGAGGCAAGTTATCAGCTTATTGATGTGGGAACCAATTCAACTGTTGCTTTTTCGGCTGTTACATGTAGTAAGTACAGCGCAGCTGGAACCTCCGATGTTTATGTTGGCACCCAGGCCGGGTTGTTGTATAAAATATTGAATGCCGGCGACATCCCACAAGCTGAAGAGATTGGCTCAACTAACTTTCCTATCGGGAATATTTCATGTATCGCCGAAGGCGATTCGGAAAATGAACTGCTGGTGACTTTTTCCAACTATGAAGTTTCCTCTGTTTGGCTTACGCTGGATGGCGGGGTTACCTGGCAGGAAAAAGAAACCAATCTGCCCGATATGCCCATTCGGTGGGCGCTGTTCCATCCCGAAAACCACGGACAGGTGATGCTGGCTACCGAATTGGGTATATGGGCTACCAACACCTTGCTCGAAGCTGAAACAGAATGGGCTCCGGCTAATGCCGGGATGGGAAATGTACGCGTTGATATGCTGAAACTCAGGACTGCCGACAATGTGGTACTGGCCGCCAGTCATGGACGAGGTTTGTTTACATGCACATATACCAGGGACATTTATACATCGGTGGACGAACTGCCTGCAAACTACTTGTCGTTAACACTCTATCCAAATCCGGCCGGCACTTCAGTCACTATTCAATGGAATTCCTTTAGTCAGGCTGAGGCAACCGTTTTCGTTACTGATTTAAGTGGGAAAACGGTTGAACAGAAAACGGTATCGGTTCAAAATGATCAGGCAATCACCCTGGATGTAAGTCATTATCAAAAAGGCACTTATGTGGTTGGTGTTCGTCAGGCTAAGGAAGTTTATACCGAAAAGCTGGTGGTAAACTAAGGTGATTTAATCAGGAGTTTAGTACGATATATTGTTGGATGTGCCGGGCTAAAGCCGCAGCGCAATGGATGAAGAAGATTCGGGTACCTCGTTTGGGCAGTCTCATTTTCTGGATTTGATAACCGTCAGAAAAATGAAGGACAACAGGATGATCCCGCCGATGACAAACATCCATACATTGACAACCCGCGATTCGGCCGTCATCTGGATTTTCTCAAATAGAAACGACATATTGTTCACATTCCACGAAACACGATTACCCACCGGGCTTAACGAGTTGGTTTCTGTAATTAAACCGGGCAGTTCAACCAATACATTAAAATCTTCGAGTTGTAAGATGTCGAACAACACCTTGATCTTGTTGTCCAGTTTATGAAATGGCGCGGGATTCGACTCTTTAATCAATTCCAGGTTGCTGTTGTTTGCCAGCCGTGCCAGATAATCAACAAATTCAAGGGTCGAATCCAAATCCCACCTGTTCACTTTTTCAGCAATGCTGTCTTTGTATAGATCAACGAGTGCGGGATCGAGTTCAGGTCGATTTAACTGCTCAATACCCTGCTTTAGTGCTGCCACAATTTCAACCGTCAATGCATATTGCAGATAAACTTCAGCCGTATCTTCTGCTTGTTTAATCTTTGCAGAATCGCTGCTGTTTAGGGCCAGTTTTTTTCCTGATAACCAGAGAAGGTCATCCTGACTCAGATAATTTTTAAAATCAATGGAATCGAAAGGGTTAGCGGCATAAATCGTTTCATTATACTCCAGATATGAGTAGAAGAACCCGGATTTTTTCTCAATGGAAATGGTTCTTTTCACATGTTTCCACCAACTGGTATCGCGACTCAGTTCCTCGCTGAGCTGCTCACCTGTCTTAAACAATTTTGTATAAATCAAAACATCATTCTCGCTGCCCGTGGTATCTTTCAGAAACTCCATCTTCCAGGTTTCATCCACTGGATAGGGTAGTGTGGCATTAAAAACTGCTGAGGAATCGCCGGTAATTTTTATAGTGCGCAAAAACGATCCGTCTTTATTAATCACGGTGGTAACGCTGATTTCCCTGCAGCTGTTCAACACCAGCAGGGAGATTATAAAACTGATTATGATAATTTCTTTTTTCATGATGCCTATTTTATGGGTGAGACATTGCCATTGGCGAACAACTGTTTTTTATTCTGATTTATTTGTGAATGAAGTGCCAGAGGGAGCAAACCGGATGAATTGCCGGCTGCCGTAATAGTTTATTGCCAGCGATGACATGCGGGCTAACATCATTTTCGATTTTAACTTATTTCCAAAGTTGTTTGAAATTTCTGACGTTAACAGGCTGATTTCCTTCAAATCATTAAAACTGGTATTATATCGAACAATATTCCGGAAATTACCATTGTAATTATTTCCTGAGACCTGTGAAAGATAGGTTTCCATTTTTGTTGTTTTATCAAATACCTGATATTGCTCGGTTCCAAATACAATCATCAAACAAATGGAAGCTGCTGCCAATAAATTTCTGGTAATGGGCATCCATTTATATTTAAATTGACTCGTTCTCTGTACATGAATCTGTTCCACATTTTCAATATCCTCCAGAATATGAGCAGTAAGATCCTCCGGGTTGTTTAAAAAGGGTTCCTTACGGACTATTTCAATCACCTTTGCTGCCTTCAGGCCTTCAGTGTGGTAGTTAAGGCATGAGTCACAAATTTCCAGATGAGCAATTTCATCAGGAGACAGTACACCTTCACGATTAAAAATTGCCTGGTCGATCTTTTCTTTAACTAACTCACACTTCATTTTATACTCCTTTCATACGAATGTATCTGAAACAATTTTTCTTTGATCACCTTGCGCGCAAAATGAAGATTGCTTTTTACCGATGTAGTCGGCATTTTAAGAACTTCCGATACTTCCTCTGTTGTCAATCCCTGTAAATCTCTTAATACAAAAACCAGTTGTTGCTTTTCCGGCAGTATCCCGGTCAACCCTTTAATCAACCGGCCTGTTTCATTTTGATGAAGCAGTGTTTCAGGGGTTTCATCATGCATGTGGCCCAAATTATCCTGAAAACCAGCCAAGGACTCTGCTTCAAACCGTTTGTTATACCTGAGTTTATCAATGGCCGTATTGGTTACGATTTTGAACATCCAGGTAGTAAACTTAACCTGCGTATGAAACTGGCTGATGTTTTTCCAGATTTTCACAAAACTGTCCTGCACCACATCCTTTGCATCTTCTTCATTACATAAAAGTCTGAACGCAAGATGATAGGCATATTGCTGATGTTGTTTTACCAGGATTCCAAATGCTCCTTTATCTCCGGATTTTACTCTGTCAATAATATGTTCAGGTTCAACCTTCATCGGCAAAATTTATCGTCATGTTATTGATACGATGAAAGTAGTAAAAAGTAAAATGGGTTAATCCCATTTCCTGATAAAAGGATTGCACAGATGGTTAGGATGGAATCCTTTTCATGGCTTTCGTTTCCTCGTGATGAGTAAGTTACACAGCCATTTCTCCCCCATACCCCCTTGGTTCCTACTCAAATGAATCTTTAAAACTTTTGCTTAAGGAGTGACCGAGGTGGAGGACAAAGGCTCCTGCTAATAGTTGCTCTTCACCAGGAGATAATAGGGGTATACCGAATGATTTTCCCATGCCTGAAAATGTACTGTATCCTGCGGGAAGGTATGATAATATTCAGCATCGGGGAAGAGGGGAACCAGGTCACCGGATCGCTCGAAATCAAACGTTCCCAACAATGCCGGTTCAACATATCCTGGCATGGCCTTTATCACTCTCGGGTAAACATTCTCATGGATGATCGCCAGTATCTGCTTAGTCATGGCCGGCCCTACCGCTAAAAACTGGTTATAGGTTTCATCAAATTTAGGTCCGGCAGGGAAATTTATACTGGCCATAAAGTCTTTCATATTATAAAACGGACTGATCTTTGGAAAATCAATGGCGGTCTGAAATGTTAAGCCAATACAGGGGACCCAGTCCAGAATGTTATTTACCGCCATCGCCCATCCTCCATTATTGATTTTCTGATAATCGTAAGCATATTGCAGATTACCGACCTTGGGCGCTGCAATCAAATAGGTTTTTAAACGAAAATCCGAAGGCAGTTTGCCGTCTTTCTGTAGATAGCGGATATACGATGTGGCAAAAAAGCCGATACCGCTTCCCTGGCTGTGACCGAGAAGGATGAAATCACGGATACCTTTGCCATATTGATCCTTGATCTGGCTCACGAGCTCAACCGAGATGTGCCCCAGTCCCAACAGCATGCCAAGATGTACCGATGCACCCGGTATTTCTGCTACCTTATACTCAAAGGTTTTGGATTCCGACATTTTTATCTTCCCGCTTGCCGGGACCATCGGACTATAAAATGCAGCAGTAAAACTCAACCCGCCCGGGTCCACAATAGATCCCCTGATGGCAATTACTGCCCTGTTATTATTGGTAATCCACACATCAAAGCGGTTCATGAGCGGAGAAACCTTTGAGCGAAAAACCTGTTTGATCCCCTCAGGCTCCGGCGTTTTAAAACCTCCGATATCAGCCGAATCATAGGCCCGTTCCATCACCGGGATCAAAGCGGCAAGTTCAGTTTTGTCATATCCTGGAAGAACTGAAGCGGATTCCTTCTTCTGCTGACATCCGGTAAATGCTAAACCTGTTACCATAATTGCAATAAAGAGCGATAATGTTCTCATCATTCTGATTTTTAAGTTGTTTTTTCTTTAGATGAATTTCTACACTAATTTAGTCATTAAACAGTTGTCTGTTTTCTTCAGACCTTCTTTTTTAAAAAAGTTATTAACACCACCACCCGTCTATAAGTGTTGCAACCAGGCATTCTTGAGTTTGGATTTATCTCTCTCTTATCCTTATTTGAACACAGTGGTAACGAAGATGTCTTGTTCTCTTCGTATCATGCCAAAGACAGTCAAGTGTAACGAATCCTTTATCTTAAAAATTCAATTTCGAGTAGGTCTTTTTGGTCCATCAATTTTGTTTGTGAACATCCAGTTCAATGGCTTGATTATCATCATCCCAATAAATTATACTTTGATCAAAGCTCAAAAAAATGCACCCTACATCCACTTCTTCCGTCGGAAATAGGCAATCATACCGCCACCAATGGTCAGCATGATCAGGATGATAATCTCGAACGAATAGCTTTCTTCCTGCAAGGGAAGGATGATGTTCATCCCGTAAAGTCCTGTTAAGAAGGTTAAAGGGAGGATAATGGACGAAATCAGGGTGAGGATTTTCATGATTTCGTTTGTTTTGTTGGTCTGCATGGAGTCGAAGGTGGTTGACAAACCATCAATCAGTTCGCCATAATCCTCGGTCATGTCCCACATCTTGTTGTAGTAGTCGAGGATGTTTCCCCAATAGCCTTCCATGTTGTCGGCAAATCCTTCCACGCTCCCCGACTCAAACTTGTTAAACACCCTGAGCTGAGGCTTATACATGGTGTTGAGTGCGATGATGTTTTTGCGTGTTACCGAAAGGCGCTCAATAACCCGGGTGGGTTTGTTGCCAAACAATTCTTTTCCGATCAGTTCAAGCTCAAGGCCTACTCTTCTCAATACGGCCACCGATTCGGTCATTAATTTTTCCAAAATGGTATACAACAAGGCGTCGGATGTACCTACCTCAAAATCACGCCCTTCACTTTCATGTTGAACAGATTCTTCAAAAAGCTTATCCACCATCCAATGGGTTTTGCCTACCGTGATGATATAGTCTTCAGCCCAGAAAATTTTTACCTCACTGGGTTTAATAAAGTGGTTTTGTGAATCGAATACCGGGAAATGAAGGATGAGGAAATAATAGTCATCGTAAATATCTACCTTGGGTCGCTGGTTGGTTTGACGACAATCTTCGATATCAAGTTGGTGAAAGTGGAATGTGTTGCTCAGGTATTCAAAGTCGTCCTCTGTCGGACTCTTTATATGAAGCCACCTTAGTCTTCCTATTTTAATCGTTTCTCTCATAGGTGTTCCTCCTTTCTTTATGATATTTAACCGGCAGGTTTATTATCCCATAGTCATTAATTTTTCGGTGCAAAAGTAATCAATTTAATTGGATGGCGTTTGAGTCGGCTGAAAACAAAGATATTTTCACTACTGTTGGGATAGTATAAAATCGGTCAATAATAGGTTAATTATCAAGCCAGCATGAGAGCAATTTTACTCTTCACCGGGTTAGTTCTTAACCTGATATTATCCGCACAAAACGTTGCACAAAACTACCAACACCACGATGTGATGGGAATCAGAATTGGTAAATCCAATGGTGGTTTTGCCGAATTTGGATTTGGCTACAAAGGAATCATCAACCTGGGTTTGTCGTTTCAGCTTTATTAAAGATTGGCAATAACCAATTGAAGCTTCGAGGCGATTTCCTTAGCCAGGACATTCATCTTTTTATTCTTAAGCGACGACATGGTTTTCACGGGATTGATGGCGGCTACTTCTACCCTGTTGTTTCCCAAATCGCGAACGATGACGTTGCAGGGTAACATGAGGCCGATGTGGGCATCAATTTGAAGGGCCTCGTAGGCTCCTTTAGGGTTGCAAGCACCCAGGATGATATATGGATCCATTTCCTTACCTGTTGCCTGGGTTAATTTTTGTTGCATGTTGATTTCCGAAACCACTCCAAATCCTTGTTCTTTTAAAGATTCTTTTACGCGGACGATGGTGGCTTCAAAATCAGTATTCACCACTTTAAAAAAGTAATAATTGTTCTTGTCCTGGTTTAGCTCCTTCTTTTGAGCTTGTACAGATTCGCTGGATAAAACAAAAAAGGTCATCAATAGGGCTGATAGATAAAGAATATGCTTTTTCATGGATTAACATTTTGGGAGAGGGTTTATTATAAATTGCCGACTTCTCCAGGTTATTAAATTGGTGTATACTACCTAACATCATTTCTAGTCGCAAATTTACTTCTTTTAGTACCCATAATCAAGATGCATTTATTAAGTTCACCTTAAAAATTGCCAGATCCCACAACGAAAGTGAAAAAAACTGGCTGCTTTTGTGAGTAATCCTCTATTAATGGTGCGTGTTTAGCGAAAGTGTTACCAGACACAAACCTGCAACAACTATCGTATTCTCAAACTTCAAACAAAACATAGCGAGGTTGGCAGAATTGAAGCAGCATTTGTATTAATAATTTGCCTGGAGCCACGGGCTAAAGCCGCATGGCAATGGATATTGTGCTATTATGAGGTTGACTCCCTGGCGCGCGTGTTATTTCAACGCATGACCCAACCAACACCCCTAACCTGTACTAACTACCTATTTCCTAAACTGCTCAAAGTGCCGTAGGCACGACCGATATTGTAAGCCTGGATTTCAATCCGGGTGCTCCCCCCTGGCATGCTTTTTTCCAACTCGTTCCGCTACCTGAAACAACTACCATTTACTCCAATTTCAAACAAAACACAACCCGATTGCCAGAATTGAAGCAGCATTCTAAAGAACTTACTAATTAGTGAGCAACTTTTTCCTCCTTAGGTTATAGTATTTACAACAATACAAATTTGGATATGAGAAAACGCTCTTATCTCATTCAGGAAAAAAGGCTTCTTCGATGTGGTTGATCCGGGTTTCCTTTTCATTCATTACGATGGCCACAATGTCGAAACGCGATTCGCAGTCCAGGTCGTTTTCTTCCAGATATGCCTCGGTAGCACGAATCAGAAAGGCTTCTTTTTTCGCATCCACCGCCTCTTCGGGTTCGCCGAAATAACTGGTGCTACAGGTTTTTACTTCCACAACCACCAGCAAATCTCCCTGCCAGGCGATGAGGTCGATTTCATCCTTGTCGTAACGCCAGTTGGCTTCCGCAATGCGATAGCCTTTTTGCACGAGGAACTCCCTTGCCAACAGTTCGCCCTTTTTGCCCAACTCGTTGTGTTTTGCCATCACCGATTATTTATTGGTTGTAATATATTGATTTACATTGGTTACCAATTGCCGGATGGCAGATGCGTCAATTTCCTGATATTCATAATTGCTGCTGTGTTTCCCCATGTTCACGCCTACCGGGCGATATTGCATCCCTCCCGAAACCGTTTTCCGGGCGCTCACATGGTATTCAATGGCGTTTGTACTTTTAATCAGGTCCACAATGTTGTGATTTCTGATTCCGGACCCGGGCATCACCACCAGATGCTTTCCGGCCTGCAAAACGAGTTGATGAATTAATTCGGCTCCTTCTTCAGCCATCGGTTTTTGACCTGACGTCAGCAACCGGTCCGCACCCAGGTCGATGAGTTGCTCGAGGGCCGTTTTAGGATCGCGGCACACATCAAAGGCACGGTGAAAGGTCACCGACATGGGCCGGGCCAGCTTGATCATTTCTGCCATCACCCGTTGATCGATGCTCCCATCCTGTGTGAGAAAGCCAATAACAACGCCATCCACACCTGCATTTTTGCAAAAAAGGATATCCTGACGGATGACCTCAAGTTCATGGTCTGAATACAAAAAATCCCCGTCACGGGGGCGGATAAGTACATTTAATTTAATGGACAGATTCTTCCGGGCCAGCAGAATTTCGCCGGCAGAAGGCGTTGTACCACCGGCTTCCAGGTTCTGGCACAACTCAACCCGGTGGGCACCACCAGCCTGCGCGTTGATGGCGCTTTGCGCTGATCCACAGCATACTTCTATTCGGATCGCAGACTGTTTCATTTTTTTCTGCTATAGAAATTCAGCCAATTGGCCTGCCTTCTTCACCCTGACGCCCTTTGGTGTATCTTCCAGAATAGCAGCTTCGTTGTATAAATCGTGTTCAAAAAACAGGATATAGTTGTTTTGTACCGCTTCGCTGTAAAAGCGCTCTTTATCATGGAGGGTTTGCAGCGGACGCGTGTCGTAGGCCATAATCCAAGGCATGGGAATGTGCGCTGCCGAAGGCATCAGGTCGGCCATAAAAACAACGGTGGTTCCATTTGCATTGATATGTGGAATCACCTGTCCGTCGGTATGTCCGTTGTAAAGTTTAAACACAATGTTGGGGATAAATTCGCCTTCTTCCTCTATCAGTTTTAACTGTCCGCTTTCGCTGACAGGCTGAATATTTTCCTTTAAAAATGAGGCTTTCTCACGGCGGTTGGGGTTGGTGGCCCATTCGTACTGCTGTTTGCTGGTCCAGTAAGTTGCATTGGGGAAAGCAAGCACATAACCCGTTTTATCGGCATTCCAGGTTACACTTCCGCCACAATGATCGAAGTGCATGTGTGTGAGGATAACATCGGTGATGTCTTCGGGTGAAAATCCGGCTTTGGCCAGCGAACTCTCCAGGGTAGCTTCCCCGTTCAGGTAATAATGACTCAGCCATTTTTCATCCTGCTTATTTCCAATTCCATTGTCGATGAGTATTTTACGGTCGCCATCCACTACCAGCAGACAACGCATGGCCCAGTTGCAGAGGTTGTTTTCGTCGCAGGGATAGGATTTTTGCCACAGCACTTTGGGTACTACACCAAACATGGCGCCGCCATCCAATTTTAAATTTCCGGTTTCTATGGGATAAAGTTTCATGGTTTGAAATATCAATTGAACATAAATTATTTAAATCGTTCATTATCAGAATAAGAAATTACTCTTTACATCATGAGTCTGTGATTATTCTGACATGCAAAAGTAATGATATTCATTGAGAGGAGTTTTGTTCAAGATAATACATCCTTTAAAAAGTCAATGATCATGAGGAAGGATGAATAACGATTTGATTTATACATCCCAATGGATCGACAGAAAGCCAAAAAGAAAACAACAGTACGACACAAACTTAATGATGACAGATCTCATTTACACCCGGTTAATGGATTATATAACACCACAATCCATTGAGCTGCGGCTTTAGCCCGGATCAACAAACCCACAATCCATTGAGCTGCGGCTTTAGCCCGGCTCAGGTTTATTTAATCTTCTCATGTCATTCACCAAATCGGCTTCACCGTTATTAATCCCACAATCTTCCTGCCGTTTCCCTGTTTTCATTATTTTTGCCCTAAACATTTTTTAGAATGAACGATCTGTATCCTTTCAAATTTAAACCCGTCTTTAAAGAAAAAATATGGGGTGGCCATCAGCTAAAAACCAGGCTGGGCATGGATTACGGCACACTTGACAATTGTGGCGAAGCCTGGGTGATGTCAGGCGTGGAAGGCAATCCCACTTTAGTGGAAAATGGATTTTTGGAAGGAAATGAACTCAATGAGCTGGTGGAAGTCTATATGGGTGATCTGGTGGGCGAAAAAAACTTCGAACAGTTTGGAAATGAATTCCCTTTGCTGATCAAATTTATTGATGCTGCCGACTGGCTTTCCATTCAGGTGCATCCCGATGATGAACTGGCGGCGAAGCGCCATATCGGAAAAGGAAAAACCGAGATGTGGTATATCCTGGGTGCACAGCCCGACGCACAGTTAATCAGCGGATTTAAACAGCCTGTGGATCAGGAAATCTACCTGAATCACTTTGAAAAAGGTACCTTAAAAGAAATCCTGAATTTTGAAAAAGTTGAAAAAGGGGATGTGTTTTTTATGCCTGCCGGTCGCGTGCATGCCATTGGTCCCGGTACCTTACTGGCCGAAATCCAGCAAACTTCAGATACTACCTACCGCATTTACGACTGGGACCGCAAAGATGACCAGGGTAACGGAAGACAACTTCATACCGAAGAAGCCCTTGAAGCCATCGACTTTAAACACGAATCAAATTATAAAACCGAATACCATCCCCATCAGAATGCAACAACAGAGGTGGTGAATTGCCCTCAGTTTACAACCAACATCGTGCTTTTTGATCAAATACTGGAAAAAAACCTGATACTCTTGGATTCCTTTGTTATTTATATCGGAGTGGAAGGTAAATGCCAGCTTCAATGGGAAGAGGATTCGTTATTGTTGAATACAGGCGAGGCCATTCTGGTGCCTGCGGTGATGTCGGAAATCAGATTTGTACCTGAAACAACCAACGTAAAACTGCTCGAAGTCTATCTGGTTTAATCAGAAAAAAAAGTGCAACATTATTAAAGCTGGGGTTGTCTTAGGTGGAAAAAGGAAGATAAAATCTTACATATGAAAAAAATACTTGTAATGGCCTTCATGGTCTTATTTGGCGTTGTCCTGTTTGCACAGGAAAACAATACCGGCAATAAACTGCCTTCGGTAACCATTAAAACCCTTGACGGGAATTCGTTTAACACCCGCGAAATTAACAACGACGGCAAGCCCATCATGATCAGTTTTTGGGCGCTGTGGTGCAAACCATGCAAATTAGAAATGGATGCCTACAACGAAAACTATGCCGAATGGGTTGAAAAAACAGGTGTAAAAATTTACGCAGTATCCATTGATGACGCACGCTCTACTGCAAAAGTGTTGCCTTTTGTAAGTGGTAAAGGCTGGACCATGGACGTACTTCTCGATCCCAACGGCGATTTCAAACGGGCTATGAGCGTCAACATGATCCCCCACACTTTTATATTAAATGGTGAGGGCGAAGTGGTTTATCAGCATACTTCATATTACGAAGGCCTGGAAGACGAAATTCTTGAAATTCTCGAAAAAGTGGCCGCAGGCGAAAATCCAAATGAATAACACTGAACCATTAGTTCATTAACCGACATCAGTTACATGAAAAAATTATTACTTGTCATATCAGCCTTTTTTGTTGCCTCGGCTGCCTTGCAAGCCCAGGACTTTTTAAAAAACGCAGAAGTTCACGGCAGTTTCGAAACCGATGGCATGTACTATCAGGCCGACAAAGCCCAGGGCATCACCGACTCACTGATTAATGGTAAAAACTTTGGCTTTAATGCCTTTGCAGATGTGATTTATACCTTAGGCGACTTTTCGGCCGGCTTCCGATACGAAGCCTATGCACCACCCATCGCTGGTTTCGACCCGCGTCTCGAAGGTCAGGGATTTCCGTATCTGTGGGCAACCTATGCCACCGAAAAATATAGCTTTACCGTAGGAAATTTCTACGAGCAGTTTGGAAACGGACTTGTGCTTCGCACATACCAGGAATGGTCGTTGGGATACGACAATTCAATCAATGGGGTGCGTATTATCGCCAAACCTGTAAAGGGGGTCATCCTGAAAGGCGTTTACGGAACCCAGCGTTTCTTCTGGAGCAAATGGGAGAAAAACAGCCGGGGGATTGTTAAAGGACTCGATGCCGAACTTAATTTTAATGATGTGTTTGCTTCCATGGCCGATTCCAAACTCAAACTAACACTGGGTGGAAGTGCTGTGAGTAAATATCAGGTCGACAACAACCCGCTGTATTATATGCCCCAGAATGTAGGCGCGTTTGCCGGAAGATTAAATATGGGTTTGGGTAAATTTAATTTTACCTCTGAATATGCGTATAAAATAAACGATCCTTCTGCTGTAAACAATTTCATCTACAAAGACGGACAGGGTTTTGTATTTACGGGAAGCTATTCTACCCAGGGGTTGGGCGTGTTTGCCATGTTTAAAAGGTATGATAACATGAGCTTCAAGAGCGATCAGTCTGTTAGCGGGAATGCCCTTGATATTAATTACCTTCCTGCACTGACCGAAGATCATACTTACATGCTGGCAGCCATGTATCCCTATGCCACCCAGCCAAATGGTGAGATCGGGTTTCAGATTCAGGTTAATTATAAAATCCCGAAAAACACATGGTTGGGCGGTAAATATGGAACCGGCATCTCGATTAATTTTTCACAAATCAACGACATTAACAGACAATTGGCCAATGATACCACAGTGGATGCATTCGGCAATCCTGTATATGATATGTCTGGCACCGTTGGTTATAAAAGTGACTTTTTTACACCTGGTAAAGTGATTTTTAACCGTGACCTGACAATTGCCATCAATAGAAAATTCAGTAATAAACTCAAGGGTATTTTTACTTACATCAATCAGGAGTACAACCAGGCTGTGGTGCTGGGCCATACCGGCGAACCCAATGTGAAAGCCAACATCGGAATTGTAGACATGACCTACAAATTAACTTCAAAAAAGGCACTCAGATGGGAATTGCAGGGATTGTGGACCAAGGAAGATAAGCAAAGCTGGGCGGCTCTTCTGTTGGAATACACCATTTCTCCCCATTGGTTTTTTTCGTTAGCCGATCAGTATAACTACGGTAACGACATCAAAGAAAACCAACTTCACTATTATACGGGTTCGTTTGGATATACTTATCAAACCACACGTGTGGCCGTTACCTATGGCCGTCAGCGTGAAGGTGTAGTTTGTGTTGGTGGCGTTTGTCGGCAGGTGCCTGCTTCCAACGGATTCTCCATTACCCTTTCAAGTAATTTTTAATGTAGACAAAAATGAAATCAAGATATCTATTATTGCTGTTGGTAACCGTTGCATTTATTTTAAACAGTTGCGACAAAGTTGAACCTCCTTATGTTAAACCAATTATTGTTGGCGAAACCGACAAAAAAGTGTTGCTTGAAGACTATACCGGACATGAGTGTGTTAATTGTCCGAGTGCAGCCATACAGGCACGGGAGCTCCAGACTTTATACAATCACAAAGTGATCATTATGAGTGTTCATGCAGGTTTTTTCGCTCGCCCTTCAACTTCTAACCCATTGTTTGTAAACGATTTTAGAACCGAAGAGGGAGACGTATGGGACACGTATTTCGGAAATGGTGCCCTAGGCAATCCCAATGGGCTTGTCGATCGCATTCAAGTAAATAATGATTATGTGATTTTCCCTGAAAGCTGGGCCACAAACATTGCGACACAGTTGGAACAAGCAGCCAAAGCTAAAATTACGTTGTTAAATACCTTTGATGAGAACACCAAAAAATTGACTTCACAAATTACTACAAAATTTTTAGAGCAGGTTGAAGGAAATATTCATTTGTTGGTTTGTCTCACACAGGATAGCATCATAGCACCTCAACGGAATAATACTCCGGAGGCAGGTGATATGCCCATCAACGAAAACTACGTCCATATGCACATGTTACGTAAAGCAATGAATGGTACCTGGGGCGAATCTATCAATGGGGAAAGTACCATTAGCAAAAACGATAAGTTTACCAAAGAATACAAACTTGATTTTGTGGACGAATGGGTGCCTAAAAATTGTCATATTGTGGCCTTCATTTATTTTGAAGACACCAAAGAAGTAATTCAGGTGGAAGAAGCATCTGTGATTCAGGAATAGCTCTGATTCCCTATAGCCTGTAATAAAGACTAGAGCCCAAAGCCCTGGTCTTTTTTTGTGAGCTTAAAATCGATCACATTCGATTCAGGGCAATTTATCGGAACGGCTTTGCCCGTAATGGTAAGGCCGTTATCAGTACTCATGGTGCCATACAACGCCCATCGACATTGATACGAATCAACTGCCGAAACTGCTGGTAACGTACTGCTCAACGGATTAAAATCGGACCTGAGCTCTGAAGGGGTAAAATTCCCGCTGAAATACATTTGGTTTGCCTTTCGGATCATGATTGTTCCGGTAACCAGGGTGGTGGAATCGCCCCGTTTCTTTTGTATAATCACCAAACCATCCGTGTTATTGTCGATGGTTTGGTTTAGAAAAAGCTGAATAGTCCCGGTGTTGTTTTTACGATCGGCAAAAGTGCCATTATATTCTCCATCGTAATTTAACACCTTACCGGGATGTTCTTTTTGGGCAAAAGTTGGCAATGCAGCCACAACGAGGAATAATAACAGGATTTTTTTCATTTTTCTTGTGTTTGTGAATGATGGGTTTGAAAACTTTAAGGATTATTTCTACTGACTATTTTCGGTTGATTCGGAGAAGTACAATTTACTAAAAGTGGTCTGTTTATATAAGTTTAAAACAGAGCAATAAATGTAATAAGTTAATGAATTTGAAAATGTTAAAATATGTTTAATAAGTTTATTTTCAATTTCTTCCCTAAAAGTTGTGGTAATTTTGCTCCATGAACAGAATCTGTATAAATACAAAATGTTGTGAATGTTGCTGTTATGCTCTTTCTTGGTTTTGTATTTCATGATGCTAATCAGTTGGCTCGTGGGGCTTTGGCAATGTGGTTATAAAATGCAATGGCTAAAATACCAAAATGTTGAAAACATTTTATTAAAATCGATATTTATTCTATTCCTGAATAAGTATATTTGTCAAATATTGACAAGTCGCAAATTTGCAATTAATGAATAATTCAAAGTCAGAATTAGGTCAATACCTAAGAGAGTTAAGAAAGCAAAGGGAAGAAACACTTCATCAGGTTTCCAAAGGAACTGACATTGATTCCCCTATGCTTAGTAAAATTGAAAGGGGTGAACGATTGCCCACAAGTGAACAATTGAAACGATTGGCTACATTTTACAAAGTCCCCGAAGCATTTCTGAAAGTAAAACACACTGCTGAAAAAATTTTGAAAGAGTATGGTGCAAATGAAACTACTTACGATGCTATTCAACTAGTTATCGAGCAATTAACCACGTACTCAAAAAAGTTAAAAGAAAACTAATTGTGAAACAGAAAATCAAAAGTCTTATTACCTACTTCATTGGAAGTATAAGTCTGATGGAAAAGAAAATTTCTGTGCAGGACTTGAGTATCTTTTTCTCTGTCTTGATTGCAACTTTCACTTTGAGAAAGAAGCAAAGTAAAATTGCCAAAGTGAACATCTCTTTTGCTGATTATCATTCTGAATTCAAAACAGAAATTCAACTTGTTAAACAAAGATTCCCTGAACTGATTAAAATTTTCCATACAACAGAATCTCAAATTCAAACCAAAATACTTTCTTCTGTCTTTGAAAAACTGAAAGGTGCTTTTGAAAAAACTGATGATGATGTTGATGATATTATTTCTTGGTCTTACCAATTTTTAAAAAAGGATTTGGAGAAATCTGCTTTCAAGAAAATAGGAAAAGAGAATGCGAAAATAGAAGATGCTGGTTTGCTTTTCACGACACAGTTTTTCACTGACAAATACATGGTGAAATATTTAGTGAATGAATCGTTGGCTGGCTTTGACAAAGCTAATATTCAAAAAGTAGTTGTAATTGATTCCGCTTCAGGTGGGGGTAATTTCCTGAACTATTCTTTTGAACGCCTTTTTGACCTTTACAAAAAATCAAATCCAAATTGGTCAAACCAAAAGATTGTTGACACCATTTTGAATAATTCAATTGTCGGTTATGATTTGGATTCAAACCTTTCTAAAATTGCTTCGCTGTCTTTGTTTGTGAAGGCTTGCGGTTATGCCGTTCCAAGCAAATCAAGTCTGATTAAAATTTTCGGTGGAGTTGCAAATGACAAATTGGGTTTCTTAAATCCTCATGTTACCTCAAACTCAATTAACGAAATAACTTTTAAAACGCAGCTAGAGAAACTCAGTAAAGAGAAAAAAATAAAAGTGTTTGTAACCAATCCTCCATTCATGGGCAAACGGGATATGGACACTTCACTGAAAAATTATTTGCTTGAAAACTATCCCGAAAGCAAAGGGGATTTGTGTGTGTCTTTCATTCAAAGAATTATTCAGTTAATGAATAACAACGATGTTTTTGGTGTTGTTTCGCAAAACAACTGGATGTATTTGTCCTCACTCAAAGATTTCAGAAAAATATTTTTAGCAAAGCAAACTTTGAAAGAGTGTATTGATTTAGGAAGCAATGCTTTTGAAGATATTAATGGAGAGAAAACAAATGTTGCGTTGTTTGTTATCGGAAACTCTGAAATTAAAACAACGAGGTTTTACAATTTGAAGTTTAAAAATCTTTCTGAGAAAAAGACGTTGGTATCACAAAAAAATATTCCCGCTGAATTGATTTTTGAGTTAAACCAAAATCAGTTTTTGAAAAACAGTCATCTTGAATTCAACTATCAATTAGAACATCGGTTTGAAAACATTCATGGACTTCAACTCTACTCTGAGTTTGCAAATCCGATGCAAGGAACCTCAACAGGAAACAACACAGAGTTTGTAAAATTTGCTTGGGAAGTTAACGGAAATCCTGACTGGAAGTTGGTTAGCAAAGGTGGTGGTTTCAGCAAGTGGGCTGGCTTGAATTATTACAAAGTTCATTGGGGAGAAAATGCAGAAATCATTAAAGCAAATAAAGGATGCGCATTAAGAAATATTGATAAAATTTCTACTACTCAACTTGTTTACAGTGATACTGGAACATTGGGTTTGAATGTGAGAGTTCTGAAAGAGAATCAAGTTTTTATTGCATCAGGTCCAGGAATTCAAGTTTTGAAAGGAGACAAGTATGCTCATCTTGCTTTCTTGAATTCAAAGATTGCAACTTTCCTTTTGAAACTAATCAATCCAAAATATACAATAAGTGCAGGTTATATTTCAAAAATTCCTGTCGCACCAAATATCTTGGATTCAAAATTCATTGCTGAGAAAAGCAAAAAATGTTTAGAGTTGAAAGAAAAGTATCTGCAAAAGAAATTACCAAACTTTGAATTTCAGCACTTTAATTATTCTGCAATAAAAAATCTTGATTTGTTTATTGAAAAGTTAATCATTGATGATATTGAAAGCGATTATCAACGGCTTTTTTTGGAATCAAAAATTGAAACAACAATCAGAAGGCAATACAATTTCAATTCAAAAGAATTGAATGAAGTAAAAAGTGTAGTTGGTGAATCTCCTTTCTTCAACATGAAAAAATCGTTGGGAATAAATATAGAGCAAATGGATTTGCTTCTCTCTGGAAGTATTGATTTGAACTGCCTGTCAACAAGCAGGGCAATCAATGGTTATTCGGTAGGTAGCGAAAGTGTGTTTGAAGATTTGTCTTACAAACTTGATGTAAATCCGAAACCGGTTTTTGATTTTGTTAAAAAGAATGTTTCGCATTTTAAAAATACAAAGGCAAAATACTTCAATGACTTGCTTCACAAAATTATTTTAAATGAGTTGGGTGTAACACAAATTTCAATTTACAAGTTTGAAGTTTTTGATTTGTCAAAGTTGATTGAATCAATTAGGTCAAAATATGTTTTCCTGAATCTGCAAACTGAACTGAATGAACGGATTATTTCAATTATTCAAACGCATCACAAGAGTAGCTTCTTCAACAAACCTTTGGTTTCTTATTCCAAAGGATCTTTAACAGTCGGACAAGCTCACAATGGATAAGGCGTTAGAGATATACGGTTATGTTCTGAAAGAGCATCTTTCAAAGTGTTTTGCAAATCAGCAAAGCATCAACCCCTTTGAACTCAACAAAGAAAGGTTCAGAGTAAAAGCGGTTTTTACCGCTTCAATTTTCTTTCTGAAAAACAATTGCAATAGAGAAAATTGCAAAATTGTTACCGCAACAAATCACTGGCTTAAAAATATATTTGGTGATAAAAATTTATTTTCATCAATCATAGATAATTCAAATGCGGATTTAATCAAGTTGGTTGATGACAATCTTTGCAATTTGATAGGTGTTGAATTAATTGATATTCCAACGCTTTATGAAACGCTGTTGGGTATTGAAACTAGTAATGAAAGTAGCGGAACGAAAATTTCAACGGCAAAGAATTACAGAAATAAGTTAGGGAGTTACTACACGCCTGCGAACTTTGCAAAATCAGTTACAGGAAAAACTATTGATAAATTTTTTGAATTGAATTTCGGAAATGTTGGCAAAGAATTTCTGGAAGAAATTACTTCAATAAGTTTTGCTGACTTCTCTTGTGGTGGTGGCAACTTTATAATTGCAGTCGTCGACTACTTTGAAAACCTGTTTGTGAAATGGAACGTTGAGGGCGAAAAACAATTGG
>JAUYGX010000060.1 GCA_030690365.1 Bacteroidales bacterium | reverse complement strand
TCTTTATAATGCATCCAAATATTTATTAAACACATTGTAAAGATATGATTATTAAGTATATAAAACTAATTTTTAATCATATTTAAAACAAAAAATAATACGTTTTTAATATAGAGTTGTTCATTTTCACACAGCCTGTTTATTCCGGGGATGTACTCTGCATCCGCTCAATCGGAATGACAAAAGTATCTGGAAACACTGTAAATAATTATTACTTTTGCGCCTCAACCAATAACAACTCATATCTTATGAAAAGACTACCCGGAATATCACTAATAGTGGCCCTTACTTTCATGCTTTTGTCGTGTAACAATCAGGCTGCTCAGCAAAAAGAAGAAATCCAGCACACAGTAAATACACCTGACACTACCACCCATTACCCACAGGAAAAGCACTTAGTCAACGTGAAGCAGCTTACAGATGGTGGCGACAATGCAGAAGCCTATTTTAGTTTCGATGATTCGATGATCACTTTCCAGGCCAAAGTTCCAGCCTGGGGTAGCGAATGCGATCAGATATATTATTTTCCATTTGCCAATGGCGATATGAAAACCCAAATGCCAAAAATGCTAAGTGAAAATTTGGGAAGGACAACTTGTTCGTACTTTATGCCGGGCGACACTTCCGTGTTATATGCCTCCACCCGTTCGGGAAGCGATTCTTGTCCTCCCGAACCGGAGAAACGGACCGATGGAAAATATGTCTGGCCGGTGTATGCCGACTTTGATATTTATGTGTCGAATTTAAAAGGTGAGGTGATCGACACCCTGATCAGCGGACCAGGGTATGACGCAGAGGCCACTGTTTCGCCAAATGGAGATAAAATAGTGTTTACCTCTCTGCGAAGTGGTGATTTGGATCTTTACGTCTGCGACATCGATGGCTCAAATGTTAATCAAATAACTTTCGGTTTGGGATATGATGGCGGGGCTTTCTTTTCTCCCGATGGTTCCAAACTGGTTTTTCGATCATCACGGCCCGAAACACCCGAAGACATTAAAGTCTACAAAGACTTACTCGAGCAGGGACTTGTGATGCCAACCAATATGGAAATATACACTTGTAATATTGATGGTTCAAACCTGGAACAAATCACTCATCTGGGAAAGGCAAACTGGGCACCATTTTTTCATCCTTCTGGAAAGAAAATCATCTTCAGCTCAAACCATGCCGGTAAAAGAGGATATGAGTTTAACCTCTATATGATTAATATTGACGGATCGGGTTTGGAACGCATCACCTTTGATGAGATTTTTGATGCCTTCCCTATGTTTTCGTATGATGGAAAGAAGCTTGTTTTTGCCTCAAACAGAAACAACGGCGGCACCCACAACACCAATTTGTTCATCGCCGACTGGGTTGACTAATTCTATCCATGCCCATTGCATCATGCAAAATGAGAGGAGGGTTTACTTTCTTTTCATTTTGCATTTTGCTTTTTAACAAGCACCTCTTAGGAATTGCTAAATTTGCCTATCGAAATATCACCACCATGTTACCTGAAAAGCGAAAACCTGTTTTAAAGCTACTCCAAAATCTTGAAATTACTTACGAGATTTACGAACATCCACCTTTGAACACCATCGAAATTGCCTTAAATTACTGGAAAGACATTGATGCTACCCACTGCAAAAATCTGTTTTTCAGAAATCACAAGGGAAACCAACATTTTCTGGTGATCATTAAAGACACCACACCTTTTGATATTCATTCTCTTGAAAAAACGTTGAAACAAGGCAAGTTAACCTTTGGTTCAGAAAAAAGACTTGAGAAATATCTGGGTGTAAAACCGGGATCTGTTTCTCCATTTGGATTAATAAACGACCACGAAAAACATGTAATTGTATTTTTGGATGAGCAGTTGCATACGAGTAAGAAAATCAGCTTTCATCCCAACGACAATACGGCCAGCCTGGTGATATCATACAGTGACTTTATGCGTTTTTTAAATCACTGCGGAAATAATTTCTGTTCTATTGATCCATCCCCAAAAAACGAGTAATTTTGTCCTATGGAAGCAATCCCTATCAATGTAAATTCCGAAATTGGCAAACTGGGTGGTGTTATTGTACATCTTCCCGGTCCTGAAGTGGAAAATATGACTCCGGAAAACGCTGCAAGAGCCCTTTATAGCGACATCCTGAACCTGGCCATAGCACTTCCCGAATACAATAACTTTGTCGGGGTATTAAAAAAGTATACCCGGGTTTTTGAAGTGAGCGACCTGCTTCAGGATATATTGCGCAACAATTACGTTAAAAACGAGATGATCCAGAAGATCTGTCATTTCGAAAAACACGATCAGGATGATGTTTGCGTTATGATCAATGAATTGGACGAAAAAATTCTGGCCAAACAGCTCATCGAAGGGGTGGAAATGAGGAAAGATAACCTGACCCGTTATCTTGACAACGAACGCTTTGTAATGCATCCATTACCCAATTTTTTCTTTACCCGTGATGCCAGTTTTTCTGTAGGTAACGAGGTATTGATCAGCAAAATGGCCAATGGCGTTCGCGAACGCGAAACCATGATTATGGAAGCCATTTTCAATTATCACCCTTTGTTTCAGTCCACCACGGTTAACCCTGTTGCGTTGTACGACAAGAGTAAAAAAGGCACCATCGAAGGCGGCGATGTTCTGGTTGCCCGCGATGATATTTTCATTGTGGGTACCGGTGACCGTACCAGTACACAAGGCGTGGATGCCTTTATCGAGCACCTAAAGACCAAACCAGGTGTTCAACATATCATAGTACAGGAACTGCCTTACAAGCCAGAGTCGTTTATTA
>JAUYGX010000051.1 GCA_030690365.1 Bacteroidales bacterium | reverse complement strand
CTGGTTTTACCCCACCAAACACCCGTTGATCCATTTACAAGAAGAAGAAGAAAGGAACCGATTTAACTAATAATTGTCAGTTATAGTTGGATAATATAGTGATAATGAGATTAAATTAATGCAAAAAGGAGCATTAACAAGGAAGACTATATAAATAGGTATACCAAAAATTGGGGCCATGCGGAGGTTACCTGCAAGCATAAGTGTGACAGAGAAAATGAATTTTAAAATTTTAATAATCGGAATATATGCTTTTGGACTGTTTTCTTGTGGAGTAAACACGACGAGAAACAAAAGCGATTCGGAATTATCGGAAATAGACACCATTACCGTTAGACAAGAATTTAAAAAAGATTTTGATAGTTGTGGAGTTGATGGAGCTATTGCTATTTATGATAATCAACAAAATAAGTGGATTTTATCAGACACTATTGAAACAAAACAGGCAACCTTAGCTGCATCAACTTTCAAAATAATAAATTTATTAATTGCACTAGAAACTAAAACCATCGTAGACGAGAACGAAATCGTTAAATGGGTTGGTAGTACGGACACAATAAAATATGGCCATCGACCAGAAATTTATAAAGACATGAATGTGAAAGAAGCTTTTGAGTTATCAGCTGGATGGGTGTTTGTTGAATTGGCAAAAAAAATAGGTAGAGAAAATTACAAAAAATATTTATCTGAATGCAAATATGGCAATTTAGACCTATCGCAACAAGACGCGGATTTTTGGAATTTCGGACACTTTGCTATTTCACCAATCAATCAGGTGATCTTTTTAAGAAAACTCTACGAAAATAAGTTGCCATTCTCCAAACGAAATATTGAAATCGTAAAACAAGCTATGATAACCGAACAAAATGAAGACTATATCATAAGAGCAAAAACGGGTTGGACAAGAGAAAATAACACGAACACAGGTTGGTGGGTTGGATCCCTGGAAAACAAAAAGGGGACTTATTTTTTTGCGACCAGACTTCTTCAAGACAGAAAGCTTAAAAGAAATGACTTTGGAAGTTGCAGAAAGGACATTACAAAAAAGGTATTCAAAGGCTTAAAAGTAATTAATTGAAAATGAACGAAATTGAAAGAATTAGAGAATTAGATGACGATGTATTTGAAGAATTGAAAATATATTTTCCAAAGATAAGTGCCTCAGATTTTATAAAGAAATTTCCTACCACAAGCATTTTAATGAATATGTTTGATACAAGTGGGACGTTAATAAAAAACTCAATTTATGACAATTGTGAGTCCGACAATTATTATGGAGTTAAGATTTTATATAGAAGTCTGATAGAACATTACTTCAGATTTCAATTTATATTTGTTAACTGGGGTTTGTCAAAGTCTGACAAGTTTGCCATAGATTATTTAGAATATAACACTGCTAGAGAAGTACTGGATTTGATTAAAGCAAAAGTTACGGAGCAACAATTATATCAATCGAATTTTAAGATAGATGATTGGGATATGTTTTTAAAAGACCATCCTGATTTTATAAATAAATCACGAAAAGAGGTAGATATTGAATCTCAAAAGGTAAAGTTTAACAATATCATACGGTTTCTGAATGAGGAGTTTAATAAGGGGAATAAGGAGATGTCCGGGTTTCTTGGGGAACTTATAATTGATTATTCGAACTTATCTTCATATGTTCATGGTGGAATGACATCATATCGGGAAATGATTTCTCATGACAATTTCGTGAAAAGAGAAAAAGAGTACAATAGAATTGCTGGTTTGTCCTTTCAACTGAGTAATTCTATAAAATTGTTTAGTCTGATAATGTATGTTCAGACTGACAGAGAAACGTTCAGTCAACATTATCATAATTTAGACAAAATATTAAAACAGATAAATGAAAATTGAAAAGTCAGCCCACAACATGCAGATAGAAAACTGCCGGGATCGTTTATACCGCCATCCTTTTTTTAAACAAAAAAACAACCAAACCATCGCCACTGATTGCCAATAGCATTTTTATTATGACTATAGTCAGATCTATTTTTATAAGAAAAGAAGAGCAATTACTGTGTGAAACATTTGGAAAGGATTATCTTGATAACGAAAAGAAAGTAAAACGATGGATTTAAAACAACTACCCACAATAATAAATAGTACTCTGAGCGTCTCGTAGCGCCTAACGAAGTATTGATATCGATCGGATGTTCTGAACCCGCCTCCGACCACCAGGCTACATCCGCTTTATCCGGCATTATACGCCTACTAATGAATTGGCTTTTTTCGATCCGTGAAATCAAACAACACAATTAACTATTGATATCCAACCTGTTGCCGAGAATATCTTTCAGCGGTTTTTTGAGTATTAAGCATTCCATCCAGGCTGTAAAATCGAAAATCCTAAGTATCTGCTGTTCAAAAACATCTGTCTGAATCTCACAAAGCTCATCTTTAATTCTTTCCCAGTACTGAAGCCGCTTTTTGACAATTACCGGAAGCTGTTTGTTTAAAAACTTCAGCATAAAGCGTTCAATCTTATAGGCCTTTTCCGAACCGGCCAAATCGCGTTTAATTGATCGAATTTCGTACCTGATCAGATCAAAATCTTCTAATTTGTAAAGAATCATGAGGTTAACCAACCGAATGGTTCGGTACAATGGGATAAAATAAAAGTTCTTGCCCCTTAATATAATCTGATTCAGAAATTTATGAGCCTGCCTGTAATTTGAATTTCCAAAATAAACAAGCGATGTGTACAGGCATAATTCTGCCTGCCGGGTAATGGTAAGTGAAAACAACTTTTCGTACAGATTGTTTTGGTATTGATTCATAAGCGTACTGGCTGATGCAAAATCTCCCCTGTCAATAAAGGGAAACAACTCATATAAATAGGTGATACAAGTCCGGTTAATATTAAAACTGGCAGAATTTGTTTCCAGGCGCTTTAGCTGACCTACAAAATATTCCATACCCTCATAATTGTGGATTCCCCGAAGACTTTCCAGAACACCTTCCAGGGTATGCAGGTAATAAATAGGGGGGTCACTCCAAAGGTGCTTGTTGGCCTCAAAAAGATTATTGAGTTCATAGTATGAATTTAACGCCGACTTATAATCGCCAACGCTGATCAGATAATTCGATTGAAAAAGCTGATGGAGTTTACTGATTTCAAAATTTTCGAGATTCAAACTGGCAATAATACTGATTTCACTAAAAACAAGATCGTTCAATTCATCCTTTTGCTTCTTCGACCGGGTATGTCCTTTATATATATTTCTGTGTTTCAATATTTCATACAACGACGACTGCTCATTTATTTTTCTTAAATATTTAAGTATTTCATTCAGTTTAAATTGCTTTTTCAGCAGTGTTTTTTCATCCATATTTGGGAAATTCAATGCCAGAAGATATTCCAATTCCAATCGTGAAGCCAAATGCAAGGCATTGTAGTTTTCATATTTCTCAGCCCGAATAATCACATAGTTAAGTATCTCGAAGCATTCATCAAAGAGTGATTTTTCAAACAAAATTCTTGCTTTCAGAATTTTAATAAATAAATAATAGGAACTATCCTGCTTTTCTCGCAGCTCCAACATTAATTTTAACAACAAGTCAAACAGATACCTAACAGTAGTTTCAAATGATGAACCAGGTCGTTTCTTCATAAATTCAGAACGTATTGTTGAAGAAGTATTCCCTCTGTTATTGCTAATCGTATCATATAATTCAAAATAATCCGTTTCAGTATTCTTGCGGTTTGAAATAAGCCGGAATGCTTTTTTCTCGGAAAGGGTCATGGAGCTTATAAGTAATAAAAGGGATTGCAATTTTGTCATACAATTAAGTTTATAATATTTACGAATACCGTTTTAAGTAATTTTTTTGATCGGTAAATATAGAATTTATATGTTTATAATCATGATGTTAAACTGTAATAATACTTTATATATACCGATTTGTAATTACCGATAACATGATATAATTGTGTTTTTTTCAAACTACTAATTACTAGTTTTGCTCGAAACTAAAAAGGATCAATAATGCGCTCGAAGAAAATAATTGTAGTAGGAAGCTGTAATACAGACATGGTGATTAAAGCGGACAGACTCCCTATTCCGGGAGAAACAATTCTGGGGGGAGTTTTTTTAATGAACCCGGGTGGAAAAGGAGCCAATCAGGCCGTGGCAGCAGCCAGAATGGGAGGAAATGTTACCTTAATCTCTAAAACAGGCAACGATGTATTTGGAAAACAATCGGTGATGCTCTATAACGCTGAAGACATCAATACCGATTATGTGTTTTCCGATCCCCACCATCCTTCTGGTGTTGCTTTGATAACTGTGGATGCAAATGGTGAGAATTGTATTGTGGTTGCATCCGGCGCAAATTCTTCGTTGAGCATTTCCGATATTAATAAAGCAAGAACCGAAATAGAAAATAGCGAATTGATTTTAATGCAACTGGAAATCCCCATCGAAATAGTTGAATATGTGGCTGAAATAGCTTGCAAAAAGGGAATTAAAGTCATATTAAACCCTGCTCCTGCCCGGGCTTTGTCCGATGACCTGCTTAAAAGTCTTTACATCATTATTCCAAATAAAAGTGAGGCTGAAATCCTTTCCGGGATAAAAGTCACCAATTACGAAACTGCGAAGCAGGCAGCAGATATTATCAGTTCAAAAGGGGTCGATCATGTGGTGATTACCTTAGGCTCACAGGGAGCTCTAATAAAGGAATTCGATGAATACCATTTTGTAGATGCTTATAAAGTGGATGCAGTGGATACAACAGCAGCAGGTGATGTTTTTTGTGGTTCGTTCTGTGTCGGCCTTTCAGAAGGCAATTCCATCCTCGACTCTGTCAGGTTAGCTGCCAAAGCCGCAGCTTTCTCAGTTACCAGAATGGGTGCGCAATCTTCCATCCCACACCGTTCCGAAATATCACAACTTGATTTGGACAAAGTAAAAACATCATCATGAAAATAATAAGTCACATTAAAAAGATGAAATATTCATTTTTAAGTTCAATCCTGACTTTTATCCTGGCAATTTTCGTGCTTACGGTACAGGCACAGAATTCGGAGTTGCTTACTATTTCAGGAACGGTAACCGATCGCATCACCAATGAAACGATGCCGGGGGTAAATGTTACCATTAAAGGTACTCAACAAGGAACCGTCACCAATAACAGCGGAGAATATTCATTAGAGGTTGAAAAAGGCTTAACGCTCGTTTTTTCGTTTATCGGATACGAAAACATGGAGATAAAAGTCGAAAACGCGCAACCCATCATCGTAAATCTGAATGCTTCAGTTGAGTCGCTCAACGAGGTAGTGGTTATTGGTTATGGAACTACAACAAAAAAAGAGGTAACCGGATCTATATCAACTATCAAATCTGATGATTTTAACCAGGGAACCTTTACCGACCCGATGGGTTTAATCCAGGGCAAGGTAGCAGGTCTTTCCATCATTAAACCAAATGGTTCAGACCCGCAGGCCCGATACCAAATCATGCTCAGAGGAACAAATACCCTTACTTCCGGCCAGCAACCCCTTATTATCGTGGATGGAATTGCAGGGGTCGATCTCAAAGACATCAGTTTTGAAGAAGTGGAATCGTTTGATGTGTTAAAAGATGGTGCCGCTGCGGCTATTTATGGTACACGCGGTTCAAACGGGGTCATTATCGTTACCACAAAACGGGCAAAAGCCGGTAAAGTTAAAATTGAATTTACCAGTCAACTCACGGCCCAGGTTTACCCAAAAGGAGTCGAAAATCTGACCTCCGACGAATTTCGGTATGCCATAAACAAATATGCACCAGATAAATCGGGAAACATCTACGACAACAACACCGATTGGTTTAAAGAAGTTACACGGTCGATGCCAATCAGCCAGACTTATAATATTGCCTTTTCGGGCGGTACAGAAAATTTTTCAAGCCGAACCATCGCTTTTATCGATATTGCCGAAGGATTACAAAAGAAAAATCAATCGAACAACTATGTTTTTAAAACCAACATGACCCAAAAAGCGTTGGATGGTTTATTAACACTTGATTACAATTTAAACTATAGTACACGCAAATACAATCCTGCCAACTACAGCATATTCTATCAGGCATTTATCCAAAATCCTACAGCGCCCGTTTACGATGAAGGAAATACCTATACGGGTGGATATTCTGCCTTACCTGGCATCGATTATTACAATCCCGTTGCCATGCTGAACGAACAAACACGCGAAGGTACCACCACCGACTTTGGAGGAAATATAACCGCTAAACTGAATATCACCAAATCGCTGAATTGGGTTAATTTATTGTCGGTTCAACGTTCAGAATGGGATGAATTAACCTATAAAACAAAGTATTATCCCACCCTGCTTGGCCGTGGTGGAGAAGCCGAAATCAGCCATGGTAAAAGCAGCGATGTTCAATACGAAAGCACCATTAATTATCTGACTTCCATTGGTAAGCATAATTTTCAGGCATTGGGTGGTTATGCCTTTCAGGAACTCATTGGAAGCAATTCATACATGATCAACTCTGGTTTTGATAGCGATATTTACGGACCTTATAATATCGGAGCAGGATCAGCACTTGGAGAAGGCACTGCCGAAATGGGTTCTTACAAAGGAAAAAGCAGGCTCATTTCTTTCTTCAGCCGTGTAATGTATAATTATGATGAGCGATACCTGCTTGCCGTATCTCTTCGAAGAGAAGGATCTTCCAGGTTTGGCGAAAATCATAAGTGGGGATGGTTCCCATCCATTAGTGCCGGTTGGAGGATCAATAAGGAAGACTTTCTCAGCAATGCCGAATGGCTAAATAACTTAAAATTGCGCGTAGGCTACGGTGTTACCGGAAATCAGGATATTGGCAACTACCGATCGCTTATTCTTTTGGGTAAAGCAGGCAAATTCTATTATAATGGAGAGTGGATAAATACCTATCAGCCTATCAGCAATCCAAATCCGGATCTTAAATGGGAAAACAAACATGAGGTAAATCTCGGTCTGGACTTCTCATTCCTGAAAAACCGCGTCGGAGGATCAGTCGACGTGTATTATCGTTCGAGTACCGACCTTTTGTATACCTATAATGTTCCCGTTCCCCCTTATCTATACAATGAATATTTCACAAACATTGGAACCATTAGCAACAAGGGTATCGAAGTTACACTGAATGGCGTTGTACTACAAAAAAACGACCTGCAATGGACAACTATTCTCACCTATAGCAAAAACATAAATAAGTTGGAGAAATTCTCAAACGAAGAATTTACCAACAAATCATACGACATTGGCTGGCTGGGAGGTGCTTTCCCGCTTAATTCGCAAAGAATTGAAGAAGGAAAACCTCTTGGAACCTTTTATGGACCTGTTTGGCTTGGTGTGGACGAAAATGGAAATGATATTTTTAAAAATGCAAACCCTGTCGGGAAAGTCGATCCCGAAGATTGGGAACCCATCGGAAATGCTTACCCTGATTATATGATAGGATGGAGCAATTCCATAACCTATAAAAACTGGAATGTTAACTTTTCCATCCGTTCTTCCATTGGTGGTAAAGTCCTGAATACTTATCGCCTTTACTACGAAAACTGGAAGAGTATAGGAACCCGTAATATCATGCAGACTCAGCTAGATAATCCTGAGTTTACAGGCAATGCAACCTATTCGTCAAAATATATTGAGGACGCATCGTTCGTAAGTCTGGACAATGTTTCCATAGGATATAATGTTCCTGTACGCAGCAAATACATTTCTAAACTAAATGCATTTGTAACTGCCCAAAATGTATATACCATAACGGGCTACAAAGGAATGTATCCTGAAGTAAGCCTGAGCGGATTGGAACCTGGCATCGAAAGCCTGACCTATTATCCCAGAACGACCGGTGTAACAGTAGGTGTAAATGTCGCATTTTAATGTTTAAAAATTTAAATCATGAAAATAACAACCATAGGAAAACTGATCTTTTCATTCTGCTTCATGTTCATCATGTTCTCATGTACAAAACTTGATGAAGAAGTTTACTCCGATATTCCGTTAAATGAATTCTTTAAAACCGAAAAGGATGTGTTAATGAACGCTGGCCGGGCTTATACCAAACTTCAGAAATATCCCGAAGAATTCAGTCTTTGGTCGCTTAACGAAATCTCCTCTGACGAAATGGTGGCTCCCGGACGCGATGATGGTTTTGTATGGGACAATGGTCGCTGGGACGAATTGCAAAAGCACAACATCAGCTCGAACAACAAAATCCTGACTCTGGCCTGGCAATTTGTCTTCGAAGGCGTAAGCGCCTGTAATGAGGTTATATACGAAACTGAACAAACCGACATTACATTTCCTGAAAAGGACCGAATTGTTTCGGAAATAAAAATCTTGCGTGCCTATTTCTATTATTGGGCCCTTGACAACTGGGGTAATGTGCCTTTCACCATTAACTTCACCGACAAGGAACTGCCGGCCCAAAAGGACCGTCAATATGTTTTCAACTACATTGAGCAGGAAATACTTGATAATGTTGACAAACTTCAAACCGAGCCAACTTCAGCATATTATGGTCGGGTTACTCAAGGAATGGCCTATACATTGCTGGCAAAACTTTACCTCAATGCCCAGGAATGGATTGGCGAAGATAAATTTCAAATGTCTGTGGATGCCTGTGATAAAGTAATTTCTACCGGAAACTACACCATTGAAGACGATTTCTTTTCAAATTTCAAAGTTCATAATGAATCTTCGGCAGAAAATATTTTTGTGATCCCCATGAATTCAATCTTTACCAAGGATCGTTTTTATTGGTACACCTTAACGCTGAACGACGCAAGCCGGGCAACTTTTAATTTTAAAGGAGCCATGTGGGATGAATTCATTCTTGAACCGGGCTTTCTGGACAAATATGCCGACAATGATGTCAGAAAAAATTCATTTCTCTTCGGTCAGCAGAAAGATAAAAACGGTGAAGACATTATCGTCGATGGAGAACCGTTTATTTATACCCCAACTGTTGGCAATTACATGGCCCGAAAAAAATGGGAAGGAGCCCGTTGTTGTAAGTATGAATATCAGGATGATTTAGAATATTATGTAACCGACATGGAAAATGATGTAGTGCTCTTCCGCTATGCAGATGTACTTTACACCAAACTGGAGGCTTTATGGCGCATGGGTCGTGCAGGAGAAATGATTGCCGACCCAAATCTTCAGAAAATAAGAACCCGTGCAGGTATTGAACCTTACCAATTATCTGATTTAACCGATCAGGAATGGCTGAATGAACTGGGTCGCGAATTTGCATGGGAAGGTCACCGGAGACAAGATCAGATTCGCTTTGGAAATTGGGAGGCTTCCTGGTGGAGCAAACCACCTTCATCGGCTACTGATAAGCTATACCCAATTCCCGAATCAGCCATGAATACAAATTCAAAACTCGTTCAAAATCCAGGTTACTAAATCAACATTGATGAAAACGAAAAGAAGATTATTCGAACTCACCTTAATAGCCTCTCTGGTATTTTTAGTCCATTTTATTTCATTTGCTAAAAAACCCGCTAAAATTAAAGTCAGTGAACTTAAAGATAAAATAGCTGCTGCATGGATAGGACAAATGATTGGAAACATCTATGGCCTCCCTCACGAAAATAAATACGTAAATGCACCCGGTTCCGAGAACTGGCCCTACGGTTACACCAAAAACATCGACAAATTAAAGAAGTACAAAGGTGCCTTTTCTGATGACGATACCGATGTAGAGTATATGTACCTCCTGCAAATGCAGAAATTTGGTCCCGAACCAACGTATGCCGAATTACGCGATGCCTGGATGTACCACATCCGCGACAGAGTATGGCTGGCCAACCGGGGGGCATTGGGATTGATGCATTTCGGCTATACGCCACCCTTTACCGGAGACAAAGACCTCAACCCGCATTGGTACCAAATCGACCCACAACTTATCAATGAAATTTGGGCGGTTACAGCACCGGGGATGATCGGTTACGCCGCTTCCAAATCAGACTGGGCAGCCCGAATTACCAGCGACGACTGGGGAACTCAACCAACTATTTTTTATGGAGCCATGTATTCGGCTGCCTATTTTGAGAAAGACATTGATAAGCTCATCGAAATCGGATTCAATGCACTTCCCAAAAACAGTCGGTTTGCCAACACAATACTGGATATGAAAGCACTGTATGCAAAGTATCCAAACGACTGGAAATTGGCCCGTGCCGAAATGGCGAAGAAATATTACACCGATGAACCGGATATGACTAAAACCATCTGGAACGCCAATCTCAACGGTGCATGTGCCGTTCTAGCCATGTTGTATGGTGAAGGTGATTTTCAGCATACACTTGATCTTTCGTGTGCTATGGGCTTTGATGCCGACAATCAGGCTGCTACCGTTGCCGGTCTCATGGGCGTAATAAATGGCATGGATGGTCTGCCAAAAGATCTTTACCTTCCCATCGAAGGATGGACTACTCCATTCAATGATACCTATATTAACATCACCCGTTACGATTTGCCTGATGCCAAAATTTCGGATATAATCGACCAAACATTAAAAGAAACCATCGACCTGGTGATTTTAAAAGGTGGCTCTGTTTCCGGCGAGCCTGGAAGTGAAGTGCTGACTATCAATTCAAATGCTGTTTTCAACCCTCCTTTGGAATTTTACATTGGCCCTTTACCAGAAATGGAAGTAAATAAACCAGTGGATTTTACCTTTTACACCGATGCCAACAAACAATATCTCTGGACACTTCATTCAGGAAGTTTACCGGAAGGTGTGACTTTCGATGCCGGCAGAATTGCAGGAATACCCAAAAAATCCGGTTATTATACCATCACCCTTCAGTTGGCAAACGGAAACAACAAAATAGTCCGCGATTTCGACTTACTGGTACGCAACACCAATTTGGCACCTACAGCCGATACCATTTATGCCAATGTCCGCCAACTGAACGAAAAGGTGCTTGATTCCTGTTGGTACACCTTTGGTAAATCAATGTACGCAAAGAATGTAGAGGTAATAAATGATGGAAATACCAACGGCCCTGGTTCTGTTTTCTATAGCCTGGCGGCAAAATCGAAACTTCCAAAAGTCGATTACTATGGTTATGGCTGGGACACTCCTCATGAAATAAGCATGACAGCATTACACACAGGTTGTCTTGAAGAGTTTGGAGGTTGGTTTACCTCACTCAACGTGCAATATCTCGACGAATCGGGCAAATGGGTTCCGGTAGAGAATACTTCAATTACTCCTGCACTTCCTAAAACAGATATCGTATTCTTTCAGCCCCATTTTGCTGAATATGTCATCAGCTTTAAACCTGTAAAAACCAAAGGAATCAGGGTCATTGGAGATACAAAAGTCCAGGGGCACTGGAATAAATATACCAAACAGGTCTCGGGATTTACTTCCATTACCGAACTTAGTGTTTACCATTAAAAGAGCCATTTATGATGAATATCAGAACCAAAAATATCCTATATCCCGCATGTATATTAGCTTTCTTGTTGACTGCAACTACTTCATGCCAACAACAAAAGCCCGACAAAATAGCGTCTCCTTCTGAAAATATCCTGACTAAAGAACAATTACAGAACAAGATAAAAGGAGGATGGGCCGGTCAAACCATTGGGGTGGTATACGGTGCCCCGGTGGAGTTCAAATACCAGGGATCTATCATTCCCGATAACCAATACATCCCCTGGAACGAGGGGTATGTTAAATACTGGTGGGATAAAAAACCCGGCCTTTTCGATGATATATATACTGACCTGAATTTTGTTAATGCTTTCGAAAAATACGGCATTGATGTTTCCATGGATTCCATCGCACACCATTGGGCTTCCACATCCTACCATCTGGCTCATGCCAATCAGGCGTCCCGGTATAATATACTAAATGGTATTATGCCACCCAAATCAGGCTATTGGAAGAACAACCCGCATGCTGACGACATAGATTTTCAAATTGAATCTGATTTTATCGGCTTAATGTCCCCCGGAATGGTCAATTCCGCTACTGATATTGCCGACCGCGTAGGTCATATCATGAACAGTGGCGATGGCTGGTATGGTGGCGTTTATGTTTCCGCATTATACTCTCTGGCTTTTATTATGGACAATCCGGAAGAAATTGCAGCGCAAGCCATCAAAACAATACCTGAAGGAACAAAATTTCATGAGTGCATAACCGATGTAATCAATTGGCACAAACAATATCCCAACGATTGGAAGGCCACCTGGTTTGAATTACAGAAAAAATGGAACATGGATGTGGGCTGTCCGAAAGGGGTGTTTTTATCGTTTAATATCGATGCCAAAATTAATTCGGCCTATGCCACCATAGGTCTGTTATATGGCCATGGTGATTTCACCAAATCAATCGACATTGCAGCACGTTGCGGACAGGATGCCGATTGCAATCCGGCTACCGTAGGGGGTGTGCTGGGAGTTATGCTCGGCTACGATTCAATTCCGGCATTTTGGCTAAACCCCCTGAAGGAAATTGAACCCCTGAACTTTGAAGGAACACCCATGTCGCTAAACAAAGCCTATGTATTAAGTTACAAACATTCACTGGCGATGATTCAAAAGGCAGGTGGAAGTATTGATGGAGACAAGATAACAATCCCATTCGCCGATCCAATTCCGGTGGCATTTGAACAGAATTTCGAAAATACCTATCCCGTATTTCGCGACAGATACGATCGCTCGTTCACCCATGAACTTTCTTATAATTTTACCGGAAACGGATATGTTTTCTATGGGAATATCATTAAAACATCAAAAGTTGATAAATACTATGTCGATCGGGTTTCAAGCCGAGTTGGCTCCGAAGTATTCGGCCTTACTGAAAAAGATGATCCTTATGTAGCTCAACTTGACGTTTTTATAGACGGTGCTTTCGACGAAAGTATAAAAATGCCCATGAAAGCCACTTCGCGCCGGCTGGAACCGGATTGGAAATATCAACTCACCGAAGGAAAACACAACGTCACTCTGAAGTGGGTCAATCCAAACCCAGATTATGAAATCAGAATAAACGACATTGTGATTTATTCGGAGAGCCAACCGCAAAGTAATTTGCCCAAATAACCTGTTATGATGAAAACACAACCCATCCACATCCTGGTAATCACCTGCATTTTGCTTTTCGTTTCCTGCAACAGCAATTCTCCACAGGCACCAACGGTACCCGAAAATGCTACGTTATCCCTCAAGGTATTGCAAGACAAGATCAAAGGAGGCTGGGCAGGTCAGACCATCGGATGCACATTTGGTGGCCCCACCGAATTCAAGTTCAAAGGTACCATGATACAGGATTACCAACAAATGGTTTGGTATGATGATTATATAGAAGAAATTTTTGAAACAGATCCGGGATTGTATGATGATGTGTACATGGATTTAACTTTTGTGGAAGTGCTTGAACGGGTTGGTCTGGATGCACCCGCTGATTCTTTTGCCATTTCGTTTGCGCTTGATGATTATAAGCTCTGGCACGCCAATCAGGCTGCCCGCTACAATATCCTCAACGGAATAATGCCACCCGCTTCAGGGTTCTGGATGAACAACCCACATGCAGATGATATCGATTTTCAGATTGAAGCTGATTTTGCCGGCATGATGTGCCCCGGTATGATCAACACCGCATCTGAAATTTGTGACCGTACAGGTCATATCATGAATTATGGTGACGGATGGTACGGAGGCGTTTTTATGGCCGCCATGTACGCTACTGCCTTTGTTTCGGATGATGTGGATTTTATTGTTGCACAGGGGTTAAAACCCATTCCCGAAAAAAGCAAATTTTACCAGTCAATCAGCGATGTCATCAAATGGCATAACCAATATCCCAACGACTGGAAACAATGCTGGTTTGAATTCGAGAAAAAACACACTTCCGACAAAGGCTGTCCCGAAGGTGTGTTCAATGCCTTTAACATTGATGCCAACGTAAACGCCGCTTATGTGGTCATCGGATTACTTTATGGCGAAAAGGATTTCTTTAAAACCATGGACATCGCAACCCGCTGTGGTCAGGATTCTGATTGTAATCCGGCAACCGCTGCCGGTATTCTCGGTGTAATACTGGGATATGAGCAAATTCCTGATTTCTGGAAACCGGCAGTAGAAAAAGTTCAGGATTTAAAATTCCCATATTCAAACCTGACCTTAAATCAAATTTATGGTTTAAGCTATAAACATGCGTTGACTCTTATTGAGGAAAACGGAGGGGGAATAAAAAACGATTCAATCCATATCAAGGTTCAATCGCCTGAAATTCTAAGGTATGAAGAATCATTTGTGGGCATATATCCCACCAAAGAGCTTCTTGTTAGAAAAGATTATCTCGACGAAAGCATAAAAATAGATTTCACCGGAAATGGCATTGTTGTTTTAGGAAATGTGAAGAGTAAATGTGGCATCGCTACCAGCAACTATGTGGCCTTTTTAGATGTTTACGTAGATGATACGCTGACAGAACGGGTTAAAATGCCTTACGATTACATCGTTAGGAAATATGACATCTTCCACAAATATTTATTAAATAATACGGATCATAAGCTTGAAATTAAATGGGTTAACCCCGATGCCGATTACCGGATATACTTTAAATCGTATGTGGTTTACAGCGATTCCCCAAATAAAACGTTTAACCCAAATCAATAGACTAGCATAAATAAAAGGAACATCAATATGACGATTAAAAACTTCATTATACTATTTGGGATAAGTTTCGCTTTTTTTGGTTTCTCCGGTTGCAAAAAGGAGGAACCAAAAAAGGAGAATCCTACACCTTTTGTACGATTACTTGAAGATCAGTCATTTGACAGTAAAATATTTAAGAGACCGATTCAATATGCTGTATTACTTCCGGCCGATTACGACAGCTTGAACAACAATTACCCGGTTGTTTATTTACTGCATGGGTATGGCGATGATGAAAAAGCCTGGTATAAGTATGGCAACATTCAATATTATGTGGATCACGCCACCGAAACAGTCCCCATGATTTATGTAATGCCCGAAGCATTTAACACGTATTACGTCAACAAATACAACGGGAACTATCCCTATATGGACATGTTTACCACCGAACTGGTACCTGAAATCGATTCTTTGTTCCGCACCATTCCCCTACCCGATCAACGGGCTGTAATGGGTTATTCCATGGGTGGGTATGGCGCCATGATTTTGCCGGCCAAAAACCCGGAACTTTTTAAAACGGGAGTCGCGCTGAGCATGTCGTTTCGCACGGATACGCAGTATATAAGCGAACCACAGGGTGTGTTTAACTCGCAATGGGGTTCTATTTTCGGAGGTATAGATGCTACAGGGACAAGTCGCTTAACAGACTATTTTTTATCTCACAGTCCGTTTCATTTTTTCAATGATCAAATCAACCCATCCCTTAATGGGCTCAATTTTTTTATTTCGTGCGGTGACGATGAAGAAACGCTTTCTGTAACCAGCGACACACTTCACGACTTGCTCAGAAACATGAATTATCCCCATGCTTACCGCATAAAAAACGGAGCACATTCCTGGTCGTACTGGCATAAAGAATTGCCCGAAGCATTGAAATACATCAGCTACGCGGTTCAACAGATTCCTTATCCAACAAATCCTACTCCAGTAAACCCGGGTTCGGCAATACCTTCAAACCGGTTGGTTACTGAACAGTTAGAAGGTACAAACATCTCCTTCCAGGTAGCCCTGCCCGAAGGATATCTTGAAGGTACAGATAACTATCCTGTGGTGATTGTGATTCATAATCGTAATATGACTACCCAGGACGAAGAAACAACACACCTGATTTCACTTTTCAACAGCTTCATGACTGAAAATAAAATGCCCCGATTGTTGGTCATCGAAGTTCCTGTTCAGGAAACTGAAATTACAGCTGAATCATTACGAAATATACTTAATCAGGTCAACTCTGGCTACCGCATCCTGAACGACAGAAATCATACTGTTTTAATCGGCAATGGCGACGGCGGGCGTATGGCTTATCAGATGCTGACTGAAAGCACCGATTTGTTCAATACTTGCCTGTTGTTTGATGCCAATTTACCTGAGGATGCATCCATTAACCTGACGGATGTCAGTATTTACCTGGACATCTGCGATCTGGGAATCAATTACAAAAGCTACCATTCACTCTATGTGAGTTTGCGGAATCACCAAGCTGACCATGAATACCGGGTGCGCCAGGGAACTCCCTCTCCTGATTCCTTCCTGAATGGATTAACCGAATCATCTTACTACATCAAAGCCCACCTTAATGATTAAACCATGAAACTAAAGACAATCCTTCTCTCCTATCTTTTGTTCACGATATATCAATCGTTTGCAGGCGATGATTTGAGGATTATGGAAAGCAGCACCATGCGCAGCCGGATTTTAAATCAGGATGTTCATTTTTCCGTTTGTCTTCCATCCGGGTATTATCAGACGGCCCAATCCTACCCTGTGGTTTATTTACTGCACGGTCTTGGCGATGACGAAACCTCCTGGCTCGAATATGGACGTATCAGTCAGATTGCCGATGAAGAGGTCGCCAAAGGCGAAATTCACCCCATGATATATATTATGCCCGAAGGATTCCGCACGTATTATGTAAATGATTACAAAGGCACCTTTTTATATCAGGATATGTTTGTTAATGAGTTGGTTCCATTTGTAGATAGTGTGTTCAGGACTATTCGCAACAAACAACATAGAGCAGTCATGGGCTATTCGATGGGTGGTTTCGGAGCCCTCATTTTACATTTAAAGCATCCCGATGTTTTTGGAGTGGCCGTACCTTTGAGTACTTCCATCCGTACCGATGAACAGTACATCACGGAGGACATCTCAGGCTGGGACGAACAATGGGGCAGGTTATTTGGCGCACCAGGTCTCAGGGGTGCTGACCGGCTTACCGATTATTACAAGGGTAACAACCCGTTTTATATTCTTAACCAGCTTTCTCAAGATGAGATTTCCGATCTGCACCTTTTTTTGGACAATGGTGATAAGGAACATACTTTGTGCAGGAGCAACGAAGAGTTGCATATCCTGATGAGAAACAAAAATATTCACCATGAATACCGTGTTCGCAATGGTGGGCATAGTTTCACCTATTGGTGTTCAGCATTGCCCAATGCCCTGCGATTTATTGATGATGAATTTGAAGAGAAACCCTATCGGAGAGATAGAACAATTAGCGCAGAAACAAAAAAACTGAATAGCAACCAACTGATCACCTCTACCATCAACAATCAACCCTACCTGACAGTTGTCCCCGTAGAATATGACCAAACTAACCGTCTGTATCCTGTAATTTATTTTGCAGGTGATTTTACAACTTCTCAATGCCAGTCTATTGCTGAGGTAGTTAATGATCAAATTGAAACAGCTAAAGTCTGTCCGATGATATTGGTCTTCTTGCCTGACAATGCAGTTGATCAAATAAAAAATACCATTCCATTACTCGAAGATAAATGGAGGATTCGCGAGGGATTTCGTATGCGTGCGTTGGTTGGTTATCAAAGCGAAGGACTAAAGGCCCTGGATGCGGTAATAAATCAGGTGCAATTCAGGATGTTTGCCATATTGGATGGCTTCATCACACAAGATATCATAATGGATTTACTCATAAATATGAACGCCAAATCCATGGAGCGCACTTCCATTTTTATCGAAGCCCCGGATAAAGGAAAGTTTTACCAGGGAAATGGAAACCTGCACATGATGCTGCGAGATATGAACATAAAACATGAATACAGGGTGAAGGAAGGGTTTGGAGGTTTTGAATGGACATTGGCAGGATTGGAAGAAGTTTTTGAGTTTGCATCAACTAGTTTTCATAAATAAAATATTAACAATTAATCTTTAAATTATGTTTATCGTAAGTAGTTACACGTTGGCAGTTGGTCTTTGCTTCATCACGATGCTTTGTTGGGGATCGTGGGCAAACTCCCAAAAAATTGCCGCCAAAAATTGGCGATTTGAGCTCTTTTATTGGGATTATGTCATAGGGATTCTTCTGTTTTCATTGCTGTTTGGCTTCACTTTTGGAAGTACAGGAAGCCTGGGCATGAGCTTTTTAGATAGCATCAACCAGGCCAGTAACAGCAGCATTGTTAATTCAATCATTGGCGGCGTTATTTTTAACTTATCGAATATCCTGCTCGTAGCAGCCATTGCCATTGCCGGTATGGCAACTGCATTCCCCGTTGGGGTAGGCATTGCAATGGTACTCGGAGTATTAATAAATTACATGGCAACTCCAAAGGGGGATCCGGTCCTACTGTTTGTTGGAGTGGGAATCGTAGTAATTGCAATCGTTCTTGACGCAATAGCCTATAAAAAACTTGCTGTCATTGTGAAGAAAGCATCCACAAAAGGCATTGTTTTATCAGTTCTGGCAGGCTTTTTAATGGCCTGGTTTTTCAGGTTCATTGCAAGTGCGATTGCTGCTGATCCCATCTATCCCGAAGCAGGAAAGCTAACTCCCTATGCTGCTTTTTTCTTTTTCGCCATTGGAGTTGTTATTAGTAATTTCCTCTTCAATACCTACCTGATGAAAAAACCCATCGAAGGTACACCTGTGAATTTCAAACAGTATTTCCAGGGAAACTTCAGAAGTCATTTGTCCGGTATTATCGGAGGAATGGTTTGGGCTTTAGGTACTTCATTAAGCCTTTTGGCAGCAGGAAAAGCAGGCTATGCTATTTCTTTTGGACTGGGTCAGGGAGCTACGATGATTGGTGCTTTCTGGGGAGTTTTTATCTGGAAGGAGTTTAAAGGAGCCGGTAAATCAATAAATACATTGCTGGCACTCATGTTCATTCTTTTTACCACCGGTTTAGCCCTCATCATTTTAGCAGGCAATAATTAATAGTTACGTTCAAATATTCTCAATTTCATTCATCATTAATTCTATATCAAATGAAAAAACAATTTTATTTACTGACTTTGGCCGCTGTTGTGGCAATTTTCTCTTCTTCTTGTAAGAAAGACAATACCGACGCTCCTTCGGTAAAAACAACTGAAATAACTTCAATAACATCTACCACTGCGGTTTCGGGTGGAGAGGTTACCGCAGAAGGTGGTTCAGCCGTTACTGCACGTGGGGTTTGCTGGAGTACAAATGCTGATCCAACAATCGCTGATGCTAAAACCGTGGATGGCGCAGTAGTAGGTGCATTTACCAGCAGCATAACCGGATTAACCCCCGGTAAACTTTACCATGTAAGAGCCTATGCCACCAATTCAAACGGTACAGGCTATGGTGCCGACATGACTTTCTCAACTGCATCTCTCATTAAAACTACCGGAGTGGTTTACACGGATGGAACTGATTTGTATGAGTTTAACTATGATGGTAACAGCCGTGTTGACAATATTATCAACTATTGGAACGATGTGCTCGACAAAACACTCACTTATGATTATTCTGTTGCAAATCAGTTAACCATCAACCGCGATGGCGATCTTACAGTTTACAAACTCGATGCCCAGGGCAGGGTAATCGAAGATGGTGACGGATCAAAATATGAGTACGATGCTGATGGTTATCTTGTTAAGATGTCGGAGTACTGGGACAATGCTTTCCATTTGAAATATGAAATGACCATCACAAATGGCAATGTCACCAAAATAACCACTTTTGATGATGATGGCGTTACTCCTAAAAAAATTAAAGAATTTAACTACACCAGTGGCAACAATGTAAATGGTATCGACCAGGTTATCGTTGTTGATTCTCCATGGAAAACAATTGGTGGCCTCTATGGAAAAGTCAGTAACAAACTGGTAGACTATCTGGAATATTGGGATCCCCGTGAATCACCAATCGTGGTTAAGAAAACAACTATTTCATATGAATTTGATGCCAACGACCGACCAACTGTAATAACCAGAAGTGGTGATGGCTGGCAGGAAGTATTTACTTATTCATACTATGAATAAGGCAATTAAGCCCCTTACCCGATTGAAGGGTCTAAAGGCTGATTGTACATTATTTGATCATAAGATCTAAAAAAAACAGTTTATGATTGGTTAATGAGTGGCAAGGGCAACCCTTAATAAGGGTTGCCCCTTGTTTAAAAAGTGGTTATTTTGAACGGTATTTTAACTTAACTGCAAATGACATATAATCATCATTTTATCACCTTTCCCCTTTGGGGAAAGGCAGGGGAAAGGGGTCATCAACAACAACCCACCGTTCTTTATACTATAAACACGATCAGATAAAACACTATATATCAATGCTGATGTTCATCCGTTTTAATTGATTTAGAACCCTTTTTTACAAAAAGCCAAACATAAGTAAAACAATCTTCTCAATCATTAACACCGTACCAAATATATCCTTTAAAAACCAGCTACATTGAAAAACGTTAAATTTTCCGGGTTAATTGGGGGAATTGCATTCTTTATTTTCATCCTCCTTCTTCCCATACCACCGGGGATGTCGCCCGAAGCCAGAAATGCCGGTGCGGTTACACTATTAATGGCCATTTGGTGGATAACAGAAGCCATCCCCATTTATGCTACGGCATTTGTGCCAATGGTACTTTTCCCACTATTAAAGATTTTACCCGCCGGAGCCACGGCCATCAACTATGGGCACGACCTGGTACTCATGATGATTTCCGGATTCTTCCTGGCAAAGGCCATCGAAAACCAAAATCTCCATAAAAGAATTGCGTTGGTTCTGATTAAAACTTTAGGCACCAGCCGACCCCGTATTTTACTCAGCATCATGCTCGCCACCGCATTCCTGTCGATGTGGATAGCCAACGTTACAGGTGCTTTGATGATGCTTCCCATTGGGATGGCCATTGCTGCAAAAGAAGAATCGTCCGGAGATAAAAATGCCAAATTTGGTACAGCCCTCATGCTGGGAATTGCCTACGCAGCCAGTATTGGTGGTGTGGCAACACTTATTGGCTCGCCTACCAACTTAATTTTTAGTGGTATGATGGTCAAAATATTTCCACTAGCACCTAAAATAAGCTTTCTCTCCTGGTTAAAAATTGGATTGCCCATCCTGATAATATTCCTGCCACTAGTCTGGTTTTACCTCATCCGCTACTTTAAAGTTAAGGGTAGTATTCCCGGAAATCTCGAACATATCGACCATGAACTGAAATCCATCGGTAAAATGTCAAAGGGAGAAAAGAGGGTCATGTGGGTCTTTATTTTCACGGTAATAGCCTGGGTTTTCCGTATAGGCTTTACCTTCGATCAAACTATCATACCCGGATGGGCTGCTTTGTTGGGCATACAAGACTATGTCAGCGACAGTACTGTGGGCATGTTCTCTGCCTTGCTGCTCTTTGCACTTCCTGCCGGCGATCATCAAAGACTTCTTGATTGGAAATCGGCGAGCAAAATCCCATGGGGAGTGGGCGTGATTGTTGGTGGAGGTTATGCGATGGCCGAAAGTTTTAAGGTAACAGGATTGGCTGAATGGCTTGGTCATCAACTGGCCTTTGTAAGTAGTTATCCATTTTTAATTATCCTCTTTATCATCGTGGGATTTATCCTGATTTTTACCGAATTAAATTCGAATACGGCCACCGCCAACATCTTTATCCCGGTGTTAGCCAGTATGGCCATTGCCGGCAGTGTAAACCCCATGCTCCTGATGATACCCGCCACCTTTGCCTGCTCATTTGTGTTTATCATGCCTGCAGGGACCGGTCCTAACACCGTGATTTTCGGAAGTAATATGGTAACAGTTCCTGAGATGTTTAAATGTGGGATAGGCTTAAAGTTTATCAGCCTGATACTGCTGCCATTGATCCTTTATTTGCTAATGATTTATCTTGGGGGATTTGATTATTCAGTACCCGGCTGGGCTCTTCAACTGTAAAGCCATAAAGCTATAATAGGGACTCATTTAAATCAATCTTCTGGAGATTTTTCCACCATTAAAAGCAATCTTCCCGCACCTGCCCTTCGTTGTTTTTTTCTGTCACACTTTTTGCAAGCCCACCGCACAGTTGCCCATTGTTTTTCCCTCAATCCTTCGGGAAAAACAAAGCGCAAGCCAACACCTTTAAGCAAAAAGACCGCTCCACTCCAATCACCACCAGAGCCTGTCCCGAGGAATCGAGGGATCTCGTTTGTGCCAGAAAAAAACAACACACCCCCGCTAAATAACATAATGCGGCATTATGGGCATGTTTTTGTTCAAAATATCTAGCGGAATTTTTGATTGATAAAAACAGCAACCATAATGAGACATTATGTTAAATACCTCCCCACAGCCTGCCCGCCCCTTAAAAACACCCACAAACATCTATTGAAATTCCGAGGAAACATCCTCAATAAAACCCGCCCCACTTCTCCGCCCTGCTCATTCCACCTGCATGTCATTCCGCCCTCCCGCAAGCCTTTCCATCGCAGGGCGCTTGTGCTATCGCACAAACGAACCCTGCTCCCCATGCTACATTCTATGCAGGCTCCATTCACAGGTCAAGCCGTTCCGCTCCATCAAAGTAAACAACCAATTCCCGGACTTTCCTTCGTAAAATACTCCAGCTTTTAATATCTGCGACCATCTGTCCCATCAGTGTCATCAGTGTTCTAATTCCCATCCTCCACTACTCAGGTTCGTGCGGCCCGGTACAGCTCAATACTTCACCGTCCCGACCCACCCAAACCAGAGTTAACCACCACCCTTTTTTAAACAGACGTATTTTCAAATCCTACAATTAACCGGCCTCCCGTTCCTGTCCGACCGGTCTCAATCCTTCACCCGGACGACCAGTCCCGGGAAGCCATACCTCCAAAACAAACCAATCCATCCACAAAACCAAAGCCCATCTAACACCAACCCCCTTGAACTCTCCATTTAAATGCAATCCATCAAAAATACCCATACAGTGCCATCTCCGCTCAGTCGGCTACACTCCAGGGGACACATTCGCATACTCATGTGATCCACCTTTCGTTACGCCTCATTCGCTTTGATGGCACAGTATTACTTTCCCGCTCCAAACAAACAAATCATCAGGTGTGAGTATGGCAAGGGATCAATGCCATACCCACACGCCACCGCACCCCATAACAAGAAACACATCTTCAAACAAAG
>JAUYGX010000050.1 GCA_030690365.1 Bacteroidales bacterium | reverse complement strand
GTACAGGTGGCTGACGCCCTGGCCGGTGTCATTGAGGCCGTCTCCAAAGTTCCAGTACCATTCGGTGATCTCCGTGCCGGAGGTACCATAGAAATGGGTGCTGTCGCCCAGGCAGGTGGGTTCGGGATCCCAGGTGTAGTATATCGTGGGCATGTGAGGGACGATCACAGGGAGGGTGATGGTGTTGGTGCACGAATGTCCCGTACTTTCCTCAGCAGTAACTGTTAATGTAACGTTGTACAGTCCTCCGGCCGCATAATGGTGACTGAAATCCGGATCGTCATGGGTATTTCCATCACCTAAATCCCAATCCCATGTAACCAGATAATACCCCGGGGGCGGCGTGCTTTCATCAATGAAATGTACCGTCAGACAGGAGTCGATGGTGTAGGAGAAATCAACAATCACCGGCTCTACAATTGTTATATTTTGGATCGATGTTTCTGTACACCCGTTTTGATCGGTTACCATCAGCGTTATTGTCATATCACCCCAGGTGGAGTAGCTGTGGGTTACATTTTGCCCTGAAGCAGTTTGTCCGTCTCCAAAATCCCAGTCCCAGGAAATGATATTGGAAGTGCTGGAGCCCATAAAATCAATGGGGGTGTCCATACAGGCAATATGGCTGCTCGTGGTAAAATCCACATCGGGAAGCGGATTCACCCTGATAGGTTTGGTTATGGAATCGGTGCAGCCGTTTTCATCGGTGTAATGATAAATTAACAGATAATCTCCAGGGGTATGGTATGTATAAGTTGGACTCATGAGTGTAGAGGTGCCACCATCACCAAAAATCCATTGCTGATCGATGATACTGGCGCTTCCGGTAGGGGTAAAGGTAATGGATTCATCCTGACAAAGTGGACTTGGACTACTCATGTCAAAGTCATGATCTATCTTCGGGCGTACAACCAGATTAGTGACAATTACACTGTCGCAACCATAGTTGGCGGTATGGAGGGTGTCGAAATAGGTTCCGGTAGTATATTGCCAGCTCCCTTGTGCAAAGACCGAGTCGTAGTAACAAACGGTGATGTCCACGGGAATCTCATAGGTGGGCCTGATGGTGAGCACCATCTCATCGATGGAGTCGCAGTTAATGATGTTGGCTGCCACCACGGTCAGGGTGACGGGACCTATTTCTCCCGGGCCGGGGACGTAGATGGGCTGCATGGCGTTTGGATCAACAAAATGGCCCGTCCCGCTGGTGGACCACAGCAGGGTGGCATAGTGCATAGCAAAAGCTGAATCCATTGAGTTTTTAAGATTGTAATCTTCTCCAAAGCAACTAATTTCATCCGATCCGGCATGAGCCGAGGCCCCGGGGATGACCACCAACTGCATAGTGGAAGTATCGTTGCCACAAGGATCCAGCCCATAGCCTACCATGGTCAGAATCAATGTATCGTTTTGAGTAACGCCTTCCGAAGGATCAGGGAAGTAGGTTGGGGCAATCAGTTTGGGATCATCAAAATGACCGACACCAGTGGTAAACCAGAGGATTGAATCAAAATTGGAGGCGGTGGGTGGAGTTTCCAGTCGGGATAGATTGAAATACACATCCTGACAAGTCATGGTGTCGTTGCCGGCTGTGACCTGGCATATCGGATTTATGATTAACTCATGAACGACCTGTTCTGAACATACATTCAAAATAACATCAACGGTATCAGGTATAGAGTAAAAATGAGTACGATCAATACCAACATCACTTGATCCATCACCAAAATCCCAATTGTAGGGGGTAAAAGCAAACCTGTCCCCCGTTGATTCAAAGCTTACAGGTGTGTACAAACAAGTCGGATTATCCACCATGCTAAAATCGATAGTCACCTTTTCAACCCGTCTTTGATGAATTGTGGTATCCAGACAACCATTGGCATTTTGATAGATAGACAATATGGAGTAATTCTGACTTATCGGCGAATTATAAGTATGTGCTACATTTTGTCCACTGGAGTTATTGCCATCTCCAAACTCCCAGTTCCATTGAGTAACATCCCCTGAAATATCAATGGCGGCCAAGTCGATAATTTCGCCCATACAACTGGTGTCATTGGGGGAAATAGTAAAATCGGATACTGGCAATGACCTTATATGCACTGATTTCGCCTTTACTGCAGAACAACTATTGTTGTTTACTACATTAAGTGCAATTGTATAATCGCCTGCATCTGTATATGAGTGTACGGTAGATTGTCCCATTCCGGTTGTACCATCTCCAAAATCCCAAACCCATTGTCCGATCACTGTTCCTTCTAAATCAAAACCATTTAAGGTAATCGGTTGTAGAGCGCAAACTGTATCTCCTGGCAAAAGATTAAAATCAGGATCAGGCTTTGGATTAATGATCAGGGTACTCACAATGGAATCTGCACAGGTATTCAGATCAGTTACCCTTAGTTTAACTTGATAGTTACCGGCCACTTGGTAGCTGTGATTAGGGTTTTGCAATGAACTCAGGTTGCCATCATCAAAATCCCAACTCCAGTCAACTACGTCTATAGAACTATGATCGGTAAATGAAATGATTTCATTCGCGCAGAGTGAGTCATTTGGATTGTATGTATAATCTACTGTTGGCAATCCATTTACAACAACTGCTTTATTAATAGTATCATTACAATTGTTCGCATTTGAAACCACCAGAGTAACAATAAAGGTTCCTGCCAAGGAGTAAGTATGAGAAACATCCTGACCCGTAACCAGAGCAGAGCCATCACCGAAATCCCAGGTCCAGCTTGTAATGCCGGTATTGTTATTGTTTACAAACATAACCTGCTCACCAACACATATAAATGAAGCTGGTACGGTCGAAAAATCAGCGTTAGGCACCTCATTAATTGATAACACCATGGATGAAGTATCATTGGAACAAGGTGGTGAACGATAGGCAACCAACGAAAGAATTACACTACCTGTTTCATTAACATCTGGTATATAAATGGGATATAATGATGCTGAGTTATTAAACACACCTGCACCCCCAATCCACCTGAGTGAATCGCAATTAATTGTATCAGGTAGCAAAGTTGATGTGCTAAAATCAAACGACTCAAACTGACAGATAGATTCATCGGACCCGGCATTGGCGGTTGCAGACGTCTGAACATATACAGATATGGTATCAAACGATGAGCAATGATCAGTGCTGGCCATTACATGGTAAAAACCAGGACTGTTCACAGCAATTGTCTGGGTTGTTTCGCCAGTATTCCACAAATAACTGACAAATCCAGAACCGGCATCTAATATTATTTGGTCATTATCACAAATAACCGTATCAGCTCCCAGAAGAACTTGTGGGAAATCGTAAATGATAACATCAATGGTAGAAACCTCAGAGGTGCTATCCGTTAACATGATATTTGCAGTCACAATATAATTTCCCGGCGAAGTAAAAACATGACCAGGATAAAAATCCGTAGATGTATTACCTGAACCGGAAGAAGGATCCCCAAAATCCCAGGTAACAGACTGAACTGTTGAATAGTTGGATAACTCAAAGAAAGTAGTATCGCTAAGACATTCATTTTGATAAGTAATATTGGCAGAAAAGTAACTTTGGTTGAAAGTTGGAAGGCCCTGATAAGATCTTTTCCCACCCAGATAGATAGCATTCTCAACAAAATTACATGAAGACCCCAATTCATTTGGATTATTTATTACATGTAGATATTCGTTCCAATCATCACAACTATAGATCTTTTGATCAGGACCAATTTGTAATGCCCCAGCATTACCATAAGTGATTGGGCTAATAAGATTAAGTGAAGCATTTATAATGTCTTCAATACCTGAGCTGAGATCAACCTGATGATATTCTCCCAAAGCAGTAAAGTACAATTTTGATTCATCAGGAGAAAATTCAACGCCATAAGGAAAGGCAAACCGGCTATAACCGAAAACAGTAATAGTGTTGGAAACTATTCCAGTGCTTCTGTCGAAATCAAAAATCTCAATATTGTCTTCACTAGGATTAGTACCTAAAACTGCGTTTGCCAAACGAGTACCACTACTTGATATCCTCATATAACCACTATAATAACGCGTATTAATACTTCCAACGTTACTGATAACAGGAGTAAGGTTTATACCGTTGGATGTAACTAAAAATGAATAAAACGCATCTGTAAAGTATTCATGAACTACAACCCACACATCTACTCCATTTTCATGTGAAACAGCTGTAAGTTTATCAAGAACAGACGAATACAGATAATTGTTTTTTGATACAACCATACCAGATCCTCCATTATGATTAATATCTATTAATGAATAAAACGAAGTATCACCGTAAATCCCTGGAATTATGGCGTCTTCAGGAACTGTAAATACGTAATAAAGTGAATCTGAAGCTGGTTTTTTTATAATAATTGCGGATTGAGTAGCAAAAGTACCTCCTTTCAGACCGGTTCCATTGTCCATAACCTGATGGGAACTATTCCAAATTGTAACCCCATCAGTGTAGAATAGTAACTCTCCGTTGGAATTTGAAATTGAGGCACATCCTGCATATTGATCCATTGCACTATTTGTTAACGCTACGGGTGATCCTGAATTAAAATCCAATCCGGCATAATGTCCAAAATACCAAATATTGCCTTCCTTTTGAGCCTGAATACTAAAAAAAATAAAAATGAAAATAAGTATTAAATAGTATTTTTTGTCCTTCATATAGCTTCGCTTTGTTTATAGTGGTGAACGATTACCAATGTATAAATTAAATTAAATATCCATTCCAATAAAAAACACACAAACATAACAATTTATATTAACAGGTTTTTAAGCTTTACAATATTTAGAATTATTACAACCACATAATCAGGTAAAGAAACTGTTCCATGGATAACTGTTCCAGTCGTGCATTTAGCCGTTGCGTAACGCGTGACAATTACCTTACCCTCCCCTCGTACTCGTTTGAGCGTAGCGGTAATGCGTCTGCCTGCCGGTTAGGCCAGGTACGCCCATTTCAAACATTATGATTTTCGGGTAAAACAGATTTCCCTCCCGTGCCTTCCCTTCGTTGTTTTTTTCTGTCACACTTTTTGCAAACCTACCGCACAATTGCCCATTGTTTTCCCTCAATCCTTCGGGAAAAACAAAGCGCAAGCCAACGTCTTTAAGCAAAAAGACCACTCCGTTCCAACCACCACCACCACTGCGCTTGTGCCAGAAAAAAACAACACACCCCCGCTAAATAACATAATGCACATTATGGGCATGTTTTTGGTCAAAATATCTAGCGGAATTTTTGATCGATAAAAACAGCAGCCATAATGAGACATTATGTTAAATACCTCCCCACATCCTGCCCGCCCCTTAAAACCACCCACCGACATCTAATGAAATTCCGGGAAAGACCATCTTCAAAAACCGCTCCACTTCTCCGCCCTGCATCGTCCCAGCCTGCCCCCGAACATTTTCGGGGTTCCGCCCTCCCGCATCCCGAAAACCTTCGGGACTCCATCGCAGGGCGCTTGTGCTATCGCACAAACGAACCCTGCTCCCCTCGCTCCATTCTGGCAGGCAGCTCCTCACAGGTCAAGCCGTTCCGCTCAGACATCCCAAACAACCTACTCCCAGACCCTCCTCCAAAGAACACTTCAGTGTTCCCAAAAAACTATCCGTGTTCATCCATTTTATCTGCGCCTGTCCCGTTCGTACGGGGTCATCCGTGTTCTAAACCCGACTCCCTTTAAATCCACTTTAAAACACCATCGATCAAAACTACCCATACAGTGCCATCTCTGCTCAATCGCCTACACTCCAGGGGACACATTCGCCTACTCATGTGTTCCACCTTTCATTACGCCTCATTCGCTTTGATGGCACAGTATTACTTTCCCGCTCCAAACAAACAAATCATCAGGTGTGAGTATGGCAAGGGATCAATGCCATACCCACACGCCACCGCACCCCATAACAAGAAACACATCTTCAAACAAAG
>JAUYGX010000003.1 GCA_030690365.1 Bacteroidales bacterium | reverse complement strand
AGTTGAATTAACCTTTCAAAAATAGGGCTACTTCAACCCCCGTATACCCTATAATTGATTGATTAATATACGATTATGTTGTCTTTTATATCATGTAACAAGGCGTTATTATGCATTTGGCAATATTTTCAATCATGATTCCTTTTTATGATAATCACGCTCTTCAATTTTTCCATTAACGGTCTTTAGAAGTTTATTTACTACTTTGCTTCTGATAGGATCCTGCAACTGATAGTGTAAAGCAAAATTCCTGAAATGTACCAGATAATCCGCAATCTCAGGTTTGTCTTTAATATCAATATTTGTATAATTAACAAAACTTTCAAAGATAGCTTTGTTATAGTCGCTTTTTAAATCTTTGTCGGCTATGGTGAGGTAAAAATCTGTGATGGCTGCTTTATCTTTATATTTTTGTAACAAGTAGTCGGATGTTTTAAACCTGGGATGATCCACCAATTTCTTTTCGGCAACCAATAATGCACCAATAAAACCCAACGACTTTTCCAATTCGATGTGAATCATTTTTATTAATTGGTCATACACCTGTAAATTCAGGGTTTTAGCCTGATTATTACCATTGTAATAAGTATGAATTGCAGGAAGTACAATTTCATTGTTACGACAATGATTCCAAAGGCAATATTCAGTAATTAGTTTTGTTTCAGTACCCAGGAACTGATTGTCGTATCTTTTTGCAGGGACCTTTAATTTAATCTCCAACGTTTTATTAACAATTTCCTGATTGGCTTCTATTACTTTACTGAATTTAGCTGTTTTACCTGCATTGTTCCAAAATTTGGGCTCTATTTTTATTACATAATCCAAATCCTGTTTGTACACCTTATTAAAGGTGGTAAATACTTGATAACTACTGCTCTTACTATTCTTCATATAGTCATCCAGCGTGTATTCGGCCCCATTTGCTTTAAACCAATAGGTTTTGGCAATTTGCCATAGCATAAGTTCTTCGGTTTTAAATTTCAGGAGTTTCTTAAAAACAGAATTTGGAATTAGTTTCCCGCTTTCATTCTTCTCAAATTTAATATCCTGATTAATAATGTGTTTTAAAATGTAATCAGTATTGGTAGTTACGTCATCTTTGGCCAGTAACCAAGAGCGCATAAACGAATAGTCGGTATAATACTGATGTTTCCCGTTTTTGGCTTTCGTCTCAATTATACTTTTCAGTTCCGTACTGCACGTATTTTTAACTGAAATAATCTCATCACTTAGGGCGATGGTTTTTAGGTAGTGAGTGGATAAATTTTTGTTAACATCGGAAGCAACAGAACCTGTATCAATTTTCAGAACTTTACAAAGTGTCTCGTCAGCATATTGTTCCCTGTTTTTAAGAATGCTTTTCAAGTCGTCAATATAACGTATAATTACAGCCTCGAAAAGATTCTCCAAACTAAAGTTTTTGCTGATTTGGTCCTCAATATAAGCAAACAACCCGACGTACTCTTGTTTAACACGTTCTATCAATTGTGGTTCTACGAATTTATCGGTTCCATAGACTTTCAATTCATCATAAGTTCTGTTTTCATACCTGCCAAAATACCTGAAATACTGACGTACAATATCGTAACTGTTTATACTGAAATAGTTGTGCCGAAGGAACGTTTCTGCATCTTCCTTTACTTCTTCGTTAATTTTGTTCACGTATACATCTTCCAATAGCTTGAAATGCAAGTATTCGAGAATAACATCTATTTTCTTTTTCGATTCATACGTCCAGGGTTTGGGTTGGAGCCTGTTGTTGTTTTCAAATTTTTCGAACCTGTCAATCCGGTCGTTAAGTGAATGTACAATGTCTATCCTCCTTTTTTTAAAACCTGCACTTTGCATGATTGAACGAGGAAATACTTTGTTCAGATTATGCCCCTCTTTATTAAAACTTTTAATGAAATCGGGGGTGAGTTCAGGGCCATAATTAACATTTCTGGACTTTAAATAATAACCAATCAAGTCTTTCGAATCAATATCTTTTATATGTGCCAATTTATTGATATACATCTTTACAAAAGATTCAATTACTTTAAGACCTTCATTATCTTCTTTTACAAGATGAATAAACACCCATTTCATTAGTAGTTGTGGTGATACAGTTACATTGATGGATATTTTCTTTTGATTATTTGTTGAATAGCTATACAGTAACAACGCATTTTTCTCCTTGTTTGCAAATTTAAACCCTTTAACCAAGGTGATTTCTGACTCTTCACCTGCATTATCTGAAACCTTATATGCGTGAGGGTTGCTTAATAGTTCTAATTCAGCAGGTGTTTTAAAGAAAAAGTTTCTTTTGAGTTCTTTGTAATGTTCGCGAAGTGTGCTTTTTATTTCTGGTTTACTTTCGGTTTTTATTCTGTTTTTTAATTCTTCCAGGCTCTCCTTTTCATTTAAGCCATCTGACTTGTGAAGATTGTAATATTCCAGCCTGTCGACCGATGTTTTCGCAATGGCTATTTTAATGTTCTCACCAAACAGATGGTTGTCCAATAGGTATTGAAGCAATACATCTGTAAGTATATTTCTACGTCGGATAGGCATTATTTTGTTTTGGAAATCAAGATTCTCAAAAGCCATTTTATCTTTTTGAATTTCCTTTTCGAGAAGTTTTTTCGCCTTACTATCAACATCTGAATTAATTTCCTCAGAATATTTTATAAACATTTTTTTAGCCTCACGCTGCTCCTTATAAATATTGATGATCTGATTGTGGTCGTTTTCATAGTTAGTTAATTTTTGTCTGCATTTCTGAATATTCCGTATATCATGCTGATTGTAACTTCCTGTTGCAGTATTAAGTTTGAGTTCCAGTTTTTCAATTTCGTTTTCAATAGCTTTGTATACTTTTAGGATTTCCAGATTGTGATAATTCTCCTTATTAATTGCCCTAATTTTTTCATAAATAGGTTCAAGTTGAGTATTTGATGAAAATGGAATAGTGGTTAGCTTTGATGTAATATTCCTGAATTTCATCAGGTCGTTATTAAAGTTATTAAGTGAGTAGCTTTCACTAAGGCAATAATAGGTAAAGAAGGTGTGAATACTGTTTCCATATCCGGTTAGTTCCTTGTCGAGTCTGAAATCGCGCCATTTTTCCAAAACGATTTTAATCTGTCGTTTATATAAAAACATACTGGCAATAAAGAGTTGTCCGTTAAGCGTAACTGCACTCTTACTTTTATCAAGAAAATATGTTCCCTGCAGATTAATAATTGTCGAATTAATTTCATTAATCGAAATCTTTAATTTCTTGTCAGCATCGCTCATCTTATGCTCATCCATTTTATCAATGTCATTCGGATCTACAATGCTCAGTTCCTCCATCAGACTTAACCTCTTAGTAGCAAGCGAATTAATTAAGTGGTCTTTAGCCATATCAAATTTCTTTTGAAACCAATTCTTAGCTTCTTCAAAATCTTCCGTGGTAAGTAATTCGCCATTTAAAAATAAGTTTTTAAATGTTAAAATACCGGGTTCGTGAACATAATGCGAATGGTAATTCCGAAACCTGTCCAAGGTACCAAATAATTTATACTCGATTTTTCTGAATCGTTCGATGGCTTCGTATTGATAGTTTTGTTTAGTGCCAATGAGTGTAGTTTCGCCTATTTTGTCAATAACTTTATTACTAAAAAACCGAAGAAGCATATCAGTGATTTCTGATAATTTCAGCTCTTTGATTTTATAGGTGCTTATAATATTAGCATAGTTATTCAAGGCCATGTTAAAGGCAATAGAAAGCATCACATTTTTGTGCGGAGTGGGTGTTGTTTTTAAAAACTTTTCATTTCCATCGTTATCTAATTTTACCGTGCCATCCTCATATTTTTTCTTTATTTCAGGTTTATAGAGATAGCGTTTATCAATTAAATGATCTACAGTGGCTTTTAGAAGCGCATCAAAATTATTTTCCATAATCTAAGAGGTTTAATATGAGTTGTTTTTATGATGATAATCATCGGGTTTTATCAAGTATAACTAATTTGCAGCAGGGTAACAAATTTTCAATTATTCAATCTCAATAGGCCTAAACTACACCTATAATCATTAATACATATAGAGATTCAAGAGCTTAAGAATTACTTTTTAATGAATAATAGCTCCAAAAAATTCTTTCAACCATTTTTTTTCTATTCCAACTTCCGGCTATAATACTTAAGAAAATGGCAACTAAATCAATAACACTTAGTAATAAATAATCTTTGCTGTGCATGGATGTAAAGGAAAGGATAACAAAAGGAAATATTAGAATTAAGCACATGGTGAAAAAATTCCTAAAGAAGAAATAAAAACTTTGAAAAGATTTTGGGCTCGCAATTTTTTGGTTTACTTCGAGATAGTAATATATCTGAATCCAGACTCCTTCTAACTTTTCGTGATAGGTAAACTCCTCTCCAGTATCAGAAATGATTTCATTCATCATATTTTCATAGAAATCACTCATATTACTTACCTTTTTCATCCTGGCATACAATTTCTCAAGAGGTGTGAAAAGTCCAATCATACGTAAAAAGGGTAAAATGATCTGTGTAAGAAAATTCAGAAATGAACCTAAAAAGATTGTAGCACTGAGAAATACTGTAAGCGAAAAATATTGGTTCATTTCAATATCACTAATTGAAAAGCCAATTTCCACAGCAAAAAGCTGAATGGCTAAGGTTAGTAATGCACCAGGAAGGAGGATGGTAAGTAAATCGTAGAAAGGTATCTTTTCCATAGCAGGTTTTACAGATATTAAAATGTTACTTAAGAGGGAACGAATACACCTAAAATTCCGGACATAATAAGTATTAAATTTTGATTGACTTACAATTCCAGACATTAAAAATCATCCTGAGATTAGATTATAAGTACAACAAACTTAATTAATTATTTAAAAGACATCAGTATTTCGCTCATTTTTATTCAATAAAAAATAGCAGAACACCATAAACTCAAGTTTTACCTGACTAACTTTTTGTAATCCTCAAACTCAGTGAATAGCATTCTTTGCTTCTTTGGTACAAAAAATGATCAGTGAAGCCGGATAAACCAATGCATTAAAGCCTTGTATTCATAAAAAATTAATGTCAGAGGCTGTAGTCTGGTGTTTCGCTTTCAGCGAATTTAAAAGGTCAAAATCTTGTCACATTCAACATTCCATTGAGCGAACTCCTTCATATTACTCAGTTTTACACCTTCTATAAAGGGTAACTTGTCGATGCCACGAGCCTCAGAACAACCACCACAACTTTTTACTTCCCCACCGTTTCTGATTACAATTTTCAACATCCTTTCAATGTTGTAATATCCATTTGGTGTGCTTTGGTTAGGCAAACCGCAGAATACGGCGTCGGCAAGTAAAAATATTTTTACTTCAACTTCTTCGGCATGTTCTTTTTGTAAGGTTATGGCCATTCGCAAAGCATTGTAGGCTTTTTCGGTCCCGTAAGGAGCATCGTTGATGACAATTAAAAACTTTTGCATTTTGGTAAAAATTAAACTGTTAATGAGGTCATTAATGACTTGAATGAACTAAAAAGCGCTTTTGCCTCATTGTAAAGTTCCTTATCAGAACTAACCGCTTTCAGCAACAATTCCATATTCATTGTTGAAATAATTGTTTCGTTATCATTTTCATAAATGGCTAACGTGCAAGGCATAAAAATAGCAAAGTGCGGATTTGTAGAAAGCATTAAGGAGGCTGTTTTTGCCTGACAAATATCGTAGATAAAGACTTTGCGCTTCATCGGGAAACCTTTGCTTTCAACAATTTCGTGATAATTGTAGGTTTGCAGCAAAACGAAATGATTCGATTCACATGCGTTTTGTACCTGTTGGGCAACTAATTCAATTGGTTTTGTACTGCTCATTTTTAAAGTAAACAAATCAATCATTTTTTTCGGAGGCATAAATGCCTGTAAAATTCTCTGTATCATTTTTTTGATCTTTTTAATAGAGCAATTATTTCTTGCGACAGTTCATTGGTTACCTTATAACAAGTTCTGGTTCCGTGCTTTTCAGGATAAATAATTCCACTGTTCTTTAGTATAAGTAAATGTTGGGATGTGGTAGATTGCGAAATTTTTAATGCTGTCATTACGTCTGTTACGCAACATTCATCGTCGGACAATACATCTACCATTTGCAATCGAATCGGGTGCGACAGTGCTTTGAATATTTGAGCGCTTAATTCATAGTCAATTTTTGTCATTGAGTCAATATTATTAAATTAGGATACAAAAGTATTATAATATTCTAATATAACAATATATATCAAATTAAAAATGACCCTATGGAAAAGCCTTGTGTACTCTTTAAATAAAATGTGTTCAATGATCAGTGAAACGTTTCTTCCCTGGCAAGCATTTCGAGTATCATTTTCAATCGTTTCTCTCTGGTTTCAGGCTTTTTTGCGGTTTGAAGTCTCCATCCAATGGCAAAGGTATTGGTTTTATTTAAGGTCCTGAAAAAGGCCAGTGCTTTTTCATTTTTTGCCAGTTCTGTAAGAAAATCTTCTGGCATAGTCATATTGACCGGTGAATCATACGCCCTCTCCCACCTGCCATCGGCTTTCGCAGCCTCAATCTGTTCCCTGCCTGCTGGCTTCATCCTGCCCTCTTTTTCAAGTTGTGCCACATAATCCACATTTCTTTTCGACCAGATACTTTTCGTCCGACGCGGGGTAAATTTCTGTAGGTATGAAACCTCATCGTACTTTTTTGCCTGCCCATCGATCCAGCCAAAACACAATGCCTCTTCCAGGGCCTGTGCATGGGTTGTGGTAGGGATTCCTGTGTCTTTTTTATAAATCCTCAACCATACGCCATTTGAATTTCTGTGGTTCTGCTCAAGCCATTCGTTCCATTCCTGTGGCGAATTGAATGAAATAATTGGCTGATCGCTATTATTTGATTTTTTCGTGTCACTCATCACTCAAATACCTTTTTTCCGTTAATCCATGTTCCCTTCACCGAAATGCCCGTTATGTCCTGTTCTTCAATGGTCATGACATCATGATCGAGCATCACAAAATCGGCGTCTTTTCCGGCTTCGATGCTGCCTTTGCGGTCTTCATCAAAGCTTCCCCTGGCGGGCCAAAGTGTGATGGAATACAGGGCTTCCTTTCGCGTTAGCGCATTTTCCATCCGGAAACCAGCATCCGGCGTTCCGTCCAGGTGTTTCCGGGTAACAGCTGCGTAAAAAGTGTACAATGGGTTGATGTCTTCAATGGGGAAATCGGTGCCATTCACCAGCCAGCCATTTTCCTCCAAAAGCTGTTTGGTGGGATAGGCTTCTTTTATCCGGTTCGGGCCCAAACGTTCATCTGCCCAGTCCATGTCCGAGGTACAATGTGTGCTCTGGATGGACGGGATTACCGAGAACTTGCCAAACTTGTGCATGTCTTCTGTATTTACAATCTGGGCGTGTTCGATGCGCCAGCGCAGGTCGTTTTTACCTTTGAGAATGGATCCATAAATATCCATTACCAGTCGGTTGGCCGAATCGCCAATGGCATGGGTGTTCACCTGAAAACCATTTTCATAGGCCAATCGGCACAAGCTGTCATAATAAGAGGCCGGTTCCATCTGCAACCCCGAATTTCCCGGATCATCCGAATAGGGATATAGCAACAAAGCACCCCTGGACCCCAGTGCTCCATCGGCATACAACTTCACGCTGCTTACAGTTAGTTTATCCTCATGAAGTGGCCCTTTCGCGAAAAAATAATCCAGGTTTTCCTTTGCGGGACTCAGCATGGCATACACTTTCATTTGAAGCCTGCCTGCTTTCTGAAGTGAATCGATCAAAAGAATATCCTCTAAATCCAGACCTGCGTCGGTAACGGTGGTTAATCCTTTAGCAAAACAGTTCTTCTGGGCCAGCATTAAAGCGTTGATTTTCTGGTTGTCGGTAGTTTTTGGGATAAAGCCCTTCATCCGGTCGGCGGCATTGTCGAGCAAAACGCCTGTAGGCTTGCCTTTTTTCAGGATAATCTCACCACCTGGGATTGAGGTGTTTTTATCAATTCCGGCAATGGCCAGGGCGGCTGAGTTGGCCAGAACCGCATGTCCGTCGATGCGGATGAGCACAACGGGAATTTTAGGAAAGATCGCATCCAACCGGGTGTTATCAGGGAATTCCTTCATTTCCCACAGGTTTTGATCCCAGCCTCGGCCAAGAATCCAGTGGCCCGGGTAGTCTTTGTGAAACTTCTGTAAGGCAGCAAGTAAGTCATCAAAGGAAGTTAACCCAACCAGATTGGCATATTGGGTCAGCGCGAGGCCATACCCCATAAAATGACTGTGACCATCGTTAAAACCCGGATAAACAGGCTTTCCGCCGGCATCCAGTTTTTGGGTGCTCTCAAAATCGGCCAATATTGCAGCGTCCTGGCCAACTGCCACAAATTTCTCCTTGTCTACAGCAAAAGCTGTACCCATCGAAAAAGCGGTGTCGAGGGTGTAAACAGAAGCGTTATAGACGATTAAATCGACGGTTTGTTTTTTGTGGATGCAGGATGTCATGGTTACAATGGATATTAACAGAATCAGAAAAGTAGGTTTTTTCATCGTCCCGGTATTTATGGTTCAGGTTTAAAATATTTTGATTCGAAGCGCAGTGTAGCCGGATTAAAGATCACTCCTTCCTGATCGAAAAGCTGGTTGATATGTCCGTTCCCGATCAAAGAGGTGGGTGTTCCCGCTTCAAAAGTATGATTTTTTCCAACCAGCCAAAGCTCATCGGCAAATTGCAGCGCCAATTCGCTGTCGTGCGTGGTGAGCAACACGGTCTTCGTCTTGTCATCCACGAGTCTCTTCAACAATTGCATGATGGCCACTTTCCCGGGAGAATCGATAAACGCGGTGGGTTCATCCAGACAAATCAAAGGGGTATTTTGGGCGAGTGCCCTGGCAATCATGGTTTTTTGCTTTTCGCCATCACTCAACGTGAAAAACCTACGCTCCGACAAATGTGTTACTCCGGTGGATTTCATGGATGATGAGATGATTTGCCTGTCTTCCAGCGTTAACCTGCCCGTGAGCGATCCGTAAGGATACCTGCCCGTAGAAACCACGTCCATGGCAGTCAGGTAGCGGTCCTCAATTTTATCGGTCAGTACTGCCGACATACATCTTGCCACCTGTTTCACCGACATCTGATGAAGTGGCTGGCCTTTCCAAAGTACCTCTCCCGAAAGGGGAACAAGGTGACCGAGAATGGTTTTCATCAAAGTAGATTTTCCGGCACCATTGGGTCCCAGGATCGCCACAAACTGACCCAAAGCCAACGATGTTTCTATTTTCCGGCTGATAACAACAGGTTTTTTTCCACCTGAATAACCCGTTTCAAGCTCCTTTAGCTGAAGTAAAGTTTCATTCAATAATGCCTTATTTGCCATAAGTCCTCCCTTTTATAATCACCCAAATAACAATGGGGGCGCCAATGACCGAAGTAACCGCGTTGATGGGCAACGATGAATCCCATCCCGGCAAACGGGCAATGAGGTTACAAAGCAGACTAAGCGCCGCACCAATAAGCAACACCGCCGGAAGCAAAACCCGGTGGTTGGAGGTATTAAAAAACGTGCGTGCCAGATGGGGAACGGCCAGTCCGATAAAGGCGATGGGACCGGTAAATGCCGTGCCCAGTGCAATGAGGATTCCCGAAATCAGAATAAGCGACCGTTGGACAAGACGTGTGTTAAAGCCGGTACTTCGGGCATAGCTTTCTCCCAAAAGGAGCGCATTTAATGGCCTGATAAACCAAAAGGCCGATGCCGAAGTGAGCAAAATCCCAAAAAGCAGTCCCAGTGCCTGAGTAAGGCTGGTTTTTGAAAAGCTTCCCAGCCCCCAGAGTACATAGGCTTGCAAGTCCTGCGAACTGCTGTAGAACTGCATGGTTCCAACGGCAGCGCTTACCAGATAACCAATCATGATGCCAATAATCAACACCGTAACCGCATGGCCGATACGTGACGATACAAATACAATCACTGACAATACGGTCAATGCGCCGGCCAGAGCAGCAACCACCATCAGGAAATCACGGTAAAGCCAGTCGTTGCTTACCAGATAAACGCCGGTGGCACCTCCAAATAACAGCACCAGCGCCACGCCAAAACTGGCACCGGAACTGATACCCAGAACGGAAGGTCCCGCCAGTGGGTTTCCAAAAGTGGTTTGAAGCAACAAACCGGCCACACTCAGGGCCATCCCAACCGCCAGGGCTGTGACAGACTGTGGCAATCTGTACTGCAACACAATGACCTGTGAAACAGGATCTACCAATGGATTTCCGGTTAAAATGTCCCAAACATCCCGCCAGGCCAGCCAAACGGAACCATACCAGAGATTGGCTGCAAAAAGCACCAAAATAAACAGCCCGACGATGGCCATCCACAAAGTTCTATTTCCTGTTGTCGACATGCAGGCCAAAAGTACAGTTTTCCGGTCTATTCTTTAAGCAGGCCAACAATTAGTTTTCAAGAAAGGATTTGTTGATAATCGGGAAAAACAGGATGGTATCAGGGAATCAATTTGTAATAAACAGGCTTATAATCAGGAAGCAACTTGGGATGAAAGGCATGGATTAAGTCTGCAAGCTGAACCTGGGGCTGTAGTGGTCCCTGTTCAAAATATCCGGTTTTGCGCGAATCACAAAAAAGCACTTTCCTGTTTTTAAACGCATCGAAATGGGAATAAAATTCATTTTCACTGCCCAGCTTTTCGTAGGATGGATCACCTTCATAAGACCCAACAATACGCCAAAAATCAGCATGTGAGGCTTTGCTGAGCACCGTTTCCAGATTCAGGGGAATGCTGGCATTGTGTGGGTCATCTTTCCAGATATAATCGCCTCCGGCATCGGCAATCATCATGGCCATGTAGCTTTGTCCACCGGGTACATACCATTGGTCGGCAAAATACTTGTCCGACATCACAGTAGGCCTGTAATCCACGCTTGCGGCCAACTGTTTCAGGCTGTCGTAGGATTGTACCATCGTGTTGAACAGGCTGTCTGCTTTTGGCAGCTGTCCGAAAAAGAGGGCAGTAAACTTGATCCATTCGGCCCTGCCCAGGGGATTGGTCTCCAGAAAATCCAGAAAAGGAATCATGATCTGGTGGCTGGCTGCCAATGGATGCGCCTCGTTAAGCTGATAGGGCGAGTAAAAAATGACCTGAGGATGCAGTGCGAGAGTTCGTTCCACAAAAAAAGCACCGTTGTTTCCCAACTCCACAGCCTTGCCTTCTTCAATGCGCTGTTTCATGACAGGATTGGTGATATACATGGCTTCCGACACTCCCACTACCCTGTCCAACTGGTTTAAAATGGCCATGCTGCTGAGTTGGGTTGCCGAAAATACCGCCACACTGTCTATGGGAACCTGCAAGATTAACTCATCGTTATTTGGTTTGACAGTGCGATTATCAGGAACCAGTATGCATGAAAAAAAAACCTCTTTTGGAGATTCAGGGTTAAAAATTAACAACCGGTAAACTCCATCTCCCTGATCGAGAATGTTAAAACCATGTGCATACTTTACAATACTCATTAGTTTTGGATTTTCATCTGATTTACCAGAGTTTGTTTGCGGACCATTACATCCTGAAATAACCAAAACAACCAGAAGGATTAACATGCTTAAAACCCGAAGTGCTTTTCTGAATAAGGAAGAGTGAGCTTTCATGCCGCAAAAGTAAACATTTAGTGATGGAGATACTTTGAGTAGATTGTTCTGGTTTGACAAAATTTCACCTATTTTTATCCTATGAAAAAAAGCACCCTCACATCCCGCACTTTCAATTTAGGATTCGCCATTTTCTGGTCGTTGATCCTGATCGGTTGTACTACTGCAACCCAACCTTCACTGTCCATTGCTGTCAGCAAGCAAAGCGATGCCTATGTTCAATGGCTTCAGCGCAACGACAGCACGGTAAACACCATTAATCTTTATCCATTGGGAATCGACTCGGCTTTGTCAATTCTAAGCGAGTGTAATGGACTGCTCCTGACAGGCGGTGAAGATGTTTATCCCGGATATTATAACCAACTTGCTGATACTTCGCGTTGTGGTGAATTCGATCGCTACCGCGACAGCCTCGAAATGGCACTGATCGATTTTGCTGTTCAGCACAAAATTCCAATTCTCGGAGTTTGCCGGGGTGAGCAGATTTTAAATGTGGTCCTGGGAGGCAGCCTGGTTGTGGATATTCCAACCGATTTTGATACCACTGTCATACACCAGCAGGAAGATTATCTGCATTGTTTTCACCCGGTTACAGCCGTTTCTGGTTCCTTTTTAATGGAAATGGCCGGAACCAAATCAGACTCCGTTACCAGCAATCACCATCAGGCCATTGATCGGTTGGCCGAACCACTCTCAATTGTGGCTTACGCGCCCGACAGTCTTCCTGAAGCAGTTTCCTGGAAAAATCCTGAAAACATGGGCTTTTTGTTTGCAGTACAATGGCATCCCGAACGGATGAAACCCGGTCGTCCATATTCTGATCCCATCGGACTTGCTTTTCTGACTAAAGCCAAAGCTTATTACAAAAAGTAATATGGGTGATTCGAAACACTCCGAAAAGTCAGAATACCTGTTGATTACCGGCGCATCCGGTTTTACAGGCACCTTTTTAATTGAGAAATTATTAAGCGAAACAGGTTTCGATCTGGTGGTAACAGGAAGAAATGCGGATAGAATTCTTCAGGTTAATCATGCCCGTGTTCATTTTGTGGAAATAGATTTGCTTCATCCCAATTCGTTTGCAGAGGTGTTTAAGAATTATCACATATCAGCCGTTTTTCATCTGGCGGCTTTGGCCCGGTTATCGGAAGGTGAGAACGATCCCATCCGATCCATCAGAATTAATTACATAGCCTCTGTTGAGTTGATTCGTCTTTCCATACAGCATCAGGTAAAAACCTTTGTGTTTACTTCCTCTGATTTGGCCCGACATGCTACCTCTGTGGTAGGCATGTGTAAATACCTGGTGGAAGATGTTTTTAGAAAAATTCAGGAAATATCATCCCAATTTATCACCATACGTTTGGCCAATGTAATCGATAGCCCGGGTGCAGTTACCTTGATCTTTAAGAAGCAAATTGAACAGGGAGAACCCGTTACCATCACCGAACCAGACATGAGCCGCCGTTTTATAACAGGCCCTCAGGCTGCTGAGTTTATCTACCATGCTTATCTTTTCGGCCAACACAACGACTTGTTTGTCAGTACCGATAAGGCTGTTATCATTACCGATCTGGCCCAGCGTCTCATGCACCAAATGGATAAAACCGTTCCCATCAGGTTTATCGGGGCCAAACCCGGCGAACGGTTATCGGAAAAGGGTTATTCAGCTCAGGAGGTATTTCCAACCTCACTGTCTGGCTTAGGAAAGCTGAGAAATAACCTGTATAATCAAGAAGAAACTATCCGAATCCAGAATCAGTTATTAACGAAAGCAAAACTCCATGGGGATTTGGAGGTTATACACATACTCAATGAGTTATTTGAAACTCCGGAAGCATAACTTTCTCTGGTACATTTGTAGTTACCAGTGCGAAATAGCATGATTTTCAATTAAATGTTAAAAAAGAGGTTGAATTGATGTATATTTGCAAAAATAATCAGCCCACATTTCAGCTGACCCCTTAAAACTAAAAATTAAAATATGGCCAGATCGCAAGATACATTTAACAAAAAAGAAGTAAGAAAGAACAAAGAGAAGAAGAGAAAAGACAAAGATGCCAGAAAACTCGCCAGAAAAGACGAGGACAAATCAAGCAAACTGGAGGATATGATTGCTTACGTGGATGAAAATGGAATGCTTACCGATACTCCTCCCGATCCCAATAAAAAACAGCACATAGAGATGGATGACATCGAAATCAGCATCAGGAAACGCGACCACGTTGAACTGGACCCAATTCGCAAAGGAATTGTGACCTTCTTCAACGATTCAAAGGGTTTTGGTTTTATCAGGGATACGGAAACACAGGAAAGCATATTTGTACATGCCAATAACCTGCTCGAAGAAATAAAAGACAACAATGTTGTTAGCTTTGAAGTTGAAATGGGTCCCAAGGGACCTGCTGCCGTCAGGGTTAAAATTCTAAGATAATAGCCTGCTCTGTGGTTAATTTTGTACTGCAGGGTTCCCATTGATTATCGCCATTTGCAGTTTAAGGATGTTAAAAGCATCCTTTTGCGCTTTACAGCAGGTATTGATATGAACAATCATGCAATTAATCCTTCGGATTGAACGTTGGTAAATACGAAACGATTTACCTTTGTGCCATGAAAAAATCAATCATCGTTTCTTTTCTGTTACTTGTTTTGATGACAGGTACGCTCACTTCCAGAGCTGCCTGGCTTTTAATCCCCATGGATCAAAGCCAGACCAACCACCTGAAAGCCTATGGAATTGCATTTTGGGTACTGGAAAAAGACATTACCATCGAATGGCTGTTGAATTACCGGGGAGGAAGCTACCTCATTCCCTACTATCAGGAAATTGAACAGGAATGCGTTGTCCGCGATGTGTCGGCTCAGGTTATAACAGATGTCCAGTCCAGTGCCATCCGGCAGGAAATTGCCAGACCCGATGTGAATATGGATGTGATGGAGTTGCAAAAGGCGCCCCGGGTGGCAGTATATTCCCCAAAAAACAAACAACCCTGGGACGATGCCGTAACGCTGGCACTTACCTATGCAGAAATCCCTTACGATGTGGTTTACGATGAGGAAGTGATGAGCGGCATACTGCCAACTTATGATTGGCTCCACCTTCACCATGAGGATTTTACCGGTCAGTATGGAAAGTTTTGGGCACGTTATCGTCAATATCCATGGTACAAAGAAGATGTTAAATATTCGGAAGAAATGGCCACCAAACTGGGTTTCTCAAAGGTATCGGAATTAAAACTGGCCGTAGCAAAAAAAATCAATGAATTTGTATTGGGAGGTGGTTATTTGTTTGCCATGTGCTCGGCAACTGACAGTTACGATGTCGCGTTGGCCGCCGACCAGGTGGATATTTGCGATGTGATGTTCGATGGCGACCCCATGGATCCGGCGGCCCAGAAAAGACTGGACTATTCAAAATGTATGGTATTTACTGATTTTAAAATTGTAACCAACCCTGTTGAGTACGAAATATCAAATATCGATGTTACCAATGTGCGTTCACGGGCTATTAACGAGGCGAACGATTATTTTTTGTTGTTTGAATTTTCGGCCAAATGGGACCATATCCCTACCATGCTTTGCCAAAACCACGAACAGCTCATCAAGGGATTTATGGGACAAACCACCGCTTTTGCGGAAGATCTGATCAAGCCCAATGTGGTGATTATGGGTGAAAACAAAGCAGCCAACGAAGCACGGTACATACACGGTGAATATGGCAAAGGGTTTTGGACTTTTTATGGAGGCCATGATCCCGAAGATTACCAGCACAAAATTGGTGATCCGCCAACAGAACTCAGTCTGCATCCTAACTCACCCGGCTATCGGTTAATATTGAACAACATTCTTTTCCCGGCGGCAAAGAAGAAAAAACGGAAGACATAAGTTTTCGCTATTCAGTAATTCTCTTTAAATCGACTTTCGCTTGAAATGTCCAATTTACCCGAACCATTTTTCTAACAAGCTTCTTAAACAATCCTTTGCCATTGTAAGTTGTACTAAAGACGGGGAGTTATTCTCGTCAGCTTTATTTTGAGTTTTCAAGGTGTATAATTTTCCAGCCAATTCAAGCAACAAGTACTTTTACATGTAATACCCACGAATACTGTCCGCCAACCTAACCATGGAATTTATTCCCAAGAAGGAAAAACTTTCCAGGCTATATGATCTAGCATTGCAAATAACCGGATTTTTGTCCTGATATGATTATACTTCTGTCCTTTATATTATTGACGGTTATAAAATCAAGAAAATAGGATAGGGTCTTTTTGGATGAATCTTAAATTCTAAAATTTAACAGAATAACTAATCGAAGGAATAAATGGGAATAAACTCTGTTGATTAAGCTCAACTTTTCCAGAATTACCATTGCTATAACCAGAAAAATAATACGAATATGGATTTTGACGATTATACAAATTGTAAATGCTAACGTTCCATATTCTTTCACCCCATATCTTTGTTTTCTTAAAATTGATTCCAATATCCATTCTGTGATATGCTTTTGCCCTAAAAGCATTTTTTGATGTATAAATATAAATTTCTTCAAGATATTTATCTTCCAATGCCCCTGGGAATACAACTGGTAGATAGTATTTAGCAACAGGAAGTGTAAGCGCTTGGCCTGTGCCATAAACCCAGGTTAAGGATATGTCAACACTTTCCGTAAACTGATAATTTAAAACAAGGCTAATATCGTGCGTACGATCATATTTATAAGGGTATTTTTTACCTTCGTTAATATTTTCAAATTGTCTATAGTTTTTCATCCATGTGTACCCTATCCATCCTGTAACTGAACCAATGGTTTTTTGAATTAAAAAGTCAATGCCATAAGCAGTTCCGTTTCCTCCTGTTTCAATTTTTTCGGCCCATGTTTTATTAGTACCAAAATACGATTCACCCTCTTTAAATGTAGTAAGGTTGTACATCTCTTTATAAAAGCCCTCTATGCTTACTTCAAAATAATCTGAAACGGTACTTGCATACCCAATGGCAAATTGATTGGAGATAGGTGGCGGTGCTTCGCCAGTTGCAGGTAACCAGAAATCAATTGGCATTCCAATTCCTGAATTTAATAACAAATGGATATTTTGATGCATCTTGGAATATGATATCTCAACAGAATGTTTTTTCAAAAAAACATATTTAGCTAAAATACGCGGTTCAAAAAAATGAAAAGTTTTGTCTGTTAGCGAATAATTCGAGTATCTTAAACCAATATTGAAAAGCAAATTATCAATTTTAAGTTCGTTTTCAATATATATTGCTGACTCTAAAGCAAAAATAGGATTGTCAGAAACTACATTATTAATAATTTCAGAGCCATTTAATTTTGAATAGTATTCAGTTATGCCAGGTTTGAAAGTATGGTGTGTTAGCAGTCCTCCAAACCTCACTTTATAATTTGATGATGCATAGTACTCCAAATCGGGCTGAATTGAATAGTCATAAATACCAGAAAAAAATGAATTGTAATTTTCTTGATTATTGTTATCACCGGATATTTGCGATTTCATATCAATATCAAACCGATACCTTGTAAATGAAGCTGTTAAATTTCCAAAAAGTTTGCTATTAAATAAGTGATTCCATCGCAAGGCGGATAATAAATTGCCCCATTTCCTTGCATATTTAGTTTCATTTCTAATATTATCTGTTTTATCCTCAAAACGCGATGTCATCTTATCGTCTCCATAATAAGCACTTAGAAATAGTTTGTCTTTGTCGGAAAATGTGTGATTTATTTTAAGGTTCAAATCATGAAAATAATAGCCTGTTGATGACTCCTTAGTGATTGCTTTTGAAATTGGGCGCATAAATAAATCGTAAAGCATTCGGCGATATGAAATCAGATATGATGACTTATTCTTCTGTATTGGTCCTTCAAGCATCACTTTTGCCGACAAAAGCCCAATAGAGGCACTCCCTCCAAGTTTCTTATTGTTGCCTTCCTTCATCCTTATATCCAAAACAGAAGACAATCTTCCGCCATATCTTGCAGGGAATCCTCCTTTGTATAATTTAGTGCTATTTATTGCCTCATTATTAAAAACAGATACAAAACCTGCTAAGTGATTAACATAATAAATGGGTGTACCATCAATTAAAATAAGATTCTGATCCATAGAACCTCCACGAACAAGCAAGCCGCTACTTCCTTCGTCGCCTGATTGCACACCCGGCATAAGTTGGTAGGCTTTAATAATATCACGCTCACCTCCAAAAGCAGGTAAAATTTCAATCTGCCTCATCGGTATTGATAAAGTACTTATTTCATTTCTTGTTTCTATGGGATCAACTTTGTTGGCAGAAACAACTACTTCGTCTAAATTTTTACCCGGGGTTAATTTTATATTTATTGAAGTATCATTTATGACTTCTACAACCAGCGTGTCAGTTTTATAAGCTATATTACTTATTATCAATATGTAAGGCTTGTTACTCTTGTTTAAGGACATACTGAAAAAACCGTAATTATTGCTAATAGCAACAACCATTGAGTTTAGCTCAATAACGTAAGCGTCAATAACTTGTTCACTGTTTGATGAATTACTAACAAAACCACTAATATTAATTTTTTGAGCACTGGCACAATTAATAGTAAAATATAAAACAAGAAATATTAAGTAAATACGACGCATAATCTTCTTGTTAGTTAGAATATAAAGAATGTTTAGAAAGAGAGTATCCGGCAAAGACACCATATCCGCCTTTTACGTTTGAATACATATTTATGGGTTCAATAGCACCATCCCAAATATTTGTTTGTTGCGAAAAAAGATGTTTATATAAAGTCTTTCGATATAAATAATATTCCTCGGTAACACTCAAAAAATATACTACAACTTTAAACTCAGTCTCTATATTACTCCCGGTATATTCGTCAATACAAGGATAGCTAAACGAAATAGGGATTTTGGTTTCCTCCCCATCAAACAGTTCGTCAGAAAACAAAATACTCTGTGGTTCATAGTCAAGTATATCTTCGTTTGCAATAATCGGACTTGCACTATTGTAATTGGTTACTGGAATGTAATTATTTGGATTGGTTTCATCACATTGTGCCCGAAAATATACTTCATAATAATTTTTTGTATTAGGAAGATCATTGAAATTGATAGTAACCTGCGATTGCAAATAACCATCTTTATCAAAAAAAGCTGAATCTGTTAAAACTGCAGAGGCAAGCAATATGGTTGCAGGAATATATGTTCTTGCAACTAAAGTATCGTTACTATTTGTTCTGGCAATAATCTCAACAGTATCGCCTGTATTGGGCAAATAACTTAACGAATAGTAATAACTTCCATTCTTCGATAAAGTTTCGATAAAACTTTCATTTACAAATAAATTTATTTCTGCACTCTCGTTTTCAGGCACGTTATCAGGGTCAATATATTCCAATATCCCATAACTCTTACCAATTGAAACCTGCAATTGCCTCGAAGTACCAACCAAACTGTAAAGGGTGGTTTTTTGTTCAACTTGCGGAATATCTATGTTGACAATTTTAGTGCAAGAACTAAAAATGATAATTATTGTAATCAAGATGATTTTGCCCATGTTTTTTTTGGATTACCTTATACAATCAGAAATAGTAGTTTAAACGAAATGATGGCACAAAGTTTTCTCCATTGATGAACTCGTAGGGCGTGTATTTTATCATTAAATCAATCCTCAATATTTTTTATGATTCATTAATTCACCACATTTTTAATAGTTTTTCAGTGGTATCCTATTCATTGGTAATTATTTTAGAAGAAACCGTCATTCTTCTGTTATAGGTTTCGCCCTATTATCATTGGCGTAACAATAAAACATCATGTGTTTCACTATTAATATTTATTATCTTCGCATTTCAACCTCCTTTCTTTGCTTGGTATTGTTGATTGGCATTAGCATATATTTATCAAACAAAAGGGGGTTTTCCTTTATAATTTTAAACGAAAGAAAGATTGGAAAAATGGACATTGATTGTATTTTTTGTTATTTGCAATTCGGATTGAAAAGTAAAAGAAAAACATTATCGAAAAAACATAAATTGAAAAATATATTTGAATTTTGAAATAATGCAATACGTGTTCAATTATTTCTTTGACGGTTGAATTTCTTGTTGGCGTTTCGTTGTTTATTTTTCACCATTTCCGTTTTCCAGCTTATTCGTACTAAGTTGTTTTGCATTTAAGTTTGTCACAACTTTTTTTCCTGTAGTATTTTCCAATTGAAGTCGGGCAGCTTTTGCAACATTCCCACCTTTTTGAGCAACTTTCTTGTTTTCAATAAATGTCCGAGGCTTCTTGTCCTTGGATATTTCTGTAGTAGATGCCTCTGCCAACATATTCAACACCAATTCAAGATTTGTCATATGATCTCGGAGATTTTCTTTTTTCAAATCCTTAAAGGCTTTCTACTGTTTTGTTGTAAAACCGCTCCATGCTTTGGTGATCTCATCTGTTAATATTGCAAACTGTTGACCCTTCTCAACACCCCTATTTTCCCATTCATCGGTAAGCTCCTTGCGAATCTCAATACTCTTAAGTCGCTGGTTAATCCATTCTTTGCTATAACCTTTCCGAAAGTATGTCTCCATCAATCGATCAATCCCAATCTCTGGATCTTCAATTTCATCAATACGTTCACGTCCAACTCGGGCTAACCATAATTTAAATGGTTCTGCCTTTGGAGAAGGAATTGTTTGAATTAGTCGGAATAGCTGTTCAGTGTCTGCTACATCTGTTTTATAATATTTACCATCAGAAGATTGCATTTTCAGTTGGTTACAATTTGTAACCAACTCACTTCCCTCCTTTTTAAGTCTGTTTTTAAGTACTTTCCAATAATTATTAGGATTTTCGCTTTCCGTAAGAACTGCAACAACATCAACAATAGAAAAGTACCATTTTCATTGTCATTATCCCATTGTGTACGAATATGTTTTTCATTAAAAAGTTTTATAGCAGTTTCTTTTGTCATTTGTTAAATATTTATCATACAAAGATAAAAATTCTTTTTTGATGGTATTTAATCGCGCGAAGGCTCTTTTACAATGAACGCCAACCGAGCGTATAAACCCACCTCTAGCAGTTATTTATTTAATACCCCTTTTCTTTAACCTCTTTATACATAATAACCTGCCCATTTTCAATCGTTTATAATGAGCTAAATCAGATTCTTTCTACTATATTGTAACTGGATCATCGGGTGTTTGACAGGGTAAATCTAGGGATTAATTGTATTGGTTTTACATTGGGGAGTATAAATTTAAGGAGCCAGATGGAACACACCTGCCTACCAGCCAGAAATGAATGACACTCATTGGGCGAATAAACACAGATATTTTGATTTATGGTGACATGATAGCATGGACCTTCGCTTTAGGGGGATAAAAACTTCCTCGTTGCTTGGGCATGAAAAGCAGATGTGCTTTCATTTATCACAGGCTATCAAACTGTTCTCATTACTTTGAATTTACAAGATTGTTAAATTTCACTTGTGTTATTTAAAAGTATTATTTACTTTTATCGCAAATTGTTTGATATGGTTAGCCAACAAGAATATGGTTTGCAGGAAAAGCATTTGCTTGCGGTGGATTGCGTTATATTTGGATATGAACGTGGTGAGTTGAAACTGTTGCTGTTCAAACGACAATTGGAACCTGAAAAAGGCAATTGGTCGTTAATAGGTGGTTGGGTGGAACCTAATGAAACCGTAGAACAGGCGGCTGAACGGGTTTTGCTGAAAATTACCGGTCTTAGCCGCATTTTTCAGGAGGAAGTCAGGGTGTTTTCTGCACCAGAACGCGATCCCGGCGGACGCGTGGTAAGCATCGCTTTTTATGCATTGATCGACATTAAAAGCCATAACAAGGAACTCGTAAACCTGTATGACGCCAAATGGTGGCCTGTTTCCAATTTGCCAGACCTGATTTTCGACCATGGCCAAATGGTGGCTGAATCGCTGGCGAAACTCCGGAAAAAGGCCAGTTACGATCTGGTTGGCCGCGATTTACTTCCGGATGAATTTACCCTGACGCAACTGCGCCAGCTTTATAACTCCATTTTTTCGCAGGAATTCGACCCGGGCAATTTTCGCAAAAAAATCCTTTCCTTGGATGCCATGGTGCGCCTCGATAAAAAGGATACCGGAGAATCGAAAAAGGGAGCCTTTTATTATACATTTAAACCTGAGAGTGAGATGAATGTGGCAATTAGGATCATCAATTTATAAGGTATGAAGAAAGTTATTATTGTGTTGGCAATTATACTCCGGGCACAGGGATTATTTGCTCAGAATTATACTCTTGGTGTCGACCTTTCGTATGTAAATCAAATGGAAGACTGCAACGCAGTTTACTACGAAAACGGAACCGCTCAGGAGGTGTATTCCATTTTTAGTGAACACCAGGCACAGGTGATCCGTATTCGGTTGTGGCACACACCCGATTCAGGCTATAGCGGATTTTTCGATGTAAAAAAGAGTATATCAAGGGCAAAAGCTTCCGGGATGAAAGTATTGCTCGATTTTCATTATTCCGATACCTGGGCCGATCCGGGAAAACAAACCCGTCCTCAGGCATGGAGTGGGATCACCAATTTAAATGTGCTGGCAGATTCGGTTTATAACTACACTTTTCAGGTGCTTTCCGATCTAAAGGCTGAGAACCTGTTGCCTGATTATGTTCAGATTGGTAATGAAACCAATGGAAACATCATGGTAGAAACAGGCGAAGTACTTTATCCAATCGATTGGCCACGAAACATTCAATTGTTCAAGGCCGGAATTCAAGCTGCAAAGGATACCGATTCGTCCATACAAACCGTCATTCACATTGCTGATCCAACGGTGGCCGAATGGTGGTTTACTACCGCTGCTACCCATGATTTCGCGAATTTCGATATTGTCGGCCTTTCTTATTATCCTGAATACCACGACATTGATGTATCCGGGGTTGGACAGGAAATCAATAACCTGAAATCTCAGTTCAATAAACCTGTCTGGATTGTCGAAACGGGTTATCCCTGGACATTGGATAACAATGGTGACGCGGGAAATATATTGGGAGAAGCCTCCATTTTGCCCGGTTATTCCAACCCTCCTACCATTAAAAGCCAGAAAAATTTTCTGATCAATTTAACCTACGCTGTTATCTCCAATGGTGGCATGGGTGTAATTTATTGGGAACCTGCCTGGGTTTCAACTTCATGTTATACTGACTGGGGACAAGGCTCGCATTATGATAATGCCACCTTTTTTGATTTTGACAACCAACTGCATGCAGGCATCGGTTTTTTGAGCTATGATTATTCTCAAGCTCCTTCCACTACTTCGGAAGTATCGTTTTATGTGGATATGACTGAAGTGGACATAACTGAGGGGGTATTTATAACAGGCGATTTTACAGGTGCACCATGGCAGTTTATGCTTATGGAATCCATTGGCAATAACATTTATAAGTATTCCACTATCCTGCAAAAAGGTTCGGAAGGAGCCTATATTTTTACCAACAAGGCTGACTGGAATATGGAATTGTATCATGAACAGGTACCTGTGGAGTGTGCGTCCATGTGGGGAACACACCGGAAATACGTTATCGAAAACGACACTGAAACCTTTGCATACTTTTGGAGCAGTTGCGAAAGTATTCCCTTATCAGTAGAAACCGCTGAAGCTCAAGTTTCCTTTTCTGTGTATCCAAACCCTTTCAACGATCAGCTAAATATGGATATTCAAAATGAGGATGTCAACTCCATACAGATTATCGCCCTGGATGGGAAAATCACCCGAACTTATGATGCTTCTACCAGATTGATTGACGCAACATCTTGGCAGCAAGGCATGTATATTATTCAGTTGTTGAATAAAAACGGTATGGTAATCAGCCGGAAAAAGATATTTAAAACATTCAACTAAAAAACGATAGTGATACAAAGTAAATGATTCAGAATATAAAAAATACATTCATTCAAAAATTTGGCGCGGAGCCATTTATGGTGAAATCTCCCGGCAGGGTGAACCTGATTGGCGAACATACCGATTATAACAATGGATTTGTATTACCTGCGGCAGTCAACAAGGCCATCTATTTTGCTGTGGCTCCCAATGAATTGAATCAGTTCAGGTTTTATGCCATCGACCTGGATGAAAGCTTTGAAACATCTGTTGATCAAATCGAAATCTGCTCAGTTCATTGGTCCAATTATTTGCTGGGTGTGATCGCTCAATTTGTAAAAGAAGGACACTCGGTGAATGGTTTTGATTGTGTTTTTGGTGGCGATGTACCTTTGGGTGCCGGTTTGTCGTCAAGTGCCGCCATCGAATGCGGGATGGCCTTTGCCATCAACCACATACAACAATTTGATTACAGCAGGTTGCAATTGGCTCAATTTGCCCAAAAAGCCGAACATGAATACGCTGGCGTACAATGTGGTATCATGGATCAGTTTGCCTCTTTACATGGGAAAGCCAACCAGGTCATCAAACTCGATTGCCGCAACCTGAAATATGAACTTTTTCCCTTCGACATGACCGATTACCTGCTGGTATTGGTAAATACAGGTGTAAAACACGCGCTGGCTTCTTCTGAATATAACATCCGCCGTCGGGAATGTGAAGCCGGGGTTGGATTGTTGCAAAAATATTTTTCGGAAGTCATGTCGTTGCGTGATGCGAACCTGGAAATGATCGGGGAACACCTACCAGAATTTCCAATAAATGTTTATAAGCGCTGTAGCTACATCATTGAAGAAAACCATCGTGTCGATCTGGCTTGTACCGCCCTGCAGTACAGCGATTTTGAAGCATTTGGACAATTGATGTACCAATCGCATGAAGGCCTTAAAAATAAATTTGAAGTCAGTTGTCCCGAGTTGGATCAACTGGTAGAGATAGCTTCCGGTATTGAAGGGGTTATTGGTGCGCGCATGATGGGCGGTGGTTTTGGTGGCTGCACCATTAACCTGGTAGAAAGGAATGCTGTGCCTTTGTTTGAAAAAATGATAAATGAAAAATACCAAACCCCTGAGGGTAAAAAGCCTCAAATAATAGAAGTCGTGATTGAAGATGGGACGCATTTATTATCCATTACAGGAGCTTGATTTTTTTAATATCTTTAGCCGGAGAAATTTGAAACCATTGAACTTAAAATAACAACAGGATGAATGAAAGTTTTGCCCTACTCGATTACCTGATTTTTGGGGCCTATGCCGTATTAATTATTTCTGTCGGCCTCTATGTTTCCCGAACGAAAAAAGGTGAAGAAAAAACAGCTGAAGATTATTTTTTAGCCGGGAAGACACTCCCCTGGTGGGCCATCGGTGCCTCACTGATTGCTGCCAACATTTCGGCCGAGCAATTTATCGGCATGTCGGGATCGGGAATGGCAGCAGGTTTGGCCATCGCTTCCTACGAATGGATGGCTGCCATTACACTCATAATTGTTGGTAAATATTTCCTGCCCATCTTTATCAAACAAGGGCTTTACACCATCCCGGAATTTGTTGAAAAACGTTTTAATACCTCATTAAAAACCATCCTGGCCGTTTTCTGGATTGCTTTGTTCGTGTTTGTAAACCTTACATCGGTGCTCTACCTTGGGGCAAAGGCATTGGATACTGTGATGGGTGTAGGAAACGGAGAAACAATTATCCCATTTATGATCGGACTGGCTCTTTTTGCTGCAGCCTATTCCGTTTGGGGCGGTTTATCGGCAGTGGCATGGACGGATGTCATACAAGTAGCTTTGCTGGTGATTGGCGGGCTGATTACGACTTTCATTGCACTCGATCATGTAACACCCGATGGTGGTGCCATCAAGGGTTTGGCCCATATTTATGACGTTGCCGGTGACAAGTTTCACATGATTTTAAAAAAAGACAATCCTGAATTTGCTAATTTACCCGGAATAGCTGTACTCATTGGTGGTATGTGGGTAGCTAATCTATATTACTGGGGTTTTAATCAGTATATTATTCAACGTGCGCTGGCGGCGAAATCGCTCAAGGAAGCGCAGAAGGGCATCGCCTTTGCCGGATTTCTAAAACTGATTGTTCCATTAATTGTGGTTATACCGGGAATTATTGCCTATGTAATGTACACCCAGCCTGCCGGAACAACGGCGATTGACGGGGTTGCGGATGTGTTTGGTAAAACAGGCGGTGGTATTGATGTTGATCGGGCCTATCCCTGGCTTATCAGCACCTTTATTCCTGTCGGATTAAAGGGATTGGTCGTGGCCGCCCTTGCGGCTGCCATTGTTTCTTCATTGGCCTCTATGCTCAATTCCACAGCTACCATTTTCACGATGGATATTTACAAACCCTATATCAATAAAAATGCCGGTAACAGGCAATTGGTCACAACAGGAAGAATTACTGTGCTTGTGGCGCTTGTTCTTGCTACCTCAGTAGCCAATTCATTGGGTTCCATTCCACAGATGTTTCAATATATACAGGAATATACGGGGCTGGTAAGCCCTGGGATACTGGCTGTATTTTTGATGGGTTTATTTTGGAAAAAGACCAATGTCAAGGGCGCTATTGTGGGTGTAATTGCTTCTATTCCTGTGGCATTGGCATTAAAATTCCTGCCTGTCGAAATGCCATTTCTCGATCAGATGTTTTATACCCTGCTCATTACCATGGTCATCATCGTAGGGATTTCTCTTTCCACTGGTCAAGGTGACGATAACCCCAAAGCCATCCCACTGTTAAAAGAAACCTTTATTACAGGTAAAGCTTTCAATATCAGTGCTTATATCATGATGATTGTTTTGGTGGTATTGTATACGGTTTTCTGGTAAGGTCCCCGGAGTTTCATTACCGGAATATGACAATTGCTAACCGGGGAAAAATCCAAATAATTCCATTTCAATGAAGAACAAAATCTTTCAACTAACCAACAAAAATGGATTGGTAGTTGAATTTATCTCCTTAGGCGGAAGGTTAACTTCCGTAAAAATTCCGGAAAACAACAGTTTTGTTGATGTTTTAATGGGATATGATACGGTTGAAGGATGTGCCAAAGGGGATGCTTATATGGGAGCAATATGTGGCCGTTTTGCCAACCGCATCGCCAACGGAAGGTTTAGCTTGGATGGAAAATGGGTTCAACTGGATCAAAACAACGGGACCAACCATTTGCATGGCGGAAACAATGGATTTCATAAAAAATATTGGGAGGTTAAAGGAATAAACTTAAAAGGAAATGATAGTGCCTATCAACTTTCCATGATCAGTGCGGATGGCGATGAAAACTACCCTGGATATTTGAAAGCAGAGGTAATATATGCCTTAAACGATGACAATGAATTGCTGATTGAGTTCAAGGCCGTCAGCGACAAAAAAACAATCATTAACCTCACCAGTCATCCGTATTTCAATCTAAAGGGAGTTGGAGGTGGCACTGTTCTCGATCATTTGTTGGAAATCAATGCAAGCTTCTTCACCCCTATTAATCAGGATTCGATACCAACAGGGGATTTAAAAGCTGTTTCGGGCACAGCCATGGATTTTACTACTCCTGTCGTGTTAAGCGAACGGATCAATTGCAATGATCAACAGGTTAAATTGGTTGGTGGACTCGACCACAACTGGGTACTCAATAAAAAAGAGAGGGAATTGGCTTTGGCGGCCCGTGTCATGGAACCCGTTTCCGGCAGGTCGGTTGAAGTATTTACCACACAGCCCGGGCTTCAGGTATATACCGCCATGCATTTCGATGGGACAACAACAGGCAAAGGCGGACATCTGATCATGCCCTATTCATGTATTGCACTCGAAGCCCAAAATTTCCCGGATGCTCCCAATAAACCTGCTTTTCCAAATTCAATTTTAAAAGCTGGCGAACTATATCACCAACAAATCATCTATCGGTTTGGGTGGGAAATAAAATAAGCTGATTGACTGATTATCTGATGTTTACTCCAGGGTACAGCCTCCTGTAAAGTTTTCTGCACTAAACGATTCCTCGAGTTCTCCAACTACTCTATCGGCAGTAACCCTGATTTTCAGGCTATGGGTACCCGAACGTTTGGGCGAGCAGTATTCAAACAGATAATAACTCTTGGCCTCGTCTTTTACAAACCGGGCTATTTCTTCAAATTTCGGAATCAGGTCACTGAGGTTTTCAGCAAATTCAAAACCATTTAAACCATAGCTTTCCAGTACTTTTTTGTCAATTTCGCCACCCAGTCCGATAGAGTAAAGAGCGATGGAGGGATTTCGTTTATTGATGACCTCTGTCACCTGTTTGCTGGTGTACCACCCAGCCTGATCGGTACCATCTGTAAACGTAATCAAAGCTCCAGCCGAAATAATGTCCGTTTGTGCATACAATTTTACCCGTTCGTCAATATCTTCGATACCCTGAATAATACCGCCATATAGGTTTGTTGAGTTATCGGATGAAATGTTGCTCTCGATTTGATTGATGCTGTTGATCAGTGCGGAGGTAACAAAAGTATAATCCACCAGATCATGAATGTCCTTTTCTCCATCGAACCACTTTACCGACATCAGTATTTCCTGATAATCGGGGCTTCCTTCAACGGGCATCACCGAGTTAATAAAACTGATACTGGCCTGTTTTAGCGAAGATAAATTGCTGTCGAGTACACTTCCGCTTAAATCGAGCATAAGCAACAGGTTAAACTTAAATTTCTCAGGTTTATCCTGAATCTTACGCGCAGCTTCGTACTCAGAGATGAGCTTCCCATCTTCAAAAATCTCAAAATTCGATTCTGTCAATCCCGGAATGGGATAATTGGAGGCATCATTCACTTTAAAAATAATCGAAACATTGGCGGGCATTTCAACAATTTTATCCTTAAAGGTAAGTCGCAACTGTTTGGCGTTATTGTCTTTTTTACAGGAGTTTAGCGTAAATGCGATGAAGAATATCAGCAGAACTTTAATATATTTCATGTGGTGGGGTTTTATTAAATTAAATGTGAACGCGTTTAAAGGTGAAGAATTTACTATTCATACTACTAACGAATTATCATGCCTAATATTTTCTTTGGTTGTATCAAAAGATTACCGGTACAAAGTAAGGGATTTCCTATTGATTTTGCCCGGGATTGGGATCATTTTTTTAACTATTTCCAAAAGCACGCCACCGCTCACAACTTCACTTCTATCGTTGTTGAATCATAGACATTTAGCCCAGAGTTTTCAAATACCAGATACCACCATCTTTATTTATCCCAATCGATGTCTTGTTTAGTGGGCGAACCAAAACCAATATTTAAACTCAGCATCGAAACCAATGTGTTTTCGGGATTTACCACCGGTTCAAAGCGATTTCCAAGGCTGTAGCTTAGTACCAACTGATTGCCAAGGTTGAAATTAAATGCACCTATGTACTGAAAATCAGACTTTTTGTCTTTTCTGTAAAGCGAATTCCCTTGTGAATCTGTACCGGCGGGGAAATCCGATTTGCTGTATTTTCCAACCGCTTCAAATTTCAATGAAAATTTCCCAAATTCCGCTGCTACCGAAAGCCCGTAGTCGAAGGCATTTGCAAAGACCTTGCTGTTGGTAAAATAAATTCCATAGTAATGGATGTTGTACCATTCGTATCGCAAAACGCCCATGACTTTTAAAAAACGCCATTTATCCTTAAAACGGTAGGTTGGCGTTATCCAAAACGATTGCCGCGCCATATATGACGATTCGAACTGGTTGGATGGAAAGTTGACCAATCCGGCATAAGCCAGGTCGATTGAAAATCCATATCGCTCCATGATATAGGCCTTGTATTTGTTAAATATGGGTTCAGAAGCGAGCCGATTGTCGATCAACGAATACAAACTATCCAGATATGGATAGTAGTTATCAAGATCGAGTGCCGGAATGAGGGCTGATACTGTGATAATTTCGTTCACAAATAATTCGGCTTCCTCCAGGTTCCCTAATTTCCGGGAAGCACGTACTGCTTTAATCATCAGGGGTTTAATGGTATCCATAAGTTGTTCCTGACTGGTAATGAGATTCATATCGAACATCTTTTCCACTTCGGAACTAATTTTGATGTTGGTTTTCATGTTGGTTCTGAGTGCTGTGGTAAACTCAACCACCTGCTCACGATCGGCTTTATTGCCAAAATAGAAAGTCGTTCTGTATCCAAACGACAGTCCGTTGGAAGCGCTGCTATCGCCCAACAGGTAGTTTTGAGTAGAAGCAATGGAAAACGAAGAATTGCGGATAAATTGATCCACCGGACTTTTTGGATACAAATATTCCTGTAGGCTTAAGTGGTGATTTTCTGTCCAGTAGGGAGAAAATTCAAGAGCAAAATCGTTGGGAATAATCGAGCCACCAGCCTGGTTGTTAAAGTTTGAAAACAGGGCTGTTTCGAGTGCCTGATACGACTTTGGCGACAAAACAACTGAAGGCTGAATCCCCAGAATACTGGAAGCCGGCGAGGTTGGTGACTGTAGTTTACTCAGTTTTTCCTGAGCATTAACAATAGCCGGGAAAAACAAAATCAAGGCCATCAAATTTTTCACTCTCATGGTTTTGTAAATTGAATAAACAAAAAGATGAATGCCCTTTCGGCCTCTGATTTTAGATTGACATGTTCCTTCAACAGATGCCCGTTAATCAAATAGCGAATCCGGATTTCGTCTTCTTCCGGTGCCAGGTTGGCGGCATCTGTCACTACCACAGTAGTTTCGGCGCG
>JAUYGX010000046.1 GCA_030690365.1 Bacteroidales bacterium | reverse complement strand
AGTGGGGTATCAATTCCGAGGGTGCTTCAATCATGGAAAATCTTGATGGGATTTGTTTCCGATAGTTTAAGTGGGGTATCAATTCCGAGGGTGCTTCAATTGAAGAAAAATTAACTCTAAAATTATTTATTATGGTTTAAGTGGGGTATCAATTCCGAGGGTGCTTCAATAGATGACAATTTCGACCAGGTTACAATCGTAGGGTTTAAGTGGGGTATCAATTCCGAGGGTGCTTCAATATAATCATCATAAGATGAATTAACATTTCATAGTTTAAGTGGGGTATCAATTCCGAGGGTGCTTCAATACGTTATATTCATTAATTATCTGATTTAAACTGTAATACATGAGTTTTTTTATCGACCAATATGGCTTTATTATGCATTGCACATCTTTTTCTTATTCAAAATGTCAAAGAACTACGTACACCAGCCAGGTACTCTAAATCTAATTCTTCTACTCCAATGCCCTGCATCGTACAAAAATGCGATTTCATAACAGGTAATACAAATAGTTTCGAATCAGGTTCAGCCTCCAGTATTTTAAGTATCATTTGCCAAAGGTACTTGTTCATTATGGGATTAGCAAGTCCGGTAAATACAGATAGTTGCAGCCTTTCAAACCCGTTACTGATCAGTAATTTAGCAATTTTATTTCTTAATCTGTTTGAAGAAATATCATAAAACAACAAATAAATCATGGCGTTGTTACTTTAAAGTGTTGGTCAATCGCCCTTCCCAACGAAAAACTCTCGTTATAGATGTGGTCCTTTACACTCATCACACGGTTATCAATTGTCACCCTTTTAAGCATATAGTCGTTAAATGCCGGTATAATCACTCCCTTACCTGCTTTACTTAACCAATATCCAGGTGTTTTTTCCTCAAAATGTGCTGGTGATAAGCTACCTGAATTGCACAAGTCGATTAGTAATCGGTCGATGACAGGCCTGATGGGTTCTATCAAATCGAATACAAGGGATGTTTTTAAATAATTGTCGGTATGCAAATAGCCCGCAAAAGGATCGAAGCCTTTGGCAAACACACCACTTTCTACCACACTGTAGGTCATGCCATATAAATAATTGAGTGCGGCATTAAAATGATCGAGTGCAGGCCTTCTGCTTCTTTTCTCAAATTTAAAGGAATCAGGCAACAGGGCCGACAGGTTTTTAAAGTATAGTTTACTCAGGTTGCCCTCTATGCCTAGTATAGAACCCCGGCATTTATCTATCTGCAATAGGTAATATGGTTCGAGTTTCGAAAGATAAATGGCCATTTGATTGGTATCTGATTCTATTTGCGATGAGAAACCACTCCTGTTCCTGCTTAATTGCATAAGGGTTTGGATGTGCAGGGTGGTTTTACGCTTAAGCAGCGTTAATACCCATGCGGTGGCAGCATTTGAGTCATAAAACTTAAGTTGTAATTTTCGCAATTCGGCCGTATTGATAAAGTACGGGCTCCACATGCGTGCCTTGATGTTACCCAACATATCAAAAATAAAGATAGGCACCTGATGTTCTGCGGCAAGTTTGATGGCCGACACATTTATTAAACAATTGGTTGTTACCGCGATGCTGTCAACACGGGAAGGATTGATAATGCGTTGTGTTGATCGGTTGCTGATAAAAAAACTGTGGTTTTTTACACTCAATGAGGTGTTGGCTGTGTCGATAATCAGTTGCATAATACTAAAGGTATGAGAAACTTGTCCACCGTTTCGAAAACAATTCATCGTCCACCTCGAAGGTTTGTTGGTACAGTTGCCTGTATTTTCTATATTCCGGGCTACTGTATCCTTCCACCATTCCAATAAAATTAACCTGTCCCTGAACCTCTTGTTTAAACTTGTCTAATAAATTGTTGTGTTCTAATTGTCGCGTGAGGATAGAAGCCTCATAAACGGCTTTCAACCGAAACAAATCTTTGCTTAATTGGTTGTAAAATTCAGGCGGTATATCAACAGTTTGGTTCAAAATCAAACCTGTCACCATTTTTTTGTCAGTCGGGTCTTTAAAACTGGTTTTTTTATCATTTAGCTTTAGGCTATACTTTGAACAAATCTGTACTATATCATCAAGATGCTTCTGCGAAAAAGCTTCATTTTCCGATGAAAAAGTTAAATCATCAACAAAACGTGTATAGGTTATTTGATTTGAATCGGCCCATTGCTGAATATCATTGTCCAATGGTATTGCATAAAGGTTGGATAAAACAGGCGAGGTTGGGGCACCCATTGGTAAGTGGTTGTTGTACACACATAGTTTTGCTATTGCAAAGGCATCTTTTTGATTAAAATCGAGTAGTTGGCCTGAAAAAATAGTCACCACATCATTTAACTTGATTTGGTGGAAGAAATCTTTAAAGTCAGCATTTAACATATAAGGGTTTCCTAAATGACTTTCTGCATTTTTAACGATGTTCTTTTGGCTTTTCTGGTTTTTCGGATTTATTAGATAACCATGCGAGGCCCTGGTTTGATTTTCAAAATACAGGGCCTGTAAAAAATAGTTGAGTTGTTTTTGAATCGACTTTAACCCTTCAACCGGAGCTTCTATTTCACGCAGATTGCCATTTGGTTTTCTCATTTGAAAACACGAATACTTTGGCTGGAGGATATTAAGCAACAGCTCATTTTTTGATACATAAATTGTTTTGCACACTTCATCGATGTTATGGCAGGAAGCCAGAAGATGTGCATCCGTTTTTATTTCAGTCAGTGTTCTTCTCCTCATTTCACCCGTTGTTTATCAGGCTTGTTTAGTCAGTATGCACCACATTCCCATATCCCAGCGATACGGCCTGTCCGAGCCTTAGTGTATGTGGCAGTGTAACATTTGTCGAAAAATAAATGTCAAAAGCAGGTAATTTACCACCATGAAAAGTTGATTTCAAGCCGTGGTTTTTGTATTTGTGCACTTTAACCGATATATAATCATGTTCGCCGATCTCCATGCCTGCCACACGAACCAAAAAGGCCTTGATATTTCCGTAAAGGTATTTTTCCAACCGGTCGTGAATGGCAAATTGGTTTTGCAGATTTTCAATTTCGTACCCAATTTCACTCTTCAATAACAAACTGTTGGCTTTGTAATTCAGATACACCTTTGTTATCTGCCCAATAAATTGTTCCTTGATGATTAAAGTATTTTGTTCGGGATTGCCAATACTTTTCTGAAAAATTTCATACCAAAGTTCCAGAGCTCTTACTTCCTTTGGTCCGACGGCCGTGATGGAGGCGGATCCCCTGATGTTCGTAAATTGAATACCTGAGTAGGCAATTTTATCATTATGAAAAATATCGGCAGGAATGCCTTCCTCTTCAAACAAGGCCTGGTTTTCGACTGCTACATCGCGCATGCCATTCAAAAAGGCGGTCATTAAACTTGAGTTGGCGGGTATTTTAACATCAAGCAGGTTGATGGTGAGAATGGGGAGTGGTTTCATAACTTGTTTTTAAAATCCATATATTTCATTAATTGCATCAGGTTATTATAGAGAGAATAGGGATTTTGGGCAAAGGCCTTTAAATCATAGTTTAATGAAATTTTACTTTCTCCATATAATAAAACTCCAATTCCCAGTTTTTGAACATACTTAATTAATGAAACACCTTTGTCACTAAACAGTTCGTTTACAGCATCGTCAAGTAAAATAATCGTAAATGAGTTGGGTGTAATTTTAATACCTTTTTCTTTAATCTTAGTGATAAATGATTCATCTGTTGCTTTGTCAATTTCTACAGGAACATAATTAAATCCATTTATAACGCCCTCAATTTCTGGCTTTATTCCTGTTTCTTTTTTGTTGAGCACAATTAACTGTACTTTGCTTCTAAGGTCAATACCCCATTTTTCGTTGGACAGTAAACGTTGGAGTTCTTTTGTGTTTTTTTCAGTAAGTTCAATCAATTTGCTGGTCATAATATTTTTAATCCAAAAATTTATACCAAACAAAGAGATCAAAGCAATTATTATTGAAAGCAATGCGATTCCACCAGATAACAAATCATCCTTTAATGTGTAGATATTTTGAGCTGTTTTATAGGTATTTTCTGCATATTGGAGGGTTTGATTTGCATCAATAATACTTCTTTGCAGCGAATCTATTTTTTCGCTCAGTTTTTTTACTTCCAGTTTAAGTTGAACATTCGTTAATTGGTTGTCATTAGATACAGTCTGTTTACTGTTTTGCTGTGCAATTACGACGTATCCCATTAACAAAAGCACAATCAGTAAAATTTTTTTCATGATCTTTATTTATTTATAAGTTCAACTTGATTTAAGCGCCCTTCCTTTGTTATTTGTTTCACCATGACCTGTATTGGTGTGCCTTTTCTAAACGAGGTTTTAAGTTTGTTTACGAGTTGAAGTTTTTCGTATAAAACACCATTTAGCGATAACTGAACTGTTTTTGGATCAATAAAATACGCCACCAATACCGTTTCGTCCTTTTTAAGTATTTCCACTTTGTTGTGGATGATGTTGGCTTCTGGTATAGCGAAAGCAGGCAGGCTAACTTTTAGCCAGCCAAACATCTCATTGTAGTCGTTCAGTACACGCGTTTCAGGAAAATTGGCACGGGCTTCCTCGTCTTTCACTATCAATTGAATGATTTTATCATGGGCCTTTTGGCTTAACATTGGCAGTATCACCTGGAAGTGATACGTTTTGCCTTTTCCCAACCGCAAAATTGCAGCCTCGTTTCCATATTGCTTCATTTCTTGCTGCAGGGATTGTAATGATTTTATCAATTCTTTGGCAACCCCATTATTGGATTTGGAAAGCAAATTTATTTCAAAACCGATATACTGATCCATGACCAAATTGATCGCCCGGAAAAGCCCGGCCAAATCTTCATCGTAAAGCCATTGAAGTTGAGCATTAATTGGGGTTGATTTTACGGCAATGTTTGTTTTAATTTGTGTTCCGGCGGCAATACACTCGCGCAAATTATCCAAACCATCCGTTTCAACGCCAAACAAATGAACACGCCTGGCAATTTCTGCCACGACATTTTCGTTGTTGACACCTTCCGAATCAGTTATTCCAAAGTGATTGAAATCGCCGTTAAGCCATTCTTCTTCTTTTTCTTGTACCTGTTTGCGAATTTTGTACAGGTCGTTTTTATCCTGATTAATGATTTCTTCAATTTCGCTCTTTAATGAAGAGTTTGTGTAGATGCAATACGCAAAAACCATAGTTCTGATGGCTCCTTTCAGGCTGCTGCCGGGGATATACTTTTGCCGGTGTGTTTCGATGGCGAGTTCAAGGATATTGTTGCTTACCGGATTAAAACTTTCTGCGTTGAGTGGAAACTCACGGGTGAAATGCAACTCTTTTTCAATTTTTTGATTTGTGAAAAAATCCCACACATGGGTGTTTTCTGCGTAGTTGAGGATATACTCCAAATACGTCTGATTGAGATCATTTGCATCCAGTAATCCGCGTAAATGCTCCTGATCAATAATGCGAATGGTGCTGTTGGAGGCCACATATTCGCCCACTGATGTAAGCTTTTCACCATTTCCAATATGCAAAGGAGATAGCGTTTTGATGTTGATATGATAATTACTCATTTGTTTTGAGATAAGTTAATGGTACAATAAACGCCAGGCCATTCCTTACTGCTGTGTTTCCGTCCAAATCGATGCCGATCTCCACCAAGCGACCCATTTTGTCATCGGTAGCAAGCAGAGCCCCTTCCGCAATCATTCTCACCACTGAGTATTCGCCATTTCCAGATTTCCGGCCGCCTCTCAACAGGGTCTGAGAAAAGGTAATATTAGCCAACTCATCAGGATTTGCCAGATTTAGCAGGGAAAGATTGGTGAATCCGGCAGTCATTTCCGGGTTTTCATCAGGCGTCAATTCAAGGCCTTCAATAAAAACAGGATCAGACATTGTCCGTCCGGTATTGTTTTTTTCACCGCCAATCCCGGAGTAAGCTAACAGGTTGATGGCTCGCTTCAGTTCAAGCTCATCGGATGTTTCTGCCTCATACAGGAAGTAAAAACCAATTTCCACCTCTTTAAGGTTTCCGGTTTCTACATCCGCCTGATAATAAATACTGTCTTTTGGATCATTTTTACGGATTGGACTTTTGGGAATATCCACAATGGTAAACACAGTATCTTTCTCAGTCAATCCCAGCAATTCAACTTCCTTTTTTGTGAGAAGTACATCATGGTTCTGAATAAACATGTATTTTTCTTTGTTATCCCAATCCGCTATGGCACAGCCTTTTGTCCAAACTCCATTTGAGATAAACTTAACCTGATTTCGTAACTTGTGTTTTCCGTCTCTTGGGCTGTATAAGTCGAGGAAGACCGGTTTAGGAAGCAGATACACAATCGTTTCGCCCTTTTTGAGGTAATAAAACAAAGATGAAATGTTTATTTCACCGGTCGAAAAACTCTTTACAAAATCATCGGCATTTCCAACGCCTTCAGCGTAGGCGTTAACCAAAGCGGAAAAAAATGTGTCGGAATGTGCAAAATACGAAGTGGAACTGAGTGCAACGTTGGTATCCACCTTGAAATCACCAAAATGAAAATGTGAATGTGGTTGGAAAGGGATTCTAATGGCTTTCATCGGCTGTTTCATTAAAATTGAAATCAAGATCAGTCTTTAAGGTGGTACCGTCTTCGTTAAACTCGATTTTCTGTGGGATATCAAACTCCAGGCTTACTTTGCCATATCCACGTGTGCCGCTTCCACCGAGAAAATCATTTTCGAGCAATCGGAAGCCTAATTTTAAAGTGTCAAGGATTATTTCATCAGTAATGACTATGTTATCATTAATTTTAAATTGGTTCCCTATCAATTGTTTAATACTATAATTATTGTATAAATCCAATATCATATCCAGCTCAAAAATTGCACCTCTTACGACACGTTCCATGTGTCGTGGATTGGCTTTTCCAGAAACCCTGTCAATTGTGTTTTCCGATTTCTCTTCAAGTCCTTTTTCCTGGTCGAATTCGCCTATATAAAAGGCGTCTCTTACTATCAAATGCCCTGTATTGCGGTGATTGTTATTGGCACCTTCGCCAAAAAGCAGAAAAGTTTCATCAATATCCTCTTTAAGATTTTTATATCCCTTTTTTCGGGCTATCAGGTCGCGGAGCTTTCCTTTTAATGAGCTACCGGGAATGTAAGGTATTCCGGTTTTCGAGTCTTTAACTACAGCATTGTCAATTCCCCCAATATCAAGGTCAACTTCGGAACCGCCAATGTGCATTCCGGTTTCAACGGTTAATCTGCCGCTAATTTGAATTTTGTATTTCAGTTTCATGTCGAAATGTTTATTTGGTTGAATAATATTTATGATAGGCCACCAAAGTATTCATATACTCTAAGAAAATGGATGTTTTCTTCTCCTTAATTGATTTCACAAGTAACTCCCTGATGAACCGGACGAGTTCTTTTTGTTTGGTTTTCTCCTGGCGTGCCTCCATATAAGCTAACTTTGGAATGATGACCACCGGATTTTTTTCGTTTTGTTTTACTTCCTGCAAGATATTGCGCAGTTGGGTATACGATAGCGCATC
>JAUYGX010000042.1 GCA_030690365.1 Bacteroidales bacterium | reverse complement strand
AGCGGAACCACCGTAAATTATTGCTAATCGACGATAAAATCAGTTATATCGGATCGTCAAATTTAACAGGTTACAACCTCAACTGGCGCGAATCGGTTTTGCGTATTGCAGGCGACATTACCCCTGTTTTTGTGAAGCTGTTTAAACAGGATTTCAAGAATTTCAACAAATATAACATCAATACCCAAAGCAGAAATCCAACCGTAAAGTTTAAAGGATTTGAAATTGTGCGTGATGCTCCCTCCATCACCTTTAAAAAAATCAACAGTAAGTTTATCCGGATGATAAAAAGTGCTGAAAAACAAGTAACTATCGAAACGCCTTATTTTCTGCCCGGGTATTTTTTGCGAAAAGCACTCACCGATGCAGCACAGCGGGGGGTTCAGGTAAATGTGCTTTTGCCCAATCAGTCGGATGTAACGCTTATCGATATCCTCAGAAATAAATACCTGGGGCCGCTTAGTAAAAAAGGTGTAAACTTTTTGTTTTACCAGTTGAATAACCTGCATGCTAAATTACTCTTAATCGACGACAAGTTTTTTGCTATCGGTTCATCAAATTTCGATTACCGCAGCTTTAGATACATGTATGAAATTATGCTGATCGGTTCGGATAAAACCATTGTTGAACAAATCAGCAATCATGCCAGCCGAACCCAGGATGACACCCGGCCATTCGATTACGAAAAATGGAAAAACCGCCCTTTAATCAATAAGTTTTTCGAATGGATTCTGTTACCTTTCAGGCATTTGCTTTAAGGTTCTGATCTCACAGGCAAAACAGTTAAGAATGGCTCCAAATTCAGAATAACCTCCTTGAATTTTCCCCTGGTTCGATGTAAATTACTAATTTTGAACCTTCAAAATAAATGATTAATAACCAGTTTTTTAATATAAATAAATTGAACGATGACAGAAAAAATCACAGCAAAGAAAGCCATTGAGTTGGAAGATAATTATGGTGCTCATAATTATCACCCACTGCCAGTGGTACTGGCCAAGGGCAAAGCAACAAAAGTATGGGATGTTGACGGAAAGGAGTATTTTGATTTTCTTTCAGCTTATTCAGCTGTAAACCAAGGACATTGCCATCCTAAAATTGTAAATGCACTGATCGATCAGGCACAAACGCTCACATTAACCTCACGTGCTTTTTTTAACGATGCTCTTGGTCCTTACGAAAAATATGTAACCGACTATTTTGGTTACGACAAAGTGTTACCCATGAATACAGGGGCCGAAGCTGATGAAACAGCACTCAAACTCTGCCGTCGTTGGGCATACGATGTAAAAGGTATCGCTGCCGATCAGGCAAAAATTATCGTGTGTGCCGACAACTTTCACGGTCGCACCATTTCCATCATTTCGATGTCGACCGATCCTGAATCGAAAGCCGGTTTCGGACCTTATACCCCCGGATTTATTGTAATCCCTTATAACGATCTGGATGCTTTGCAAAACGCACTGACCGATCCAAATGTAGCCGGTTTTTTGGTGGAGCCCATTCAGGGAGAAGCAGGAGTTGTGGTTCCTGATGAAGGCTTTTTGAAAAAAGCATATGATATGTGCAAAGCAAAAAATGTACTGTTTATTGCCGATGAGGTACAAACCGGTATTGCCCGCACAGGAAAATTACTGGCCTGCGATCACGAAGGTGTTCATCCTGACATACTTATTCTTGGAAAAGCCCTTTCAGGGGGTGTATATCCTGTTTCGGCAGTTTTATGCAACAACAACATCATGCTAACCATTAAGCCCGGTCAACATGGATCGACCTTTGGTGGAAATCCTGTTGCCGCTAAGGTAGCCGTTGCCGCACTTGAAGTAATTAAAGAGGAAAAACTGGCTGAAAATGCAGAGAAAATGGGAATCATCTTCCGGCAGGAAATGAGAAACATTAAATCAGAAATGGTTGAACTGGTACGTGGAAAAGGATTGTTAAACGCTGTTGTAATCCGACCAAAAAATGGCAAAACGGCCATGGATGTATGTTTGAAGATGGCTGAAAACGGCGTACTGGCCAAACCTACTCATGACCACATCATCCGTTTCGCTCCTCCATTGGTCATTACCGAAACCGAACTTAATCAAGCCATCGAGCTGATTAAGAAGTCAATACTCTCTTTTGAATAAACCAAATAGAGTGTAAAAAGAAAAGCCCTCGACCAGGCGGTCGGGGCTTCTCTCATATTAACCTAAAAACCCTCGTAGAAGAGGGATAACCCAAAAAATTAACCTGCTAAAGTTAATCGTTCAATTAAGAACGTTACAAAGGTACAATTATTTCCAATGAAAAGTAAAGAAAATGTAACTTTTTTCCAAAATTTTTATATTTACTTTTAGAGATATGTATCGTTTTTAATTATAGGATCTTATATAAACCTGGCAATTTTACTTTAAGTTTAGATTAAGAAATCATCTTATGAAATTTATCATAAGAATTAAAATTTTGTCTTCAAAACCGACAAATTTTTAATAAATCCGTTTCTGAAGTAAAATTATAGTGATATTTCACTCAACATCCTTTCTCCGGAGTTCAAAATTTTTCCCCAGGTACACTTTTCGTACATGCTTATCGTTGGCCAGCTCTTCTGCCGTTCCCGATTTGAGTATTGAACCCTCGAACAACAAATAAGCACGGTCGACAATGGTGAGTGTTTCATGCACATTGTGATCGGTAATCAGGATGCCAATATTTTTCTCCTTTAGCTTTGAAACGATGAGTTGGATATCCTCTACTGCAATCGGATCTACTCCGGCAAAAGGCTCATCCAGCAGAATAAATTTTGGATCCACGGCCAGTGCACGAGCAATCTCGGTGCGCCTTCTTTCACCACCTGAAAGTTGAATACCTTTGCTTTTCCGGATATGCTGTAAACCAAATTCATCCAGTAACGACTCAAGCCGATCGCTTTGTTGAGCTTTGGACAGTTTAGTAAACTCCATCACCGCACGGATGTTGTCTTCCACACTCAGATGTCTGAAAACGGAAGCTTCCTGGGCCAGGTATCCGATTCCACGTTGAGCCCTGCGGTACATGGGTTCGTTGGTAATTTCCTGATCATCAAGGTAAACGTTGCCTGAAAGAGGCTTAATCAAACCCACAATCATGTAAAAATTGGTAGTCTTGCCGGCACCATTCGGGCCCAATAATCCAATAATTTCACCCTGGTTTACCTCAACACTTACCTTATTAACTACTGTACGTTGTTTATACTTTTTTACCAGGTCCTTTGTCCAAAGCTTCATAACTTTCTGTTTTACCTCGCTGATTAAATCTATAATATCCCTTCACGCAAAATATCGTGCAAGTGTATAACGCCAACATACCTATTATCTGATACCACCGGCAACTGGGTGATATTATTTTTTCGCATCAGTTCCAGCGCCACCACCACCATTTCATCTTCATCAATTGAAAGTGGATGATTTGTCATCACTTCGACAGCTTTAAGATGGGTAAAATCGCTGTATTTTTCAATCATCCGCCTTAAATCGCCATCGGTAACTACCCCAACCAATGTATCCCCATCCAGTACAGCCGTAGCACCCAGTCGTTTGGAGGATATCTCGATGATCACTTCCGGCATCAGCGCATCTTGATTTACAGCGGGCTTTTCATTGTTGATCGAAAGATCTGAAACCCGCATATACATCCGTTTGCCAAGTGTGCCACCGGGATGAAACACAGCAAAATCTTTTTCCGAAAACCCACGCATTTCTAGAAGGCTCACTGCCAGTGCATCGCCCATTACCAGTTGAGCTGTTGTGCTGCTGGTTGGAGCCAGGTTATTCGGACAGGCTTCCTTGTCAACAGTGGAATCCAGAACGAAATCAGCCTGTTTAGCTAAATATGAAGCGGTGTTCCCAACCATTGCAATTATTTTATTCTCACGGGCCTTTAACAAGGGAATTAGCACCTTTACTTCGGGAGTTTCGCCACTTTTTGAAATCGCCATCACCACATCATCATTTCTAACGATGCCCAAATCGCCATGAATGGCATCAGCGGCATGCATAAAGATGGCCGGAGTTCCGGTTGAATTAAAAGTAGCCACAATTTTTTGAGCAATAATGGCACTTTTACCAATTCCTGTAACGATGACCCTGCCTTTGGATTTTAAAATTAATTCCACAACGCGAATAAAATCATCAGTTACTGAACCACTTAAATTCTTTACAGCCTTCCATTCGATTTCGATAGTCGATAATGCGGCTTCGCGAATTTTTTTTCCTGCTTCCAACATTTTTTTATTTAAAATTGATGATTATGCAATTTTTTAGTATTATATTTGTTCATATACACAAATCAAAAAAAAAAACCAAAATTCATATATGGTTCTACCAGAGCTGAATTTGAATTACAATACAAAGATATGTTTTATCTACCTATATGATGGAGACCACAACGGATAAATACAATACCAGGGAATTACTTAAATCATTTTTTGGATTCTCAAAATTTAAGGGTACTCAGGAGGTTATTATCGATAATGTACTGAATGGAAAAGACACTTTTGTCGTTATGCCTACCGGGGGAGGAAAATCACTTTGCTACCAATTGCCCGCACTATATAAACCAGGGACTGCCATTATCGTATCACCTCTTATAGCATTGATGAAAAATCAGGTGGATATGATCCGAAATTTTGCCACACAGTCAGGAATTGCCCATGTGATGAATTCATCCCTTTCGAGAGCTGAAATCACCGAAGTAAGAGAAGACCTGCTAAATGGCAAAACCAAATTGCTGTACATGGCCCCCGAATCGTTGACCAAAGAAGAAAATATTGAATTCCTGAGGAATATTGAAATATCCCTTTTTGCCATTGACGAAGCGCACTGTATTTCGGAATGGGGACACGATTTCAGGCCTGAATACAGAAAGTTACGCCCGATTATTAATGCCATCAACCCCAATATCCCGATTATTGCACTTACGGCAACCGCCACTTTGAAGGTTCAGGAGGACATTCTCAAGAATCTCGAAATACCCAATGCTCAGGTATTTAAATCGTCCTTCGACAGAGAAAACCTGTATTATGAAGTTCGGCCTAAAACAAAGGACGTCATTAAAGATATAATCAAATACATTAAATCTCAACCCAATAAATCGGGGATTGTGTATTGCCTGAGCAGGAAAAAAGTAGAGGAGATTGCCGAATCGCTGGTTGTAAACGGAATCAGGGCGCTGCCTTATCATGCCGGTTTGGATGCGGCCACCCGCAGAAACAACCAGGATATGTTTTTGATGGAAAATGCGGAGGTCATTGTGGCAACCATTGCTTTTGGAATGGGCATCGACAAACCAGATATCCGCTTTGTAATTCACCACGATATCCCCAAAAGTATAGAAGGATATTATCAAGAAACCGGCCGTGGTGGCCGTGATGGTGGTGAAGGAAACTGCATCACCTTTTATAGTTACGACGACATTCAGAAACTGGAAAAGTTTATGAAGGACAAGCCTGTTGCCGAACAGGAAATTGCCAAAGAACTGCTTTTTGAAACCGTGGCCTATGCTGAATCATCGGTTTGTCGTCATCGGTTGTTGCTTCATTATTTTGGCGAATCCTTTTTTAAAGAAAATTGCGGAGCCTGCGACAACTGTTTGAATCCCAAAGAAAAATATGAAGGGAAGGATGAAATCAGATTGGCATTAAAGACCATTATTGCGCTAAAACAACAATTTAAAGCCAAAACGGTGGCAGAGGTGATTGCAGGCAAGAAAAGTGGCGATGTAAAAAGTATTAAACTTGATCAGCACAAAACATTTGGCACAGGTCACCAGCACGATGCCAAATACTGGGTGATGGTCATCAGACAGGCACTTATTCAGAAACTGGCTGAAAAAGAAATCGAAAATTATGGCATCCTGAAAGTAACCGAAGAAGGCAAGGCGTTTATTAAAGAACCCTATAGCATCATGATTGCCAAAGATCATGATTATGAGTCGACAGAAGATGATGACATGATTGTAAATGCCGGTGGACAAAAAGGTGGCGGATCGGATCCTGCCCTCTTTGCTTTGCTAAAAGATTTGCGCAAAGACATTTCAAAGAAAGAAAATTTGCCGCCATTTGTCATATTTCAGGATCCTTCTTTGGAGGATATGGCCATTCAATATCCCATCGATGATGAAGAGCTGAAGCAAATAGTTGGTGTTGGTGCCGGCAAAGCGGCTAAATATGGTCAACCATTTCTGGATTTGATCAGGAAATATGTGGATGAAAATGAAATCACCCGACCCAACGATATGGTAATCAAATCGGTGATCAACAAATCGGGACTAAAGGTTTACATCATTCAAAGTATCGACCGAAAGCTACCTCTCGACGACATCGCTCATGCTAAAAACCTGTCTCTGGACGAGTTACTTACTGAGATTGAACGCATTGTAATGTCAGGAACAAAACTGGATATCAGTTACTACATCAACGATAAAGTAGACGAATATCACCAGGAGGACATTTATGATTATTTCGCTGAAGCCGAAACAGATTCTATTCAGGATGCACTCAACGAACTAGGCGAATCGGAATATAGTGAAGAAGAAGTGCGGCTGATCCGGGTCATGTTTTTATCTGAAGTAGGCAATTAGCATGCGAAAGTATTTTCTTCCAACCCTGTTGTCGTTTATCCTGGTTACTTCCTGTTACAAAAACCACAAAGAAGTTTCGCCCACACCTGAGTTTTTAATTTCTAAACAACAGATGGTTGAAATTCTAACAAACATTCAACTTATTGAAGGTGAATCTGTTTTGAAAAGAGAACAACTGAAGGACGTACGTTATACAGAAAGTAAAAACACCAGGGAGGTTTACAAAGCTTTTGGAATAACACCAAATCAATTGGTTGAGAACCTGGATTATTATCAGGACCAACCGGAAATGATGGTTGAGATTTATGATGAAGTACTTGCTAATTTAAGTAAGCTTCAGGCAGAAGTTAAGATCAACCTGGATAAAAAGGCCAAATTAGAGAAGATAAAAGCAGATTCAATACAAGGGCTAAGTGAACTAAACTTCAACCATTTACCCGTATTCATCAGAAAGGTAAATGTGCTTTCGCCCAACTTCAATATCTCCGATTATTTTGTAAATTCCGCTTTACGCGACTCGGTTTCAATACCGTTGTCAAGCTGGAATTTGAACGACAATTTATGATCGTTTACATAACTACCGTTTCCATCTACTGAATAATCGCCTGATAGTGTTTGTTTATCTATCACAATGGTATTGCCTACCACCAGTCCTACGGCAGAGTTACCCAGATCGCCGAAATTAACGAGCAACACCTCTGCAGAATTTTGTGGGTTGCGATTAATCGATACTTCGTAATTGATACGCGCTGCCTGATCGGAAACACTCCAGGTGCCAATAAATTTTGTAATCGGATCCAAATCGGTATTATCGGTTGGGACACATGATCCAAAAAACAACATCAATACAGCAAACAACAGGGCGGAACTTACCTTTAATTTATTCATGACATCTCAAATTAATTTTGATGGTAAAGATAAGAACTTTCACGCCTGCCAACTTAAAAAATTTTCCATCCAAATCGATTCCCGGGTTTGCTATTACCGTCAATCGTTTTTCACATCATCAAAAAATATCACTACATTTGTTGGTTCATTATACAACTAACCTGATACAAACTCAAATAATCAGTCGAGGTGTGTGCTGTGTCGGGGTTTATAAACTGAAAAATATCTAATAGACCGATCAAAATATTATCAAAACTTTAATAAAAAATCGATGGAAAATCAAGAAATGATGGCCTTGGGAATGATTGAAACCCGGGGTTTTACAGCCATGGTGGAAGCCGCTGATGCCATGTTGAAAGCAGCTAAAGTTGAACTTGTTAGTTATGAAAAAACAGGAGGTGGTTACGTAACAGCCATCGTACGGGGCGATGTGGCTTCTGTTCGTGCAGCTGTAGATGCCGGATTGCGTGCAGCCGAAAAAGTTGGGGAAATAGTTTCTTCACATATCATCCCACGTCCGCACCAGAATGTGGATTCAGCCCTTCCACTGGGAAGAAAAACAAGTAAATAAAACCCCTTTAAGATGAACGAATCAAAATCACACATCGATTTAAGAACCTATATATTCTTAGATTCACTTCAACTGCAAATGGCGTCGTATATTTCAACTGTTTCCAGAGGCTTTCTTCCTGTGGGAGGACAATCAAGTTGCATTATCGAAATAGCGCCCGGTATCGAAATCAACGCCCTGACTGATATTGCCATCAAAGCCACCAATGTGTTGCCAGGTATGCAGATAGTTGAACGCGCCTATGGGATGCTAGAAATTCATTCCGATAGCCAGGGTGATGTACGCATGGCCGGTGCAGCTGTTTTAACAGCCATCAACCAAAATGAATCCAACAGGATTAAACCCAGAATTCTGACCAGTCAGCTCATCAAAAATGTAGACGATCACCATGCTCAGTTGATCAACCGAACCCGCCATGGCATGATGTTGTTGCGTGGCGATACGCTGTATGTGCTGGAGATGGAACCTGCAGGTTATGCCTATTATGCTGCAAATGAAGCAGAAAAAGCCGCCAACATCAAAATAATTGATGTGATGGGCTTCGGGAAATTTGGCCGTGTATATATCGGTGGGCCGGAAGCAGAAGTGCTTGAGTGCAAAACAATCGTTGAAAAACGATTGGCTGAAATTATTGGAAGAGAAGAATATTAATCCATTTAACAAAGGAGATAAAACGATGTCAGATTTTAATACAGATGCATTGGGGATGATTGAAACACGCGGTTTTGCCGCCATGGTCGAAGCATCGGATGCCATGGTAAAAGCAGCAAAAGTTGAACTGGTAGGGTATGAAAAAACGGGTGGCGGTTATGTAACAGCTATCGTTCGTGGCGATGTAGCCTCGGTGAGAGCGGCCGTAGACGCCGGGTTGGTAGCCGGTGAAAAAGTAGGCGAAATCGTTTCAAGCCACATCATTCCGCGTCCACACGCAAGTGTTGACAGTGCCTTGCCATTGGGCCGTAAAAGCAAAAAGTAGACATTATGATTTTGGCCAGAGTAACAGGTACAGTGGTTTCGAGCCAGAAAGCCACAAAAATGGAAGGTTTAAAATTGTTGCTGCTTGAGAAAATCGATCCCGTCAGTATGCAAGGTAAAAACGATTTCATCGTAGCGATGGATGGCGTTGGTGCCGGACTGAACGAAATTGTGTTTTACGTCTCCGGGAGTAGTGCCCGCATGGCAGAAACCACCAAGGGATTACCCACAGATGCTACTGTGGTAGCTATTGTCGATGTCATTGAGCAAAACGGGGTCTTTACCTATCAAAAACATTAAAATCGCCACATGATACTGGGAAAAGTTGTAGGAACCATCACAAGTAGCTCGAATGGCATTGACATTCAGGGAGGTAGCTACTTATTGGTGAATAAATGCAATCAAAAAGGAGAGCTTAAAAACGATTTTCTGGTGGCGCTTGATCTGGTAAGTGCAGGAAACGGCGAGTTGGTTATGATTTCGGAAAGTACTTCGGCACGCGAAACCAAAACAACTTCCAACAAAGCCATCGATGCAATCATCGTTGGAATTATCGACCTGATGGACGAAAACGATAAAGTGGTTTATAAAAAATGATGGAAAAGAAAAATATTATTGTCCTGGGGGCATTGGAATTTAGCAGCATTGTAATTGGATTTCAGGCACTTGATAGAATGGTAAAAGTGGCTCCCATTCAAATTATTGAAGCCCGTACCATCAGTTCGGGTAAATACCTGGTTATTTTTAGTGGCGACGTAGCTTCCGTGGAATATGCCTACAATACCGGTTGCGATACGGCCGGAGACAATATTGTTGATAAACTTTTTCTGCCACAGGTCCATCCCGATGTAATTCCGGCCATTGGTAACACCATCCATATTGGAGAATGGAACACCATTGGCATCATCGAAACTTTGTCGATTGTTTCGGGTATCGAATCGGCCGACAGGGCAGCCAAGGAAGGCGGCGTTAAAATTATCGAAATCCGGCTGGCGGACGGTTATGGTGGAAAATCCTATGTAAAAATGATGGGTAGTTTGGATGCTGTACAATCGGCAATAAAAGCAGGAACCTCAAAAGCCAAAGAGAAAAACCTTCTGGGCATGGACACCATTATTCCTCAACCACACAAGGAAATCAGGCCTTTCTTTATGTAATAATATTGTGATAGATGAATGAGTTAGAAGAAAATATACGAAAGTTGGTCAAGGAGGCTTTGCAGGACATAAAATTGAATGCCATCAACGAAAGTGCCACCTCAAAAGCCGGGATTTTTGCCACCATCGACCAGGCGGTAAAAGCGGCCGAAGTTGCATTTCACAATCTGGGAAGCCTTACCCTGGAAATCCGCAAAGATATCATTGCCAATATCAGGAAAACCTCGCAGGACCATGTTGAATTGCTCTCAAAAATGACCAGCGAAGAAACGGCCATGGGCAGATGGGAAGACAAAGTGATAAAGAACGAACTGGCCATCAAAAAGACCCCCGGTGTGGAAGACATTCTTCCCGAAGCTTTCTCCGACGATCACGGACTTACCTTGGTTGAACGTGCTCCTTACGGTGTAATTGGATCTATTTCGCCCAGCACCAACCCAACAGCCTCCATTATCAGCAATTGCATTGGCATGATTGCGGCGGGAAATTCAGTGGTTTTCAACACACACCCGGCGGCTAAAAAGGTTTCCGCATTTCTGGTCAGTCTTTTAAACAAAGCCATTATCGAAGCGGGAGGCCCTGGAAATCTGATCACCACCATCGAAAACCCAACTCTTGAATCGGCACAAGAGATGATGAGCCATCCGAAAGTATCAATTTTAGTGGTTACCGGTGGCCCGGGAGTGGTAAAAGCCGCCATGCGGATGGAGAAAAAAACCATTGCAGCAGGCCCGGGGAACCCGCCCGTTGTGGTGGATGAAACGGCCGATATTGTGAAGGCCGGTGAAGATATTGTTGCAGGAGCCAGCTTCGACAACAACCTGATTTGCATTTGCGAAAAAGAGACCATTGTGGTAGATTCGGTGGCTGATGCACTGAAAGCTGAAATGCAAAAAAACGGCGCCTACATTTTGTCGCCGGAACAAATTAAAAAAGTAACCGAATTGGTGATTGCCGATCCCGGAAGACCCGGTCACGAAGGTAGTGCCAACAAAACCTATGTAGGACAAAATGCCTCCAAAATCGCCTGGGCCATCGGTCTGACAGTTCCCGATACTACCCGGTTACTGCTTTGTGAAGTGGATACCAATCACCCATTGGTGTGGACGGAGCAATTGATGCCTGTGATGCCTTTGGTCCGTGTTCCAAATGTGGACGAAGCTATCGATTTAGCCGTTCGTTGTGAGCATGGATTCAGACATACCGCCATCATGCACTCGCTCAATATTGCCAAGTTAAGCAAAATGGCCAAAGCGATGAATTGTTCCATATTCATTAAAAACGGACCCAGCTATGCCGGTTTGGGAGAAGGTGGTGCGGGTTTTGCTTCCTTTACAATTGCCAGTCCTACCGGTGAAGGGGTAACACGCGCCAGGACCTTTACCCGCGAACGGCGATGTACCCTGGTAGATTATTTTAGAATTATCTAATTGGAGTTGAAAGATGAAGTTTGGTAAAATTATTGGCAGAGTGGTAAGCACACAAAAAGTGGAATCCTTTGAGGGATTGAAACTTGTTTTGATTCAGCCTTTGAACGAAAAACTGGAAAATACCGGCGATGTACTTGTGGCGGTGGACACACTTCAATCGGATGTGGGTCAGATTATTTATTATGAAACCAGTAAGGAAGCCAGCCGGATCATCGAAAGAGAAATGAACCCCTGTGATGCTGCGGTAATGGGCATTGTAGACGATATACATCTAACAACAAGAGCATGAGACTGGGAAAAGTGATTGGAACCGTGGTTTCTTCCACCGCAGCCAAAGGCTATGAATCAAGAAAAATCCTTGTAGTTCAACCGGTCGATCCCAAAGGGATTTATAACGGCACTTCCTTTCTGGCCATCGATTGCGTTCAAGCCGGAGTTGACGATTTTGTCCTGACCATCGAAGAAGGAAATTCAGCCCGACAGATCATCGGTGATCCCGAAGCTTTCACGATAAAAACGGTGGTGGCTGCCATCGTTGATGAAATATCGTCATGATAAAAAGAATAAAGAGATTAAGAAAAGTTGCAACTTTGCAAACTCAAAATAAGGGAACTTTAACCACAGAAAAAAACATGGGTACTTACCAGGACAACCAACTCAAAGACCGTGTAAGCAGAATTGTTATCGGTGCCGATCATGGAGCATTTGAGGCGAAAGAAGCCCTGAAGAGCTATCTGGAAACAGTGGGCTACAAGGTGTTTGATGTCGGCACCAACAATAGCACCGCCAAAGTTGATTATCCTGATTTTGCTTTGGCTGTGGCCAAAAAGGTGGCCAGCGGCGAATGTGAACGTGGTATCATGCTGGATGCAGCCGGTATTGGCTCGTCCATGGCCTGTAACAAGGTAAACGGAATTCGGGCAGCCCTGTGCTGGAGTCCCGAAACCATCGTCAACAGCCGTGCCCACAACAATGCCAATGTCCTGACCATGGGAACCACCATGCATTCTATTTCGGATATGGCTTCGATGGCGAGATTATGGCTCGAAACCCGTTTTGAAGGTGGACGACATTGGCCCAGAATTAATAAAATGATGTCAATTGAAAGAATGTAAAGGAATATGGAAGAGAACGAATTGATTGAAAAAATTACGAAAGAAGTGCTTTCGAAGCTTGAAAAAATGAAGATCACTGAAGATGCTGTTAAAAGCAGTACTTCGGGCAAAAATACCTCAGGTGGCAGCATAAGTCCTGCTGAATTAGCTGGTTACATTGATCATACATTGCTAAAACCGGGTGCCACAGAGGATCAGTTTACCAAGCTATGCAATGAAGCCCTGCAATATCATTTTAAATCTGTTTGTGTAAATTCGTCCTGGGTACCATTTGTTGCCAAAAAACTCAGGGGTTCAGATGTTAAAGTATGCTCTGTTATTGGTTTTCCTTTGGGAGAAATGGATACCCGCAGCAAAGCATTTGAAGCCAGAAATGCACTTGCCAACGGTGCCCATGAGCTGGATATGGTGGTCAATACCAGCGCATTAAAATCAGGTAATTTAAAATTGGTTGAAGAAGACATCCGGGCCATCAAGCGTGCCTGCCGAAGCAATACCATTTTAAAGGTGATCATCGAAACTTCTTTATTAACCGAAGCTGAAAAAATACTGGCCTGTGAAATTTCTAAAAAAGCAGGGGCCGATTTTGTAAAAACAAGTACCGGCTTTACCGGAAACGGGGCTACCGTTGAGGATGTTGCACTCATGCGCAGGGTAGTCGGACCAAAGATGGGGGTTAAAGCCAGCGGAGGTATTCGCGACTTTAAAACGGCGGTAGCCATGATTAATGCCGGGGCAACCCGCATCGGAGCGGGGGCCAGCGTAGCTATTGTAACAGGAGGCCCGGCCAGCGGAAGTTACTAAAATCAGTTGATCACAGTTACTTTTCGGGTTGTTATTGAGCCCTTATCATCGCTTATTTTCAGTAAATACATTCCATCGGTGAGCTCCGGAAGTTCAATGTGAAATTGTTCCAGGCCTTCAACCCGGGTTGAAAACGATTGAGTGAAAATCCGTCTGCCGGTGAGTTGGTACAGGTCAAACGTCAGGTTGCTCATGCCGGTTATATCCAACGATATGTTTACAAAATCATTTGCCGGTTGAGGGAAAATATTTACCTGATGCCCAAGCAATGTCCTTTCATCCAATCCAACAATAACACCACCGGCGTTTACAACCGCTTCAGTAATATTGTTTTCGTCCGGCAGCCAAATGTACTGCTCAACAATCTGATGATCAGGTGTTATCACAACAACAGTAGGGTAAGAAAGAATATTGTACTCTCCATACACAATGTTACCCCCTCCCTGGATTCCACTTACCGTGGGATAAGTCAATCCAAATATTGAATCGAATTCGCGCACTCCGTCATTGTCATTACCCCAATTTAAACCCATGAAATACACATTGCCCTGATTTGAACCAAACTTTTCGTAACATGCTTGAAAATCAGGTGCGTAATCCTGACAAGGTCCGCAGGAGGTTGAGAAAAAATCAATCACAACAACCTGCTGCTGGTCGTCGAGCAGCGGAAAAAGATAAATGGTTTCTCCATCAATTGTTTTAACATGAAAGTCAACTGCCTCGTTAAGTGTAGTTTGCGAAAATGCAGAAAACCAATAAAGCGCAAAAAATAAAAGTGTATATTTTTTCATCATTCCTAATAAATTGTCAACAAGTAGTTTTAGTGCCATAAACAAGGCTATTTATCTACAAAAATAATAACATTGCTGGTTCCTGTACCTGTTTATGCATTTTTGCACAACCGAAAGACATTCCGATTTCGTAAAATTATCCAAATATGTAGAGGAAGACGATTACGGAAATCGTAATCTAGAAAAATATGCTTACCCTCTAAAAACGATCATCAATTTATATCATTCTCTTTTAGTGATACTTAGCAAATTTTTAAAACACCCCCAAATAGTTTGGCACGCGGTTTGCGAACACCCTTCCAAACACGGATTAAATGTTTACGTTTAGCGCAAATAAAAACTCGGAAAAAACTAAAGTGCAACAGCAGAAGTACTACAAGTGCGATAGGTGTGGATATATTAGTATCATAAAAGATTCTCAATGTCCCATTTGTAAAAAGGATGGGTTTATATTAAAAATGAAATAATTACCTGCTATGGAAGTAAATCAATACTATTCGATGAGGCAAATAGAAACCAATGGTTTGATTGAAAAAAACGTGAAAGATGTAAACGCTAACATTTTCACTAAAGACAGTAAAGTCTATTTTTTTGAGCCGATAGGCAAAAAACGCTTCAGACTTTATTCTATTATTAATGAGCGATCCTTTTTCCTTTAAGAGCCGGATAAGATCCGGCAAAAAGCCCGCCAAAAAAGCCTTGTGACATGCCGGTTGCAAGGTTTTTTTATGCCCGGGAGTTTCCGGGGCATCAACCACCGCCGGAAGCAACTCCTGTTCGCATCCCACAACATCCACCAGGGCTTGTCCTGATAGATTCCGTCCCAGCCCTTGTCAAAGAAAACATGATGCAACACCCGGATATCAGGCATTTCAGCTCCTTTTGATATATTTAGTCGCCAATCCATACCCATTGGAACACCCCCCCGATGGCCATCGGGGCTCTGCTGGGTGCAGATTTTTATGATAGTGATGACAGGTGATGATTTTTAAATACCATAGTTATTATCATTTACACACCATCAAAGTCCCGATTGGTATCGGGATCGGTGCGACCGATGTATTAAACCTGGATTTCAATCCAGGCAATGGAGGGGACTGTAGTGATGATGAGGTAAAGTTATTGGAACACTGATGACACGGGTTGAACGGATAATCACAGATTTTTTCATATTAATACTGTGATTGGGTGTCATTGAGACCTCGTACAAACGGGACAGGCGCAGATTTTTATGATAGTGATGACAGGTGATGATTTTTAAATACCATAGTGATTATCATTTACACAACCATCAAAGTCCCGATTGGTATCGGGATCGGCACGACCGATGTATTAAGCCTGGATTTCAATCCAGGCAATGGAGGGGGCGGGTGATGTTGGTGAGGTAGGGTGGAAAGTTTTGTTAATGTGTTTAGCACTAAAAAGAATAAAAAAAAGACAATTACTTTTTATTGTAACTGTCTTTTTTAAGTAGCGGGGACCGGATTCGAACCGATGTCCGCCTTAGGCGGATATGAGCCCCAACCTTTTAATTTCTGACCAAATATAAACTCTGCCTCGGCCGCCTTTTAATTTTTTCTCCCGATCCATTGCTTCCTTTTTTAACTGATATTGCTCAGTTATTGCTATAATCCATGGTCTGTAATGACATGTATAGCCTTTTTTTGAAAGTTCATTGTGAGACAAAAACCGCTGAGCCAGATCCGAGGTATATCCAATATAGATCTTGTTATAGGATTGACTGTATAGAACGTAAACTGTATACATTTCTCGCATAAATAAAAAAAGATCGCCTGTTGACGATCTTTTTCCTTTTGTAGCGGGGACCGGATTCGAACCGATGACCTTTGGGTTATGAGCCCAACGAGCTACCACTGCTCCACCCCGCAATATGGTTTGCGTTAGCGGGTGCAAAGATATATTTTGTTTCTTTGCAAAACAAATATTTCTTAAAATTCTTTATGGAACACAGGGCCGGATTCGTCAACATCATTGGTTATCCGAACGTTGGCAAATCAACGTTAATGAACGCGCTGGTCGGTGAGAAGCTTTCTATCATCACATCGAAGGCTCAAACCACCCGTCACCGCATTTTAGGCATCGTAAATGGTGACGATTTCCAGATCGTTTACTCGGATACACCCGGAATCGTAAGAAATCCTTCGTACAAAATGCATGAATATATGAACCAATATATTCAAACGGCACTCAAGGATGCGGATGTTATTTTACTTATGACGGAGGTAAATCTGCCTTTTGAACAAATGGAAATCATCGAAAAGTTAAAAAAATACACCATTCCGGTGATGGTACTCATCAATAAAATTGACTTATCGGATCAGGAAAAGGTGGTGGCACAAATAGAAGCCTGGAAAACAGCGCTGCCCGCTGCCGACATCATTCCAATCTCGGCATTGAATAACTTTAACCTCGAAAAGGTGCTGGATTCGATTCAATCCAAACTGCCGGTTCATGAACCCTTTTATCCCAAAGACGAACTCACCGACCGATCGGCCAGGTTTTTTGTTTCGGAAATCATCCGGGAGAAAATACTTTTAAACTTTAAAAAAGAAATTCCTTACTCGGTGGAAATCGTGATCGACGATTATAAGGAGGACACTAAAATCGATCGCATCTACGCTACCATTTTTGTTAGCCGCGAATCACAAAAGGCCATTATCCTTGGGCATCAGGGGGCGGCCATTAAAAAATTAGGAACCCAGGCCCGCATCGATATTGAGAATTTTATCGAAAAGAAAGTATACCTCGAGCTTTCGGTAAAAATAAACAAGGATTGGCGCGACGACGACAATGCACTTTCACGTTTTGGTTACGATCATTAAACTTACTTTTAACAACCTGTAAATACCCTTTAATCAATGAGCAATATATTGGCCATAGTTGGCAGACCAAATGTAGGGAAATCGACCCTCTTCAACCGTTTGATTCAAAGCCGTGAGGCCATTGTTGAATCGGAAAGTGGCGTTACCCGCGATCGCCTGTATGGAAAAAGCGACTGGAACGGGTATGAATTTTCGGTGATCGATACCGGTGGATACGTGCATGGCTCCGACGATACTTTTGAAGGCGAGATACGAAAACAAGTGGTTTTCGCCATCGAAGAAGCGCAAGGTATCGCCTTTGTGGTAGATGGTCGCGAAGGCCTGACCCCACTGGATGAGGACGTGGCCAATCTGTTGCGCAAATCCAAAAAAAAGGTTTTCCTGGTGGTCAACAAAATCGACGAACCCAATCAAACCGGTAACACAAGTGAGTTTTATTCATTGGGCCTGGGCGATATTTATCCCATTTCTTCTTCCAACGGAAGTGGCACCGGCGATCTGCTCGATGATGTAGTCAAGGTATTCGAAACCATGAAAATGGAAGAGTTCGACACCGAACTACCCCGCATTGCTTTTGTAGGCCGTCCAAACGTGGGCAAATCATCGCTGGTGAACACCCTGTTGGGTGACGAACGCAACATTGTTACTCCCATTGCAGGTACCACACGCGATTCCATTTATACCCGCTACAAGGCTTTTGGTCACGATTTTATGCTGGTGGACACCGCTGGTTTACGTAAAAAAGGAAAGGTTTTCGAGAACATCGAATTCTATTCTACTTTAAGGTCGATACGGGCCATCGAAAACTCAGATGTTTGCGTGGTAATGATTGATGCCGAAAACGGGATTGAACGACAGGATATTAACATTTTCCACCTGGCCGAAAAAAACAAAAAAGGCATTGTGGTGGTGGTTAACAAGTGGGATCTGATTGATAAAAGCACAATACCCACCTTAAATTTGAACAGGACATCAAGGCCAAAATTGCACCTTTTACAGATGTACCCATTGTTTTCACTTCCGTTACCGAAAAACAACGCATTTTCAAGGTACTTGAATTAGCCAAAGATGTGTACGAACGCAGAAAACAACAAATTACCACTTCAAAACTAAACGATCTGTTGTTGCCTATCATCGAAAACAATCCGCCTCCTATGGGAAGTCGGGGCCGTTATTTAAAAATTAAATTTATCATGCAACTCAAGACGGCCACCCCTCAATTTGTGTTCTTCTGCAACCTGCCCGAAGATATGAAGGACAGCTACAGACGTTTTCTGGAGAACCAGTTGCGCCAGCATTATAACTACACTGGCGTTCCAATTCAGTTGTATTTCAGAAAAAAATAATGATTATGGATGCCGTTAGAATCGATAAGTGGCTTTGGGCTGTCAGGCTATATAAAACCAGGTCGCAGGCTGGCGATGCCTGTAGTGGTGGCAAAGTAAAGATTAACGGGCAGAATGCCAAGCCTTCACGGGAAGTTAAAGCTGGTGAAATAATTGAAGTACAACAGCCCGGAATAAAAAAGATGGTTGAAGTACTCCAGCCTGCCAAAAACCGTGTGGCGGCTAAATTGGTTCCTGAACTGATGCGGGATTTAACTCCGCCTGAAGAATACGAACGACTGGAATTTATGCACGAGATGAAAACCGAGCAAAGGGACCGGGGTACAGGCCGTCCTACAAAAAAAGACCGAAGAGAAATTAGTAAAATAAAAAACGACTAAATCAGATTGAAATAAAATATTCATCTTTAATACATTAAAAAATGAAATCAAAAAGTATCCTGTTGGTATTTGTAGCCTCATTCCTGTTCACCTTTACCAATTGTTCGCGCAAAACCACTGCTATCAGCTTTGCTTTTTACAATGTGGAAAACCTGTTCGACACCATAAACGATCCCAACATCAACGATGAAGATTTTTTACCAACCGATGATAATCCATGGAATACAGAACGTTACAATCACAAACTCGAACAGTTGAGCAAGATAATGAGCGATATCGACCCCACAGGGTTTCCCTCATTGTTTGGCTTATGCGAAGTTGAAAACAGATGGGTGGTAGAGAAGCTTATCAGTACACCTGTGATGCAAAAGGCCGGTTACAATATAATTCATAAAGACAGCCCTGATGAACGCGGCATTGACGTTGCTTTATTGTACCAACCAAACAAGTTCAAACCGCTTAAAAGCAGATTTATCCCGGTGGTGGTTCCTGAAAATCCCCACAACAAAACCCGCGATATCCTTTACAGCAAGGGACTCGTGAACGCACACGACACCCTTCATGTATTTGTTAACCACTGGGTGAGCCGTTGGGGCGGACAAGCCGAAACCGAACCTTCCAGAGAGTATATAGCTAGTTTGATCAAAACCATTACCGACTCTATCATGAAGGTCAATCCTGATGCCAACATCCTGATTGCAGGCGATTTAAACGACAACCCAATTGATCCGTCAATGACAAATCAGTTGCAGGCCAGAGAAGTGGTTCCAAATCCGGCTCCAAAAACTTTATATAACCTGTCGCTGGCTATTTACAAAAATGGTGAAGGATCGCTTTACTATAAAACATGGGATATGTTCGATCAGATCATCGTGTCGACCGCTATGCTCACGGGTGCCGGAGGCATCAAAGTAAATGCTGACAAACAAACCGTGATCAAACACGATTATTTGTTGTTTAAACCGAAAAACGGAGAAGCACGACCCAGCAGAACCGCCTCAGGGAAGAAATACTATGGGGGATTCAGCGATCACCTGCCGGTTTATCTGGAAATGACGACAAAGTAAACATAGAAGTTAGGGCTACTTCTTCGGGAAATCAATTTCTTTAATCATTGAACCATCGGGACGGAAAAACTTCCATAGACCGGTCTTTTTCGCATGGTCGTAAGTTCCTTCATAGTAGAGGCTTCCATTTTCATGGAAGGTACGTGAGATTCCATTTCTAACTCCCTGATCAAATTCGCCTTCACTCCAGAGGGTTCCATTTTGATAATAGGATTTCCACAAGCCGTCAGGTTTTTCATTTTTTAAAGGGCCTTCCTTGTAAAGCTGACCATCGTTGTAAAATTCGCGTTGATAGTTGGATGTTTTAACACCGTTGAGGGTAGTATATCTGCGGTCAATTTTGACCGATCCATCCGAAAAAGCAGACACCACCTCCAATCCCTGATTGGGAACTGAGCGGTTTTGACAAGCATTAAATAGCAGGAAAATAAAAAGCAGGTAGAATATTTTTCTCATCATTCACAAAACATTGGTTACCTGTTAAAAGTGAGTCGCTCACCTCTTACCATGGGATTTACTTCTCCATTTTGACAGGCCAGTTGCCCGTTAACAAAAGTAGAAACCACCTGGGCGTGAAACCTGATATCTTCCATGGGCGACCACCCGCATTTATAGAGTACGTTATTTTTAGTCACCGTCCACGGGCGATTAAGATCGACCAAAACCAGGTCGGCAGCATAGCCTTTTCGGATGTATCCCCGGTTATTCACCCTGAACAATTCTGCCGGATGATGACACATCATGGTCACCACCTTTTCGATGGATATCTTTCCCTGCCGGGCCAATTCCAACATGGCCACCAGCGAATGTTGCACCATTGGTCCACCGGAAGGGGCTTTAAAATAGGGTCGCTCCTTTTCTTCGAGGGTATGGGGTGCATGGTCGGTGGCGATAACATCTATTTTGTTTTCCATCACGGCCTGTAGAAGCGCCTCACGGTCAGATGCCTTTTTAATTGCAGGGTTCCATTTGATCATGTTGCCTTTTACATCATAATCTGCATCGGAAAACCAAAGGTGATGAACACAAACTTCTGCGGTTATCTTTTTCTCTGAAAGTGGTAGTTTATTATCAAAAAGCTCCATTTCGCGGCCTGTAGATAGATGGAGGATGTGCAATCGGGTTCCATTTTTTTTGGCCAGTTTTACCGCTTTCGCGGAAGACAGATAACACGCTTCCTCAGACCGTATTTCGGGATGGATGCTGGTTGGCGCCTTTTCATCATAGCGGGCGGCATATTCAACCTGATTCTTTAAGATGGTGGCTTCATCCTCGCAATGAACGGCTACCAGTGTTGGGGCCAGCTTAAAAATCCCGTTTAAGGTTTCCTCTTTGTCGACCAGCATGTTTCCGGTTGATGAACCCATAAACACTTTGATACCACATACATTGGCAGGATTAGTTTTTACCACCTCATCCAGGTTGTCGTTGGAGGCGCCCATGTAAAAACTGTAGTTGGCAGAAGAAACCCCGGCGGCATGTTTGTATTTTTCCTCCAGCAATTCCTGCGTAAGACAATTGGGAATGGTATTTGGCATGTCCATAAAACTGGTAACTCCACCAGCTACAGCGGCTTTACTTTCGGTTGACAGATCGCCTTTGTAGGTCAGTCCCGGATCACGAAAGTGAACCTGGTCGTCAATCACACCGGGGAGCAAGGTAAGCCCTTTGGCATCAATTAATTCAAAACCTGAAAAATCCTGATGCGCATCTGGTGATCCTTCATTCACGGAGGTTATCAGCCCATTTTCGATGGTGACCCAGCCAAAAAATGTTCGGTTCTCGTTTACAATGGAAGCACCAATGATGACTTTTTTAGGTAAATTCATTTCGTTTAGATGGCTTTAATCGGTTTAATTTTTCCCAAGATACTACGCAAACGCAAATCCATGACGCCAAGAATGGCTTCACGAAAGATGCTTTTGTTCATTTTGGAGGTTCCTTCCGTGCGGTCGGTAAAGATGATTGGTACTTCAACCACGTTGAATCCGAGTTTAACGGCGGTGAATTTCATTTCTATCTGAAATGCATAACCCACGAATTTAACCCGGTCGAGTTCGATATTTTCAAGTAAACGCCTGGTCCAGCACATAAAACCAGCCGTGGTGTCCATGATACTCAAACCCGTGACAGCGCGCACATACATGGATGCATAATACGACATCAGTACCCTGCCCATAGGCCAGTTTACCACATTTACACCAGTAATATAGCGGGAGCCAATGGCGGCATCATTGCCTGGTTTAGAAGCGGCTTCATAGAGTTTGATTAAATCCTCCGGGTTGTGCGAAAAATCGGCATCCATCTCGAATAAATAATCATACTCGCGTTCCAGACCCCATTTAAATCCGGCTATGTAAGCCGTACCCAACCCCAGTTTACCCTTCCGTTCGTGCATGAAAAGACGGTCAGGATACTCCTTTATCAACTTACGAACAATCTCTGCCGTACCATCCGGGCTGTTGTCCTCAACTATCAGTATATCAAAGTCTTTATCCAGACTAAACACCTTGCGGATGATGCGTTCAATATTTTCTTTTTCGTTAAAAGTTGGTATAATAACCAGGCTATCACTTTTCATGCATGAAATTTTTTGCGAAAATAAGCTAAAGTTCAAAGAAACAAGTCTTAAAAAAAATGAAATTGTCTCAGCACTTCACCTGAAATCCAAAAAAAGTCATTGTTTTACCAAACAGGCAGCACGCATTTTGGTGAAACGGTTTTCACCAATGAATCAAAATTCACTACACTTTGTACCATAATAGCACTTTTTTCGTCGTGGCAGGTTAAGCAAGCCCCAACAGTGAGGATGGCCTTTTGCTGATCGACCGAAAAAGGGAATACATCGGTGCGGGTAGAAACCACCTGTCCTTTTCTATCATCCAGAAATCCCACCCAGGCATCTTCAGGAAGTTCGTCGTGGGAGTTGTTTTTATAATGCGAATTGAATTTCCAAATGCCCTGGCCATCATCGATCACGTAGGTAAGCGTTCCTTTTCCGTAACCCAATGCTTCGGGATTGTTGTGACATGAAACGCATGAACGGCCTTTAGCGGCTGTGGTATGGGGTGCCGCCGGGGCAAACAACCGCTTAAAGAGCAACGAATCGTGTTTATCTTTGGTGTAGCTGGCCAAGTCGATGGTCAGCACCATTCCGGGCACCACCGGAATTATTTCCTGCCCGGATTCCGTTTTTCTGATTCCCAGGGCTGGCAACCCGGCATTGTATTCGCCAACATATTCCACCCAACTCCCTTGTTTTTCAATGTTTTTAACCATGTTATAGCCCGGTTCATTTTCGTCGTAGGCATTGTGGCAGCCGATGCAGCTTGGTGCCCAGGCCGAATGGCAGGCATTGCAACTCACCTCATCGTGGGCTTTTCCATAGGTACAAATTGCATTCGGAGGACGCAAAGCATAAACTGTATCCCGGTTTTTTCCATGCATCCACATGGTATCGTTCCTGACTTCGGTGTTAATGAGTGCCTTGTTCCGCTTTTCAGTAGTTAAAAACACCTGATTCGAAATATCAGAATATCTGAGTCCCGCGATGATTGCCGACTCCTGATCCAATTGAGCATAAGTAACCGTATGATCTGCTTTGGTGCGATGACAATCCGCACATGCAATATCCACCTGTTGTTCCTGATGGGCATAACGCGTATCATCACCCATCAACTCATAGGAATTATGGCAGTCGATGCAATCCATTTTTAATTTATGGTGCACATCTTCCTGAATGTACGTAAAAACCCTGGTTTGGTCAATGATGCGATAAGAGTGCTTGGCGGGCAATTCATCCGGGTTCAACAGTGTTTCATGCCAGCCTTCATAATTGGTCGAAATCCTTCCCGATCGGTTATGGCATCCGAAACAGTGGTTGTTGCTGACTTTTAAATCGATGGATGGATGGATTTTCAGATAATCGGGATGGTTTTTGCGGTCAACGGCAAGTTGGCTCAGGCCGCTGCCTGCTTCATTGTAATTGAGATGACAGGCCAGGCAACCTCCTCCCCTGCTTTCATTGGTAATGGGCCCTGTTTCGGTTTTTGGGTTTCCCAAATGACAGGTTACACACATATTTCGTAAATGTTCATCAGCCGGGGAATGGTGTAATTCATCTACTGAGGTAAGCTCATCAGGAGATGGAATTTCGTCGAACACAAACCTGTCGACACTGATCATGCCACTTAAATTGGCCATCAATCCATTGTTGATGCGTGAAGTGATTTGTTGGTGACATTGTGTGGTTCCACACGATTGTCCGGCATCCACCAGATTTCCGGGGATGAGCCGCATACCCTGATGCGACGCCTCTTTATCGGGTGAAAACGGATTGCCTCCATGACACGAATAGCAGCCAACGGCCTGAGGATTATGCGATTTTGAAAATCCGGTCATCCCCTGGTGACAAATCAAACAGCTTTCGTTTCTGCCCAGAATAACCTCCGGTAAGGTGTCAGAAGTTTTTGAAAACAAACCCAAAACCTGCCAGTCAGCGGTTTTAACGGGATTATATACAGCACTGATTTCATTTGATTTCCAGGGCCATTGCCACTGCCAGTTGGCTCCCCTGAAAAAATAACCGATTACAGTAAGAAACAAATAAACCAAAGTGAAAAAGAGCAATAACCGTTTGGGCAGCCATCCTTTATTCCGCGAAAGCGGTACCATAAATAGCAGAAACAGCAACAACAATACGATGATCAAGGAATAGCCCGGATGGGTAATCAAATGCAGGATTTCCTGAAATCCAACGAAATACCAGGGTCCTTTTACTACCAGGCTTAACCCATCGTGAAGGGGGACCATCAGCAAAACGCTCAATATCAAAATGGATGTCATGGTTATTACAAAATCGCGCAACCGGGGCCAGATGGTTGGGGCATGCTCCATCACAACAATGATGATAAAAATAGTGAAGGTAGCAATGTGGTGAACATAAATGAGCTGGAGACTTTCGCCATCTCCAAGAAATGTCTGGCGGATCATTTCTCCAAACAACGGAATTCGGGTAACCAATCCCGAGAAAATTCTTTGTGCCTGACCGGCATCGGCATCGCCTTTTAAAATAAACCCGGTGATCATGGCCAGAAAGATAATCAGCACTCCGATGGTAAGCCGGAACCACAACGCCATATTGAGCTTGATGGCCTTTTTACGGGTAAAATGATCGTATAAATGGATCACTGTGAAAAGCAGAAAAAACTGGGCACTCCAGTAGTGTATGTTTCGAAAAAGCGAAGCCGCCGGATTGGTTAGCATCAGGAAACTGATGGAACCATAGGCATCGTTGACATTATAAGGCACTATCAGAAAAATTCCGGAGACAACACAAATAATCAACAAGGCCAGACTTATTTGACCGAAAGTGGTTTTGGTGATGAGTTTATGAAGTGGCTTAATCATAGTTCCACGGTCAGGGTTTGTTGATCGGTATTAATCTGGTAGGCCAACTGAGGCAAGGGTTTTACGGCTGGTCCGGTAACCACCTGACCGTTTAATTTATACGATGATCCATGGCACGGGCACATCAGTTTATCCTGCGACTGCTGATCGATTCTACAACCCAGATGGGTACATTTGGACGACAATACCTCAAATTGGTCATCCTTTTTGATCACAATAAATTCTTCAAAAAAATTCACACCCGTTAAACCGGCCAATGGCACCACAGCCGGTTTTTTGGTTTTATTTTTCGATTTGCTGTCCACCATTCGTTGCCATAAACCAAGAAACAACAATCCCATAAAAGCGGCGATGAATTTTAAAAAAAGACGTCGGTTGTATTTTTGCTTCATAGTATCCGGTTGATGAGCAAAAATACCAAATATAATCAGATGCGTTTTTAAATTGTATCCAATGCGTGTTTTAAATCATCAATAATATCTTCTGCATCTTCAATGCCAACTGAAAACCTGACTAAATCATCGGTAATTCCTGCTGCTATTTTGTTTTCTTTGCTAACAGCAGCATGGGTCATGGAAGCCGGATGTTGAATAAGTGTTTCCACGCCTCCCAATGAAACAGCCAGGGTAGCCAGATGTACATGATCCATTAGTTTTTGGCCTGCTGCGTAGCCTCCTTTAAGCCCAAAACTCATCATCGAACCAAAACCTTTCATTTGGGTTTTAGCCAATTCATATTGTGGGTGCGATGTTAATCCGGGATATTTAATCCAGGCTACTTTTGGATGTGACTCCAAATAATCAGCCACTTTCATCGCACTTTCCTGGGTACGATCGATGCGGATAGCCAGTGTTTTAACTCCCCTTAATACCATAAATGCCTGTGTGGGATCCATGTTGCAACCCATGTACACCATCGAATGTCTGATCTTTTTGTAGATTTCCGGATCTTTGGCAACGATGACTCCTCCAACAATATCTGCATGTCCATTGATAAATTTAGTAATCGAGTGTAGTACCACATCTGCTCCTAAATCGAGTGGCTTTTGCAGGTATGGAGAGCAAAATGTATTGTCGACCACGAGAATAAGGTTGTGTTCTTTTGCGATTTTTGAACAAGCCATGATATCCGTAATTTCCATGGTTGGATTCGCCGGAGTTTCAATATATAAAACTTTGGTATTGGGTTTTATGGCCGAAACAATGTTTTCAAGTTTAGAAGTATTTACAAAGGTGGCTTCTACATTGAAACGGGAAAAATCCTGTTCAAGAACACCCCTTGCGGGACCATAGACGGCATCGGAACTTACAATATGGCTTCCGGCTCCGAGCAAGGCCATGTAAACACTGCTGATAGCGCCCATTCCTGAACTGGTAGCAATTCCATCATATCCATTCTCGAGTGAAGCAATATTTTGCTCGAATGCCTTGATGGTAGGGTTTCCGATGCGGGTGTAAATATACCCATTGCTTTTTCCTGAAAAGCAATCGGCCCCCTCTTGTGCAGTCTTGAATTTGAAAGTTGATGTTTGATAAATGGGTACTGTGGCACTTCCGAATTCATCTTCAAATGCTCCTGCATGGATTAACTTGGTGTTGAAACCTTTGTCATTCGTATTCATTTTAATAGTTTTTGGTTATAATTTGATTCCCTTTCGGGGTTTTATTTCGTTGTTTTAATTACCTTTTTGTTTCAAACGATTCGTTTTCAGAACAGTTATGGCTGTTAGATTTCGTTAAGCTCCCCGTTTTTATACTTTTCAAAGGCTTGTTTAATTGTCATATTGTGGGCTTCAGTAAAAATCCGCATGTTGATCTGTTTGAGTGCCTGAACTGCATGACTACCCGGCCCATTTCCTGTTATCAAAACATCGGGGCTTAGTTCAAATATTTTTTGTGCCGTTGCAGTTCCTGCGCCGTGGGCCTCATGCTCCACAGCACTGTTGTTAAATGAGGTAAGTATTTGATTATGATCATCGTAAATAACGATAAACTGTGTTCTTCCAAACCGTGGATCCATCATCGAATCCCATTCTGTGCCTTTAGCTGTAAATGCTAATTTCATCTATAGTGATTTTAAGTAATTACCAATTGTTTTATTCTTTCCCAGCTTGCAGTCAGCAGGGGTTTTATCCTGTTCTGATCATATTCTACAATGGTTTGTCCTTGTGTCATGGCCCTGGTGAAGTTTTCATCATACGGCAAATCAGCCAGATGAACGATGTTTTCTTCTGCTAAAAACCCAACAATTTCATCCCGTTTTTTTGGATTAACATCCGATTTGTTGATAATGCAAGCGGCTTTTATGTTGAATTTTTTCACGAGTTCGTAAACGCGTTTTAAGTCGTGGAGACCCGAAACAGAGGGTTCTGTAACCAATACAACAAAGTTGGCCCCCGATAGTGATGAGACTACCGGACAGCCTACTCCCGGAGAGCCATCAACCAGAATAATGTCTTTCCGTTCTTCAAATGCGATATCCCTGGCTTCGTTTTTTACCTTGGCTACCAGTTTGCCCGAATTGTCGGCACCAATCCCCAACCGGGCATGTACCATGATACTTCCGGTTTTTATGTTCGAGATATACCACTTTCCAGCCAGACGGTTTTTGTTGGTAATGGCCTTTGTGGGACATACACGGGCGCAATAGCCGCAACCCTCGCAACTTAAAGCATCAATTACGTATTGCATGTTTCTAATTGCTATCGCACCAAAGCGGCATACCTGTGCACATTTGTTGCAACGAATGCAAATGTTATTATCAATGGTTGCCAGTTCGCCACTGTAGAAATCTTCTGAAAAATCAAAATCAGGTTGCATAAGCAAGTGCATGTCAGCAGCATCCACATCGCAATCGGCAACCACGACATTGTTTCCCCCCAGAACGGCAAATGAAGCCGTAATAGATGTTTTTCCTGTTCCTCCTTTTCCTGAGATAATAACTATTTCTTTCATGCAATGCCTCCTTTCGATACTTTCAAACAGTAGTCAAGAATGGTGCTTAATAATTCTTTTACCTCCGGGATTTCCTGGTAGATTAACTTCCCTGATGAATAGAGCTCGGCTATTCTGCGGCTGTTGGGAATTTTTGCCAGAATGGTGATATTTTCTTTTTGGCAATAGTCAATTACTGCCTCATTACCTATTCCATAGCGGTTAACCACCACACCCATTGGTTTTTTAAGTGCGCGCATGGTTTCTACAGCCAGGGTTAAATCGTGCAGACCAAAAGGGGTAGGTTCGGTTATTAAAATTACAAAATGGGCATTTTTGGTTGCTTCAATTACCGGGCAGGAAATGCCTGGCGGGCAGTCGTCAATTTCGATTCTTAGATGAGTATAATTTTCATTGCTGTATTGCTTTGTTTTTGAAATCGTAGGTACTGCCTGTTCTTCTCCTACATCCAACCGACTTTCGACAAAATGAAGGTTATTTATCCTTAAATCACTGAGTTTTCCGGTTCTCTTTGAAATCATTGGCAATGCATCGGTAGGGCACAACTCAGAACATGCATAACAGCTATGACATAATTCGGGAAAAACAAGGATTGTTGGACCAAGTTGGAGAACTGCATGAAAATTGCACACTTTCTGACACAGGCCACAGAAGGTACATTTTGGTTCATCCCATTGAGGGGTCATTTTAACATTCGACTCCTCATGAATCAGGTCACCTTTGAAAAACAGGCCTGAATTCGGTTCTTCAACATCCAGGTCAACCAATACAACTTCTTCCTGTTCGGCAATATATGCTGCCAGATTGGTAGCCAGGGTAGTTTTTCCGGTTCCTCCTTTGCCACTTGCGATCGCAATCCTAACAGGACTGTGGTTAGTCATAATTAAGTCTGGTTTTTTCGATCGAATTTTCTCATTATCACCGTATTCGGAATCAATTTTCACCTTTTATTAGTGGCAATTGTCATGAGCATGTTCGTGGTCGCCATGGTGGTCACAATAATTGGCGCTAAGGCTAAGCTTATCTGCCAGAAAATTATTGACCAGATTGGTAGGTGTATCCAAGGGTGCACCTACAAAAACATTTACCCCTGCTTCGTTGAACAGGTTTACGGCCATGGGGCCCATTCCTCCGGCAATTACGTCGGTTGCGCCATGGTCAGCCACCCAACGGGGATAAGTTCCGGGTTGATGTTCTGGGGGATCCATCATAACGATGTTTGTAATGATGTTGTTTTCAACATCAACATAGGCAAATTGCTGGCAATGGCCAAAATGTTCTGATAGCATGTTCCCTGCCATTGGTATTGCGATTCTTTTTTTCATTGATTTATTTTAAATAACCTTATTTCAAAAATTATTTTAATCCGCTTTTAAGGCGTTTACCTTCTCCAAACTCTCCCAAAGAATTTCGTTTTTTCCCCATTCCCTTGCCGAGTTTTTCCAGTTTTTCTTTGTCAGTTGCATTGCTGCATTTTCCCAATTTACGTCCTGTTTGAGAACCTTCTCCTTCAGGACCTGTTCTATCAAGTTTTGGCATGGCTTTATTATTAGTGATTTAACATATCGATGATTTGCTGAATCGTTTTCGTAGGTTGTTTAAGTACAATCATTTGGATTTTCAGGCTATCGAGCAGGGGTTTGATTTTTACACCAAACTCACTTGATATAATTTTGTTGGTATTTCGTGATGCAATGATGTTCACCGAAGCGGGACCTGCTCCTTCTTCCAAATCTCTGTTGGGATTGGGAATAAACTCCATCGCTTTGCTTTCACTATCATAAATTACAAAGTAGGCACAACGCCCAAAACTTAAGTCTAAGGTCGATTCCAGGGTATTTCCGTTTGAAGCAATGGCTATTTTCATGGTTTTTTGTTTTTCTGTTTTTTGGGGTCTGTACTCTTTTTACGTATCATAAGATGGTTGCATTCCGGACATGTTTGCTGATTGCAGGGATCTCCGAACCGATGCTTCTTCTCAAACCCACAGCCGGGACATACACAAAAGTCTTCGCAATTCGTTAGGTGGTCATCCTCTGATTCATTCACAAAATCAAACCGAATAATCTGATGATGGCCACACAGCGGGCAGTTTTCAATCACCTGATCTTTTTGTGGATTGTTGAAATAGCAATTACAATTACTGCATTGATACCAGTCGCTGTCGAAGTAAACCTTGCCTCCTTCAATTGAAATTTGTCTCCCCTCAACCATTGCTTTGGCCACTTTTTGAAGTGCCGAAGCGTAAATTCTGGTAAAGGTTGGTCTGGAAACGCCCATCAGAATGGATGCCTGATGATGGTTAAGTTTGTCGTAATCGCTTAAGCGCAGGGCTTCATATTCTTCGTATAATAAATTGACAAGCTCAGGATGCTGCAGACCTGCTTGTAAACCATAGGGTTTGAAACCTTTGATGATTGGGGGGCTTAGCACTTTTCGCAGCACTTTAATTCTTGGACTCATATTTTATTAATCAATAGTTCGCTGCAAAGATAATGAACAATAGTTCTATTAATTTCATTTTCCAATATATTTTTGAAGAAATATTTTAATTTAGAAGCTGGATTGTAAATTCGGAGACATTGACCTGAAGTCCACCTCGCACACCTCTTGTCTATTGTATTTCAAACCAACAACAGGAAGCTATCTCTGTGAAAACAAGATTATTGATTAATTACAATGAATCCCACAGGAGTCGAGGATTTCTAACTTGAAAGGAAGAGAAATTTTGAATACAGTAAATAAGGTGCGGTACTATTTCTGTAGTACAGCAATTTATTTGGCTTATTATAAAGGAGTGGATAGATTGTGAGGTTGCAGATTATTCTACCCCAAATGGCAAATCTTCATTAACCCTTCAGGATCTATCACTTCAAAAGTTTTACCATTCATTCGAATCAGACCATCATCCTGAAAACTTTTTAACGTTCTGATAACGCTTTCTGTAGACATTCCCGATAATTCGGCTAATTCTTTTCTGCTGAGCAACAATTCAAACTTATCCGTTTTAAATATATTTCCAGCCAAACAAAGAATAATATCTGCCAGTTTTCCGAATGCCTGACGGTGATTCAAACAAAAAAAGCGTCCGTTTTTCTGCATAGCTACCTCGCTCAATACATCGATAATTGCTGTAGCAAATCTGCCATTCTCCAGAATAAGCTTTCGTATAATATTAATGTCGATCAGTTTAACGGTTGTGTTAACATAGGCCGATGCTGTATATTGGAAAATGTTCTGATTGGTCGGTAACGATGTCAATCCGATAAGGCTTTTTGGTGAGGCAATTCTCAAAATGAGTGACTGATCGCCTTCTTCGTAAAACACCTTAACTAATCCCTCGCAGATATACAGAATGTGACTGGTAAAAGTTCCTTGTTTTACAATTACTTCACCCTTTTTATACTCCACCAAAACCTGATTTCTCTCCACGAGCTCCTTTTGTTCTTCGGTCAGGTGATCGAAGCAACTGCAACTAATATTAGAAACAGTACAACTGGTTTTTATCCGCTCAACTATGTTACTCAAGACTTTACTATTTTGCATACAAAGATAAACATATTAATCCGCTACCATACATTCCTGATGCAAATCATGTTTTTTGAGGCGTAACATCATATGCAACAACCTTTGTGTGAAATGTGGTCACAGTACATTTGTGCCAGGAATCTATAATTGTAAGTCCATGAAAAAATTGACCTTAATTGTTGCCCTTTTTTGCACCACCCATTGGTTATTTGCCAATAATGGAACAAATAGGGATAGCATCAGATCTTTCCCGATGAATGAGTATGTATATAAATCAGGTAATACCAATAATCCTTCTGCTGACCACTCGAAATTCGCGATTTTACAGCAACCATTTGCGAGTGCCCATGATGCAACGGCAGCCTGTTTGTCGTGTCATACAGAGCGGGATAAGGAAATTATGGCCACATCTCACTGGCATTGGAGGCGCAGCGAAATGCTTGAAGGAAAAGGAGTAGTATCGCTTGGAAAGGCTAATATTATCAATAATTTTTGTATTGGAATCACAGGAAGTGAAGCCACCTGTACCCGCTGTCATATTGGATATGGATGGACTGACAGCTCATTTGATTTTACTGATCCTCTCAACATCGATTGTTTGGTTTGCCATGATAAAACAGGTACCTATAAAAAGAAACCTGGTGGAGCAGGCTATCCTGCCGAATCGGTTAACTTAAACTATGTATCGCAGCATGTAGGATCTCCAGGGCGTGAAAATTGTGGGGTTTGCCATTTTTTAGGAGGCGGGGGCAACAACGTAAAACATGGAGACCTGGATATAGCCATGCTCGATTGCTCGCGTGAGGTAGATGTACACATGACGACCGATGGCGAAAACATGAGTTGTGTCGATTGCCATATTACTGAAAAACACCAAATCCCGGGAAAAGTGTATGCACTCTCCTCAGAAAATAAAAACAGAACCACATGCGAACAATGTCATACCGATAAACCTCATCAAAGCACTATTCTGAATGAACATGGATTAAGGGTGGCTTGCCAAACCTGCCACATACCAGAATATGCCAAAGCCAATGGCACCAAAATGATTTGGGATTGGTCAACCGCCGGACGGTTAGACGAACATGGAAACCCCATGCATGAAAATGATGCTGATGGCAACCACAATTATCTATCAATAAAGGGGAATTTCGTTTATAATGACCATGTAATTCCAGAGTATTTCTGGTTTAACGGTATCGCCAATCACCAGTTAATTACTGATAAAATTACAACAATTCCAGTACAGATGAATACATTGTATGGATCGTACAACGATAAAGGTACCCATCAAAAAAGCCATGCTCCGGCAAAAATATGGCCGGTTAAAGTACATCGGGGAAAACAAATCTACGACACAGTAAATATGACTTTAATACAACCTAAACTTTGGGATAAAGAAAGTGGGAAGGGAGCTTATTGGACAGATTTTGATTGGAATAAGGCTGCAGAATTAGGTATGGCAGCGTGCGGTATGCCCTATAGTGGAGAATATGGATTTGTTGAAACAGAAATGTATTGGCCTTTAAACCATCAGGTTTCTCCGGCAAACGAATCACTAAAATGCATTGATTGCCACTCGCGCCCAAATAGCCGACTGGCTTCGCTGAACGACTTTTACCTTCCAGGTCGCGACTTCAATCCCATTGTGGAAACCGCAGGAGTTTCATTTATCCTGGTCTCGATTATTGGTATAGCTTTCCATGCCTTTTGCAGGATTGTTTTTGGAGGAAAATGCAAAATCGATAACCCTTAATAAATCACCAATGAAAAAAGTATATCTATATAAAAAATTCGAACGTTTCTGGCATTGGGGGCAATCATTACTAATATTTGCTCTGTTAATCACAGGATTCGACATTCATGGAACAACTCATTTTTTTGAATACAGTCAAGCCGTGGCCATTCACAATATATCGGCATGGGCTTTCCTCGTCCTAATTGTTTTTGCCATTTTTTGGCATGTTACAACCGATGAGTGGAAACAATACCTTCCCACAGCAAAAAACATGAAGGCTCAACTGGATTATTACCTGGTGGGAATATTCGCTCATGCACCCCATCCTGTAAAAAAAAGAACCCTTAGCAAACTAAATCCATTACAAAGGATTACCTACTTTGCCCTCAAAATTGTGATCATACCTACCATGGTGATTACAGGGCTGATGTATATGTATTTCAATTATCCAATCCTGGAGTTTGAAATCGAAAGCCTGGAAACAGTGGCCATCATTCATACCATGGGGGCCTATTTACTACTAACCTTCCTCATCATTCACCTGTATCTCATCACCACCGGTCATACTTTAACTTCAAACCTTAAGGCAATGATAACTGGTTGGGAGGTAGTTGATGATGAGGATGTAAAGGACATTGTGGAAGAAGCTGTTGAAGTGACAGGGTTAAAAATCCGACCAGTGGGCCGCACCCGCCAAAGCCATGAGGAACTTGAAGAACTTGTACTAAATGCGCTTCATGAAACAGAAACCAAAGTAAAAAACAAGAAATTAAAAGGTCAGAAAAAATAAATCAGGCCCAATTTAAAACTATAATAAGATGAAAAAAATAATCATAAAACTTATTGGCATGATGGGAATACTGGTTCTTGTTTATTCCTGTCAACAGAAAAGTAATTATAATAATGTGGACGAAATAGTTGCCGAGGCCATAGAAACAACCCAGGGAATTACGGCTGAACAACTCCACACCAAAATTGATAATGGCGATATGATTTTGCTAATAGATACACGCGAACCCGCCGAATTCAATGCGGGTTATATTCCTGGTGCGGTAAATATTCCACGGGGGGTTCTCGAATTTAAGATCGATAACAAGGCGTTTTGGGATGAGGCTATGCTGTATATGCCTGAAAAAGAGGAAGAAATTATTATTTATTGCAAAAAAGGAAAGCGAAGCATACTGGCTGCCTGCACATTAAAAAAATTAGGGTATAAAAAAGTTTATTACCTGAGTGATGGCTGGAAAAATTGGGAAATGAATTATCCTTTAATGTATGAAAAAAATCCGGATCAATCCGCTCATACCTCATCTGGCGAAAGTGGTGGTTGCTAGTGTAAAATATTTTTTGGTAAACACTTAGACAAAGAAAGCTCCTAAATCGGGAGCTTTTTTTCTATCCGAACTTGCTGATTTTAAGGAGCAAATCCGGCTCCAGTACACTGATCTGCTTCCCTTTGGTACTGATTATTCCATCATCTTTAAAATCTTTCATAATACGCATAACGCTCTCCACCGACAAGCCTGTAAGATCGGCCAAATCATTGCGGCTAATTGGCAATAAAAAACTCTTTGTTTTAAATACCCGGTCAGATAAGCAAATCAACAAATCGGCTACCAACCCTGCGGACTGTTTTCGTGTTAAACAATAAAACCGACCGTATACCTGGGCTGCATTTTCGTTTTGTATGTTAAACATTTTGAATGCAAAGTCAGGATTCGACATGAGCAGTTGTTTAAACACACTTAAATCAATCAGTTTGGCTTCAGAATCAATATAGGTTGATGCTGAATAAATAAATACATTGTTCCCCTCATAAATGCTGGATAATCCAATAAAGTGACTGGCCGGGATAATCTTTAAAATCAAATCCTTTGAAGTTCCGCCAATAAATACTTTCACCAGCCCTTTCTCCAAAAATATGACATGAGATGCAAACGAACCTTGTTTGGCAATCACCTCCCCTTTCTTGTACACAATTCTGATGGTATTTTTTTCCAGGTGCTCCTTTTCCGCTTCTGTCAACACATCAAAACACTCCATATGTTTATTTTCAACCACACAGCTATTTGAAGAACCAGGCATGCTCATATTTACATATTTATATTTCATGACAAAAGTAGCATTATTTCAAGAATCGTGGCTGTGTCAGTTTATTTTCTGTCAAATTACAGTTTCTTACCCGCCCTATTACACCCTGCGTTTCTGAGTTCACATGAAGCAGCTCCCTAATTTTGGCGACATGAATTTTAATAAAAAAAGAACCATTACTAATCAAAAATTTCACCAAATGAAAAAATTATTTAGTTATCTGTTTATGGCCATGTTAGTGCCAGCATTATTTTTAACAAGCTGTAAAGACAAGAATGAGGATCCAATTGTAAAAGGTACGTATGCCGACCTGCAAACCTACATGATTGCCAACAGCATGGATCTTCCTACATTGCTCACCAACTGGGTTGTCGATCCAAAACCTGTAGCCGATGGTGGTATTGTTGAAGCCGATGGCACGATTCCTACCTACCATGTATTTGATATCAGAGGTGCAGAAGATTTTGCAAAAGGCCATGTTAAAGGAGCCATTAATGTCTTACTTCCTGATGTGCTTACTAAAGCTGCTGAAGTAGGAAAAGATAAACCAATCCTGGTATTCTGCTTAACAGGTCAAACCGCTGGTCGTGCAGTAATGGCTTTGCGTCTCTCAGGTTACAGCGACGCTCAGGTGGCTAAATTCGGATTTTCAGCCTGGACAAACATATCCGAGTTCGACAAATGGTCGGCTAACACGGGTAACATTGCTGATGGCAGTCCTAACTGGAATACAGATGCTTCATCTACACCTTCCGTAAATTTATTACCCACCTGGGAATCAACCTCAACCGATGGTGCCACCATTCTGGCCGAACGTGTTCAGGAGATGTTAGCTGCTTCGGGCTGGAGTGTAAAATCTGTTGATGTTTTGTCAAACCCAACCGGATTCTCTATTTTTAACTACTGGGGAGAGGCCGATTATCTAAAATACGGCCATTTTACAGGTGCTTATCAATATTTACCCATTGCATTTGATAAAGTCACCTCGTTAAATCCAGATGCCAGCAACCTTGTTTATTGCTACACCGGACAAACTTCTTCCATTACAACCGCTTGGTTTAATGTATTGGGATATAAAGTTCAAAGCATTGCCTACGGTGTTAACTCACTCAAATACGACGAATTACTGGCCGATGGTAAATCACCATGGCATTTCCCTTACCACTCATACGCATTCGAAGGAACCCTTGCAAAATAATTTTTTAAAGATCCGGCAGAAATATTTCTGCCGGATCTTTATTTGATTTTTCAAATCAAAACCAATCAAAAATGAAAAAACTATTTCTATTTGTCTGTTTTACCCTTGCTACTGTTCTGGTGAATAATACCATGATGGCCCAGGGATGTGTTGAAACAACTTCCTCTGATGGTCCTCAACTGGTAGGATATATTCAACCACAGTTTAATTATTATATGTTCGGTGATGATGCCGTTGGCAATCCCATCAAACCAAGTACTTTTGAATTCCTTCGCGCCCGTGTTGGTATTGTGGGATCGATTCCTTACGACATCAGCTATTATGTTATGGCAGAATTGAGCCCGGTGTCCGGTGGGCCTTCATTGCTGGATGCCTATATTTCATATGCTCCATTTGATAAGTATTTAAAGTTTTCCATTGGTCAGTTTAAATCTCCGTTTTCGCTGGAATTGAACACACCTTGCTATGCATTGAATACCATCAACAGATCGACTGTTGTAAACAATCTGGCTTCGCCTTTCAGAGATATGGGTTTGATGTTGTTGGGTTCTTTTGGTAAGGACAGAGATATCATTTCTTACAAATTGGCCATTTTAAACGGTACTGGCATCAATACCCTCGACGATAATGGCAACAAAGAAATAGCAGGTAGAATTGTTTACTCTCCCTTTGAATGGATTAAAATTGGTGCCAGCGGGCGTACAGGCCTCGTAGGTAAAATCATCGATTCGGTTGGAAATGTAAATAGTGTTACACGTTACGCAGGAGATATTACATTGGATTACAAGAAATTTAAGTTTCAAGGAGAATATATTTATGGAATTACTGCCGGAACTGTAGCCACCGGTGGAAGTTGTGGTGGCAAAGCAACAACGGCATCCCCAACCATTTATAAATCAAGTGGTTTTTGGGTGGCTGCTATGTATACATTCAAATTCAACTTGCAACCCATTATAAAATACGAATCGTACGATCCTGATGGTACTACCTATTCGTACCAGGGAGTGGCTCAGAACTACAGTGAAAACACATTAACCTTTGGTGTTAATTATTTTCTGAACGACTGGACACGCGTTCAGATCAACTACCTGTATAACTCTGAGAGCAAAGTAGATGGCAAAATCAATGAATACGACAATGATGCTTTTATGATTCAATTTCAGGTAAAATTCTAATTCAAAAATTAAAAAAATAATACAATGAAAACCTTAAACTATTTACTTGCAACTTGTGTGATGATTGTTGCTTACACTTTGCCAGCTTTGGCTCAGGGGGATATTATCACTGCTGAACAGTTCATGCAACTAATCAAAACAGATAAAAATGTGGTTGTTATTGATGCCAGCAAAGAAAAGGATTACACACTTGCTCATATAAAAGATGCGGTAAATGTTCCTTATAAATCTCTTGAAAAAGAGGGCGAGATTGATGGATTAATAAATAGTCCCGCTGAATTGGCAGCGATCTTCGCATCAAAAGGGGTGAATGATAACAATACCATTGTTGTGTATGATGGAGGAACTCAGAAATATTCGTCAAGGGTATATTGGATTCTGAAATATATGGGTGTACCAAATGTAAAAATTCTGCAAAAAGACATGGACAATTGGAGAAAAGTGAAGGTACCTATCACGAAAATGCCAACGAAAAGAGCAGCAACTACCTTTACTCCAAAAGTAAACAATACAATTATTGCCAATATGGCTTATGTAAAAGAGGGAAAAGCATTGATCATTGATGCCAGAACTTCAGAAGAATTTACCGGTGTTTCCGAAAAAAGCAAAGGACATATTCCCGGAGCCATCAACATCAATTACAAAGAAGTACTAACTCCTTCAGAGGCTTTTAAATCCAAATCGGAGCTCGAATCCCTGATTGCACAATACAAATTAACTCCTAACCAACCTATTGTTATCTATTGCAATACAGGAATTATTGCGGCAGTCATCTATACAGCCCTTACAAATGAATTGGGGTGGACTAATGTAAAGGTTTACGATGGTGCATATAAGGAATGGGAAGCAAAAGGCAATCAGCTTGACACAAAAGCATCTGTTGCACCGACAAAAAAAGTGAAAGAATCTGCATCTGACGGAGGGTGCTAGATCATTCTAAGCTTCAGATTTGAATTAAACAAATAGATAAATCACTGATAAGAGTTTCAATACCTAACTTGTAACCTAATGGAACAACTAGATTCAACCGCTTTTTTGAACCTGACCAAAACGGAACAAGTGATTATGGTTATCCGGTCCGGTGAAGAATTACTCATTCGTCGAGAAAAAGGGTATGCGATACATTTGTATTGTCTGGAAAACTTGCTGGTTGAGATATGGTATGCTGCCAATTCATCAAAAATTGTAAAAATCCGTTTGTCGTCCAGAGAGAAAGTTGTGGAAGAATACCCTCTGTTGTGGGAACAGATTCAGGATTTATTGGTAAAAAGAAAATTCAATTAATTTTTCTCGTTTTGAATATTGGAAAAGCTGCATTTTAGAAATGCGGCTTTTTTTTATCCCTTTTCGCTAATTATTTTTAGCAAATCATAATTCAGTATTTCAAACGATTTGCCTTTCACACGAATACTCCCTATATCTGACAAGTCCTTGATGGAACGGGTAACACTCTCACGCGTGGCACAAATCAGGGCAGCAATATCATTGCGCGATAATGGAATCTGAAAACTCCTGGATTTTTTTACTTCATCCGAAAAAAACAGGATGGTATCGGCCAACCTGCCATCTACTTGCTTTTGGTGTACATTTACAAACCGGGCAAAATAAGAGAGTTCGTCGCGGCATAAATACAAAATAAGCTCATTGGCAAATTGTGCATTGCGCGAAATCAAATCCTTAAAAGAGGTAATGTCGATATAACAAACTATAGAGTCCTCGATGGCTGAAGCAGAATACTGGTGAATTTTATTTGATAATACTGTCTGCATGCCAATGTAACAACCTGGCTGCAATATTTTTAGTATCTGGTCTGTTCCCTTTACCCCTTTTTTATGAATCGTTGCAAGTCCCGTTTTAAGGTATGCAATATGTGAAGAAAGAGAGCCTTCTTTAATAATGCTTTCGCCTGGTTTCATGACGACTTCAGCGCAATTTCCCTGCAAATACTCAACTTCTGTCGGACTAAGTGCATCCACAGCCTTCGACCTTATCGCACATATACTACAGTTTCCCATTTAGCAAAGTTAAACATAGTTTACATTGTCACTGTGTTTAAAATGTGATTTATGTATCATGGCTTATGATGATATAGCTCATATGGATGTGACAATCATATAGGTAAAACCTACCAAGAACGACATCGTAACAAACTAATTATCACGTCGATAAGTGAATAGTGCGATATGTATATTTGTACATTTGTTATCAGATAGTACAAAAGTAAATATATTAAAACTCTATAAAAATGAAAACAAGTTTAAAAATTTTCGTGAATTCGGCTCTTATGTTTGGGCTGATTGGTTTTGCTTCATACCTATTTATTATTATCGCAGGCTTTTTTGCGTGCTGCGCAGGATTATCGACTTTTTTGTATCACAAAATTGTGATGATCATACTTGTGAGCGGAGCACTTACTTTTGGCATTAGCTTGTATAATAATTGCTATAAAAAAAGTCAATTGAACTGAAGTTAATCGCAATTAAACCCTCCCTCCTGATGGACAATGATTGGTCATCAGATGCTACCATACCTGATCGCGTTGTGTGTTGCGGTCAGGTTCTTAAATTTATAAACAAATATAGAAAGCTACATATTAATTTAGAACCAGTTAAAACAATTCTATTCAACTGATATTATGCCACATACGATATCACTGACCTGACGAATGATTATTTATCCCATTTCTAAATAATCAACACTACAGGCTGTTTATGTGCATGTTATCTGCTTTTCTGATATATATCACATTTTTTACGTATTACCTATCTGATTGATAACAAGCCGATAGGGCCTTTGTTGGCTCATTTTGAGTAAATTGGCTTTATTAAACAATTGAATATATTTTTGCAAATCAATATATATTGAGCTTTTTAGATATATGATATATTATATTCATTGCGCATTAATTCGGGTAGAATGAAAACAAGAAGAGAGTTTATTAAAATATCAGCAATGGGAGCCGGGGCCACCGCCATCGGACTTAGTACGCTGAATATTGCCGGGCTGAATCTGGCCAAAGCTGCCTCCAGTGATATTCCTGTAAGCGATGAAGAAATGACTTCATTTCCAACTTATTGCGAAGTCTGTTTCTGGAAATGTGCCGGCTGGGCCTACGTTGATAAAAACAAAAACATCCGTAAAATTATTGGTAATACCGAGGATCCGCACTGCAACGGCCGTTTGTGCCCGCGTGGCACCGGAGGTGTTGGGATGTATACCGATGAAGACCGGCTAAAAACACCACTCATCCGCGAGACAGTAAACGGCGAACAGGTTTTTAGAAAAGCCTCCTGGGAAGAAGCACTGGATTTGGTAGCTTCAAAAATGAAAGACGTGGCTTACAAATACGGACCTGCATCCTTTGCACTATTTAACCACGGGGCACCGGGATCACATTTTAAACACCTGTTGCACGCTTATGGCAGCGAAAACGAAGGCGAACCTGCCTGGGCTCAGTGCCGGGGGCCCCGTGAAGTAGGTTTCTCAGCAACGTTTGGCAGTTGGATTGGCTCACCCGAACCAACAGACATCCGCGACACCAACTGTCTGGTTTTGATTGGATCGCACATTGGCGAAAACATGCACAACGGACAAGTACAGGAAGTAGCCGATATCATTGGCCGGAATGCCACCATAATTACTGTTGACCCCAGGTTAAGCACGGTCGCGGCCAAATCAAAATATTGGCTGCCCATTAAACCTGCTACCGACCTGGCTTTGTTGCTCACCTGGATCCACGTCCTGATCTACGACAATCTATACAACAAAGACTACGTCGAACAATACACCATGGGCTTCGATTTACTCAAGGAACACGTGAAGGATATGACCCCTGAATGGGCTTATGGTATTACTACCATCGATCCGGCCACCATCAGAAAAACTGCCCGCGAAATGGCCAATGCAGCACCTTCGGTCATTGTACACCCCGGTCGCCATGTGGTGTGGTATGGTGATGACAGTCAGCGTGAACGTGCCATTGCTATCCTGAATGCACTTCTGGGCTCATGGGGTAAAAGAGGTGGCTTCTATTTTAAGGAAAGCGTTGCCATTCCCAAATACCCACATCCGGCATATCCTCATCCTGAATGGAGTTGGAAAGATAACCTGGATGGGAAATATCCACTTTCATCTATGGCCATCACCACCGAAATGCTGGCGGCATCCATTCCTGAAATGGGTTATAAACATCAGATTAAAGCCTGGATTGTGGCCGGAACCAACCTGCCGTTGACCATCCCAAATAAAGACTTATTTAAAAATGCCGCTGAAGCAGTTGAGTTTATTGCCGTGGTGGATACCATGCCCATGGAAATTACGGGTTACGCAGACGTTGTGCTTCCGGAATGTACCTACCTGGAACGATACGACACCTTGCGGGCGGCACCTCATCGTGAACCAAATGTGGCCCTGCGCATGCCTGCTGTTGAACCAAAATATGAAACCAAACCATCGTGGTGGATTGCAAAACAACTGGGTGAACGCCTTGGTCTGGCGGATTATTATAACTATGACGATTATGCCGATGTGCTCGACTGGCAATTAAAAAAAATGGGTACCTCCCTCGAAGAAATGAGGCGAATAGGCATCAAGAAATTCGACCGCCAATCGGGTCCGTTGTATCTTGCCGATGGCGAAGAATATCATTTCAATACCAACAGTGGAAAAATAGAACTGTATTCAACCGAATTCGCCGATTTGGGATTTGATCCCATGCCGGTTTTTACCAAACATCCAGAACCGGAAGATGGATTCTACCGTTTAATTTACGGTCGCGCTCCCATGCACACCTTCTCTCGTACCTCAAACAACCACAACCTGTTTGATCTGATGAACGAGAATGCTGTTTGGGTAAACCCCAAGGTAGCCGAACTCTGGGACCTGAAAAACGGTCAAATGGTACACCTGAAAAACCAGGATGGGATTACCTCCACTTTCCCTGTAAAGGTACGCGTAACGGAACGTATCCGATGGGATTCGGTATACATGGTTCATGGTTTTGGTCACGACAATAAAAAACTAACACGCTCCTTTGGAAGAGGGGCAAGTGATACACAATTAATTACAAATGTTATGGTAGACCCAATGATGGGAGGTACCGGAATGAGGGGCAATTTCGTGACCTTTATTACCGATAAACCTGGAAAGGAGGCTGAAGCATGAGATACGCAATGGCAATTGACACCAGGAAATGTGTCGGCTGTAGCGACTGTGTCGTAGCATGCCAAACCGAAAACAATGTTCCTCACGGTTACTGCCGTGATTGGATTGTTGAAAATGTGAGTGGCGCTTATCCCATTGTGGAAGTAGAACTCCGTTCGGAGCGCTGCAATCATTGTGAAAATTCACCTTGTGTGCGTTGTTGCCCAACCGGCGCAAGCCACATAGTAGAAGGCGGAATTGTAATGGTAACACATGACGAATGTATCGGATGTGGAGCCTGTATTCAATCGTGTCCTTATGATGCGCGGTATTCGCATCCGGATGGATATGTCGACAAATGTACATTCTGCCAGCACCGCCTCCAAAAAGGCCAAAACACAGCCTGCGTGGAGGTGTGTCCTACAAAATGTCTGCATTTTGGAGACATCGAAGATCCATACAGCGATGTTTCTCTGGCACTTAAAAACCGAACATGGAAAGTGCTGGCTCCCGAAGCTGGCACAAAACCTCAATTGTATTTTCTTACTTAATTAAAAGCGTACGAGCATGAAAGAAGAATTATTTATTAGCGGACGCGATATCCCAAACATTGATCCTTTTTTAAATATCTGGCACTGGCAAATCCCCCTATATCTTTTTCTGGGTGGCTTAGCTGCCGGGATTATGTTTTTTGCGGGATTATTTACCATTATGGGTAAGGAAAAACAGATGGCCACCACCGTAAAATGGGCACCGTTTATGGTGCCTGTAGCATTGGTCCTGGGTCTTTTTGCCCTTTTTCTCGATCTAAAACATGAAATGTATTTTTGGCGACTATATACCACCATCCGTATGGAATCGCCCATGTCGTGGGGTGCCTGGACCCTGATGCTGGTTACACCTCTTTCTATGATTTGGGTGGCAACCTACATGAAAGAACTTATGCCAAGGTGGAATTGGAAATTTGATTTCGTTGAAAAAACCGTTGCTTTTTTTACCACAAAAAGAAAAGAAATGGCCTGGGCCATGATGTTGTTGGCCATCATCCTGGGCGTTTATACCGGGATTTTGCTTTCCGCCTTTAATGCCCGCCCATTGTGGAACACCTCCATACTGGGACCTTTGTTCCTGGTCTCCGGGCTTTCAACTGGTTTGGCAACCATTATCTGGATGTCAAAAGACAAAAAGGAAAGGTATATTCTCAGCCAGATTGACCTTGGCCTGATTGGAATTGAGCTGTTTTTGATCGTACACCTGTTTATGGGATTTCTGGCCGCTTCGGCAGTACAAATCGAAGCAGCCGAATTGTTTTTGGGAGGTCAGTTTACAGTTACCTTCTGGGTATTTGTTGTGATACTTGGTTTGGTATTCCCTGCCACTCTGGAGATCCTCGAAATCAAAGGATTTCACATCCCAATCTGGATACCTGCCTTACTCATTCTCTTTGGCGGCCTTGTATTTAGGTTTGTTATGGTTGAAGCAGGACAAATTACGCGCTATCTGTATTAATTTTAAAAGTTTTTGAACATGAATCAAGAAATAGATATCCAAGATCGCCCCAAATACATCAATCCATATTTTGGAGGAGTATTGCTGGGACTGGTGTTGTTGCTCACTTTTTATATTACAGGAAGAGGATTGGGTGCCAGTGGTGCTGTTAAAAGTGCCGTTGTAACTACGGTCGATCAGGTGGCACCTGAGCACGCCGGGCAAAACACCTACATGAAAAACTTTATCTCCGACGATCATTCGCCCATGTATAACTGGTTGGTTTTTGAGTCGTTTGGGATTTTTATAGGAGGGTTGCTTTCGGGAGCGCTCTTTGGTAGAATTAAAAAACTGCGCATCGAAAAATCGCCAAAAATAACCAACAAAACCCGGCTTTTTGCCGCTGGTATCGGAGGTATTTTGTTTGGTATCGGAAGCCAGTTTGGAAGAGGTTGTTCAAGCGGAGCTGCATTGAGTGGAACGGCATCGTCCTCCTTTGGGGGATTGCTGGTGATGCTCCTAATGTTTGGCACCGGCTATGTGGTAGCTTACTTCTTTAGAAAATTATGGATTTAATCATTTAATAAAAGATAAAACAATGGGACCTTTAATACCACAGGGAATAATACCAATGGGTTGGGATTTTGTGATCGCCCTGCTGATAGGCATCGCTTTTGGTTTTGTATTGGAAGCCTCCGGATTTTCCTCCTCACGAAATATAACGGGCGTATTTTACGGATATAACTTTGTAGTACTGCGTGTATTTTTTACCGCCGTCGTGGTGGCCATGATTGGCCTTCAGTACTTTGATTATTTCGGATGGATCGACCTGAATCAAATATATGTGCTTCCAACTTACCTAAGCCCTATGATTGTTGGGGCTATAATTATGGGAGTTGGATTTATTTTGGGTGGATTTTGTCCCGGAACAAGTTACACCGCCATCGCCATTGGCAAAATAGACGCCATGGTTTTTACGGGTGGATTATTTTTAGGGATATTTCTGTTTTCCGAATTTTTCCCGTTTTTTGAGCAGTTCTACTATTCGGGAAACATGGGTAACATCACCATTGGTGAATTTTTCGGAATATCGAATACCCTTTTCACCCTTATTTTTGTAGTTATTGCAGTAGTTGCCTTTTATGTCACCTGGCGCATTGAACTCCGCGTCAGGAAAAATATGACTCAGTATAAATTCTAATTCGATGAATAAAAATTATATTATCCTGATGGGAATCCTCATTCTGCTGGCCGCAGGATTGCTGGTATTGCCCTTAAAGAACAACTCCAAACAGCTCGATCCTGAGAAACTGATGTGGGATATTGTTCAACCAACACGTTACGTTTCTACCGACGAGGTAGCCAAGATGATCATCGAACGCGATCCGTTGCTGGTACTTGTGGATGTACGTCCAACCGAAGATTTTCAGGCTTTTTCGTTGCCCACAGCCTTCAGCTTTCCTGTCGACAGCCTGGCCACGGATGATGCCATACCTGCGTTGACATTCGACAAAAGAAATCTTGTATTATACTCAAACGATGATCTTAAATCGGATCAGGCCTGGATAATTGCCAAAAGATTGGGTTTAAAGAATATTTATGTACTCAAAGGTGGTTTAAACCGTTGGATACAAACCATTATTCAACCTGAGGCGCCAGCAGAATCCGCTTCCGAAGCCGAGTTTAACCTGTATGCGTTCCGCCAGGGAGCCAGCCAGTATTTTACGGGGGGATCTATCAGCATCGAACAAGGTCCGCAAGCAGAAGTAAATGTATCCAGAAAGAAAAAAGCCAAGGCAGCTGAAGGGGGTTGTTAATCATTTAAATAAATGAAATTATGCACGTACACGAATTAAATCCAAAGAAGACAATGGTCACCATGATCATTTTTGTCGTCGTTATTATAATTGGTTTGGTTACACTCTCGAAACCACGTTTGAATTATGCAATCACTCCTGAAGAAACAGTGATGTTAGTTGGTTCGGAAGAAGGTTTTGTATATCCATACGAGTTGGAAGATATCCTGAACAAAACCATTGATACCATTGTTTTGGTGGATATCCGCAACACCTTCCAGTTTGGCAGGGGTCATATTCCGGGAGCCGAAAATATTTCATCTGTAGAGCTGATCTCCAAAGAAAACATCAAAAGACTTGAAGACCTTAAAAATGCTGGCCAGGTCGTTCTTTTATATGCCAACAATTTGGTGGAAGCCAATGGCCCATACATGCTATTGCGCCAAATTGGGTTCGATAACGTCAAGGTTCTGATGGGTGGATATTCCTATTATAAAATATGGAAAGACAAACTGGCTGATTCGTACAGCGACGATTCCTATTTTATGGGAACCGCAGATTACGACTTTGCCGAAGTAGCTAAAAGTAACTCCGTTGCAACCAATGGCAACAGCAACTCTGAAACAAAAGCTGCTATCGTTGTCGATCGTAAGAAAAAAGGGAAAGCAGCTGAAGGCGGTTGTTAATCCCCCTCCTGGGATTATCCATTTCTTGAAACTGTTACCAAACGCTGGTAATCACGAATGTGAATACTTTTCCCGGTAATTTCAATAATACCATCTTTACGAAATTCAGACAACGTACGGATGGTATTTTCCGTTGTCATAGAAATCATTTCGCCCACTTCGCGGCGGGTAATGGGCATCTTGTATTCATGGCTGTTGAATATCCGGTCGGCAAGCAACAACAAAACATAGGCTACCCTGCCCCTCACCTGCTTTTGGTTTAGTTCAAACTGAATGTCAATAATTTCTTCAGACATTTTACTAATCTTGTTCAACAGACGCAAAGCAAATTGGTGGTTTGTTTTAATGACACTTTTCATGGATGAAAGCTTGATTTCGCACACCTGTGTTTCCTCCAGTGCTGCTACCGAATAGTTGTATAAAGTACCCGAAAAAACACTTAACAGGTTGATAAATTCTCCGGGACGACTGATCCCCAGGATGTGGTCTTTTCCATACTTATCAGTCTTATAAATCTTTACGAGACCTTTTCGTAGATACATAAACGACTGAATCTTCTGGCCTTCTTTTCGCAAAACTTCTCCCTTATTAAATAAATACTCTATACGTGTGTCGTTAATGGTTTTGTGCTCCACATCAGATAGCTTATCAAACAGGAGTTTCTTGTAAACACAAGTATTACATGATTCAATTTCTGTAGTTATCTTCATGACTTTGGTTGATCCCTTTTTAGTTGATTGAACTTAGCATCTTCATTGTAACATGTCAAATATATGCATTTTTTCATGTTAACCAAATATTTCACTACTCAAATTGAAATGTATCCCATTTAATTGAAAAATGAAAGACGTGTGCAAACATTTATTTTTAAAGCTGATTCATTTCGTGGCTTTTGCTACTTTTGGATTTTATTTTCGCAATGGAAGAAGTAAAGACAAAAAAGAAAGTTAAAACGGAAAAAGTAATGACCTTTTGGGACCACCTCGAAGAATTGCGCTGGCATATCCTTCGGTCGTTGGTGGCGGTCATCCTGATTGCTGCCATTGCTTTTATGAACAGGTCATTGGTGTTCGACTTCATCATTCTGGGACCAAGTACCTCCGATTTTATCACCAACCGAGTGTTGTGTATGGCCGGGCAATGGCTAAACGTGGAAGCACTTTGCATCAAAGACATGAAGCTACAGATCATCAACATCAGCATGTCGGGTCAATTCTTAACCCACATGTACATTTCGATGGTTGCCGGATTTATATTGGCCTTTCCGTATGTACTTTGGGAAATATGGCGATTTGTGCGTCCCGCCATGCACGAAAATGAGCGAAAATACTCAACCGGCGGAGTCATCATCAGTTCTACCCTGTTTCTTTTAGGCGTGTTGTTCAGTTACTTTTTGATTGTTCCTTTAACGGTAAATTTTTTGGGAACCTATCAGGTGAGCGAGCGCGTGTTTAACCAGATTTCGCTTACCTCGTATATCAGCACCGTGGTTTCGGTTACATTTGCCGTGGGAGTAGCCTTTGAACTCCCCATTCTTGTTTACTTTTTAACAAAAATCGGCATTATCACTCCTGATTTTTTAAAGAAAAACCGAAAATACATGTACGTTATTCTTCTCATTGTGGCTGCCATCATTACACCACCGGATGTATTTAGTCAGATTCTGGTGGTAATTCCATTGATTGGATTATACGAACTGTCGATCGCAGTATCAAAACGAGTTTACAAAAAGAGCTTTGAGGCCATCAGTTAAGATTAAATTAGAAAAAGCTAAATATTCAAATTTTCAGGCATATACCAACTTGGAGAACCCGAAACAAAGCCCATTGTAAGGGTGTAAAATTTTTCGGCTGCTTCTACATGCACCCAATGCGAGGCTCCTTCGATGGTTACGATTTCTGCATTTGGAAAATTGTATCTTATCTGGTCGTAATCCGAGGGCAGGATATAATCAGAATCGCCCCCGCGAACAAATAAGGTAGGTTTTTCAAATTTATTGATGGTATCAATCCCATCAAACATCTTGTCCAGGTTGGGTTCAATTCCTTCGATATTGATTTGCCATTCAAACCGATCGCTTTCGGTTCGGTGCAGGTTTTTCATGATAAACTGCCGGATGCGGGTTTCCGGAATTCGCCTTTTGATTTGATTTTCAACGTCACCTCTTGATGATACGCCATCGAAGTCAATAGATTTCATGGCTTGGATAATGGCTTTGTGGTTGTTACGGGGACCATAGGATTTCAGCGTGATATCCACTACCACCATTTTCTTTACAAGATGAGGATTTTCCAATACAAAACGCATGGCTACCTTGCCTCCCATGGAATGACCAATGATAATGGGATCTTCAATTTCATGTTCATCAATAAAATCAAACAGGTCGTCGGTCAGGGCCAGATAATTAAAATTAGGGCTTTGAGGCGATTGCCCGTGGTTCCGCTGATCTATAGTCCATACATTAAAACCTTCCATAGCCAACCGCCTGGCATAGGTTACCCAATTATCCGAAATCCCAAACAAGCCATGTAAAATAATCACCGGTTGATCTGCTTCGTCGCCATATCTCCTGTAAAACAACTGCATATTAAGGTAGCATATTTTCTTAATGGTAAACAGTAAAAGTTGCAGATATCTATCTGTCTTTAAGCTGACGCAGATACAGTTGAATGGTATTTTCCAATCCAAAATACAAGGCATCACTGATAAGGGCATGTCCGATAGACACCTCATCCACCCATGGAATTTGTTGGTGAAAATAACTCAGGTTCTCCAGGCTGAGGTCATGTCCTGCATTTAATCCCAGATTTAATTCGCGCGCTACTTTTGCCGCTTCCACAAAATCTGCAATGGCATTTTCCTTGTTAAATGCAAACCTGGCAGCATAGCTTTCGGTATACAGTTCAACCCGGTCAGCTCCTACGGCTTGCGCCCCAACAATAAATTTTTCGACCGGATCAACAAAAACAGAAGTCCTGATGCCCGCAGTTTTAAATTGATTGATTACATTTTTAAGAAAACCATGATAAGCAATGGTATCCCACCCATGATCAGACGTGAGCTGGTTTGGGTCATCGGGAACGAGGGTTACCTGATCGGGCTTATATTTAAGGACCAACTCAATAAACTGTGGGGTAGGATTTCCTTCGATATTAAACTCGGTTTTAATTAAGGGCCTGAGATTTTCAACATCCGAATAGCGGATATGGCGTTCGTCAGGCCGGGGATGAACTGTAATTCCCTGTGCACCATATCGTTCGCAGTTTGCCACAAAAGCAACTAAATCGGGTTGGTTACCACCACGGGCGTTGCGCAGAGTGGCTATTTTATTTACATTTACACTTAAACGGGTCATGATGTTAATTTTGTACAAAATTAATAAATTGCCGACCAAAACGGAGAATTATGAGGGTTGTTATTCAAAGGGTTTCCATGGCCACGGTATCCATCGACAAAGTGGAAAAATCGACCATGGGAAGCGGATTGTTAATTTTACTTGGAATTGAGTCTGCCGACGATCAGTCGGATATTGATTGGCTTACCGGAAAGATCCTCCGGTTACGAATCTTTGATGATGAACAAGGGGTTATGAATAAAAGCATTACAGATGTTAATGGCGAAATCATGGTGGTGAGTCAGTTCACCTTGCACGCCAGCACAAAAAAAGGTAACCGACCGTCCTATATCAAAGCAGCACCTCCCGCCATGGCCCTGAAACTATACAACGATTTTGTAAACACAATCGAACGTCAACAGCAAAAACCCGTTAAAACAGGTGAATTTGGAGCCATGATGGACATTGAATTGATCAACAGTGGGCCGGTAACCATCCTAATCGACACAAAAAACAAAGAATAACCAGTTCTATTTCCGACTGTTACGTCTTCTTTCCTTTTCCTTGTTAGTGAGGTATTCCTCGATGGCCATGGTCATGCTGGGAGCTGTTTGTGTAGGTGCCGGAATATCAAGACTAAAACCTGCTTCGGTTACAGCATTGGCAGTGGTGGCACCAAAAGCAGCAAAAAGTTGGTTTTGTTTAAAATCAGGGAAATTGCTCTGTAATGATTTTATCCCTGCAGGGCTAAAAAAGATGATCAGGTCGAACTTATTGGGATCGATATGGGATAGATCGGCTGCAATAGTCCGATAGATAATGGCATTTGTATAGTTCACTTTTGCCTTATCCAACAGGTCGAGCATCGAACGCTTGTGGATATCCGAAGTAGGTAAGAGGAACTTCTCTTCCGAATGTTTCAGGATAACTTCGATGAGATCGGGGAAATTTTGTTTTCCATAAAAAATCTTTCGCTTCCGGTATTGAACGTACTTTTGAAGATAATACGCAATCGACTCAGAAATACAAAAGTACTTCATCGAATCAGGAATATCAAACCTTAACTCCTTTGCCATACGGAAGAAATGATCAACAGCATGCCTGCTGGTGAGTATCGCCGCTGTGTGATCGGTAAACGAGCCCTTAGCCCTGCGGAATTCCTGTGCAGAAATACCCTCGACTTTAATAAATTTCTCAAATACAAGGTTTACGCTGAATTTGGCACTCAGTTCCCCGTAAGGGGATTTTTCCATATCGGGTGGTTGCGGCTGAGAAACCAGAATGTTTTTTATCTTCAATTTATTTCAATCTAATGGTTCCTAATAGAGTTTACTCCTTAGAATCAACACCGAATGGCTATATTTAACTATTCAGAGAAATGAATTTTAAAATAATGATCATTGGTATCAATTCGAGGCTGCAAAGGTACAAAATAAAATGAAATGCCGAAAATCTAGTGCCTGAAATTCCAATAGCAACAGTTTGGGACCATCTAAAAACCTGCATCCCAAGTGCAACAATCAAAGCGGCAATCAGAAAAAACGAATGAAACCACAACATTGACAACAACAATACCGGAAGCAAAACTACACCTGTTGCGTTTTCCACATTCTGATCGAGTTTTATTTGGCGACCCGACATTGGTTTTGTCATAAAAATAAAGGAAATAATTTTGATCACGATCCGTCGGTAAAGCCAAAAAGCAATGACCGCCAGAAACAGATAAAGAAACAACTTATAGTCTGATTCCGTGAACAATACATGTGGAATATAGGTTTCAACAAAAAGGAAAAGCATCAAACTGGTTGTAAACAAAAAATTGATCCAGAAAAACAAGTCCACCACCACCCCTGGCGCATTTACAACATTGCCCTTATTTCTGGAAAATAAAAAACGTTCACCCACCGAAAATTCATAATAAAACCGATCGGGCATATACCACCGCAACACCGAAATACCGGCCAATAAGACGAGTACCACAATAACAAGCACATCAAATTGGCTGCTTATATGCGCTATTGGATTAAAGTGGATGGACGTTGGCTGCAAGAATGTAGTGATTTTCATCTGAGCCTGCAATTGCAAACTGTCAGACGCAGAGAGCGTTGAATCGGCCGAAACAACCCAGGGATTCAATTTTACAAAAATATTCAGCGAATCTGTCATCTCATCTTTTCTTCAGCAAGCAAATATAAAGCAAACATTGATTGATGTTTTGGAAATGACGTTTGTACTTGGAGGTTTTACAATAGAAAAACAACCCATACATGACCCAATTTCAACCTGTCCATTAAATAATACATACTGACTCCAAATAATGAACTATCATGTTGTTTTTATGCATTTTATGCCTTACTTAGAATTGTTAAATATTTCACAATATGCCCATCAAATCCGAAAATTAGTGCTAATTTTGCACCCTTAAAAAAAAATTGTACGCATGGAATTAATTAAGCATATTCACGAAGAAGCAAAAAAGGCCAACAAGACAATTGTGCTACCTGAAGGGTTAGAAGAACGCACCCTTAAAGCTGCCAATTATGTCCTGGAACACGGGCTGGCCAGGATTATCCTGTTGGGCAACGAAGATGAAATTCAAAATAAAGCCAAAGCCTTGAATTTAACATATATCAACAAGGCCACGCTGATAGATCCGTTAAACCACGCCGACAAAGAACGGTATGCCAATATGTTGTGGGAAATCAGGAAGGGAAAAGGAGTAACCCTCGAACAGGCCACCAAACTGGCAGAAGACCCTTTGTACCTCGCAACACTCATTATAAAAGATAAAAGGGCCGACGGAGAAGTAGCCGGTGCCGACAATTCAACCGGTGATGTATTACGTCCGGCTTTTCAAATCATCAAAACATTACCTGGTGTTTCAGCCGTTTCCGGAGCCTTTATCATGCTCCTGAAAAACACCGAATACACCGACAATGGCATTCTGGTTTTTGCCGATTGTGCCGTAAATCCTGATCCAACCGTGCAAGAACTGGCTGAAATTGCCATTGAAACTGCCCGCACAGCCAAAAATATCGCCGGCATTGAGCCACGTGTGGCCATGCTGAGTTTTTCGACCAAAGGCAGTGCCAAGCACCCCAAAGTGGACAAAGTGGTCGAAGCCACCAAACTCGCAAAGGAGATGGCTCCTTATCTAAAAATAGACGGAGAACTACAGGCCGACGCTGCCATCGTGAAGGTTATTGGTCAGAAAAAGGCACCTGGTTCCGAAATTGCGGGGAATGCCAATGTGTTGGTTTTCCCTTCACTCGAAACCGGTAATATTGCCTACAAACTGGTTGAACGCCTGGCAGGTGCCGAAGCGGTAGGTCCTGTTTTGCAAGGCATGGCAGCACCTATTAATGATTTATCAAGAGGATGTTCAGTGGATGATATTATCAACATGGTGGCCATTACAGCCAACCAGGCAAATGGATTGTACACCCAATAGCCCGAATTTAATTATATATAATCAATCATATGAGTCAGTTATCTGAATTTAGCCTGGGTGATAAACTAATACCAAAAGGCGCAATACAAACTATTGGAATAGTAGGGTGTGGAGAAGTTGGCCAGGAACTTACCATCATGATCACCAAATCAGGAATTGATGTGGTATTTATTGATGTAGATGAAGAGCGGATCAATGAAATTTTTCAACAGATTGAGTCCCGCCTGGATAGAATCATACGGCATTGGGGAATCACCGGATCAGAAAAACGTTTAATACAGTCGCGTATAACCGGAAGCACTCAGTTTTCAAGCCTTGCCAAATGTCAGATCGTAATCGAAACGATTAGTTCGAGGAAGTCGGGCACCATGATTGAAATGCGAAAAAGCGTTTTCCAGCAAATCGAAAAAGAAGTCGGCCAGGAAACACTTATCACTTCTAACCTGAGTACCCTGATGATTTCGGATTTGGCCGCCGTGCTAAAAAAGCCCGACCGTGCCATCGGGATACACTTTATCGAACCCATCGATAAAACGCAGATTGTTGAAGTTGTTCGTGGACAAGCCTCATCGGAGTTGGCTTACGAAACCGCCTCTCGTTTTTGCAACATGATCAATAAAAAAGTGATCCATGTGAATGAATCTCCTGGTAATATTAGCACCCGGATGATCATTCCCATGATTAACGAAGCATGTGAATTGTTGATGGAGGGCGTTGCCTCAATACAAGATATAGATGAAACCATGCGTGAAGCAGCCGGTAACAACTCCGGGCCTTTTGAATTGGCCGATCGCATCGGGCTGGACAAAATCCTGAAATACATGGACAACCTGTATGCCGAATACGGTGAAAAAAAATACAAGGCTTCACCGATTATTAAAAGACTTGTCAGAGCCAATTATTTAGGCCGACACGTGGGTAAAGGATTTTATGACTATCAGAGTGGTAAACCTGTTGGAAACACCATTACCTGTTCCATTATCAAATAATTAATTAAGCATTCGAAAATGAAAATTATTGTACTGAACTGCGGTAGTTCATCCATAAAATACCAACTCTTTGAAATGCCTGCCAAACAGGTAATTGCCAAAGGCCTGGTCGACAAAATAGGATTAAAAGGAAGTGCCATTAAGCATGAAAAAACGGGCAGCCCGGAAGTTACCATCGAAGGAGAAATACTCGACCATCAGCAAGGAATAGAATATTTACTTGGTATTCTCATCAGTAAAGAATATGGCTCAATCAGTTCAATCGAAGAAATTGAAGCTGTTGGGCACCGCGTTGTTCATGGAGCAGAAGAATTTAGCGGAAGTGTTTTGATTACCGAAGCGGTGATTAATGCACTCGTTGCCTCCACTGAACTGGCACCCTTACACAATCCTCCAAACTTAAAGGGTATTTATGCCATGCAACAATTACTCCCCGACGTAAAACAAGTTGGGGTATTCGATACGGCGTTCCACCAAACCATGCCGGAACACGTGTACCTGTATGCCATCCCGTATATTTTGTATGAAAAATATAAAATCAGAAGATACGGGTTCCATGGCACGAGTCACAAATATGTTTCCATGCGTGCTTGCGAAATTTTAGGCGTAGATATCAAAACTCAAAAGATAATTACTTGCCATCTGGGAAACGGAGCTTCAATGACAGCCATAAAAGACGGCAAATCTTTCGACACTTCCATGGGGATGACCCCCACCGAAGGGCTGATGATGGGTACCCGCTCAGGCGATATCGACCCTGGAACCCTCCTTTATATTGCCGATAAAGAAGAAACCAGTATTGGATACACCAATACATTATTGAATAAGTTTTCAGGAGTGGTTGGAGTATCAGGAGTGTCATCAGATATGCGCGATGTAGAAAAAGCGTCAAAAGAGGGAAATCACAGGGCAAAGGTAGCACTGGAAATGTATGCCTACCGGGCAAAAAAATATATTGGTTCCTACGCTGCAGGTCTGGAAGGTGTCGATTTAATTATATTCACCGGAGGTATAGGTGAAAACGATGTGGAAACCAGAAAAAATATCTTACACGGACTTGATTTTCTGGGTATTGAAATCGATCATGAAAAAGAAAATGTAAGAGGTAAAGAAACCATCATCAGTACTGAAAAGTCAAAAGTGAAGGTAATGGTGGTGCCTACCGATGAAGAACTCATGATTGCAAACGATACCTACGAAATTGTAATGTAGAACACGAATTATATCAAAAAAAAAACAGCCGCTTCAGCGGCTGTTTTTTTTGTGTTTAAATTTCAACTACCATCCAACCAGGGTAATACCTGCTGAGAAAGGATACAACTCAGGCCCCTTGTCTTTTTGAAACATCGTATTGAGCGAATAGGTAGCGTATAGATTTACAATCCCGTATCCGAAGCGGACAGATACATCAAACTTGAATGGAGCCAGTTTATAGCTATTGAAATCTTTTACAATATTGCGGTTCCCACCCGAAGGTGAATTCATGTTTTGTACTGCTTGTCCGGTGATTGGATCAATCAGTTGGAAGAATTTATTCGATTCATCAAAATAAATCTTGGTATGGGTACTTAACCGGGCATTCAGGATGGCTCCTACAGCGAAATGAAAACGATGGCTGCGCCGGTTCTGATTGGTCTGAAATTCCAAAAACAAAGGAACCGTCAAATAAAATGCTGTTAACTTGGATTTGCGTACCGATACGCCCTCCATATAATAACCCATGATATTGCTGCTGTCAGGTGTTAAAAAAGTTGAATGGCTAAACCGATAGTTATTCCAGGCAAAACCCAATCCGGTAACCAGTCCGATTTTATCACTTTTGCTAAGTGAAATGTTCTGCTCATATAAATTCAGGTTTAGGTTAATGGACTTTTCCATTTGCAAATCAAGAACTTCATCTGCTTTTGCAAAGTTCATGTTGAAATCCGGTGTCAGATAGCCGTTCAGACCTATATCCACACCACCCCAACTACCATTGAACTTGCGTGGACGGTTTCTTTCCCATTTCACATTGCCATCATCCGAAACCACAAGACGGTGATTACCCAGGGCAACAACAGTGGTATCCCCGTCTACCACCTCAAAATTCAGGTTCCCTACCGATACCTTGGTGGTGTCGGAATATCTGTGGTGATCACCAGAGGCCTTTATATCACTTGAAATGGTTACACTTTGAGAATTTTTTCCGGTTCTAACCACCACCATATCAGGATTTTTAACAAACTTTACTTCAGAGGCTCCCGACACACTATAATTTAATGTGGATGTGGCATTTACATTACATTCACTGGCTCCGCTTGCTTTCACAACAGTGTTGTTGGTTTGAAGTTCGTTGGCTTTTACTTCAGAAGCCCCACTGCACTCAATAGTTGAGGTAGTTGCACTACCATTAAGCACAACCTCTGACGCACCCGAAGCACTTACCATCAGTATGTTATACTCCAGATTCATAGTCACTTCCGAAGCTCCGCTAACCACCAATTGGAGGTCATCACCTTTTAACAGGCCCTGGGTTTTCACCTCAGAGGCACCTGCAACTCTCAGTTCTTCGAGGGTGGGAACAGTGACATAGAATCGCATTTCGGTATATTTACGGATGACTTTTGTGGTTTCAAATTGCAGGGTACTATTTCGAACTTCCACTTTTACATATTCTTGCAGGTTGGCATCAGTTTCCACAGTAACTCCAAATACGTCACCGGGGATGATGACCATATCATGAGCACTTCCAAGCCTTATAGCGGTGAATGGCTCTACAGTTCGGTCTTGTTTAACAAGTTCTCCGTTGCCTTTAAGCTGGGCCTGAGCCAGAGGTGAGGTTGCGAGTGTGAACAACCCCATAAAAATGATAATAACTACTTTTTTCATAATGCACTTTTTAAGGTTTTAGGGTATGACGGAAAGGGCTGGTGAATTGTTACAGGATATGTTAAAATAAATTTAACATTGTATATTGCATTGATAGTTAATTGGTTTCATCTATCAGAATCAACTTAACAAGCTCCATGATTCCATCGACACATTGATTCAACCTATTAAAGCAGACATAAGAAAAGCAATCATTGGTCTACACCGTTTCTGATCTACAATTCCAACTCTCCTACTTTAGCTGCCAGGATTTGTGCCATTTTCAGGTTCGATTCATGCGTCCAACCGGCAATATGGGGTGATAGCACCACATTACTCATGCTTGTAAGTCGCGTAAATTCCGGAGAATCCTGTATCGCCTCAAATGAAAGACCCTCGTATTCTAGCACATCCAGGCAAGCACCGATCACTTCTTGTTGATCGATGGCCTCCATCAAATCAATGGTTTTAACCACCTTGCCACGTGAGGTATTGATCAGGTAAAATGGCTTTTTAAACCTGTCGATCATTTCTTTATTAAAGAGAAAAGTAGTTTCGTCTGTAAGCGGCACATGAAAACTCAAAATATCGGCCTGCTGATAAATCTGGTCCATGGTTGCTTCCTGAACATATTCATTTCCAAAACCGGTTTTATACTTGTCGTAAGCCAGCATTTTTACATCAAACCCCCGTAGTTTACGGGCAAATGAGCTTCCGGTGTTTCCAAAACCCACAATCCCGACTGTTTTCCCTCCTAATTCCACGCCTCTGTTTTGCTCACGCAACCAAATGCCTTTTCTAACTTCAGGGTCGGCTATTAATAACCGGTTAAACAAGGTGAGCAACATGCCGACCGCCTGTTCGGCAACGGCATCGCGATTTCCTTCGGGTGCATTCAGGCAGATGATATTTCTTTTTTCGGCTTCAGCCACATCAATATTTTCCATGCCGGCCCCTACCCTGGCAATAAACTTTAAATTGGCCGCCTGAGACAAAAATCCGGCATCCATTTTTACCTTGCTTCGGATAACAACCCCAACATATTTGTTGATTACTTTCAGAAAATCAACTCGTTGATATTCGGGGAAATAGTCGCATTCAAAACCCATTTCCTGCAACAAAACCGTTAAATCAGGATGGGCCGTGTCGATAAAAAGTACTTTTCCTTTATACATTGTAAACAATAACTTAAATTTGCGGCATATTCGTGGTGAAAGTGTAAATCTAACGGCAAAAATACAACGAAAGTGCCTAATAATTTTTTTACTCTTGTAGGTACGGTAATTTTAGTATTTTAGTGTACAATCAAATCGTTGGTTCATGTGGCAATTTTTGGTGAGGCTGATTTTAAGAAACCGATTAAGTATTATTATTATCATCGGTTTGTTAACCGCATTTATGGCTTGGGAGGGATATCACATAAAGATGTCCTACGAAATGGCCCGGATGCTGCCTGAATCGGATCCCATCACCCAGGAATATGAACATTTTAAACAACAATTCGGACAAGATGGAAGCATCATCTTTGTAGCCATTAAAGATCCCAAACTTTACACCCTTGAGCACTTCGATTCGTGGTATGATGTTAGTTATGAAGTACTTGATATACCTGGCGTACAGGAAGTAGTTTCCACAGCCAGGGTTTACAATCTGGTACGTAACGACAGCTTGAAAAAGTTTGAGTTTAAAAACATCATTTCTACACGACCTGCCACACAACAACAAGTTGATTCGATCAAACAAATTGTTTACAGTCTTCCATTATACGAAAACAGGCTTTTTAATAAGGAAACCAATGTCAGCATGATGATGATCACCCTCGACAAGGAAATTCTGAATTCTAAAGCAAGGGTCGGGCTCATACAACAAATTAAGGATGTCACCGACAGTTATGGTGATAAGTACGATACAGAGGTCTATTATTCAGGATTGCCCTATATCCGTACCGTAACCTCAAAAAAAGTACAGACTGAATTATTGCTCTTTGTATTTCTTTCGCTTGTGATTGCCTCCATCCTGCTTTTCATCCTTTTCAGGTCGATGCGGGCAGTGCTTTTCGCCATGTTGGTAGTCATCATCGCGGTAATATGGGTGTTGGGAACCACCGTACTACTTGGATATAAAATCACCATTCTGACGGGCATCCTGCCTCCGTTGCTAATTGTGATTGGTGTTGAAAACTCCATATTTTTACTCAATAAGTACCTGAGTGAATACCGGGCACACGGCAACAAAGTGAAGGCGCTTTCGCGGATGATTTCGCGTATCGGCAATGCCAACCTGCTAACCAATGCCACCACCGCTGCCGGATTTGCCGCCTTCATTGTCACCAGCAATGCACTATTGGTTGATTTTGGCGTTGTTGCCTCACTAAATATTCTGGTCACCTACCTGCTTTCGCTGTTTTTGTTACCTATCTTATTCAGTTATTTTCCTGCACCCCAGCCAAAACACCTCCGGCATCTTGAAAAAGGAATTATCAGCCGCATTGTGAGTGGCGTAACGAGGATCATCATTACCAAACGCAAACCCATCTATATCATCACCATCTCATTGTTTGTAATAGCCATTTTCGGTATTACCAAATTAAAAACCACCGGAAACATTGTCGACGACATCTCTAAAAAAGACAAGCTATACAAAGACATGATCTTTCTGGAGCAGAACTTCAAAGGCGTTATGCCTTTGGAAATCACCATCGACACCAGAAAGCCGAAAGGGGTTCTCCGACTGTCGACACTGGAGAAGATCGATCAGCTTCAGGACACACTGGAAACCTACCCCGAATTTGCCAGGCCACTGTCGGTAGTGGAGGTGGTAAAATCGGCCAAACAGGCCTTTTACCGTGGAAACCCGGCCATGTATTCATTGCCCAACAACCAGGAAAAGAATTTTATCCTGTCGTATGTACCAAATCTGGGGGAAGGCAACAAGGGAATTTTAAAAGCCTTCGTCGACAGCAACCTGCAAACTACGAGGATTTCGGCTCAGATGGCTAACATTGGCACCAACGACATCGAACGTATTCTGGCCAATCTTGAACCCAAAGTCGATAGTATTTTCCCACCCGATCAATTTGATGTGCATCTTACAGGTACAAGTGTGGTGTTCTTAAAAGGAACCAACTATCTGGTAAACAATCTGTTTATGAGTCTGGGGCTGGCACTGATTGTCATAACCATATTAATGGCCCTTATTTTTTCATCTGTGCGGATGATATTGATTTCACTGATACCCAACCTCATTCCCCAGATACTTACTGCCGGTATGATGGGATATTTTGATATTTCCATTAAACCCTCCACCATCCTCATTTTCAGCATTGCGCTTGGTATTAGTGTGGACAACACCATTCACTTTTTATCGCGTTATCGCCTTCAATTGAAGCACCATGAATGGCATATCCGCGAATCTGTGTTGGCGGCGCTTGAAGAGACCGGTTATAGCATGATTTACTCGGCTATTGTACTCTTTTTCGGATTTTTCATCTTCACCCTGTCGTCGTTTGGCGGTACGGAGGCGTTGGGTTATCTGGTTTCGTTTACACTGGTTGTGGCTCTACTTTCAAACTTGTTTGTACTGCCATCGTTGCTCCTCAGCCTCGATCAGCGGCTTATTACAAAGTCGTTTAAAGAACCCATGCTTGAAGTTTTTGATGAAGAAGACGATACCGAACTTGATCAGTTATTAATTGAAGAATTACATTCGGAAGAAGAAAACCAAAATACATAAACCTATGAAAGGAATTATTCTGGCCGGCGGAGCCGGAACACGACTGCATCCACTTACCATCGCGGTAAGCAAACAGCTAATGCCGGTTTACGACAAGCCCATGATTTATTATCCACTTTCGGTGCTGATGATGGCAGGGATCAAAGAAATCCTGCTCATCTCAACGCCTCACGATTTGCCTAATTTTAAATTGCTGTTGGGCGATGGAAGCCAGATTGGCTGTTCCATTGAATATGCCGAACAGGTGGTACCCAATGGACTGGCACAGGCTTTTGTGATTGGTGAAAAATTTATCGGCAACGACAAAGTTTCGCTTATCCTGGGCGACAACATCTTTTATGGAAGCGGCCTTCAGGAACTTCTGGTAAAAAATAACGATCCTGTGGGAGGTGTTGTGTTTGCCTACCACGTATCCGATCCGGAGAGGTACGGAGTGGTAGAGTTTGACGAAAATTTTCATGCCATTTCCATCGAAGAAAAACCTGAAAAACCAAAATCGTCTTATGCCGTCCCTGGTTTATATTTCTACGACAACTCAGTAGTTGATGTCGCAAAAAATCTAAAACCAAGTGCCAGAGGAGAATACGAAATTACAGATGTCAATAAGTATTATTTAAAAGAAGGCAAATTAAAAGTAGGCATGTTGAGCCGTGGTACTGCCTGGCTGGATACCGGTACCTTTTCATCCCTGACCCAGGCTTCGCAATTTGTTGAAGTAATACAGGAACGCCAGGGCTTAAAGATTGGATGTATAGAGGAAATTGCGTTCAAAAAAGGCTTTATCAGTACTCAACAACTTGAAATCATTGCAAAACCCTTGCTTAAAAGTGGCTATGGTGAGTACCTGATGGGGTTAATAAAGCAATAAATTTTTATCGATTCAGGATGAAAAATTACGAGCAACTGATCAATTATTTTGAACATCAACTGGAGGCGCAGAATTTTAGTGGAGAACCTGGTGAACTCTACGAACCCATCAGCTATACTTTAGGTTACGGTGGCAAACGCATCCGTCCGGTGTTGACTTTGATGGCCTGTGAATTGTTTTGTGGTGATGCCGAAAGAGCGCTGCAACAATCCATCGCCATTGAGTTGTTTCACAACTTTACGCTGATTCATGATGACATCATGGACAATGCACCCATCCGCAGAGGGAAGGAAACCGTGTACAGGAAGTGGAATGGAAATATTGCCATTCTATCGGGCGATACTTTGTTTGCTTTGGCTTATCAGCACGCCCAGCAGGCCAATAAGGAAATTTTGTACGATATTCTGAGTGTTTTCAACCAAACCGCCATTGAGGTGTGCGAAGGCCAGCAATTCGATTTGAATTACGAAACCAATAACCTGGTGAGTGTTGATGAATACATCAACATGATCAGGCTGAAAACAGGCGTGTTGTTTGGTGCCAGCCTGAAAATCGGCGCACTGATTGGCGGCGCTTCTATTGCTGAGGCAGATAACCTGTATCAGTTTGGTGTGAATATCGGATTGGGATTTCAACTGAAGGACGATCTGCTCGACACCTTTGGCAATGAAAGTATTTTCGGAAAAAAAACAGGAGGCGATATCGTCACCAACAAAAAAACATTCCTGTATATCAAGGCTTTGGAATGTAGTGATGCCCCTACGCAGCAACGGCTTGTTTATTTATACAATATGGTAGAGATAGATGCTGCGACAAAAATAAAAGAGGTGAAAGCCATTTTCAATCGGTTGGAAATTGAAAAAATGACCACCAATGAAATTGAAAAATTCTATTCCAGGGGAATGGAATTCCTCGACAAAGTGAATATTGACGAAAAAAACAAGGAAATTCTCAGGGATGTAGCCTCCAAGATGGTTGAACGCGAAAAGTAATTACGGTTCTACTGACTTCGCATTTTCGAAATTGGTCTGAAGTATTTCCCACTTTTCCATCAGACTAAACAATTCGTTGTCGAGTTGATCGTGCTTCTTAAACAATTCCCCGGACTGGATTTCCAGTGGATATAAGGTGGGTTGCGACAGCCTCTGATTTACCAGTTCCAGTTCTTTTTCCTTTTGATGAATTGAGTCTTCGACCAGCTTGATTTCTTTTTCTATTTTACGCAGTTCCTTGTCCTGCTCCTTTTTCAATTCCCGTTTGATTTTGTTTTCAGTCGGAGCCTTTGGTTCGACTGTAATCGAAGGATCGCGGTATTCGAGTGAGGTGAGACCTTCAATTTTTCGTTTTTCCAGATAGGTGCTGATATCACCTAAATGTTCCTTAATTTTTCCGTTTTTAAACTCATACAACCTCGAAGTTAACCCCTGTAGGAAATCCCGGTCGTGCGATACAATGACCACTGTTCCGGTGAATTCCATGATGGCAGCCTTTAGTATTTCCTTCGACTGGATGTCCAGGTGGTTGGTCGGCTCATCGAGCAACAAAAAATTACTGGGCGAAAGCAACAGCCTAACCAAGGATAACCGGGATTTTTCACCTCCTGAGAGGACTTTTACCTTTTTATCCAGATCGTCACCCCGGAATAAAAACGAACCCAGAATATCCCTGATTCTTGGCCTGATATCACCCACAGCCACCTGATCGATGGTATCGAAAACCGTGAGTTCCTGGTCCATGCGGTCGTTTTGGTCTTGGGCAAAATACCCCACTTTTACCTGATGTCCGTGTTTTAACGTGCCTTCATGCTGAAGATTGTCAGCAATCATCTTCGCTAAAGTAGATTTGCCTTCTCCATTTCTCCCGACAAAAGCTACTTTTTCACCACGTAATATCTGAAAGTCGATACTGTTGAGTACAACCTTATCACCATATTTTTTTGTCAACTTGCTGCCTTCAACGGTAATTTTACCGCTGTGCGGAGGCGGCGGAAATTTAAAGTAAATGGATGATTTATCCAGGTTTTCCAATTCAACGGTATCCATTTTCTGAAGCAACTTCACCCGCGACTGCACCTGTTTGGCCTTAGAGGCCTTGTATCTGAATCGTTCTACAAAGCGCTCAATCTCTTTGATTTGCTTTTGCTGATTGTCGTAGGTGGCCTGGGTTTGTTCTTCCCTCTCGTTTCTTAATTCTATGTATTTGGAATAGGAAACCGCATAATCGAATGCCTTCCCATTGTTTATTTCAATGGTGCGATTGGTAACATGGTCGAGTAAGGTACGGTCGTGCGACACAACTACTACCGCTCCTGTATAATTGATTAAAAAATCTTCCAACCATTGAATCGATTCAATGTCCAGGTGGTTGGTTGGCTCATCAAGCAACAGCAACGAGGGTTGCAGCAACAGCAATTTGGCCAGCTCAACACGCATCTGCCAACCCTGGCTAAAACTCATCATCGGACGGGTAAATTCCGAGTGTGCAAATCCCAGGCCCGTTAAATAACGCTCAGCATCTCCCCGGATTCGTTCCGGAGTATAATACTTTAAAATGGCATTTATTTCTTCGAGTCTGCTTAGTTTCCGGGTATATATCTTCTCATTGTAATCGGGTGCACCCAGTTCCAACTGGATTTTCTCCGATTCTGTCTCTAATGCAGCTATAAAATTAACAGCCAGCATTGTTTCATCTACTATATTCAGTTGGCTGAATATTTTCTTCTCCTGAGGTAAATATCCGGCTGAATGGTCCGGAGGAACGGCTACTGAGCCATTATCAGGTTGAATAAGGCCATTTAGTATTTTGAGCAAGGTAGTTTTCCCGGCACCATTCATGCCCGCCAATCCAATCCGGTCGCGCGGATTAATATGGAAGGTAACCCCTGTAAAAATGGGTGTTCCACCAAATTCTTTTGTTACATTATTTATGGTTATCATAAGCGAGCGCAAAGGTAAAAAACAAAAGGGAGCACCCGATGGATGCTCCCTTATTTGTTTTCATCCCTTTTCTACTGTATTTAATTTATAATCAGAATATAATCGAAAAGTATTTGGTTTTTTGCATATTATTTTTATACCTTTGAATGCAATAAATCAGCCTAAAAATGAGCCGATTCCTATTATCCAACAATAAGCTACAAGATGAAAAATTTAAGAAAGTTACTATTGTTTATTCTGGTGGTCTCCTCGACAACTGTTTTTCCCAATCATAATATCTTATCACAACAAGGCGAGCACTTTGGTGCAAAACAAGATAAAGGGGCTTCATCAGGACTACCACCTACGATGGTTTATGGAGTGGTTACCGATTGTATTACCGGGTTACCTGTAACAGGGGTAAACGTATGGGCAATGGAAACGGTTCAAACAAATGCTGCCGGTTACTATGAATTTTTCCTTGATCCGGGTACTTATGACATTTTGTTTACCAAACTAGGATATGAGTCAATGGCTGAAATCGGAGTTAATGTTGTGGATGGGATTCCCTATGAATTAAATATTTGTATATATGCTACACCATACCCTGTGCAATGGGTTTTAGCCGATCCCAATGAGGCTGATACCGAATGTTTGGTTACATGGTCGTTACCCATGGGAGCTTATGAAATACTGTATGATGATGGTTCCACTGAAGACTATACCAATTGGTCCTCGCCAGGAGGAATGGTTGCAGTAAGATTTTTACCGGAGGGATATCCTGCTACCATAACCGGAGGCCGAATAGATGTAGGCGATGGTAGTTTTCCAGTTGGAGGAAATTTTCTGGGAACAGAGGTCAAAATAAGCATTCTAGATGATGATGGCCCCGGAGGTTTACCCGGTACTGTATTAGATTCCGCTATTCTTACGGTAAATACTTATGGTTGGGTTGATTTCAGTAATGCGTTTAATTCCATAATTGAGGAGGGTGATTTTTACCTGGCCATGACCCAGTTGGGTCCTCCAGAAAATTCAGCGCCTATTGCTGCAAATACAAATCAACCATTGGCTCTCCATTCGTACGAAAAAGCTCCCGGAGGTAGTTGGATGCATAATGTAAATCAGGATTATATGATCAGGGCATATATGTTTGGTGCCAATAATTTAGTATCTACCAAAAGTGCCGAAAATATGGAATTTTCATCTAAATTGCCCAATTTATCAACCCCTGAATATCGTAATTTAGAGAATTATATAGTGGCATTGGTTACAAACTTTGACCCTTGTATAGGGCCGGAAACAGGAACATTAACCCCGCTTGGTAGTTTGTCTGGAGCCGGCTATAGTGATGGAGGCTGGGCATTTATGTCAGCTGGTTTTTATGCTTATGCAGTAAAGGTGGTTTATTCGAGTGGCGAATCCGGATGGACCTATTCCAACGTAGTAGGACACTTGATGGATGCCGAAGTGACGGTAAATGTATTACTATGTGATGGAGGTTTTGCTGAAGGAGCGGAAGTGTCAATGTATGGGCTGGATTGTCCGTTTCAAATGGATCTGGAGTTGACAAATTCAAGCGGGACAGCTGTATTTGATAGTATCATTTTTGGAAATTACTCGCTTAATATCTCTCATGTGGGATTTAATCCTGTGATGTTCGAGGTGAACATTACTCATGATACCATTATAGATGTCGTCCTTACCCAAAAATTTTATCCTGCCCGAAATGTGATGGTAAATAGTGTAACCAACATAGCCACTTGGGATGAGCCTGTGATTACAGCTTTGGAAGTACAAGAGTTCGAAGGAAGTTATTTCCCTCCACAGGGATGGCAATCGGTCACGGTTGGAGCGGGATGGTTCCGAAGCGAAGATGGTGGAAGTGCAGGATTTCCAGTACCTCCGGGCGATGGGTATTATGCCGTAACCAATTCCGATCTTTACCCCGGTTTGGATGCCTCTATGGATTATCTGATTACACCAAATATTGACTTGAGAGAAAGTCCTTCCTTTGCAATGCATTTCGATTATTTTTTCACCATGTTCAATGGTGAGACTGCTTATGTGGAATATAGTTTGGATGCCGGAGCTACCTGGGAGGTAATTGAAACTTTGCAACCGGTTATTGTATGGACTCATGCCATGTTGGACTTAAGTGCCTTCTCTGGTTTAAATGGGGAATCAAATATTTGGTTTGCATTTCATTATAATAATCACAATTTAACTTGCAGTGGCTTGGCCATCGACAACGTATCTATTACAAATGGCCCTGCTGAAATATCGGGATACCGTATTTATTTGGATGGGGGACTTGTGGCAGAAAACCCTGTAGATGCTAGAGCTTATCAATTTCAAAATTTGTATTATGGACAAACCTATCAGGCAGGAATTTCCCCTATTTATGCCTGTAGTATAGAAGAACCTGTGGTGTATTCATGGACTTCCGGATTTTTGTATCCTCCTCGTAATGTGGACGATCAATATGTGGATGGGACTGAAGAAGTGCCACTCATGTGGAACCCTCCTTCGGAATATGGAACTAAATACTTGGAAAATGTTGCCTCCATACAGAATTCTGACGATCTTTTATTTGCTTGTGAGCAGACAAAATTACCTGATAGCTTGATAGATCCACCGAATGGCCTTATTAATTTTAGGTTATATCAGAATGAAATTGAAATCGCCCAAATACCCTACGACGGCCAAAGTATTTCTGATACAATTTTCTACACGGTGGCTGCCATTGACCCCGGCACCTACGTTTTTGGTGTCTTGGCAGAATATGATCTTACCAGCTATGGATTTCCGGGCGAAACAGGAGAATCTTTAAAAGACTACTCGGATACCGTCCAAGTAGTCTTTGGAACCACCATTCCGTTTGCTGAAGGTTGGGATAGTGGGACGTTTGAATTCAATGGATGGCAGGTGAGCCGATCGAATTGGCAGATTACTACCATAGACGGTAATCCTGCTCCTACAGCACAATTTACAGGTCTTCCTTTGTTAGCAGACAATTATAGTTCAACTCTGACAAGTTATCACCTGAATGCATACGAGCTTACTGAAGGCGTTTTGTATCTGGATCTGGATATCAAACTCAATGACAAGAATGCCACGGGCCTGGAAATACTGGATGTGGAAGTGTATGATGGGAATTTGTGGCATACAGTAGCTACCTTTAAAAACGAAGGAAGTTTTGAATTCACTCCTCAACATCTGGATATTACAGCTTATGCAATGAGTGAGGTGGTTAAAATCCGTCTTAACGCCCACGGACAGAATTCAAACGATATAGATTCCTGGTTGGTGGATAATATCCTTGTTTATAGGGTCTGCGAAAGCGTTGCTAACCTGGCTGTGACTGAATTCAATATGGAAAGTGCTCTGCTTGAATGGAATGCTCCCAATGTACCTATAAAGAACTTTTTAATATTCGGATCAGGTCAGGATGAAATAACATCACGCAAGGATGATCGGCAGATTACAGGTTTTAATATCTATCGGAAAACCGACGAGATATCTGATTATGAATTGTTTGATTTTGTTCCCTCTGAAGCAGGAGTTGAAGTGTACACCTATCTTGATGAAACAACCGTAACCGGAAATGGATACTGGTACCAGATAACTTGTGTATGGGAAAGTGAAACCGACCATTGCGAGTCTACTCCGGGATACAATGTGGCCATGACTGAAGATTATGTTTATGTACTCATTCTTGATGTTAACAATCTTGAAACTGAAGGCATTAGTCTTTTCCCCAATCCGGTCACCGAAAAAGTAAACATAACTTCTGAGGCAGCCATAAATCTGGTAACGATGATCAACTATCTTGGTCAAGTGGTTTACAATGTACAACTTGCCGGTGAAAACTCTGTAGTATTCAATACAGCTTCTTACGAAGCCGGCATTTATATTGTACAGATTAATACGACCAAAGGGGTGTTTACAAGAAGAGTTGTTATTGCAGAATAATCATTCATTTTAGTAGTTACCTACCCTGTTTTGGGCATCACTTGAACGACCATAAATGCCTATATTGATTATCAGATAGATATGCAAAAACATTTTGCGTTTTAGGGCATATTTATTTGGAAAAATCGGAATTGGAGTGGATTTTCAGGATTTTTCAAAGCATGTTCTTCTGGCATGATGATCTGGTGGTGGAGAACTTTGCCAGCAGCCTTTCTGGTAAACAATTAATAGTAAGTATTCGGAGTTTGGGTATTGGCACTTTTTGCAACCTTACCTCAAATACATACCAAAATCAGTTTACCTGTCTAACTGAAGTCAGGCTTGTGTTACGTTCCATAAACGTGCTAAGCGCTTCCTTCACAACCTGCTGTTGCCTGCAATGCACTTGGCTTGGCATTGTCTTTACTCCTGATTAGGCGACACAGTTTCTTGCAAACTGCTGCAATGGTTTGTCTGGCAGGCAAACAAAAAGGGAGCACCCGATGGATGCTCCCTTTATTTATTGGTAGAATTCTTCTACCTGTGGGGATTGTTATTCAGTAATAACAACTCTTTTGGTAACTAAACCATTGGCGGTATTGATCTGTACTACATATACACCTGCTTCGAATGATGAGGTGTTCAGTTCTACAGAATTTTCACCTGCCACATCAGCAGTGTAAACAACCTGTCCAACGTAGTTCATCACACTGATGTGTTTCATAGCTACTTTCGAGGTTACATTTACCCTGTCTTTGGCCGGGTTAGGATACAGGTTCAATTCGCCTGCCTCCTCATCGTCTACATCAAGTACCGGTATTACAAAAACGAAGTCTTCTGTCATGGCCACATTCCATCCTGGTGCTGACTCACAGAAGTCTGTGGCGCTTTCCCATACACAGGTTACCTGGTACCAGTAAGAACCTCCTATTTCTGTTGTCTCGTCAAGGAAGCTATAAGCTTCAACTCCGGCTTCTGCAGGTACCGTAAATAATTCGGTGTAGTCACCCATCTCGTCGGTCTTGCGGTATACTTTGAAACCGGAAATCTCACGATCGGTGGTAACGGTGTTGATGGTAACATCAGCTGAGGTAGCTAATAACTGTCCGCCACCAATTAAAGTTGTGTGGTCAGTATAGCTGCCTAACTGTACTGTCTGGTAAGCAGTGGTTACAAAACCTCTGAGTAACCAGGCACGGTTAGAAATTCCCATATCCTGAATATGTGACCATCCACCGCCATCGTTTATAAGGTCGGCATTCGGATTCCAACTGCCCATATCGGTGGTAATACCAACTCCGTAAGTATTAGCAGGTCCTGCTGTATTTACGCCAATCCACAGTTCTACTGTGTTGTCGAATGCTACAGGGGTAGCCAGGGTTACTTCGTTGAAGTCGTCACCAATTACAATCTGTGAAGTAATATCTTCTTCATAGATTAAGTTGCTGGCATTGGCTCCCTGCCAGATTTTTGCACTTACTGTACCTGTGCCGATTAAGCGTGAGTCAATAAAGACACTGATCTTGGTAACAGCGGCTCCTGCAAAGTCAACCATTTGTGCTGGCTCAAAACGGATAGCTTCGTCGATACTCCAATCAGCTGTCGATCCCATTACATATTCAATGGTAGCATCATCGTAATACAACCACTCGGCTACTACCGGTGCTACTGGTGCATTCCAGGTTACCAGTACGTCTTCAAGATTGTACTCTCTGGCGGCCAAATCACTTACACTCTGACAAGTTCTGTATACCGAGATGTTGTCCACAAACCATGAAATAACATCGAAAGAATTCATACCTGTGGCATTGAAACGGATTCTGAACGCATTGGTCATAGCGTAATCACTGATATCAATGTGGTTCGAAGTCCAGTCGAAGCTGCCATCATTGACAAAGGTAGCTACCGTACTCCAGGTAGAGCCATTGTAAACTTCGGCTGTCAACATTTCCAATCCTGTTGAGTTACGGTCGTTTAATTTAATGTCGAAGTCAAGGAACATGTTGCCTTCGGTCATCAGGTCAGCATCCAATGGATTGCTGGTGAGGGTCGAGCTGTAGTCGTTTTCAAGCAATGGATCCCAGGTAAATTCTGCAGCTGGTGCTGGTGAGCCTGCTACTGAATTGATCTTCCAGTTGGTGCCGGAGGTCATCCATGAATTGAATCCAAAGGTACCCTGATCCCATCCTTCAAAGAATGGCAATGGGAAGCCCCATACTACATGTACGGTGTCGGTGCCTTCCCAGGCCGATTCTCCGATTTCTCCGGCGAAGCCATAGGATGTAAGATCATAGATTGCAGATACATCATAGAGGTAAGTACCCGGATCAATAGGATTGATCACGTGATAAATCCAATCTTCTGTTCCTTCATTATCGTAAGCTACATCGGCAATCCATTCACTGTCCTGATATACTTTGAAGCCAATTAAGCCTTCAGGTATGCCACCACTAGGAGTAACGCCACCTACATAAGGTACACCAAATGCAGTCATCTGTCCTG
>JAUYGX010000039.1 GCA_030690365.1 Bacteroidales bacterium | reverse complement strand
AGCGGAATTGAAACAACAAATAAGAGGATTGGATTTGGATTAAAGTCAACTATCAATCGAACCAAAGCGGAATTGAAACTACAAATATTTGCATGATGATTAAATATGCTACCCACTATCAATCGAACCAAAGCGGAATTGAAACGAGGTACGCTGTACTATCGTTGCTTTTCCCTGTCCCCTATCAATCGAACCAAAGCGGAATTGAAACCTCGAACCTCCATAAATTCCTGTGAATAGATAAACCCTATCAATCGAACCAAAGCGGAATTGAAACATTTTTTCTTCAACATCTCCAAATGGGGATTTTCGCTATCAATCGAACCAAAGCGGAATTGAAACGTGTTATTTTTGAATGGTTCCAGGCAAAGTGAATTGGCTATCAATCGAACCAAAGCGGAATTGAAACACGAAAATAAAGTTTCCAGCTCCTAAGTCTGTTTTCACTATCAATCGAACCAAAGCGGAATTGAAACACTTGACTATTGTTTCGTCGAGTTTTGGTGGTTCGCTATCAATCGAACCAAAGCGGAATTGAAACGTTGAACAGGCCGAAAAATGAAGGCCGTGAATACTCACTATCAATCGAACCAAAGCGGAATTGAAACGGTGTCTTCTACCAAAACAAAGGCATTGGTATCGTTCTATCAATCGAACCAAAGCGGAATTGAAACTTTTGTTTGTGAATGGCTAAACCTGCCACAGTTGCACTATCAATCGAACCAAAGCGGAATTGAAACTATGGAGGAAGCTCGGTTATAAAACCGGCACTTCATCTATCAATCGAACCAAAGCGGAATTGAAACTCCACCCAAGTGAGAGGATGTCGGCGACCCTTTTTCCTATCAATCGAACCAAAGCGGAATTGAAACTTGGGATAGAAATTGAGCAAAGTATCTTTGTGCTTTCTATCAATCGAACCAAAGCGGAATTGAAACATTGTAAACAAAGTCTATGTTTATAACAGTTACGCATCTATCAATCGAACCAAAGCGGAATTGAAACTGATAGGGTTCATGCTGCCTATTTCGGTCTCCAGTTCTATCAATCGAACCAAAGCGGAATTGAAACTGATTAAAAAAAATTGAAATAGTCCTTTTAGTATATACATTTAAAAGTAACTACCACAAATACGGTGGTATGAAAGCGGACTATTTCCTGCATACGCTTGTGCGTATTTTACAATAAACTTCAGTCATTCTACATTGAATTTGTTCTGCCTGATCTGTTCTATATTCAACAATTGCTTAGCATTCAACTGAAAACATGACCATAACCTACAGGAAATATTTTTAATAAAAGCCTATTTTCAACGCATTGAAGCCGTTGAATTTACGTTGCGCCATGATGATAGGCAAAGGGTAAATGAACTTCCCTGTCAGTTTCAAATTGTCGATTTTAAATACAGCGAATTACAAACATCTTCTTCAATACGTGCCTCTATTATACAAGTAGTTGAAATATAAGTGTTTTGGGGATGCAGGTAATCATCAGTGAAATTACTAGAAAGGATGCTGAGTTTTAAAATATTTAATATATATTTGATCCCGAATCTATTATAAACAAATCTTTAATCACATGAAAACAACTAAAATTATCATTGGAGGTATCGTGGGTGGTATCTCTTTCTTTTTTTTGGGTTGGCTAATTTATGGTGTCTTATTGATGGATTTTATGTCAGAGTTTTGTAATACAACCTTCAATAGACCCGAGGAAGAAATGGTCTGGTGGGCCATGATCTTGTCAAACATGGCATCTGGATTTATTTTTTCAATTATTTTCGGATGGTTAAACAATAAAACCATTATTGGCGGGGTAAAAATCGCAGCCATTATTGGTGGATTGATGGCTCTCAGCATTGATCTTAGTTTTTACTCGATGACAACACTTTATACCTCTTTCACGCCGATAATCGTTGATATCATTGCATTTGCCGTTATGAGCGCTATTACTGGTGGAATTATTGCATGGGTCATGAATATGGGTAAAACGGAAGCCTAGCCTTTTTGTTTTCTAATTACTCAAAATCCTTTTACCTTACCATTCGAATGAATGGTAAGGTAAAAGGATTTTTTTTAACATGAGATTCATATCCCCTTTGAATCTCCATTGCACTATTTGATTGCCATTGCGGCTTTCGCCAGATGAAATTGTTGCGGCGAAATTTAGCTTTTTACTTAATCAACAATTGTATTGTTTCATTAATCCAATAGTCCAGTTCCTTACGCTTGTATTGCATCACCCAACGGGGATGTGGTAAGGGTACAATTTTTTTGAACAGGTGAAATTCATCATTCAACATTTTAAGGTAATCGAAGTTTTTGCCCTGCCCCATACAATAACAAGTGGTTGTTTCTACCCCAAAACTAATCTGACTAATTAAGCTGTTGATAATGTATGGCTTAAGACTTCTCTTAAGCTCCAACGAATCATAATAATTATAATTTTTGCCATCCATTAAAAATCCCAACGGACTCACCGACCCGATATAAAAATGATGATAAAAATGTGCCGGGCCACCCATCTGCGCGATCAGCTTATAAACAAACTCTGATGACAACTCTCCTTTTTTAACAAAATCATTTGCGATGCCGCAATCTTTCTCAAGCCGGATTGGATCGGTAAACGGAATACCTGTGATCCCTGCGCCCAGCCTCCCGGGATTTATACCCAAAATGAGCTTCCTTTTTTTATTGTCCTGGTAATAGCTTGAATAAAACGCCTCCAATACACGTTGAACTTCACGAATTGAGTATGGATTCATCACCTCAACACCATTGGGTAATCCAATCGGAGATGCTAAATCTTTATAATAAGTAAGTACTTTATGGCTGAAATACATTTTTCATTATTCTTAATCAATGCGACTATCAGATTCCCACAAATTTGCAAAAAAAGACTGTTTAAAAAACAAATTACCGAATGAGACTCTAAGTATGCTAGCTATCTTAGTATCTCGGCGGCATAATTCTGCCAGCTCATATCTTTGGAAGTGGCGGCCACATTGTTTCTGTCGATGGGATGTTCGATGGATCGAATCATCTGCAAGGCCATCGAATCCAAATCAGTGGGCTCAGCAAGGTAACCATTGTAGCCATCTTTCACCGTTTCCGGAAAGTGCCCTACTTTGGTGGCCAGCATGGGCATATTAAAATTGTATCCAATCGACTCAACGCCCGAAGGAGTTGCCGTAAGGTAATACAACATGATGCTGTCGCTGACCTGAAAATAATAGGGTACTTCTTCATTGGGAACGAAGTCGTTTCTTACAAATACTTTGTCTTTTAATTTTAGTTCATCCAGCAAGGCCAACGGATTGTAATCCTGTTCGTTGTCCTGTTGTTTCAGGAACAACTTTTTGGCCAATCCAAAGGTAGCGTTTTTCAATCTGGTTGAAAACTTTTTGGTATCCAGGGTATTCCAGAACGATTCGCCGATAATCAGCAAACTCACATCATCGCGCTGCTCAGCCACCTTTGCAAAAGCCTGTATTACATTGTGTAAACCTTTGTATTTTCGGATAAAACCAAAAAACAGAAAAACATGTTTTTTCAAACCCATCTCCTTTTTGGCGGCTTCCATATTGAAATTTGGATTTGGTTTAAACATATCATAAACAGGATGATACAGCTTAAGCACTTTATGACCATCACCAATCAGGATATCGCCACGCTCCAGAATTTCGAAACGCTTTTCAGGAAATAGTTGTTTAAGTTCGTTGGCTGTTTTAAAGGCATGCACGATGTACGAATCAGCATGCTTTATTCCCTGCATGGTCAGCTTTTGGTCCAAAGAGCTGCCCTCTTTCTGAATGACAAAATGAAGGTCGAAATACACCTCCATGTCCGGGTTATTCTTCAACCTTTTGGCAATATAGCCCAATGGAATGCCCTGAATGGCAATGGCCCACTGAAAAACCACTTTTTCAGGGTTTAGCTTTTTAATCAGATTTACCGTGGCCTGCCAGGATAAAGGGTTGTTGTAATTGGTGATATAATGCACCTTGATTCCCGTACCCTCCAGTTGATCGACCTTGCTTTTTCGATCGATAAAATCGCGCGGAATGATGGCCGGATATTGTTGTGTCCATGAAACAATATGAACTTCGGTATTCTTCATCTTATCGAAGGCCTTGGCCAGGGAAGTGTTATAATTGGCAATTCCCCCCTTGAACATTGGACCCGGTCCAAAACATACGATGGTTCTTTTTTTCTGCGACATACCGCAAGTTTAGTGTTTAGTGTTTAGTGATTAAGGTTTAGTGTTTAGTGTTTAAGGTTTAGTGTTTGAATCCAATACTTAACACTCAACTTTTAACTTTAAACTTTCCTGCCTACCGGCAGGCAGGTACCTTCTTCAACTGCGCCTCGTACACCCTGCGCATTCCTTCTTCGATGGAGATTTTAGGCGTCCACCCGAATTTTTCCTGTACAAGGCTCATGTCGGCATAACGTGAATGCACGCCAACAGGCTTATCCAGTAAGGGTTTAACAGGTGGTTTGTATCCGGCAATATCGGTAAATACATCAATCAGTTCAAGGAAGGACGTAAGTTTACCTGAACCAATATTGTAGGCTGACCCATCACTTACATTGTCCATCAAAATCTGTATAAAATCGATGATGTCGTCGATGTGGACAAAATCGCGTCCCTGTTTGCCGGTCCCCCATACTTCGAACGGACTTTCGCGTTTGGCGGCCCTTTCGGCGATGGCAGGTGTAGGATAACTGGTTTCCTGGTCTTCTCCGTATCCTGAAAAAGGACGTATACAAACGATGGAAATTCCATAATGTTTTGCTGCAATCTGAGCCAGGAATTCGCCGGTGAGCTTGGTCCAACCGTAAGTCATGTCGGGTGTACCCAGGTTTTTGGTGAAATCGATATCCCCTTCGCTGAGAGCGATGGCACCTTCGGTAGTTTGCAAACTGGTCGGATAGGCGGCACTTGAACTGGGATACAGTACCCGTACAGGTTTATGACGTGTAATCCAATAGAAAAACTCGGCATCGATGCTCAAATCCAGGGCTACCATCAGGGGGTCGCCATCAATTTTCAACCGTCCGCCTACGATGGCCGCAAAGTGAAATACGTCATTAAATTTTTCGAAATCAACACCATAGGTATGTTGAATATACTCAGGATCCTGGCGCATATAAAACAACAGGTTCCTGAAATCACCATTCCAGAACAACAACCGCTCATCTGAGCCGATAATTTCCAGGTCTTTATTCATTTTCGAGGTAAACTCACCTTCAAACCATTCCTTAGGATGGCGGCCAATACTCAAATCATCCACCACAAAAATGGTGTCCTGAGTTGTTTTTAAGAGCCGTTTAACCACATTTCTACCTACAAATCCGCACCCACCGGAAACCAGATGTATTTTCATAATTATTGTATTTGTTCAACAGTTATTTAACAATGACAAGCCATTGATATTTGTTAATTTTATTTTTTACAAAAGTACTTATTTCTTACATTAAGCTTAAGAAATTGCAGTCAATTCACGAACCTTGACTTTTGACAAATGTCGTATTAAACTTCAATCTTTTGCTGAACTCTTAAAATAAGCCCTGTTTCGTCCTTAAACATTTGTATTTTAGATGAATGTCCTTGATTTGCATAAGGCTTAAGGCTATTACATACATATGCCTTCACATTGCCAAAAGTATTGATGTCGTAATTCTCTTTAAATTTGAATACGGTAGCTTTTATTTGAGTGGCACCATCTGTTAACCAAACACCACCTTTCATCTTTCTTGATTTCAATTCAACAAAAATGAGATTATCCTTGTATTTAAGTACTCCATCACAACTCTTTGCCTGTTTACCATCGGCCCTTAATAATTTAACACAATGGTCAATAGCATAGAAATCAATAGGTTTCTTAGTTGGATTATGCACTTTAGCAATCCAGATATTAGAATTATTTTCATCTATATATGCTGGATTACTTGCAGGCGGTAGATCATCACAAAGACCAAATATACTTTTTCCTGAAGTAGTTTTACACCCCTCTTTAAAAAAATCTATTGGCATTGTTCATCAATTTCTAATAGTTTTACAAATAAATCATTTACTTCTCCCAGTCTATTATTCAAATAGTTTTCATCAGAAGGCAGGCCATTATAGTCACCCAGGAGATTTATTGACCCATCGATATCATTACATTCATAAATAGCTAACTCATTGGCATCAACAACAGATTCCTTCGATATAATACGATCCATTTTGGAATAAAAATCATCAGAATGATACTTCATGTACATCTCATGTCCTTTGACAGCAATGGTTAAATAATTAATGATATAAGGGCTGTGTGTTGTCACTATTAGTTTGTTACCACTACTTAAATTGTTGAATATTAATAGATTTTTTAGCATCTCCCACTGCGAAGTAGGAAACAAGTTTTGCTCGGGTTCCTCAACAACATTAATGAAGCATTTGCTATAGTATTTCGCACGGATCAGTTCTATATCTTTTTGTTTATCTATATCAGGTATTTTTTTATTGAGTCTTAATATTTCTATCTCATTATCCATCCTGATCGCTTGCGTAACACTCATAAGCATCCTAATAGATTCTTCCTTTTTGGATAGGGATAAAGACAGGTTTCTGGCAACAAGATATAATGGAATATATGATTGTAATCCACTTGATGCTTCCAGTAAGTTTAACCTAAACCCTTTCCCAAGTATATATGAAACATCTTCATTTTCATCATATTCATATTTATAATTTCCGAGCTGCAGCTCTAATTTAGTTTTACCTAAAGCCCTTTGTGCCTTTTTCAGCTCTTCTGCAAAAGTGAATAAATTACCTGGTAATCCTGTGACTCCAAAGGCATCATTTATAGTACTTAAGAAATTCCTTTCTGAAGGAATATACATGATTTTAGGAACAATGTAACTTCCTTCTGAAACATCTGTAATAATAGGGCTTTTCTCGGATCTGTCATATTTTATATAATATTTATCGCCCTTATACTCAATATAGGTTTTTTTACTTTCTTCTTTTGAAAAGTAATTATGTATCTTATGGAATTTCGTAAATTCATGAAACTTAGCAAAAGAAATGCTGTCTTTGTCCACATCACCTCTATTTATTGCTTTTTCAAGCCATGACAAGGTCGATATTAATTTTGCGATAGTACTTTTACCACTACCCTGATTTCCAATAAAGAATGTGTTTTTTTTAATTAAAAGCCAACCATCATTCTCCTTAAAACCAAGTTTTATTGGACCAAAATTTTTTATTTTTAATTGTATCATCTTTAAGGCAGTTCTTTATAATTAAAACGAAAATATAAAATTTACAATACTAAAAAATCGCACCATTATTATACCAGCATTGTTTACTTATACAAACTACTAGATACTCTATATTATGCATAAACAATTAACAAAAATAACCTTCTAATATTATTATAAATTTATCTTTGATTTAATTTGATATTCAGCCCGTTCACGTCGATTTCGTGAGATCAATTCAGCCAGAAATCCCGTTAGGAAAAGCTGAGTTCCCAGTATCATGGCCAGCAGACCAAAGTAAAACAGAGGACGTTCGGTCATGCGGTATTCGGCCATAAAAAATTTGCCATAAGCCAGATAACTGGCGATGACAAATCCGGTAAAAAACACCAAACTGCCAATAGCACCAAAAAAGTGCATGGGGCGCTGTCCGAACCTGGTTACAAAGTTGATTGTCAACAAGTCGAGGTAACCTTTTATAAAGCGGTCGAACCCAAACTTGGTAACGCCATATTTGCGTTTTTGGTGAACAACCACTTTTTCATCAATCCTGGAAAAGCCTGCTGCACGCGCAATCACCGGGATATACCTATGCATTTCGCCATATACCTCAATACTTTTCACCACCTCATTTCGATAGGCCTTTAATCCACAATTCATATCGTGGAGCTTCGATCCAAAAAGTTTACGCGATGTCCAGTTAAACAATTTAGAGGGAATATTTTTGGTCAGGGTGGAATCGTATCTTTTTTTCTTCCATCCCGAAACGATATCCAGATTCTGTTCTGTAATCATTTGATAAAGGCCCGGAATTTCGTCAGGGCTGTCCTGAAGGTCAGAATCCATGGTAATAACCACATCGCCCAAAGCTTGTTTAAACCCTTCGTTTAAGGCAGCCGATTTACCATAATTCCGTCTGAAACGGATGGCTTTTATTTCAGGGTGCTTTGTTGCCAGTTGTTCAACCACATCCCACGACCCGTCGCCCGAACCGTCATCCACATAGATGATTTCAAACGAAAAATGATTGGATTGCATCACACGAACAATCCAATCATTTAATTCCATCAGGGATTCTTCCTCGTTGTAAAACGGGATTACTACCGAAATATCCATTCTATTGCTTTTTTACTAGGCGATACTTCTGTCTTCGCGCTTGGCAAAAATAGCAAATATTAATGATAGAACTACAGAAATAACCACGTTATAAATGAACCCCATTACAGCCATCATAACGGGTGAAGTAAATATTTTCACCATGCCCAATGCCTGGTCCAGCTGTTCATCTGACATATCAGGATTTTGGGCCAGCATACCTTCTTCGGCCTTCACCACCACCTGGTCGATTAAAGTGGTATCGATGTAGCTGACAAAAATATAGGTGAAAATACCCACAATCACTGATGAGAATAAGCCGATGGCGAACCCGGTACCAAAAGCACCTCCATAACTGATGAGACCATCACGGTATTTGTCGCGATAATTCACCATTCCCCAGAATATGCCAATGGCAAGAACAATGTAAATAGTCCAGTTCAACCATGATTCCATATCCACATCAAGCAGAAAAAGGATAAGACGAAAAACGATCATTGCCACTCCCAGATATACTCCGGGCATGATTGAGGCTGTAAATGAAGAAGTAGGTTTCTGTTCCATAAGAGTTTTTTTAAATTCAAGTAAAATTACAACTTTTTTGTTGACCGTTACTAAAACATGTGTATTTTTGCGCCGGGTAAGTCTTATACGATCAGCTCCTGCTGAATTCCCCCAGGACCGGAAGGTAGCAAGGGTAGGCGGTTGTAGCGATGCGATATAAGTAGCTTACCCTTTTTTTGTGCTTTTTTTTCTGTGCACCACCCAAAAGCCCCAACATTTACTACCTTCGCCTCATAAAATTTCAATTACCATGATACTCACCATTCATCCTAAAGATCCTGCACCCAGGCATATCAATATGGTTGTTGACCTGCTAAAAAACGGAGGTGTGGTCATCTTCCCCACCGACACCATCTATGGCATGGGTTGCAGCATTGAACAACCCAAAGCTGTTGATAGAATTGCACGCATTAAGGGCCTGAAAAAAGAGAAGGCAAATTTTTCGGCGATCTTTAATACGCTCAGCATGATTTCGGAATATACAAAACCTATCGACAACAGCATCTACCGGATGATCCGACGCAACCTGCCAGGTCCGTTTACCTTTATCCTGGAGGCCAACAACAATATTCCGCGCATTTTCCAGAGCAAAAAAAAGACCATCGGCATCCGTATCCCCGACAATAAAATTGTGATGGCCATTGTGGAAGCGCTGGGACAACCCTTGTTAACAACATCCATTCACGATGAGGATGAGATTATCGAATACACCACCGACCCCTTGATCATTGACGATAACTTTGGCAGGAAGGTTGATTTGGTGATTGATGGAGGTCATGGTGGAAATGAACCTTCAACCGTAATTGACTGTACTTCAAGTGAGATTGAGATTATCCGTCAGGGAAAGGGCATTTTGCTCGAATAAATTTCAAAAAAGATCACTTTAGTCTTGGTCATTTTTAAAAAAGGTTTACTTTTGCACCCTCAAAACGGATGATTCGTTAGCTCAGTTGGTAGAGCATTTGCCTTTTAAGCAAAGGGTCCCGGGTTCGAGCCCCGGACGAGTCACTAAAACACTGACAATCAGTAATAAAGACCGCTAAATAGTTGATATTTAGCGGTTTTTTGTTTTTACCTCCATTTCCTATCAGCTAAAGAAATACAAAAAGAATGCAAAGGGTTTTGTACCCATCACTATGCCTATCACCCTTGATCAAAAAAAAGCTGTATTTTATACCCATCCTTATGTAGCACCCAACGATTTGGATGAGATTCTAAAATATAGCCAGGAAATAGGCTACAACGTGGCCTAACCGGCGCATAAAAGTAATTGCGCCAAGTGTTAGCTGGTTTTTGTATTCAAATTTTTTCCAACAATAAAGCAATTCGCAGGCTGCACAATCAAATAGTGTAAATAAACCCATGAATCGATTTTAAGCGTTTGGAGTAAAAAGTAAATTCGGCGAAGCCAAATCACAGCAGATAATACCATCAGTACCCAACCGTCTTCAATCCAACCGTGCAGCCAAGCCGGATCACCTCACCCTTACCGCAATTAATTAGCCTTATATTTGGCTAATGTTTATGAAAAACATAGTGTGAATGGAAATGTTTGTGGGTCTCATCTCCATGTTTGTGCACATGTTTGTGAATCAGGTTTACACTTATCAGGAAATCCTCATCATTTAGTATTTCAGATGCTGTCCCGGTTTTTTGAATGGTATGATCCTCCGAAAGTACAGCTACTCTGGGTTGCAGGTGATCGATCAAATCCAACTGATGTGTTGTAAAAATGATGGTTTTACCGGCATGATTCAATTCCAGAAGAAGTTCTGTAACAAAAGTCTGGGTTTTTGGATCCAACCCTGCCAATGGCTCATCGATGAGCAGGATTTCCGGGTTCTGGGTCAGCACCGACCCGATGGCGACCCTTTTTTTTTCACCACCCGAAAGCAGGTAAGGTTGTCGGTCTCTCAGGTGACCGATGCCAAGGTAAGAAAGGGTTTCTTCAACTCGTTCAACCGCCATTTCGTGAGGCATATTTAATTGCAACGGGGCAAACAGGAGTTCGTCGTACACCGTGGGATTAAACAACTGTATATCCGGATTTTGAAAAATAAACCCCATATTTTGCCTGAACTTTGTTACGAAAGCTTTGTCGCGCAGGATTTTCTCATTAACGGTTTCACCTTTAAATACCACCTCACCCGAATCAGGGAAAACAAGGGCATTGAGGATATTCAGCAAGGTAGATTTCCCACATCCATTGTGACCGATAATCGAAAAAAGTTCCCCTTTCTTCACAGATAGATGAATGTTTTTCAGGGCAATTATATTACCCGGATAGGTATAGTTGATGTTTTTTAAGGCGATAATTTCTTCCATAAGGACACTAAATAAATTTAACTGCAATGCCAAAGAGTACAACGATGGCAATGGCCATGTAATCTTTGGTTGTTAAAGGTTGTGGCGGTTCAGGCATAATTTGTCCACTGTAACCCCGCGAAACCATAGCAAAATAAGTGTTTTCGTACTGCGCCACCGACCGTTTAAACATAAAAAACACCCGGCCACTGATCAGTTTTCGCAGTTGACCATTCCCCGGATTTTGAAAAAGCCTGGATTTTAATGCAAGATAGGTTTCTTCAATGGTTCGCGACAGGATAAAGATGTATTTGTAAGCCAGGGTGATAACCATCAAAAAAGTGTCGGGTACACCCACTAACTTAAACGATTTGATAAAAGCAGGAAAGGAAGTGGTTAGCATGATAAGGATGGAAAACGAAATGGAATTCCATACACGCAGAAAAATCAACCCAACCACCTGCAACCCTTCGCTGGTAAATCCGATATTTTGAGGTATGTGATAAATCCAGAATTGGTAGGACTGATTCAATGAAACCAGGTTTAGAATCACTTTTCCAGAGGTAATGATATTAAGTGAGGCCGGAAATACCACCAAAAACCCAAAGAAAAAAGCCAGAAATAACACCTTCTTATACATCCCCGGAATATTGATCCTACCCATCAGAACCAATATAAAAACAAAAACACTGATGCACATCTGTCCCTCTAGGTTGTTTACAAGACTGATAATCACAGCCATGAATATCAATGCGAAGAATTTTACTTTTGGATGTATGGAATGAAGCACACCACCTTCCGTTGCATTTTCTGCCTGGACATAAATCGATTTAACCGTTTTTGCTGCATTTAAAATGGTTTTGTCAATAACTGAAAACCGAACCTTTTTCCCGGAGGTTTCTCCAGTAATAACCGGTTCGTTTTGCATCAGATATCGGGGGAGATTAGTCGCCATTTTTAACGATGATTTTTGAAATCAACAGGGTGACCAGATAAGTCAATGTGGCCCCAACTACACCCGAAACAATATAGTATCCCGACTGATGAACCACCGACGGATCGGCTTCATTCAATGAATAATCCGGAATAGGAGCATTCCAGATATTTGAATATTTTTCCAGTCCGGACGGAACGTATCCGATTAAATCGCTGAGGGTGGTGGCCGACCATTCGCCCCAGGCGTCACCTGCATCGAAAACCATGGGAAGTAAAATTCCAATGGGAGTCAACACACACAAAACCAGTAAGAAACAAAGTATTTTCCTTTGAAGTTTAGTCATGATGCATCCCTTTCTTATTTCTGAGGGCAAAAATTAATCCCGGATCACTTTTTAGAAAATAACGCACGATCAAAGCTGTGATCAAACCTTCAACAATTCCAAAGAGAACCAGGTGTTCGATGGCCATCACCGGTATGGCAACGCTGAGGTCATAGGGACAATAAAGCGCTTTTCCTTCCGCATCGGATGCTATCAGGGGTTGAATGCCAAATTCCACTGCCGTGAGAATAGCGGTCAACACCAAACTGAAATATCCTGATATAAAAGCAGCTATAAATACCCTTGTTTTCTTCATCGGGTTTACCGAAAAAAGCTTAAAAAGATAATAGGCCACAAACGGCATAAAGATGGCCATGTTGAAACAATTGGCTCCGATGGCTGTAATTCCGCCATCGCCAAAAACAAGTGCCTGAATAATAAGAGCTACGGAAACCGCGACAACGGCAGCCCAGGGTCCAAATAAAAGGGCAATGACCGCAGAGCCAACAGCATGTCCACTGGTACCGCCCGGTATGGGCAAATTGAACATCATGATAATAAACGAAAACGCCGCGGCCATCCCCAGATAGGGAATATAACGTGCCGAAACATCCAACTTCACTTTTTTGACTGCCACGGCTGTTACAGCAACAAAAACACCCATCAGGGGAAGGTAGGTCTGTGGACTTAAATAACCATCGGGAATATGCATAATCCTGTATAATTCGTTTTAAAGTTAGATCAAATCACCACGTCAAACCTGCTTTCTCACAGTACAATAATATCAAATATTTCGTTTCGGTCGAATTCGAACCAGTGTTTGATTGAAATAGCGCGTATGGCCTCCCAATAGGCAGGGGTCAGCATGCCGTACTTACTGATGGCCTGGTTAATTTCGCTCTTTACCTGGCGCTGAATTTCAGGTTTCAACACCAGTTTGATTTGTTTGCCATGATATGAAAATACAGCAGACGGACTTTTTATTGAATCTTCACTTAAACTGATCATTCCCAAACCCAGAGTGGCCCCGGTGCTCATTTGCAGCCCGTCGTTCAAACAACTCAGGGGTGGCTTGTCGCCGGCATTTGAAATCACCGTGATACGGTCGACTTCTGCAAAAAGAACTTCACGCGCCTTTACGCCCATTTTTGCCCCTAAAATCGAATAGGTTCCCAGGTGCCCGTGGATTTCGTTGGTTAACACACATTTCCTCCATTCTTCATCGCCATAACGAAGGATTATTTCATGCAAAACAGATCTCACATCGGGTGTAAACATGTTGGTATCAGTTGGAAACGGCATAAAAATCACTTCACTCGAGAAGGCGTAATCGTGGTGAAAGATATGCACTAACTTTTCCTTGATTGAAGGTGCATCGAAATCGGTATTAATCCTAATAGCTGGATAATCAGCAACCTGCCGCATGTCAAATGCATCCGGAAAGAGAAAATACACAGGAAGCAGATCGTCCCACAATTTAAGATGTCCCGAGATCATCCTCTCCTGCACCAAGGGTTGTTCATGAACTGAAACCAGGTAGGTGGTGATTCGGTTGGGCATTTTCGAGATTTCGAATAAGAGATCGGCTGAAAATTCCATACCGGGCTTGTTTAAATCAGTAATTACATCCACCTGAATATTAGAAGAAAACAACACCTGTTTCGCTGCATTGGTATCCATTTCATAATTAAAACCGGACAAAGGATGTACCCCTTCGTTGTACCAGATGATTCTTTCGATTTTTGTCGAAAGCTGAGGCGCTGCCTTTAAAACTTTGGCCACATTGGTCAATGGGCCAAGACAAAAAAGTGTAACCGGCTCATCTGCCGCAACAAGACTGTTGGCAAGTAATGCAGCTGCAGCCTGTGGATAAATCAAACTTTCATTGTCCTCATTTCCCCATATGATGGCCTGCGAAAAAGGTCTCCAATCCGGTGGGGAAATGGTCAACTCCTCTCCTATTCCTACCGGGATATCCAGGATTTGGAGCGAATTCAGTAAACCTGTTACCTTAAGTCCACATTCGGCAGGGGCCAATGAGCCATCAGAGGTAAGAATGGCCAGAATATCTGCTTCTTCCAATGAAATCAAGGCGCAAATGGCTCTTAAATCGTCAATTGATCCATCGGTATCGATGATGATATCTTCATCTTCATGGGCGTACGACCCAAGTGAAAATAACACAAATGTCAGCAACAATAAGAAGTACCCTTTTTTCATCACATCACTATTTTAGGATTAAAATTTTAATTGAACACCACCAAAAAAGGTCGATCCCGGCAGGGGATAATACACCAGATTTTCATACTTCTGATTCAACAGGTTATCTCCACTGATAAAAAGCCGGGCATATTTTAGTACCTGATACGAAATTTTTGCATTTACCAATGTATAGTCCTGAAATTGAGCCGTTTTTGAGGGATTTGGCTCGGTGTTTAGATGATTAACCTGCTGTAATTCTGCCGTCAGATGAAGCTTTTTATAGGTGTATTGGATACTGGCAAACAGATGCGATTCCGGCGTTGCAAAAACAGGAGTTTTCATGTTGATATAGCTGTATGTGAAATCAATTTGCAAAGCCTTATCAAGGATGAAGTTAGCTGCAAATTCGACCCCCTTATTGTCTACTTCACCAGTATTGAATAATTTACCCATCTCTCCGGCAACAATCAGGTTTTGCCCCTTTACCAGGAAAAGAGTAAGCTCCAGGTTTAACTTCTGTCTGAAGAGAGATTGTTGTATCCCTGTTTCATAATTCATGATTGTTTCAGGATTCAATTCAGTGTTGTGATTCCACATAAAGAGCTCCCTGATGGTAGGACTGCGAAAACCTTTGGAAACATTGGCTTTCCAGGTCAAAGACTCACTAATAAGTAAAGAAAATCCACCCGAAGGAATCCACGCTTCACCAAACACTTTGTTATGCTGCAGGCGGATCCCCGCATTAAGAACCAACTTTCCGGCCAATGTTTGCTGCATAAATCCATACACGCCTAATTCGTAAACTGAAGTGTCGATCATGGTAAAGTATTGACCTTCTCCCAACTCAGTTTCTGCCTTTCCACCATAGTTGGCATAATCGCCTCCGAGGGTAAATCGGTTTCCCTTTATCAACTGTGCTGATTCACTGATATTAAAGCCGGAATTTGCATCAGTGGAATGAAATCCATCTGTCATTCTATGCTCACCGAAGTTATAGTAAACTTTTGCTGACCCGGAGTACTTTTCAAAGGTGTTTTCCAGTGTAAGTGCACCATAACCACGAAGAATACTCATTTTTACACCGGGTTGGGCATTTATGGTGTCAGGTCCCGGATCCTGAGAATGAAATCCAGCCAGGCTAACATCTCCCGTCATCAACAGGTGTGGGTTAACCTGATAGGTAATCTTTTGATATCCATTGATGATATTAAAATTTGCATTGGGCCGGTGGCCATCAGTACAATCATAATTGAATGATGTAAATGTGCTAAACTTCTTGTTCTTGTTTCCGATGGTAATGGCATACTTTTGGGTGTTGTACGATCCGGCCATTAGATTGAAACTCAGATGGGTTCCATCTTCCTCCTGCTTTCGGGTAATGATGTTAATTACCCCGCCCATGGCATTCGATCCGTACAAAATAGATGCAGGCCCGCGGACTACTTCAACACGTTCAACATCGGTTGCAACGTAGGAATCGGCCAAAGGATGCCCGAATATACCCATAAATTGGGGATGGCCATCGATAAGCATTAAAACCCCGGTTGTCGGACTCCCTCCAATACCCCTCATGGTGATTTGTCCCGCTGCCCCGGTCGCAACACCAAAGCCTGTAATTCCCCTTTCAGTAACGAACAATCCGGGTACACGCCCATTTAAAATGGGAAGCACCGAAAACTCATTGCTTTCATCAATTTGTTCGCGGGTGACCACTGTAACGGCCATGGGCACACAATTCTTGTTTACTTTTACCGGAGTTCCTGTGATTACCACTTCGCTAAGCGAAAGAGTGTCATTTTTTGTTTCCTGAGCCGTGAGCGAATAAACTGTTGGCAACAACATCAAAAAGAATAATTTTTTCCTTAAATTCATCCTGATTTCAATTAATTAATAAGTCAATCGTGCTATGATATTTAACATTCGTGTTACTCAATGATCAAAAAAATTATCCCAAGTCAGTCATGACCAACTTGCCATGGTGGATGCCCTTGGTGCCAATTACGCGATCGGCCAAACTAATCAGCTCTTGTGATTTGCCTTTTACCGCAATGGTTTCCAAACACAAATCGTGTTCAAGATGAACATGTTGGGTAGATAAAATCAAATGATGAAAGTCGTGCTGTACATTTACAAGCTTGCTGTTAATTTCCCTTTTGTGGTGATCGTAAACGATGACAATCGCTCCAGCCACCATCTTGTTTTGATCCACATTATCGGCTACCACAGTGCTTTTAATCAAATGACGAATGGCCTGTGAGCGATTGGGAAATTGATTGTTAACAACAATATTATCAAGCGCTATAAGCAAATCTTCCTCCAGGGAAACACCAAATCTTCTTACCTGCATCGTGTTATCTATTATATTTTCGTGGCACAAAGATATGCATAGTGGTTGATTTGAAATAATTAGGAATCTCCATGTATTTTAAGGATTCAACAATAAAATTCCCAATAGAGTTTTAACCATCTATATTTAAGACTATTACAAATCACAAAAAGAATGAAAAAAAAATCGCAACCAATAAGGCATTCAGCTTGTTGCTACATCCGTTTGGGAGATTTATGGGTATATTCGTTATCCACATCGCCTGTGTTCAACACACTTGCGGGTTCAAAAAGGAGAATTTGGGTTTCATTTTCAGCAATCAAATTTTTCCTTCAGGTTTACTTTATTTAACATATCAGTGGCAATTATGGTTTATTAATGTTGGTTCGTGCGTAATAATGAATCGACTTGAGAAAATGAACTTGCTTACCCATATCACAAACCAGATCATGGCGCTGATATTGGCTTATGTTAAAGGTGTTTCCGGTAGACGATTCATTTTTTTCCAAAAAATCCAGACAGACCAATCCTCGGGAAATAACAAGTGACAACGTTCGGAGAAATTTCAATTTATGGCTACGGGCATAAGGTGTTTTATGAACCAGTTCAAACACATCATGCATCAATGACATATAGGTTTGTCTGAGTTCGCCAATGGTACTCGTGGTAGTAGCCAGGGTATTCACCCCGCTTTTGTGGTCTTTATAAACATCGAATATATCGTTTTCAAGCTGACCAATGCCACCCAATATTTTTAACATGTGTATCTCCTCGTCGGACATTTTTTCCGAAAAGGTACTGCGGTAAAACAACAACGAGCTGCCTCCTTTTTGAATAGTAATATTCTTGATTTCGTGGGTTTCAATTCCCGATAAGAGTTGCTTTTTACTCATGAGTTGGGCCTCAAAAACATCGAAAGCATATTGTTTAACCAAGCCGGAATCTGTAGCATGCAGCAAAGCCTTCTTGTAAAATTCCAGAAAAATGGTTTCGTTGTTTGTATTTCCTGTCACTGCAAAAGGGTTGTCGATCAAAGTTCTGATGTACTCAGCCGGCAGATGCCTTTTATCGAAAAAGTCGTCGAACAATCCGGTACAGGCCCCAAGGTATGTAATTGAATATCGTTCGTCTGATGACATACTTCGTCCTCTTAACAGGCAATACGATTCACCAAGTATAGCCGGAACGGCAACGCCATAATATCCATTCATCTTTTTGTAATCATGTTCATCCAGGCTATTGTCGTTGATTTTACGACTGTTGGCAATATCAACGGCCAGTGTTTTCCTGACAAACCTGCGTTGCTTCCTGATGTGGAAGAATAGCGACATCAGAATGCGCACAAGGTGAATTAAATTACTGAAATAGTTTATCATAGTAAACAATTTAGTGGTAAACTCCGGGTTTGGGGTTCACCCCGAAAGCCTTCGGGGGCAGGGTGTTTTTTTATTATTGACATATTGTTGTTGCAAAAGTAGGCCATTGCTACCAATTCTGCTGATAGATTTTAATGTTGACTTCAGTGGAATCGGATGAAATTTCAAATATATTAAAATAGGCTGAAAATATAAATCTGAAATTCAAATTATTACTTTAGTCTATAGTCTGGAAAGTTGTGCAGATAGTTTTTCTATAAATTGATCATTTGTGCCACAGCAACCGCCAAATATTTTCAAATCAAAGTGTTGGTAGAGGTCAATCATTTCATCAATCATCTCTTCAAAATCGCCACAATGCAAAACGGTGCAATTATTTAATTCCTCGGGACTCAGCGCCGAAGAGTTGGCTTGAATGCCTTTAAACCGTTTTAGTTCAGGCCGATTGATATTTTTTGGATGCGACAAAGCCAGACGTAAATTTGCCGGATGAACACAATTCGTCATATAACAGGTTGGTGCCGGATCAACTGCCTGGTCGATGATTTTGATGGCATCGCAAATGGAAGTTCCATCTATTAAACAGCCGTCCTTTCGAATCATAAAACTTATAATGTAGGGTAAGTTTGTCTCGGCCATTGCCCTGGCCATCCCAATGATTTCATTTATCTCTGGCATTATACCGGCAAAAAGAAAATCGATATTTTCTTTTGCCAAACGATCGGCCTGTATTTTATGAAAATGGTAAGATTCTTCCTTGCCAAGTGCATCGCTGCTGTTGTAGGCATCACTTTTGCATCCCATCAGTCCGCCAATCATTATTTTTGAAGCATATTCGCCATAGGTACCCCTGATTGAATCAAGAAATCGGCAGGAATCTTCGAGCACATTTTTATGGCCATAAATTGATTTTTTCAACGATTCGGCGTTCACTTTACGGGTTGGTGTCATCACCATCATGGGCAGGCTGTACTTCTGTCCGATATCCAGGTACTGCCGGTAAAGACTTTCCAATAAATCCGGGTGGGTATATATCAGTCCTGCATGATTGAGGTGTTCATCCAATTTTAAATTGAACTCCGATTTCAATCGCTCTACATAGGCCCCTTCGGTGAGAATTATTTTTGAATTCTCAAACAGGTCTTCAATTGTGGACATCATCTTCATATAATTAACTTGCAATCATTTAACAAGAACTTACTTTTCGTGATTATTAATTAAGCTAAATCTTTATATTTAAACTGATACGACTGGTGTTTAACTATTGCATTATTTTATAAAAAGCCATAAAAATAATGGATAATTTAAAGCAACCAACTACCCGGAAAAAAAATGGCAATTAGATTGTCGACAAAAAGAAACCTGTTATCATGCAACCAATTTATTGTCAGAGGATGTCATAGTAATCAGAAATCTGTATCAACAATAAAACTAAATTTTATGAAAAAACTGTACACTTTATTATTTGGAGCGTGTCAAAAAAAGCTTTTTAATTTAGTGTAGGTGGCTTTTGTTTGGACTTCTAAAGCGAGAATATAACCGGACTCTATTCTGCCTATCAAAATTAAAGCACACGAAAGAAAAGTGTATAGTTATTCAAATATGGACTAAACTATATCGAAAACATTCTGTTTAACAATGAATTAGACCTATTTATGCAATGTTGCAAATTTTGACACGTACATAGATGCTTCTAATCAAAAGAATATACTTTTACACAAATAATAAAACTGCTTATCTGCTTCGCTCATGTTAAGACAATTAATATCTTTACCATAAAAATGGTTGCTGAGGATTACCCAAAAGATTTTCAAGAATTTCTTGATCGATTCAAA
>JAUYGX010000022.1 GCA_030690365.1 Bacteroidales bacterium | reverse complement strand
TGGGAAAGCGAATCGCTGATCACCTTGAAATTGGTCACAATCTGACCAATGTTTTCCCTGTTTTCGCTTAAAGTAAACATCAAAGAGTCAAGTTTAACCAAAATAGATGATATCCGGTTTAATTCGGATGCCATTTTTGTATCGAGTGTGCCGGAGGCATCTTCCAGATTGGAAAATGTTTTCCTGATGCTGTTAAAACTTTCCTTCAGGTTATCGCGGGCTGATTCATTAAAAATTAACTGAAAGCTCAACACCAATGTATCGATGGATGCCAGCAGATTTTCGGCTTTTCGCTTGATAGGTTGTACCTGGGCATTCACCTCTGCCATCAGTCCGGCCTCTACTCCGGAATTTATTGTATCGCCGTCCTGAGCCATTTGTTTTGAATTGCCCAGCACCAGATCAATGGCTTTGGATCCCATTAAGTCAGCACTAAAGATGCGCGCCACCGAATTATCCGGCACAGGAAAATCGCTGGTCAGGGTAATGGAAACAATCACCTTTCCCGACATATCGGGATTAAAATAAATGTTTTTTACCTTGCCGACACGCAAGCCGTTAATCATCACAGGGTTGGCATTTACCAAACCGTTCACCTGGCTATACTGAGCATAATAAACGGTTTCTTTCCCAAATATATCATTACCTTTCAGGAAGTTATACCCCCATATAAATAATATGAGCGCAACGATAAAACTCAGACCTATACCATAGGCTTTATAACTGTTTACTTTTTTTTCTGCCATTGTAAATTAAAAACGCTAAGGTACATAATTTGTTTTATTGAATGGAAAAATGACTTTGATTTAATATAAAGCCCTATCTGGTGGACGATCGAATGTTATCGGCTTCGTCCAGACCAATGCGCTTACCCTGATAAACCGCTATTACAAAAGCATCGCTAAAACCAAGCGTCCGTACTTTATTTTGGTGTTTAACAGCCGAATTAACGTCAGCAAAATGACCGCTGGTGTACTTAAAAAACCCGTTGTGTTGGTAGAAGTCCAAATTGCTGAGTTTGGCAAATCGTGGATCAGAAAGTGGCACTTCCTTCGGACTGACATAAAACTGAACACGGTATTCCAGTTCAGCGGCAGGAGTATTTCCATTTATCACCTGAGGCTCTGTAATCTCCGGTTCAGAGGCCTTCTTCTTTAAAGCATCGGCCCGGTAATCATAGGCTTTGTTTTCCTTTTCATATTCAAGTTTGTATTCTTTAAAAGCCCTGTAAATGGCCGATGCCAGATAGACCTGGCCCTTTTCGGATGCAAGAAAAGCGGCTTCGGTAGGATTGGACAAATAGCCCAACTCGATCAATACCGAAGGCATGGCTGTTTTCCACAAAACCAGAAATCCTGCCTGATGCACGCTGCGGTCTTTCCGGCCAACGCGCTCGGTAAATTGTTTTTGCACTTTGGAGGCAAACGTCAAACTCTGATCGAGATAATCCTGTTGAAATAGGGTTAACCCGATAATGGCTTCCGGTGATTTAGGGTCAAAATCACCATATTGCTGTGAAGCATCCTCTTCGAGCAAAATGGCCGCATTTTCCATCATGGCCACTTTCATGTTTAGATCTGTTCTTTTTTCCTCAATACCTAACACATAAGTTTCAGCCCCGTATATAGATGAGCTGTTGTTGGCATTGCAATGGATGGAGATAAACAGGTCAGCATTGTTGCGGTTGGCGATTTCCCCCCGTTCGTACAACGGTATAAACTGGTCGGTTTTGCGGGTATAAATGACCTTTACATCCGAAAACTGAGCTTTGATGTAACTGCCAACCATCAAGGCTACGGAAAGTGCCACATCTTTCTCCCTCAACTGTTTTGAACTTGCCCCCGGATCCTTTCCACCATGCCCTGCATCAATCACCACCGTTCTGATTTTGGTGCCCTTTTGGGCAAACATGAATTTATTTGGCATGATTACAGCCACCAACACAATTGTTATGATCCAGATTCGTTTCAAGGTATTATGGTTATAATTTTTGGTACTATATTTGCATCTTTTTAAACAAAATATCCATTATTAAACAAAAGTAAACCAAACGATTTTGTTGAATGTTCACTCTTCCGGCAAATTATTAACATGGGTTTGGTCATTACTCATCATTTTTAGCTGCAACACCCTTTTTGCGATTACCATGCCCGGAACGGAGAGTGTATTTCCAGATACCACCTTAAACTCTCAAACAGATACCCTTCAATTTCAGGAAATTATAAATAACGACACCCTTGTAGTGACCAGCCTTGCGGGAGATACCGTCCTGAAAACGAAGGAAAACAGCAACAAGATTGATGCAGAAGTTAAACGAACGGCCAGGGATAGTATTGTGGAAGACATAAAACACCGCAAAATCTTTTTGTATGGTGATGCCGTGGTTACCTATAAGCAGATCACCTTAAAAGCTGCTTATATCGAAGTGGATATGTCGACCAACACGGTATTCGCCACAGGGGTGGCCGATTCAACGGGTAAAATGATCGGGAATCCTGAATTTACCGAATCGGGACAAACATTCAAGTCGAAAACCATGACCTATAACTTCGATACCCAGAAAGGAATTATTTCGAGTGTGATTACCGAGGATGGACAGGGATTTTTACACGGACAGAAGATTAAAAAACTCAAAGACAATACAGTAAATATAGCACATGGATCATATACAACCTGCAACCTGGAGGAACACCCACATTACGGTTTTAAGTTCAACAGAGCCCGTGTAATTCCTGATTCAAAAATAGTCACGGGGCCTGCATACCTGGAGATTGAAGGCATGCCCACCCCCATCGCCTTGCCATTCGGATTTTTTCCAAACAAATCGGGCCAGACATCAGGGATTTTAATCCCTACTTATGGCGAATCGAATACGCGCGGTTTTTTTCTTGAAAATGGCGGTTACTACTGGGCCATCAACGAATATATGGATTTTCAGGTGCTGGGCGATATTTATTCAGGTGGAGGTTGGGGAATAAAACCCCGGTTTCGCTACAAAAAGAGGTACCGTTACGGTGGCGATTTTAATATGGGCTACGCCGTTAACATCATCGGCACAAAAGTTGATCCTGACTATTCAAACAAAAAAGCATTCTCCATCAGGTGGTCGCATCAGCAGGACCCAAAAGCCAGGCCCAACAGCACTTTTACTGCCAGTGTCAACATCGTTTCATCCGGATATGCCAAATACAACACAGAGTCGATAAATGAATTTCTCAGTAATGAATTCCAATCGAGTGTGGCCTATCAGCGTAACTGGAACAACAAAGTTTTCCTTACCTTAAATGGAAGTCACCGCCAAAATACCAAAACCCATGTGGTAGATATTACGCTTCCTGAAATTAATTTTAAGGTAAATACATTTTACCCGCTCAGAAGAAAAGGAGGAGGAGGTAAAAAACGGTTTTATGAAGACCTAAGTATAAACTATACCACAACCGCCAGCAATAAAGCCTCGAGTACTGACTCAACCGTTTTCACGCCGGCCATGTGGGAAAATGAAGTTCAGTGGGGAGCCAAACATAATATACCCATCAGCCTGCCTATAAAAGTGCTAAAGCACTTCACTTTGAGTACAACAGCCACTTTTACGGATCGCATGGCTGGTAAAACGATCCGCAAACACGATATACTAAACGATTCAACCAAACAGCAGATTGATACCATTCCTGGTTTCAGGAATTCCATGGATTACACCTTTAGTTCAAGCCTCTCAACAAAACTTTTTGGGATGGCCCTCTTTAAAAAGGGTCCCATCAGGGCTATTCGCCACGTACTTACACCCACTGTAGGATTTTCATACACTCCTGATTTCAGCACATCAAACTATGGGTATTACGATACCTATCTGGACTTGAATGGCAATGAGGTGAAATATTCAGAATTTGAAAGCACACTTTATGGAAGTCCTCCGGGACAAAAATCGGGGAGCATCACTTTTGGTCTGTCAAATAACCTGGAGATGAAAGTCCCATCCAAAAAAGATACCATTACAGGGTTGCGCAAAGTGGTTTTAATAGAAAGTTTCAATATCTCGGGAAGTTATAATGTGGCGGCCGATTCATTGAATATGTCCATGATCAGCATGAGTGGAAGAACTACTTTGTTTAAAGGGTTATCCGTTCAATACGCTTCGAGTTGGGATCCGTATGCCGCCGATTCAGCCGGAAGGCGATACAACAAATTTCAATGGGATGTAAACCGAAAGCTATTGCGCATCGAAAACTCCTCCTGGAGATTAAACCTGAGCTATACCCTAAGTGATAAGGATTTTGGAAAGAACAAAGGCAAACAAGAAACAACCGCACCCACCGAAACCCCTTCCAATGCCACCGAAAACGAAATGGAAGAAATTGAAAACAACCCCGAAGATTTTGTGGACTGGAAAATACCCTGGTCGCTTTCGGTAAACTTCAACTTCACTTACACCAGCGACCCTAGCTACATTAACTATATGAGAATTCCCAAAGATAAAATTGTATCAACCCTTGGTTTAAATGGACAGATCAACATCACACCCAAGTGGAAATTTACCTTCACCACCGGTTGGGATTTTACACAAAGCAAAATGTCGCTTACCAACATCAGTCTTTATCGCGACCTGCACTGCTGGGAGATGCGATTTAACTGGGTGCCAACCGGTGCCCGTCAAAGCTGGAATTTTTCACTTAACGTGAAGGCCAGCATCCTCCAGGATTTAAAACTAAACAAGAAAAAAGATTACCGCGACAATTTTTAATCAACACATAACCCTTTTTTCTAACCAAGTGTTATTTCAACTCATTTTGATAGTAACTACCTTTGCAACGCATGAATAACGAAATAGAAAAATACAGAGAACCTTTTCCAAAGGAGTACGAAACACTCGACCGCACTGCACTTGAGAAGCGGCTAAGTGCCTTTATCCGCGATTTAATTGAGAACGATTTCTCAAAATTGCACACCATGATATACCGGCATGATGTAAATGAAGCCCGTTTTGCACTCGCTCTTAAAGAAACCACCATCGAGCTTCAGGCACGTGCCATAGCGCAGTTGGTCATCGAAAGGGAACTCCAAAAAATTGAAACCAGAAAGTTATATAAACGTAAATAACAAAAAAAGCCGGGCTAAAGCCCGGCTTTTTTATTGTTCAGTTCATTAACCGATCTTGATTTCTCTGTTTAATTTGGTTTCTTCCCTTTTAGGAAGCGTTAACCGCAGAATTCCACTGTTGTAATCGGCAGAAACCTCGTCAATTAAAATGTTTTTGGGTAGATTAAACGAACGGCTAAACCCATTGTACAAAAACTCTCTTCGGGTGTAGTTGGTTTTTTCTTCCTTGTTTTCTTCTTTCATCTCACTCGAAATGGTTAACAATTGGTTCTCGATGTTGACTTTGAAGTCTTCCTTGGTTTTACCGGGAGCGGCCAGTTCCAAAACAAAGTTCTGGTCGTTTTCGATAATATTAACCGATGGTACATGACCATTCGATTCATGGTTTAAGCCAAACTGTGACTTTTCAATATTGTCAAACAGGCTTAACAGGCTGGGGTTAAATCTGACTAAGTTCATGGTTTTTCCTTTTTTTATAAATGTTACTAATTTTTTTCGTGTTATAACAGCCACTTTTCAATTCCTGTTCCAACCCGGAAATTCAACCAAACGATCTCATATTAATGCCATTATGTCCGTTTTCATCAAAAACACATGAAATTTACATGCCATATTGACGTTATTTCGATACATTTTTGACTTGAAGTACTAAGCATCGTGTTTTACTACAACGATCATAAAATCCATAGCAAGTCGTGTTTAAATTATTAGAACCTGAAGACAAATCACTTCACATTGTTTTTATATTTGCGTGACATTGATCAAATAATTGACGAAATCTTAACTGCCCACCGAATGATTGAAAAACGTGCTTTTTTAGTTAAAATAAGTCCACTCGCTTTAATTGTCCTGAATATTGTAATAAAAATACTGTACATCACCACCAATTCAATTGGGGGTGATGAACCTTTTAGCATCTATTATGCACAGATGGATATTCCGTTAATTATATCCAATCTGAGCCCGGGAAACAACCCACCATTATATGAGATTTTGCTTCATTTCTGGATAAAACTTTTTGGCATCGGCCCTTTGGCGGTGAGGCTCCCATCGTTAATTTTTAGCAGTGCTACCGTATATTTTATTTATCGCATTGGAAAGGATTTCTTTAATTATCAGATCGCCCTCCTGGCCGGATTGTTATTCACTTTTTCCAACTTCCATATTTTCTTTGCTCACGAAGCCAGGGTGTACCCGCTTTTCGCCTTACTTACAACGATGTCGATGTATTATTTTCTCAAAATATGTCAAAATCGCACTGTATTCAGGTCCTACATTTTACTGCTGGTTGTATCCACTTTATTGTTATACGCGCATTACTTTTCGCTTTTTGTACTTATCGTCCAAATACTTATCATTCTTTTTGATGGTGAGACAAGAAGAAAGCAGCTCCGAAATTATTTGTTGTTTCTACTGTGTTTGATAGTGTTATTTAGTCCGTACCTGTTTATCTTATATCACCGCTTTATTGATTCATCACAAAACGGCACCTGGATAAGCCAACCTAATGGCGTGGAAGCCATTTATAACATGCTGTGGAGTTTCTCAAACAGCCCGATTACCACAGTGGTTTCGATGAGCATCTTATTGGCTGCTTTGATTAAAGTCATTATAAAAAAAGACTTTATACATATCCCGATTGGCAATAAACTGGTGGTTATTTGGTTTATATTTCCCTTTTTAACCATGTTTATTGTTTCGTTTTGGATACCGATGTTTATTGGCCGATATTTAATTTTTTTATCCATTGGCTACTATTTGCTATTGGCGATGAGTTCCATTTATCTGGTAAAAAACAGACGTTATCAACTGGTAATCCCGGGCATTTTGCTCATTCTATTTGTTTTTACAGTTAAACTGAATGTAGGCAACAAACGACATGTAAAAGAAACCATCGCCAAAATTGTGGAATTAAAGGACGCAAACACAGTGGTTTTGGTATGCCCTCAGTTTTTTGATTTGAATTTTACTTATTATTTTGATTCGGAAATATTCAGAGAAGCTAACCAGCCAAATGCACTGAACAACCTGCATGAAAAAATGAAGAAGGAGGGTGTAAATTTTGTTTATAGCGTAAATGATGTAACCATAGATAACACAAAAAAGGTGCTTTATCTGGATGTGGCAGCACAAAATTCGTATCCAAATAACAACATTTTACCTACACTCGAACACTCGCATCATCTGGCAAACACCTACAGGTTTTACGAAATTTTTACCCTTTATGAGTTTCAGAACAAGAATTGAAATTCATGTGGTTACGATGAGTTGATTTACGAACTTTACGTACCAAAAACTTAGCGCACTTTACGTGAAATTTTTCTGGCTTGTGCAGATTAGGTATCAGGAGTTTTTATGGCTTCAATTCATAAAAATTTCCCAGTCCGTTTTTATTCAGCTCTTTTCCTTCGGGATTTCCTGAATAATATACATCACCAATCGAACTAATGGTAGCGCCCAAAAATGTACCTGCATTTACAAAACAATTATTTGAACCTTTATTCTCAATATAACAAAAATTGGCCAATAAATCCCGGGCATCAACCGGTCCAAAGCTTGCCTGAAACACATAATTTAAACCTGACACACCCGTAACGGTTAGATCAGCAGTCCCATAATAAAAATTTAAATGCGATTGAAGACAATCCAGTTTTAGATGAATACTCCCGGCACCCTCCTTAATATCAATAAAAAAAGTATCGGACCGGATGGTATTGCCACAATTTAAATTTCCAATGGATCGGTATTCGATGGCCTTAAGTTTTGTGTTATAAAAAATTTTCACCTTGATTGGATCGTTGTAACTACGCATCCAGTTACATTCGCTTAAGTTCTCTATAACCAACAATCTTGATTTGACCATCAACGAATCCTGCATGATTTCTTTATCAATAACTTTGGTAACAATATTTTCGATGATGTTTTCACCGGCTGTAACTTCTACCCTGTTATTGTCACTTGAAAATAGTTCAACATCAACGTTATCCATCATTTTTAGCTCGGTAAAATCAGAAATTTGTCTTGATTGGCTAATTATTTTACCTGCCGATACAAAACAATCGCCTGGTTCTTTTTTGCAAGAAAACAGCACCATGCACAGTGAAATAAAATATAGAAATATCTTGCTCATATTAAATACATTCACATTTGCGATTTAACCCGGAGCGGATCAAACTGTCAAAACAAAAATGCGTTTTTATAACCAACTCAATTGTATCAACACCTGATCCTGTCCGTCTCACGATTGACAGTTCACAAACACCTTGTTTACAATGATTTTCAAGCATTATCATCACTTGGTTGCAAAACACCTTTACTGCTATAATCAGGTCAACAAAGTTATCCATTTATTTAAAGTGAACGCATTTATTCAACATCAATCTGACAACCGGAATTGTGGGTTCCTAACCGACATCCACTTACAAGGTTAATAAGTGCCGAAATGACTTGGTATAGGGTGTTAATCCTATTATCTTTGCCCTTTGAACCGAAGAAATTGTGGATAAAATAATCAATAGTTTACGCCCCAGCCGAATTATCTGGCCTATCCTCATCGGATTGGGGGTGAGTGGATATTTGCTCTTTAGAAATTTTGATTCCCAGACCTTTAGCTTTATCACACTTTCGTGGAAATTGGTTTACTATCTGCTGCTTGCCTTTGCCATGATGGCAATACGCGATTTAAGTTACATGTATCGGATCATCATTTTAACCAACAGCCGCTTGTCGTGGAAACAGGCTTTTAATGTGATTATGTTGTGGGAATTTAGCTCAGCCATCTCACCTTCGGTTGCCGGCGGAACCGGTCCGGCAATTTTCTTCCTGTACAAAGAAGGCTTGAGCGGAGGAAGAAGCACCGCCGTTGTACTCACGGCCATTTTTCTGGATGAAGTTTTCTTTATTGTTTCTGTTCCATTTGTATATTTTTTGTTTGGAAATCAAATATTCCCACCCGATTCGCATGCTTACCAAGAAATAATCACCGCCTTTTACATTGGATATGGAATTATTTTCGCTTATACCCTGTTTCTGGCCTATGCCTTGTTTATAAATCCACAACTATTTAAATCTGTTATTTCCTGGATTTTTCTGTTTCCCATTCTTATTCGGTGGAGGCTCAGGGCCCGTAAATCAGCCAACCAGCTGATATACACATCCAAAGCCATCAGAAGCAAACCATTTTCTTACTGGGCAAAAAGCATGGGAGCCACTATTTTTGCCTGGGTAGGCCGGTATTGGGTAGTAAATTTCCTGCTTTTAGCATTTTTAAATCAACAATTCAGCATTGCCGATCACCTGCTCATTCTCGGGCGACAACTGAGTATGTGGATTATCCTGCTGATAAGCCCCACACCCGGAGGCAGTGGCATTGCGGAATTTGTATTCTCCAATTTCCTTGGCGACTTCATCCCCAATGCTTCCTGGTATGCCCCTTTGGCTATTTTCTGGCGATTTATTTCCTATTATCCCTACCTGATTATTGGCGTGATTGTCCTGCCCATCTGGCTTAGAAAGGTCTTCGCCAAAAAAAAGAAAACCGTTAAAAAAGCTTAATCCATTTTTTTACCCTAAAAGTCTCTTTTTTACTAAAAAGAAGTGTTATTTTGCAGACACAAAAATTCTAACTTATTTATATGGCTGTATAGCAAATGAAGAACACGTATTTTGACTTAGTTGAGCAGAGTTACTATTTCCCCCAGGAGGGATTTGATCTGCGTGATGGATACCTTACTTTTTACGGAGTATCGCTTAAATACTTGATTGATAAGTATGATACGCCTTTTAAATTGATGTACCTCCCCCGCATTGCCGACCAAATTAAAAAAGCAAAAAACCTTTTTAAGCGGGCCATGAAAGCCAACGGTTATGCAGGAAAATACAACTATTGTTATTGTACCAAATGCAGTCACTTTCACCATGTAATTGGTGCAGCGTTAAAACATGATGTCGATTTGGAAACTTCTTCTTCCTTCGACATTGATTTAATCTTAAGTCTTTACGAAAAAGGCGAAATCGATAAATCCATCACCATCGTTCACAATGGCTATAAAACCGATGAATACATTACCAAAATCATCGACATGCAGAACCGGGGATTTAAAAATTCAATTATTGTTTTGGATAGCCCTACCGAACTGGCCGCAGTTGAACGTCTGGCGGGTAAGCACAAGATTAAGATTGGTGTCAGGATGGCCATCGACGAGGAACCGCAATCGGCCTATTATACCTCACGACTGGGAATCCGTCACAACGAAATGATGGACTTTTTTAACAAACGCATCAAAGGAAATGAAAAATTTGAATTGGTGATGTTTCACTTTTTCGTGGATTCGGGCATCAAAGACAATCTATATTATTGGGGGGAATTTCAAAAAGCAGTGAAGTTGTTTACCGAACTCAAAAAACAATGCCCCACACTGGACTCCCTGAATCTGGGTGGTGGATTTCCCATCAGAAATCACCTGGGCTTTGAATACAATTACGAATACATGATCCGTGAAATTGTTAAAAACATCAAAGATGCTTGTGATGCCGAAGGTGTACCCGAACCCAATTTATTTACCGAATTTGGGAAATATACCGTTGGAGAAAGTGGTGCTATTATTTTTAAGGTGATCGAACAAAAACAACAGAACGACACCGAACGCTGGTACATCGTCGACAACAGCCTGATGAACACCATCCCCGATGCATGGTCGTTACACGAGAAATTCATCCTGCTTCCCATCAATAAATGGGACAACGAGTACACACGCGTTAATATTGGGGGCATCAGCTGCGATCACTCTGATTATTATAACTCCGAAGACCTCAATCAGCAAATTTTACTGCCTAAATACAATGCCGAAGATGCAGAACCGCTTTATATTGGTTTCTTTCACACAGGAGCCTATCAGGATTCCATCAGTGGCTACGGAGGAATTAAACATTGTTTAATCCCCTCGCCAAAACACGTCATCATCGACCGCGATGAAACCGGAAATGTAATTGATCATGTATACCGCAATGAGCAATCAGTTTTCGAAATGTTAAATATTCTTGGATATAACGAATAGATTATGAGAACTTTTGCAGGAATTGAAGAGGAATATGCCGGCTTCGATCAGGCGGATATTTTGTTTCAGTCGATTCCCTACGATGGAACCAGTACCTGGGGAAAAGGGGCTGACAATGCACTGGATGCTTTTTTGGAAGCTGCCGAAAACATGGAGGTTTATGATATTGAAACCAACTCCGAAGTGTATAAAAGAGGCGTTTACATGTACCCTCCACTAACCGGGCTTACCTCACCAGAGGTGATGTTTAAAAAATCGTACGAAAGTGCCAAAAACATGCTGGCTACCAACAAGTTTGTCACTTTTTTTGGTGGAGAACACAGCATCAGCATTGGCGTAATCAAAGCGGTTTACGAAAAACATCCCGACATCACCATTCTGCAAATCGATGCCCATGCCGACCTGCGCGACAGCTATATGGGGACACCCTACAACCATGCTTGTGCACTTCACGATGCCTCTAAAAATACCAACCTGATTCAGGTGGGCATCCGCAGCATGACCGACAGTGAGCTTGAATTCCTCAACCGTGACAAGGTGTTTTTTGCTGAAGATATTTATGGAACCACCGACTGGATGCAACAATCCATCGACCTGATGGGAAAAAAAGTATACATCACTTTCGATTTGGATGGGTTGGATCCTTCTATCATGCCGGCAACGGGTACGCCCGAACCGGGCGGTCTCGACTGGAATACCACCATCCGTTACCTGAGAATGGTTTTTGAACAAAGGCAGGTGGTAGGTTTCGACCTGGTAGAACTGGCTCCCATCGCCGGAAACAAAGCTCCCAACTTCCTCACAGCCAAATTATATTATAAAATGTTGAGTTATAAATTTTTTAACCATGAATAACAAAGGACCCGTTTCACAATTTATCGTTGAGCATTACAAACATTTTAACGCCGCTTCGCTGGTAGATGCTGCCGCCGCTTATGAATTGCAGCTTGAAAAAGGAAACAAAATGATGATTACCCTGGCCGGTGCCATGAGTACCGCTGAGTTGGGAAAATCATTGGCTGAAATGATCAGGCAGGATAAGGTACAGATTATCACCTGTACCGGCGCTAACCTGGAAGAAGACATCATGAATCTGGTAGCACACTCGCACTACAAACGCGTTCCAAACTACCGTGATTTAACTCCTCAACAGGAATGGGACTTGATGGAAAGTGGACTGAACCGCGTTACCGACACCTGCATTCCCGAAGATGAGGCTTTTAGAAGATTGCAGAAACACATCTTCAAAATCTGGAAAGATGCACAGGAGAAGGGCGAGCGATTTTTCCCACATGAATACATGTATAAAATGCTGTTGTCGGGTGTGTTGGAACAATATTACGAAATAGACCCGAAAAATAGCTGGATGCTGGCGGCCGCCCAAAAGAACCTGCCCATCGTGGTGCCAGGTTGGGAAGATTCAACCATGGGCAATATTTTTGCCTCCTACTGCATCAAAGGCGAGTTGAATCCATCCACCATGAAATCAGGAATCGAATATATGACGTGGCTGGCCGATTGGTACACCAACAACACCAAGGAACAAGGCATCGGGTTTTTCCAGATTGGCGGAGGAATTGCAGGCGATTTCCCCATTTGTGTGGTACCAATGCTCTATCAGGACATGGAACGCCACGACACTCCTTTCTGGAGTTATTTCTGCCAGATCAGCGACTCAACCACCAGTTATGGATCGTACTCGGGGGCGGTACCCAACGAAAAGATTACCTGGGGAAAACTCGATATCGACACCCCAAAATTCATTATCGAATCGGATGCAACCATCGTGGCCCCGCTGATTTTTGCCTATCTGCTCGGGTGGTAACGCATTGATTATTGCAAAATTGTCTGTTGCAAACTAACTATCTTACTTATTTATCAGGATGAACCAGGAAACCCCGGTCATATACCTTGCTCCTTTTCAGGGAATTACTACTTACACCTACCGGGAATGTTATAGCAAGCATTTCCCGTTTGTGGATAAACTGTACACACCGTTTTATTCCAGTGTCCCAACCGAAAAGGGCAATGCCTCGAAGGCCAGGGACCTGGAGGTTCTTCAGCACAATCACATTCCGGTAATCCCTCAGATATTGAGCAAAGATGCCGGCGATATGTTGCACTTTGCAAATCATTGTCATCAACTGGGGCACCAGGAGATCAACTGGAACCTGGGCTGTCCTTATTCCCGGGTTGCTAACAAAAAGAGAGGTTCCGGAATGCTGCCCTATCCTGACATGGTGGAAGAGATTTTGAGCAACTTAATGTCTGAAATACCGACTAAATTATCAGTAAAATGTCGATTGGGTTACCATACTCCAACCGAAATTGAATCGTTGATTCCTATTTTTAACCAATACCATATCAGCGAATTGACCATACATGCACGGCTAGGTATCCAGCTTTATAAAGGTGCGGTGGATTGGGATTCGCTGGCCAGGGTGGTTGATTTGGTACAAATTCCACTGATCTACAATGGCGATATTTTTTCGTTAGCAGATTATCAAACCTTTGGCAGACAATTTCCGCAAATAAGCAGGGTAATGATTGGACGCGGATTGCTCACCGATCCATTTCTGCCTGCAAAAATCAAAGAACACAGCGTGCCAGGTCTGGAGGACCAAAAAATACTGATTAAGAAATTCATGGAAGACCTGTATTTGTCCTACCGCAAACACCTGAACGACAGACTCAATGTGATCGGCATCATGAAAGAACTGTGGGCCAACCTGGCTTTTGGATTTGAAAATCCCGGTAAGGTATTTGGCAGAATTAAAAAATGCCACACCTTTGATGAATACGAAACATCGGTCGCACTTGTTTTTGATGAATATCAATGGGTTGGCAGCGACGCTCAATTATTAAAAACATTTGGATATAACCTGTGAAACATCTAATTTTGACAAAAACTCGAAATTATGGTGGTCAAACTCTTTGAAATAACACGGATTATGGCTGTTGGGATCGGTTTTTTCCTGGCCTACTTTTATGGTGGATCTGCCGAAGAAATCATTCATTTATTGCTTCCCTGGCTCATCATACCCATCATGGGATTCAGTGCGGTGGAAGGGTTGTTTTTTGGAAAAGACGCAGCCAGGGCCAAAGGCTATGGGGCCAATTCCGCTTATCAGATTCAAACAGCCCTGTTTTTCCTTTCCATCACATTCATGTCTATTTGGCTTTATTTTGCCCACTGGGATGTTTGGGCTGACATCACCTTGTTGTTTACCTTTTTACTGAGCCTCATGTTGTCGGCCATCAACCACACTTACCAGGCCATTGCCCATGGTAATTATACGTGGAACAACCTGATCCGACCCATCGGTGTGATTGCCTTGATTGCATCCGTGTATTACCCGCTAAGTCAGATACTTTAACAAATGAGGTCGTTTACCGAGAATTGACCGCCATTCACCGATTTTTAGTTTGCCACTCCTTAAAATGGAGCTATGTTTGCTACCTAAATCAAGAAAAAATTACTACAATGGAAAGTAAACCTATTGATAAAAAAATCATCGCTGGCGTTTTGTTGATGCTGGCTGGAGGATTGCTCTTACTCGACACCTTTAATTTAACCGACCTGCCACTTAAGTATTACATTTTTAGCTGGAAAACACTCCTTATTGGTATAGGTATCATTTTACTCACCACCAAAGAACGTCAGACTCCGGGATATGTACTGATAGGACTTGGCATTCTTTTCTGGCTCCCGAGTTTTGTTGATTATAACATCAGTTTAAATCAGATATTTCTTCCTGCCTTGTTGATGGGTGTTGGAGTGATCATTCTAACCCGCCGTCAGGGTCACCAAAGAAGACATGTTTGGGACGGAAAACCTCCCATGGGCCATAACTCAGACTACATCGACGATATTGCCATTTTGGGCGGAGGTATGAAACAGGTTCAATCGAAAAACTTTAAAGGTGGAAGCATTACGGCCATCTTTGGAGGTTCCGAATTCAATATGAGGGATGCCGAACTGTCACCCGAAGGATGTACCATCGACGTGTTTAATATGTTTGGCGGATCGAAACTCATTGTTCCCGAAACCTGGGAAATAAAATCAGACGTGGTTTCCATTTTTGGCGGCTTTAGCGACAAACGACTTACCAAACCCGCAATAGCTGAAAACAAGAACCTTATCCTGGTAAAAGGTGTAGTCATTTTTGGCGGTCTTGAAATAAAAAGTTACTAACCTATATTCATTTCGGTAGTTTAACCGTTGTATTCAAGTAACCAAAAGCGATGTTAAATCCATTATCAAAAAACCACAATTACTTAATCGCCTATTTGATTGTCTGGCTCAGCATTATGTTGATCCAGACTTTTGTTATTTACTATTTTTACGAAGTAAACTGGAAAATCAGTATTATCGACTCACTGATATTCAACTCCTTGTTTTCCCTGGTGGGATATAATCTATGGTATGTAATCCGCTTCAACCTAAAAGAAACCAGTTCGGTATTCGACATGATGGTAAACCACCTGGTGGTGGCTGTAATCATCATTGCAGCCTGGATTGGCGGTTCGTGGTTGCTGCTGGTGAATACGTTTTCCGACTCTGTTTCGTATCATCAGTTTTTAAACGACAGCCTCCCCTGGCGTGTCATCACCGGTATTTTTTATTACTTATTGTTCATCATGTATTATTATGTGATGCTTTATTATGAAGATCTTCAGGAGAAACTTAAAATTGAAGGACAGCTTCAAAATCTGGTACAACAGGCCGAACTCAACGCCCTCAAGTCGCAAATAAATCCTCATTTTTTGTTTAACAGTTTAAATTCAATTAGTTCGCTTACCATCACCAATCCTGATAAAGCCCAGGATATGGTAATAAAGCTTTCTGATTTCCTCCGATATTCGCTCAGTCACGACAAAACCGAAAAAGCCAGTCTGAAACAGGAATTTGAAAACCTGAATCGCTACCTGGACATCGAAAAAATCAGGTTCGGCAAGAGGCTGAATTTTTCTACCGACATCCCCGACAAATGTCTCGGACAGAAAATTCCCAACATGATTTTACAGCCCCTCATCGAAAATGCCATCAAGCACGGAGTTTATCACAGTACCGAGGAAGTATTGGTTGAACTGAAATGTAGCGAGAAAGATGGATTCGTGGTGATTGAAATCAGCAACGAATACGACCCCGATGCCATTAAAAAAGCCGGTGAAGGAATTGGGTTGTCAAACATTAAAAAACGGCTTCAACTGATCTATCAACGCCAGGATTTGTTGGAAATTCATGCGGAGAAGATGATCTTCAGAGCCATTATTAAGCTTCCAAAATCGCAAAGTCATGAATAAACTGCGTACATTGATTATCGAAGATGAAGAACCTGCCCGCGACCTGGTAAAAGCCTATTTAAAGGACAACGAGCACATCGAACTTATTGGCGAGTGTGATAACGGCTTCTCTGGTGTAAAAGCCATCAACGAACTGAAACCCGACCTTGTTTTTCTGGACATCCAAATGCCAAAACTTACGGGCTTCGAGATGCTGGAATTGCTGGATGAGATGCCCGAAATTGTATTCACCACCGCATACGACCAATTTGCCATTAAAGCCTTTGAACTGAGCGCGGTAGATTATCTGATGAAACCATTTTCGAAAACCCGGTTTAACGAAGCCATCGAAAAAGTGCTTTACCGGGTTCAAAATAAACAACCCGCTACGGCAAATCTGCAACAGCTTTCGCAGAAAGCCAAAGAAACCAGTACCGCCAAAGTGGAACGTTTGTTTGTAAAAACAGGTAACAAAATTGATGTGATTCCCGTAGATTCAATCATCCGTGTGGAAGCCCAGGACGACTATGTTGAAATTCACACCGACAAAGGAAAATTCCTGAAATACGATACCATGAATTTCCTGGAGAAAGGTCTCCCCGAAGATACCTTCGTCAGGGTACACCGCAGCCATATTATCAACATTAACTTAATCGAGAAAATGGAGAAATATGGCAAGGACAGCTACCTCATTATCATGAAAGACAAAAGCAAAGTAAATGTAAGTAAATCGAGGGTGAAGGAACTTAAGGAACAGCTGGGTATCTGATGTCAGATTACCAATAGGTTATGCTGCTGAATGGCTCAAGGACATTTATTGCGAAAGAGTCTGTCCCAAAGAGTTCTTTTTCTAACCCTGTTGGCACGTTTCTGCTGCTTTTTCATTGCTTTCATTTGCTTCCGGGTTAAATCGCTTTGGCTTTCCATATGTTGCTTGTAAGCCTTGTCGAATTCGGCCTTGTTTTCTTTCTGCATTTGTTTTTCAACCTTCTCCGCTTCCCGGGAGGCACTTCCTGATTTCCTCCCAAAAATACACCCCTGGTTTATCGCCATAGTGGAGATAAGAAGCAAAACAAACAACAGCCGGTGAATGTGTGAATTCTTCATATATACTGCAAATGTAAGAGGTTGTCGCGATTACCAGCACATGTAAAATAAAAAAGGTGTAATTTCGTTCCTCTTTTCTAACGATCATTCAATGAAAAAAGTCACAATTGCATTGTTTTTCATCTTATTATTAACCGCGGGCAACTTTGGTTGCAGCAAGAACAATGTAAACCCGAATATACCTAACGTAGTCATTAATTTTACGTTAGACCCCAATTCAACTGTTTTTCAGGAATTAAATACTGTCGGTGGCTGGCTTTATCTGGATGAAGTGCCCGGTTGGGTGATTCCTTCGGCCAGTCGCGGGATTATCATTTACCGGATGGAGTTGAACACCTTTAAGGCCTACGAGCGACAACCGCCCAACGACCCCTATAAATGCTGCGATGATCAAATGCAGAACTGCAGCAAGCTGATAGTTGGAAAATATTACCCTTTTGCCACAGATACCTGCACCAACAATATGTATTCGATGTACGATGGAAGCCTTTTTCAGGGAGAAGGACGTTATCCGATGATTGAATATTACGCCGAATACGATGGCGGGCTGTTGCATGTGTATAATTAAAAAAAATCCCCGACCAAATATCTTTGATCGGGGGTTGTTTTATTAAAGTTTCATCTTTACGATTTCATTTCCTTAATAGCTTCAATCATTTGTGGGATTACCGTGAACACGTCGCCCACAATCCCATAATCGGCAGCTTCAAAAATCGGGGCTTCTTTGTCCTTATTCACAGCCACGATTACTTTTGAAGAACTAACGCCTCCCAGATGCTGGATAGCGCCTGAGATTCCAAAAGCCAGGTATAAATTGGGTGCAATAATTTTTCCGGTCTGACCCACATGCTCAGTATGCGAACGCCATCCTTCGTCACTTACCGGACGCGAGCAGGCCATTCCAGCACCAAGCAGGTCAGCCATCTCTTCGAGACCACCCCAGTTGTCGCCGCTTTTCATTCCACGACCACCCGAAACAACGATTTCGGCATCTGTTAACAATACCTTGCCGGTAACCTTGTTGGTTTCTTTTACCGTGGTGGTAAAATCGCTGTCGGTAACCTGAGGATCAAAAGTTTCGATGGTTTCACTGTTTTTCAATTCCACTGGCTCGAAAGAGTTCTGCGCCAGCGTAATCACTTTGAATTCAGTGTTGAGTTTTACCTCGGCAAATGCTTTACCGGTAAACACTTTTTTCTTCACAATAAATGGATCATAGGATACAGGAAGTGCTACCACTCCGGTTTCCAGACCGGCCTGAATCCGCACCGCCACCCTGGGAGCCAGGGCTTTACCCAGGTTGTTGTGCGCCAGAACAATGATTTTAGCACCTTCGGCTTTGGCGGCAGCTACAATCGCCTTCGACATGGCTTTGTTGTCCAGTGAGTTAAAACGATCGTCGGTGATGCTCAGCACCTTTTTGGTTCCGTAGGTACTCAATTTTTCAAGTTCGCTATCAGCCACTTTACCAATGGACAGGGCAGTTACGGTTGTTCCTCTTTGTTTGGCCACGGCAGCAGCATACGAAACCAGCTCGAAGCTGAATTTCTTAAACTTGCCATCCCAGTTTTCTGTATATACTAATATTGACATGATGATACTTTTTAAATGAATAACTACAGCACTTTGGCTTCTTCGTGCAACAACCTGACCAGCTCTTTGGCATTGTCTTCGGCCACCATTTTGCATGCTGCTTTTTTCGGAGGAAGTTCAAACTTCACAAAAGAGGTACGGTCTTCAGCCGAAACCGGTGCAACCACCTTTAGTTCCTTTTTGCGTGCCATCATGATACCCCGCATGGCCGGAATTCTGGGTTCTTTGGCAATTCCTTTCTGAACGATGGCAACAACGGGAGTGGTAACTGAAAGCACCTGTGAGCCTCCATCAATCTCGCGGTTAAAAATCAGGTTGCCGCCATCAACTTTTACACCTGAAACGGCAGAAACAGATGCAATGTCGAGCAATTCGGCCAGCATACCTCCCACTGCCGAGCCATTATAATCGGAGGCTTCGATACCCGCCATGATCAGGTCATAATCCTTGGCAATGGTGGCCAGTTGTGTGGCTACCTCGAAAGCATCTCTGGCTTCAACATCCACCCGGATGGCATCGTCGGCACCTACGGCCAGGGCTTTTCTCAGAGTGGGCTCTGTGGAAGATGTACCCACATTGGCTACTGTAATGTGCGAAACTCCACCAACTTCCTTTAATTCTACCGCACGGGTGAGGGCCAACTCATCCCATGGATTGATAATCCACTGTACACCGGCATCATCAAATGCAGTGTTGTCAGCCTTGAACCTGATTTTGGTGGTGGTATCAGGCACATTGCTTATTAAAACCAATATTTTCATATTCTGTATTAATTAATGAATTCTATTTTAAGCTTTTCTTTTTGGAAAGCAACAAATTTCGTAAAAAATCTTTAATAATAGTTAATCTGGTTCATTAATCGGTATAACTATTTCCTCATCTGGCTTGAACCGAAAATACCACCAAAGAAAAAGCTCTTTCTGGTGGAGGCTCCAAAATGTCCCTCGTTGACCTTTTGCACCTCTTCTATGGTATAAAAAGCGTTGGGATTATGCGTATTGATGATTTGCAGGGCTCCATCCAAATCCTTCCTCTTCACAATACTGAATAACATCTTGATTGGTCCGTTTTTACCTTCGGCATTTACACTGGTCACTCCAAAGTTGGCTTCACGCAGATGCTTTATCAGGTTGGAAGTATCGAATTTAGGTAAAACGCGGATGAGTACTGTACCAATGGACATTTTTTCCACCAATATAATTCCAATATAATTCCCCATGGCAAAACCGGCACCATAGCCTATATATGACATAAAATTATCGAGTTGCTGCATAATCTGTCCGATGGCCAACAACCAGATGATCACCTCCACAAAACCCAGCAAAGGTGCCAGGTACTTGTATCCGCGCGAAACAAAGATCAACCTGACGGTTCCAACCGAAACATCCAGGATGCGGGCAATGGCAATGAGCAAGGGCAAGACTACCCAGTTAAATATATCAGTACTAATCCATTCAGGTGCAACCATTTAAGTAGTTTTTTAAGTTTTAACGTCATGCAAAAGTAGTATAACTGATAGTATAACCGATTCATGAATCGGTTATACTATCAGTTATACTTGTTTTTTATACCTTTAACCTGTTAAAACCTACTCCATGACCCTGTACCTTAACAAATACCGCATTGAATCGAACCGGATGCAGTTTTGGGATTATTCCTCACCAGGCTCGTATTTTATTACAGTTAATACCCAGGATAGATTACAGATTTTGGGTAAAATTGAAAATGCCAGAATGATATTATCTGATGCAGGCAAGATTGTATCTGAATTTATTAAAGAAATACCAACCTATCATACACGCGTCATCCTCGATGAATGGATCGTGATGCCAGACCACTTTCATTGTATTATCACGCTGGGAGCGTATGACTTTGATAACGTACATACAATTCATGAATTGTATGTACTGTCTCAAAAAACAGACCTTCAGGAATACATTAAACTTCGCAGAAAAATGCTGCTTTTCAAAGTCATAGGAAAGTTGAAAATGCAAACTTCAAAGCACATCAACATCCTCTTCAATACACCCGGAACCAAAACATGGCAACGCGACTATTACGACCATGTGATCAGAGATGATGGAGAGTTTCAACGGATAAAGCGATACATCCAGGATAACCCACGTAACTGGAAGGGACCGCGGGGGAAAGGTCGTAGGGGGTAGTTAGCGTAGTACTGCCCTTGATATCACGATCTTTTGCACTTCAGAGGTACCTTCATAGATCTGCGTTAGCTTGGCCTCGCGCATCAATCTTTCCACATGGTACTCCTTCACGTATCCATAACCTCCATGTATCTGGACTGCCTCGGTGGTAACCTCCATGGCAATGTCGGCTGCATACAGCTTGGCCATCGAGCCGGCGAGCGTATACGACTTGCCATTGTCTTTCAGCCAGGCCGCCTTCAAGCACAAGTTGCGTGCATTTTCGATCTTAACGGCCATATCCGCCAGTTTAAAGGCGATGGCCTGGTGATTGGCTATCTGGGTGCCGAATGCTTTTCGTTCTTTGGCGTAAGCCACAGCCCGTTCAAAAGCACCTGAGGCGATGCCCAACGCCTGAGCTGCAATGCCCATGCGTCCGGCTTCGAGCACCTTCATCGCAAATTTAAATCCAAAACCATCGTCACCAATGCGGTTTTCCTTCGGAACTTTTACATCGCTAAACATCACCGAATGGGTATCCGAACTGCGCATGCCCATTTTGTTTTCATGAGGTCCCAAGGTGATGCCCGGCGTATTTTTCTCAACAATAAAGGCGTTGATTCCTTTGTGTCCCAGTTCGGGATGAGTTTGTGCCATCACCAGGTAGATGGCCGCAGAATTGGCATTTGAAATCCAGTTCTTTGTGCCGTTGAGTACATAATGATCGCCATGATCCACGGCAGTGGTATGCTGATGGGTGGCATCAGAACCGGCTTCCGGTTCCGACAACAAATAAGCACCAATCACCTCTCCACTGGCCAGTGGACGAAGATATTTCTGTTTCTGTTCTTCGGTGCCGAATTTCTCCAGACCATGACAAACCAACGAATTGTTGATAGACATGATCACCGCCACCGAAGCATCCACTTTCGAAATTTCTTCCATGGCCAGTATATACGAAACCGTGTCCATTCCACCACCTCCGTATTTTTCGTCGGTCATCATGCCCAGGAAACCAAGTTCTGCCATTTTTTTAACATGATTGGCCGGAAAAATTGCCTTTTCATCCCTCTCCAGGACATCCTGCAACAATTCACGCTGGGCAAAATCGCGTGCCGCCTGTTGAATCATCAACTGTTCTTCTGTAAATTCAAAGTTCATTTTTATCAATATTTATACTGCTGTAATTTGACGAATTTAAGTAAATTTTGTTTAGTCACGATTCTAAATTAGAAAAGCCATTCATGGTACATCCTGTTGGCCGTATTGTAAAAGTTATGTATCAGGCTTTCTACTATTTCGGACACAGAATTTTCCTGGTTGATCAGTGCACATACTTGTCCGATTTCAAGTTCACCATTTTCGGTGTCCCCAAGGAACATTCCGGTTTTGGCTTTGCCTTTTCCAAGAATTTCTTTTAGTTCCTCAGCCGAGGCGCCAAGGGATTCAGCCCTCATGATATCATCGAAGAATCCGTTTTTGAGCAGCCTCACAGGAACCACCTTTTTCATCAGCAACCTCGTGGCACCATCACCGGCATCAAAAATGGCCTGTTTAAATTGCCAGTGTCCCGACGACTCCACAGATGAAGCAAACAGGCTGCCAATCTGCACTCCATCGGCACCAAGTGCCATGGCTGCATACATGGCCTCACCCGATGCAATTCCTCCGGCTGCAATCAAGGGTTGCTTGATTAAGGGTCGTAACTGAGGAATCAAAACCAGGGTGGTGGTTTCTTCGGCACCATTATGTCCTCCTGCTTCAAATCCTTCGGCAACAATGGCATCTACACCAGCTTCGGCTGCCTTTAAAGCGAATTTACTGTTGGCCACCACATGGGCTACGATGATCCCGTTTTCCTTTAACAAAGAAGTATATTTTGCGGGATTCCCGGCAGAGCTAAACACAATCTTTACTTGATGACGTAGTATGATTTCGATCAATTGATCGGTTTGGGGATAGATTAACGGAACATTAACCCCAAAAGGCAGGTTTGTCGCAGCCTTGCACTTAATGATATGTTCCTCGAGCAGTTCCGGCCGCATTGATCCGGAACCAATCAGGCCCAGACCACCGGCATTGCTTACAGCGGAGGCCAATCTCCATCCACTGCACCAGATCATTCCGCCCTGAATGATGGGATATTTTATTCCGAAAAGTGAAGTGACTTTGTTTATCATCTTTTGATTTGCATCAGGAAAGCTCTTTCATCATGGCTTTTACCACATTTTCGGCACCCAGCTCAATATCCAGGAGGGTGGCATCCAACATGTAACAAGGTGTTGTAAAAACCTTGAACTTGTTATCCACGACCACTTCTCCATGGGTTGTCACCCGATGATGGCTTCCCATCCCTTCGATGGCTGCAATGGTTCCGGGGTCATCGCCAATGGTAACCTCAACGCCTTGCAGTACTTTGGCAACAAAAGCCGGAGCAATGCAAAGTGCGCCAATGGGCTTACCGGCGCTGACCATTTCCATGATCGCCCGTTCCACTTCGGGTGTGACCTTAGCATTGGCACCATCAAAAGCCACGGTGGATAAATTTTTGGCAGCACCAAAACCACCCGGAAAGATTAAAGCATCAAAATCTTCAGGATTGAATTCAATTAAGCGCTTAATGTTTCCTCTGGCAATGCGCGCCGATTCAACCAGCACGTTTCTTTTTTCATGCATTTCCTGTCCATCAAAATGATTGACCACATGATATTGTAGGATGTCAGGGGCAAAACACTGATAAGATCCTCCCTGTTTCCTAATGGCCAGCATGGTAAGAACCGCTTCCTGAATTTCGGCGCCATCATACACTCCGCAACCTGCCAGAACTACTGCAAATCTTTTCTTCTTCATATAACTTCTTTTCAAAGGATTTCCTCCTGTGTACCAGATATTTATAAACTGGAATGAATTCTCAAAACCTCAGAATTAATGCATCGATTATGGCAACGCATTTCCGGGGAAATTTCATTTTTGGTTATCCCCGCTAAAATAGACAAAAAATACAGAGGCTGCTAAAATTTCAGTCAAATTATACGCATTTCAAAATATGCACATTTAGTAAAACGATGGAGCAGTATGTGACTAAAATGTTTAATTTTACTGGTGTTATGATTCAATTTATTTTAAATAATCAGCTCGTAGAAACCAATCTGCCGGGTGGGTCGATCTTACTGGATTTTATCAGGGGCGATCAGCATTTGAAGGGAACCAAAATTGGATGCCGCGAAGGGGATTGTGGTGCATGCACGGTTTTATCAGGATCGCTTTCTGCTAACGATCATGTTCATTACAAGACCATTACATCCTGCCTCACTCCCATCATCAATGTGCATGGTAAACATATCGTGACGGTGGAAGGAATCGGTATTGAAGCGGACTTAAACCAGGTTCAGAAGTCCATGCTGGAACACAATGCCACGCAATGTGGGTTTTGTACCCCGGGATTTGTCATGGCTTTTTCGGGTTATGCACTCAACAAAGAGACTTCCATCACCGGAATTCGGGAGTCCATTAGTGGGAATATCTGCCGTTGTACGGGATATAAATCCATCGAAAAGGCCGCTGTTGATATATTTGAACAATTAAAACACTCACCCAAAGGTCGCAGTCTCGATTGGCTGATAAAACAGCACTTTGTCCCGAAATATTTTCTGCAAATCTCCGAACAACTAAAAAAAATAGTTCCTCTTTCACCTTTAAAGGCAGGTGTTTTGGTGGGTGGAGGAACGGATCTTTACGTGCAAAAAGCAGAAGACCTTCAGGGTATGGAGGCCATTCCCGTAAATCAGATCAAAAGTTTAACCGATGTTTTTCAAAACGGAACCAAACTAACCATCGGTGCCGGGCTTACCGCTTCAGATATGTTGAACAACGAGCTGATTATATCCGCATTGCCCAGGTTAAAGGAGTTTTTCCAACTGGTTTCGTCGCAGGTGATCCGGAATATGGGAACCCTTGGCGGGAATCTGGTAAATGCTTCTCCCATTGGCGATTTATCTGTTTTATTTTTGGCTTTAAATGCAGACATCACACTTTTAAACCCTGATACTGAGTCGTCCCGAAAACTGCCCTTGAAGGAATTCTTTAAAGATTATAAAAAAATAGCACTTCAAAAAGATGAATTAATACAATCACTTGCCATTGAAACTGGAAAAACGATGGCCTTCAATTTTGAGAAGGTGAGTAAACGGACTTACCTCGACATAGCCAGTGTAAATTGCGCCATCAGTATTCACCTGAAAGGGGATGAAATAAACGAAATACACCTGGCAGCGGGAGGGGTTGCTCCCATTCCTAAATACCTTAAAAACACCTGCGAATTTCTAACGGGCAAAAAGCTGAATGCGGAAAACCTTCGTAAGGCCTTTTGTGTTATGAAAGAAGAAATAGCCCCCATCAGCGATATCCGCGGAAGTGCAGAATACAAAAGATTGTTGTTGAGACAGTTGTTCTATGCCCACTTTATCCGCCTGTTTCCCAACAGGGTAAAATCATCTGAACTCTTAAACGTTTAGTAGCCATGAAGAACATCGACTCTACATCGCACCTGAGCGGTAAATCCATCTTTATCGACGACATGCCCGAAATCCAGGGAACCCTTTTTGCTTCGGTGGTTACCTCACCCATTGCCCACGGTAAATTGCTTTCGATTGATTTTTCGGAGGCGGAAACACTTCCTGGCATCCTTCGGATCTTTACCTACCGGGATATCCCTGGCGAAAATCAAATTGGTGGCATTATTCCCGATGAGCCTCTTTTTGCTGAAGAAGAACTTCATTTTGTTGGTCAGCCAGTTGCCCTTATTGTCGGGAAGTCGGATTTTATTTGTCAGCAGGCCAAACAATTGGTGACCTTCGACATGGATATTCTACATCCGGTGACAACCGCCACCGAAGCCTTTGAGAGAAACCAATTCATATCGCCTCCCCGGACCTTTAAAATGGGTGATGCCGAAAGTGCATGGAAAGATTGCGCCCATGTTTTTGAAGGAACTGCTGAATCGGGCGGTCAGGAGCACCTGTACCTGGAAACACAAGGTGCTTACGCCATTCCGATGGAAAAAGGAAAACTGAAAATTTATGCTTCCACGCAGGGACCCACAGCCATTCAAAAGCAAACGGCTCGTGTGCTGGGCATTCCCATGAACCAGATTGAAGTGGACGTCAACCGGCTTGGCGGCGGTTTTGGCGGAAAAGAGGATCAGGCAACACCCTGGGCCGTGATGGTGGCGCTGGCGGCACATCACCTGAAAAAACCCGTTAAGATGATCCTGAGCCGGCATGATGATATGTACATGACCGGCAAAAGGCATCCATATACCACGCATTTTAAAATCGGTCTGTCGAAAGAGAACAAAATACTGGCCTATGAAGCCAACTACCTGCAAAATGCGGGTGCAGCAGCCGATCTGTCCCCGGCCATCACCGAGCGCACTTTATTCCATTGCACCAACAGCTATTTTATCCCAAATGTTAAGGCTACCGTACACAGCTGCAAAACAAATCTGCCACCCAATACGGCCTTTCGCGGATTTGGGGCTCCTCAGGGCATGTTCGCCATCGAATGCGCCATTCATCTGGCTTCCAAAGAGCTGAATGTTTCTGTGGAAGAAATCCAGAAAATAAATTTATTGAAAGAGGGGGACGTATTTCCTTATGGACAAAAGGCCCAAAATGTAATGCTTGATAATTCATGGCACCTTGCTGATAAACAGTGGAATATTGCAAAATTACAGGAAGACATCAACCAATACAATGCACAACATTCACTGAAAAAAAAGGGGTTTTCTATCTTTCCCATCACCTTTGGCGTGTCGTTTACCAACACGGTGATGAACCATGCCCGGGCTTTGGTGCATATTTATCAGGATGGAAGTGTAGGGATCAGCACAGGAGCTGTAGAAATGGGGCAAAGCGTAAATACCAAGATGATGCAGGTGGCCGCCGGGGTTTTTTCCATCGACATGCATAAAATCAATATTGAATCGACCAACACCACCCGTGTGGCCAATACTTCGCCGTCGGCAGCAAGTTCTACGGCCGATTTAAATGGGAAAGCCGTTCAAATGGCATGCAATGCATTGCTTAGCAGATTGAAAAAAGTGGCAGCCAAATTGGTTTCCGGCAATGAAGAAGCATTGGATATTAAAAATGAAGAAGTATTTTTCAATAAAAAACCTACCGGGATAACCTGGAAGGAACTGGTGAAAACGGCTTTTTTGCAACGCATCAGTTTGAGTGAAAGCAGCCACTATGCCACGCCCGAAATCCATTTTGATAAATCGGCCGAAAAGGGCCACCCATTTGCCTATCATGTTTACGGATTGGTGTTAACCACAGTTTTAACAGACTGTCTGCGTGGAACCTACGAAATAGAAGATGTGAAAATTGTACACGATTTCGGGAAAAGCATGAACCAGGAAATCGATCTGGGACAGGTGGAAGGAGCATTGATGCAAGGCATTGGCTGGATGACCATGGAGGAAATTGCCTACGACAAAAACGGAATTTTACTGTCGAATGCGCTGAGCACCTACAAGGTTCCCGATCTGTATTCTGCACCCAAATCGGTGGAAATTATTCCGCTTGAAAATGAATCAGACAACCTGGCCATTCTCAAATCGAAAGCAGTAGGCGAACCACCCTTTAACTATGGTATTGGCGCTTACTTCGCCATTCAACAGGCCATTAAGGCTTTTAATCCTGATTATTCAATGGCGTTTAACGCCCCCATGACACCTGAAAAAGTTTTGATGGGGCTGTATGAACAAACCTAGAAACCTGATTTTAGCAGAGATTACACCCTAATTTCCGCAATAAAACCCGGAAAAAGGGATAAACCCACAAAAGATTTTTAAATAATTGATAAAATGAATCATAACACATTTCAACAAATCCGGAAACTGGCGGAACAATATGCCGATTATACGGCTAAAAACCTCAGCAAGCTGGTACAGATTAAATCGCTCAGTGCGCAGGAAAAAAAAGTCCAGCTGGAGTTGAAACGCCAGATGGAAGAGGCTGGTTTCGATGTAGTAAAAATCGACGGACTGGGCAACGTCATTGGTCGCATTGGCAATGGAAAGAAAATACTGGCCATCGATGGTCACATGGACACCGTGGACATGGGCAACATGGAAAACTGGGATTTTAACCCTCTCGGCGGTGAAATAAAAGACGGTTTTGTGCACGGGCGTGGCACCGTGGACCAGGAAGGCGGGCCTGCTGCCTTTGTTACTTCCGGAAAAATCCTGAAAGAACTGGGACTGGCCAACGAACTAACCATTTATTTTGTGGGCAGCGTGATGGAAGAAGACTGTGACGGACTTTGCTGGAAATACATCATCGAAGAAGACGGTATCCGTCCAGATATGGTTATCAGCACCGAACCCACCAACCTGAATATCTATCGTGGTCACCGCGGCAGGATGGAGATGCATGTAAGTTTCTTTGGCGTTTCGTCGCACGGATCGGCTCCGGAGCGAGGCAAAAACGCCATTTACATGGCCAGCGAAATCGCCCTGGAAATAGAAAAACTCAACGAACGTCTGGCCGGAGACCCCTTTTTGGGAAAAGGCAGTGTGACCATTTCGGAGTTTGTGTCGGGTAGCCCATCGCTCTGTGCAGTAGCCGACTTCGCGCGCCTCCACCTCGACCGCCGCCTCACCTGGGGAGAAACCAAAGAATCGGCCGTTAGTGAAATAGAAGAACTCATCAAAGGCATAAATGCCAAAGTAGAAGTGCTGAATTACATGGAAACAGCTTATACCGGTTTGGAGTACGGCATGGAAAAATACTATCCCACCTGGAAAATTCCTGAAGACCACCCAATTGTTATCACCGGTGTGAAGGCATACGAACATCTTTATAACGAAAAGCCGCTGGTCGACAAGTGGACATTTTCTACCAATGGCGTCACCATCAATGGGATGTATGGCATTCCTACCATTGGATTTGGTCCCGGAAACGAAGTGCTGGCACATGCTCCCAACGAGAAAGTAGCCATCAGCGATCTGGTAACCGCTTCTGCCTTTTATGCTGCTTTTGCCCTGGAATTTGCATCAGATAAATAGAAAATCAATAAAAATATGGAACTCAAAAAAAATATCGAACTGCTCGGGCTGTTGAAAACCAACCTATACCACAAAGATTTCCTGCTCACCTGGGAAAAAACCGATGCCGAATTGCAGGCCATCCTGAACATCGCCCTCATCCTGAAAAAGCTGCGCGAAGCCAACATTTCACCACGCGTTTACAATTCCGGATTGGCTGTGAGTATTTTTCGCGACAACAGTACGCGTACCCGGTTTTCATATGCCTCGGCGGCCAACCTACTTGGTCTGGCCGTGCAGGACATGGACGAAACCAAATCGCAGATAGCTCATGGTGAAACCGTGCGTGAAACCGCCAACATGATCTCTTTTCTATCCGATTTTATCGGCATCCGCGACGACATGTATCTGGGTGAAGGCAATAAATACATGCGTGAAGTGGGATCAGCACTGGACGATGGCTATCAGCAAGGCGTTTTGTCTTCACGTCCGGGGATTATCAACCTGCAATGCGACCAGGATCATCCCACCCAATCGATGGCCGACCTGCTACACATGGAACAACATTTCGGTTCTTTGGACCACTTGCGCGGCAAAAAACTGGTGATGAGCTGGGCCTATTCGCCTAGTTATGGAAAACCCCTTTCGGTTCCTCAGGGAATTATCGCACTGATGACCCGTTTTGGCATGAATGTAGAACTGGCCTATCCCAGAGGATATGAGCTGATACCAGAAATCGTGGATCTGGCAGAGGAAAACGCCAAAAAAAGTGGTGGCAGCTTTGGCATAAACCACAACATGAAGGACGCCATGCAGAGGGCCGACATTGTGTATCCCAAAAGCTGGGCCCCTTTCCACATCATGCAGCAGCGAACTGAGTTGCTGAAAAAATCTGATAAACAAGGGCTGGCTGAGCTGGAAAAAACCTGTCTGGCCAACAATGCACAGTTCACCGATTGGGAATACAACGCCGATAAAATGCAGGTTACCAAAAATCAGGATGCCTTGTATATGCACTGTTTGCCGGCCGATATTAGTGGAGTTTCGTGCCAGGCGGGTGAAGTGTCGGGTGAAGTTTTTGAGAAATTCCGCATTCCCACTTACGTGGAAGCCGGTTTTAAACCGTATATAATCGCTGCAATGATGTTCGCTAATAAGTTTGAGAACCCGGCACAAACCTTAAATCAAATCCTGGAAAGGAATACAAAACGGTTTGGGGTATGAGATGTCTCATCAGCTTGAGGCTGATATACCAATGACAACTTTTTGTAAAAATTTAGTTATTAATACTATAGTAATTTGACAGTTTAGATTTAATTTTTAGGAATGTTCAAATGAAAACATCTCATTTTTTAAATCAACACCCCTTTCCCCTCCCGAAAGCGTTCGGGATTCCCCAAAAGGGAAAGGTGATAATTTAATCTAATTTGAACCATTAAACCTTAATAAAATTTACTTATAAACTTAATATACAATGTTTTATCACTCCTCACCTTTGGGGAGGTCCCGTATAACTATCGGGAGGGAGGTGGGGTATAAATACACATTGGCCAATAGTACAGAGTAGCGAGTTTTTGTATTGTCATCACACTATCTGCGCCCACTTTTACAGGGGTCTTTTTACTGCCGATGACAAAAAAGGGATAAGGCAAAAACATGGCGAAACTTAGGATATCCGACCCGCCGGGTTGAAAAAAACCCGGCGGTTCGAATATTATACTTTATCAGTTTTTTAATCATCTATCTTGTCATAATTCAAATTTTGTTTTCTTTGTCAAAAAAAACTCCTATGAAAAATCTACTCATTGCTACTGCCATTTCACTCCTTTTCCTATCACAAACAGGTTGTAAAAAGATCATTGACGATGCCATCAGCTGCACCACAGAATCGTTCTTTTTATATATAGAAGGAGATGTGGATGCCAGCAACCCCAAGTTATTTCATTTCACATTTGTGAATTCTGACACATCAGGCGATTATATCCTGGACAACCAAATAAAATGGGAATTTGGCGACGGCACTTCAGAAACCTCTCAGGGCTTAACCATCAACCACACCTACGCCTCCACAGGAAGTTATACCGCCAAAGCAAACTACACCCTGCACAAGGGAAGCAGTTCCTGTTCAAGCTATAAAGAAAAAGCCATCAATGTGAATTAGCACATCGGGGAATCAAAAAGACCTTAAGATCGACTTTACCGAACCAAGGTAGCCGCCACCAAACAGGTTGACGTGTACCATCAATGGATATAAGTTGCAGTAATCCAACCGTTTTCTCCAACCGTTTTCCAATGGAAAAGCAGATTGGTAAGCCTCATAAAATGAAGGACTAAACCCGCCAAACAACTGGCTCATAGCCAAATCCATTTCACGGTGGCCAAAATAAACCGCCGGATCTATGATTACTGGTTCTCCCTGATTTCCACTCATAAAATTCCCGCTCCACAAATCGCCATGTAACAAGGCAGGTGGTTCTGGGGGAAATAGCTGGTTAAGTTGAAGATAAAATCGCTGAAAAGCACGCGAAACCTCTGAATCCACAAGGCCATGATCTCGTGCTTGTTTGAGTTGTCGTTCCAACCTTTCTTCCCTGAAAAAATCTGCCCAGGTTTCATGTGCGTTGTTGTGCTGAATCAGTGAACCGATATAATTGTCGTGATTGAGTCCAAATGTTGGGTTCGAATGGCGGTGCAAATCCGCCAGATGTTCGCCGAATTGAGGCCAGAAGTTTGAATTTTGAGGTCTGCTTTCGATGAAGGAAAGCAGTAAAAAGGAATCATTCCCGGTCTCACCAAAGGCTACAATATCCGGAACCGAAAGCGTTTGGGTAGCCGACAGCATTTTCAAACCCAGGGATTCTTTTTCAAACATCCGGGGATAACGGCTGGCTGAATTTACCTTTACAAAGAAATATCCACCGCTTGTCTCCAATCGGAAGGCATCGTTGATGGAGCCTCCGCCAACAGAAGAAATACCATGAATCTTTACCGCTTTCGCGGAATGCTCTGTAAGTATCTTTTCGACTTCATTTTGCCAATACATAAACTACTTTCTCAATCCATTACAAAGTAACAGCTTTTAGCGATAACAGGCAAGCCGCTATCGCTGGCTAAGCGGATCAGAAAGGTAATCGCCCAGGGAAGAGGTCTGACTGACAATATCTGCTGTGATGGCCCTGGCCGAAATGGTAGCCCCCGAAATGGCCTGAATTTCATCTCCAACGGTGAGTTCCTGATGTGGCCGAATTCCTACAAACTGTCTGAGCCAACCTTTACTCATCACTTCATGTCCTCTGGTTGCCTGGTAGTTAAAGATTCTTACCCGCAACACTTCGCCTTGTAACGAAAGTATCATAAAGTAATCGAAAAACTCGAAAGGCTGTTGGTCAATACTGATGGAGGCATTGCAACCACCGGCCCGGCAACTTTCAACCCTGTTTACCAATACATAACCCATCGGTTGGCCTTCCTGTTCGATGCTAAACAAACTGGCTCCCTCGAAACCGGGGATTGGTTTGGTCAGTTCAACCAGTTGCGATGACCTGGTGTTCATCAGCCTGACCACCTCCGTGTCGATTTTGGAAAGTGGAATTTCAAATCCTTTCTTATTGTGAAATGACATGATGAGCAATCCTGCCAAAGGAATTAGTATCCAACTATAAATCGATGTGTATTTCATGGTCATTGATGGTTAAAACCAGATGGCTATACCTGCGTCAAAAGCCTGGTTATAACTCTCTGAGGTTTTTGGTTTTATTAACTGGACGTCAGCTTTGACGACCACTCCTGACACAATTGTCCAGTCGATGCCTCCGGTAATCACCTTCTTTTGATAATCTTCATTTTCAATGACTCCTTCTGCCACCGACGCCTGGGTGTTGTATTCAGAGTATCTCACAAAAGGGACCAATTTTGTTTTAGTGAATTTCGCACCATAAAACAGGTTGTAGGCCACTTCGGCATAGTAACCAACCATGGTACTTCCCAAATCGTTGTTAATGCCATTGGATGCAGTAAACAGATTGTATTCCAATGTATTGCTAATCCATGTGTGATAAAGCTGTCCTCGGAATTCGAATGCTTTACGTTGATAACGGACATCCACTCCCAACATTTTAACCGAAACCACCGATGAATCGGCCCTGGTGATGGCGGTTTGATCATCACGGCTGAGGCTTTTGTACAGGGAGGATTGGGTTTGTCCGGCATAGGCCGACAGACCTATATTCAGGCCCAGTATGCCATAATATTCACCCCTTAAAGCCAGACTGGGCTTAAGCATGATGGATTCAGCGCCCTTTTGTCGACCTTTGCGCAGGCCGTTTTTACCTGATAACCGGGCTGCACCATTATAACTGCTAAAACCGTTCATCAGATAGGCCTGATAACGCATGGAGGCTTCGGGGATGATTCCCGTAAAACCTATACCGATTTCGCGCCAGGTGGTAGGAACAATATAAGAATCGATCAACGGACGTTCCACGCCGTGATAATTGGTCGGTTCATGGTATTCGTTTATTATACCCATCGGCACCAACATCAAACCGGCCCGCACTTGCAAATAATGAGCGAATGAGTAATTTAAAAAGGCTTGTTCTATATATACTTCCTTCACATGCTCAACTTCAATTTCGGAGACAAAGCTGAGTTTTTCGCTAAAACGATAGCCAAACATGAGTACCAACCGATGGATATCCAGATTCCCGTTTTGAAGCGTGTTGTTGCCAAATGGTTGATTGTAATCGATCTGGCCGTAACCGCCAAACGAGAGGCTTCGATCGCTTTTTAATATATTTGAAACTGTATTGGACAGGCCGTATTCCGCATTTTGAGCTTGGGCAGTAAACACGAAGGTGAGTGAAATGGTCATGATCAGAGTGATACTCTTCAAGTATTTCATAGTTCGATAATTTTAATTTTATACTGGCAAAACTACGCGGCATCATGAATCGCATAACTACCTATATTCGGGTATTTTTATGGTTGTGGGCAGGAGTTGAAAAAATAAGATGTGTTGTATGATTTCAAAATCAGGTTAACTTTGCCGACATATTTTCACATACTTCATCAGGTTTGAAGAATCATAAACACGACAATTTAATTATCAGGACCATCCGTTGGTTTTATCCGCCTTTTCGGAAGTATATTCCTCCTGAGACGTTCAGGTATGCGGCTGCCGGTGGCCTCAACACATCACTTGATGTATTTCTGTATTTTGTTTTCTATAACTTTATCCTTGATAAGGAGGTGGTAAACCTCGGATTTGTAGCTATCAGTCCATACATAGCTGCTTTTATCATTGTTTTTCCGATTACCTTCTCCACCGGATTTTTATTGTCGAAATATGTTACCTTTCTGGATTCGCCATTGCGGGGCAAAACCCAATTGATGCGCTATGGCCTATCGGTGGTAGGAAGCATTCTGCTCAACTATGTTTGTTTAAAGGTCTTTGTGGAGTATTTTTATATCTGGCCCACTGTTTCAAAAATCCTTACCACCGTTGTGGTGATCATCTACAGTTATATCATTCAGCGGCATTTCACATTTAAAACTGGTGGAAAACAAAAGAAGTTAAGCAATCCTTAAACCGTTAAAAAGAACAACTTTTCCAAAGTTTGAAACTTTGGAAAAGTTATAACTCAAGTCATTTACTGAAAAATCAGACCAAGTCTAATACGCCATTTCCACAATCTTTTCAGCATCAGAAGGTGTCAGGCTTTTATGCTCCCCAAGTCCCTTCCAGCCGCGTTCGGTAAAGCGGTTGAAAACCTCCCCGGCTGTACCTGAATATTCAGCGGTATACTCTGAGAGCCGTGTTTTGATTCCCAAAGAGTGGAAAAAGGCTTCCATTTTATCGATGCCGGCATGGGCTTTTTCAACGGTTGTGCCTTCGTTTATACCCCAGACACGTTCGGCGTATTGCGCCAGTTTTTCCTTTTTCGATTCCACGTTGTAACGGTAGTGGCTGGGCGCGATGATGGCCAATGTGCGGGCATGGTCGATGCCATACAAAGCCGTGAGTTCATGGCCCATCATGTGGATGGCCCAATCCGATGGAACACCTTGTCCGATCAGGCCATTCAAAGCCATGGTACAACTCCACATAAAATTGGAAGCCGCATTGTAATCGGTGGGATCTTTCAGAATAACAGGAGCCACTTCCACCAATGTCTGCAAGATGCTTTCCGCCAGGTGATCCTGCAAAATGGCACCTGTTGGATAGGTCATGTATTGTTCCATCACGTGGGTGAAGGCGTCGGCAATGCCATTGGCAATTTGTCGCTGCGGGATTGATTGGATCACCTGTGGATCGAGGATAGAAAATTCGGGATACAATCCCGGGCCACCCATAATGCGCTTTTCTTTGATTTCCATACGCGTAATCACGGCACCCGAGTTCATTTCCGACCCGGTTGCGGGCAGCGTTAAAACAGTGGCAAAGGGCAATCCCTTCAGGATGGGTTTACCTGTTTCCAGGATTTCCCACGGATCATCGCCATTAAACAGAGCGGCTGCCGACAGAAATTTGGTGCCATCGATAACTGAGCCACCGCCAACAGCCAGCAGGAAGTCGATGTTATGGGATTTGATTACCTCCAGGGCTTTCATCAACACGGCGTATTCCGGATTGGCCGGAATTCCACCAAATTCAAGCACTTCAAAGGATTCCAGTGCGGTCATCACCTGATCGTAAATGCCATTACTTTTGATGCTGCCTCCTCCATAAAGGACAAGCACTTTGGAATTTGTCGGAATTTCAACGGCCAGTCTGGAGATTTGATCTTTACCAAAAATGATTTTGGTGGGATTTTTAAATTCAAAATTATTCATTTCTCAGTTTTTTTTGGTTATACAAGCAATACTTTAGTAAGTTAATAGAAACTAAACAGGTGACTATCAACAATTAAGCCGATCCAAAGGTTTCAATTCCATCAGACAGGACCAACTTTGTTGCGGGTTTTTTATTGGCCAGATAGATCATGGCACGGGCAATGGTTTCGGCTTCGATTATCCGGTATTTTTTTAAACTGCCTACCATCATGGGTTGGATAAATTTGGCAATGACCATCCCGATTTTTTCTCCGGGACGGTGTTCTTCACGGTTTCCACCGATAAAGGATGGCCTTAGAATATACGTGTTGGGGATATTTTTGGAAAGAACCTTTTGCTCCATCTCCCCTTTGGTCCGGTTATAGAAGATCCTGCTTTTGACATTGGCCCCCATGGCGGAAACAACTAAAAAGGTTTCAATGTGGTTTTCAACACAAAGTTGCGCTGCTGCCACCGGGATACCAAAATCTATTTCATGGTACAAAGCCTTATCAGGGGTTTTCTTCGCAGTTGTACCTATGCATACGTATACTTCATTCCCTGTAAAGTGTTTTTTGAACTTATCCAGGTTTAATATATCGCCCACAAACTCATGGACCTTCGAGGGTTGCTTGCCCAAACTCTTTCGTGTAAATACCTTTATTGAATCATATCTGTCGTCGGCTATCAACTGATTTAAAAGCAAGCTACCGGTTAATCCCGAGGCACCTAATATAATGGCTGTTTTTTTCATGGTGTTTTTAAAATGAATGATCGTTCATTAAAATACAATTACTCAAGCCCGGATGCTAAATGAGAATGCAAAGTTAGGCTACCCCTTATAAGCGAACGTTCATTCGCTTATAAAAAATGTTAAAACCAATAGTATAGTAGTATTTGCTGAAGGGAAATCCTTTTTCTCTGGTTGAAGAAACTATCCGTTATCTTCTTCAAACCATTCGGCATAGGAGGTTACGGTTTCGCGCAGAAGCAAATACTTTAGTTTTAACTCTGATGGAAGTTTTCCTTTGATGCGCTCAGCCATATCAACAATCATCAGTTCACTGGTAGGTTGGTAAGGCAACAGAATGATCTTTTCAAAATGCTCACGAAGTTCGACAATCAGTTTTGCAGGCATCTTTTCGTTGAGAACACAGGCATGATCAAATTCATCGATCACCGCTTCGCGTACAATTTTTTTCAAATCACCAAAGTCCATGATCATCCCCAGTTTGGGATTGTTTTCATCGGTAATAGGCGTTCCCGAAAGGGTTACCAACAATTCGTACGAATGACCGTGAATATTTCGGCATGGACCGTCGTACCCTTTGAGGGCATGGGCCATTTCAAACTTAAACTCTTTGGTAATACGGACAACCGGTGCTTTTTTCATAACTAGCGTGTTAACTTAACCACTTTAACCTGACTTACCTGTTGGGAGTTTTGATTGAGGATATTTACCAGATAAACCCCGCTTGCGGCAAAACTCAGGTCGATTTTGCTATCTTGTCGGGTTATCATTCCATCCTCAATAATATTCCCATAAACTGTAGTTACAGTATATGTATAGCTTCCGTCCAGCCCGTTGAGGGTAACACTTCCAGTGGTGGGATTTGGGTAGGCCACAATAGGCGACAAACCGATCATCTGCATGGCGCTTGGATCTCCCCAAATGGCATCCACATATTCCGGATGATCGATAAACGGATTGCGGTTGTGCTGGTACTGATAATGAATGACATCGTTGCGATGGCGTTCAAAATCGTCAGGAGGATCCTGAAGGTTCCATTGTATCAATACCGAAAGTTTTCCATGCTCTGGAGCCGGAGAAGTATTTACCCGGTCTACCACTTCCAGGTCAGGCTCACCATTGCCACCTTCGTAACGGGTAGCCATGTAAAAAATCATGCGGGCCACATCGCCTTTTACGGCATCGCGGGGTTCAAACGAATCGCCATCCACAAAACATCCGGGAGCCTCAGAAATCGGATTTCCACCCATATCGAAATCCAGGTTCCCACGTGTGCTGTTTACCGAAGCGTCCGTTGGGCGCAAATGATGTGCATCGGTACCGGCAGGTGGCGTTGTACCAAAATTACCATGCGATTTGGCCCATACATGTTCCCGGTTCCAGTCGTTTGCATTGCCACCAAAGGTACTCTTTGCCTGCGAACGTCCTGTGTACAAGAGAATTACATTGTTACTGTTGTTCGGATCTTCATCGGTATTTTTAAGAATAAAATCGCGCAGGTCGTTGTATGAGTAGGTGGTATGACCTTTAATAATCTGATGTAATTCTGATTTAAGTGCCTCTCCCGATAATCCTTCGGCACCATCATAATATCCCGAAGGAATCTGTGCGAGCATATTTGTTGAAAATGCAAGCAGGGTAAAAAATAAAAAAAATGTGTTTCTTTTCATTGAAAATAAATTATGTGATAAAAAATGCCAGGTAAACAGCAGCTGCCAGCATCACCAATCCACCTGCCAGGTAGAGCAATGAGGCGAACGACAGGTTAAGTTTAGTGGGCAACAACAAAACGCCCGTGGCCGCAATGAGTATCGAGGCAAGAAATAAAATACCAAATACAGGAATGCCGGAGAGTGTAAAATAGCTTAACATCAGGCCCACCAACAGGGTGTTCATGGCCTGTGCCAGGGAGGCAAAAAATACCAGCGACATGCTGTCGATTGAATAGGTCCGTTCCCCTTTGCGGATATGGAAAACCTCCATCAGCATCCGGATGCCCACCAGGGTAAATCCTAAAAACAAAACCACACCCCTGAATCCGTCCATGAAATGCATAAACAGGCCTCCCAGCCATATTCCGGACCATAACAGGATGGTCTGAACCAAAGCCATGATCACAACAAACAGGCCTGCCTTAAGCCAATTTTGCTTTGCCTGAATGCCGATGGCTACCGGAAATGGCTGAACAGCAAGGAAAAATATGATGGCAATAATAATGACTGACTGCATTTCGGTCCTGTTAAAAAGGGCTGCAAAATTACTAAACTTTTCGGGGGGATCGACTAAAAGTGTTGAATAGGATATTCCATTAATCCGCAGTGTAAACCAGTTCCACAATTTTCTCCAACCATTCTGCATCCACCTCATCAAAACTGTTGAGTTTATCGCTGTCTATATCCAGTACGGCCACCAGTTCACCCTGTTTATTTTTTACCGGAACAACCACTTCCGATTGTGAGCGTGAATCGCAGGCAATATGACCAGGGAAATTGTGTACGTCAGGAACTACCATGGTTTTTTCCTGATTGAGGGCTGCCCAGCAAACACCGCTGTCTTTGGCCAGGTTGATACAGGCCAATGCTCCCTGATAAGGACCCACCTGTAGTTTGCCGTTGTGCAATAAATAGAACCCTGTCCAGAAAAAGGTGTCCATTTTGTGGTGCAGCACTGCATTGATGGTGGCCATGTTCGAAAGTGGATTGTTGCTGCTTTTTTGAATCAACGATTGTATTTGATCGAAAAGACGTTGATAGCGTTGATGTTTTTTAGTTGGTTCCATCGGTTTAGTTTCAGACAGCAAAAATACGAAAGGTTTATGAATGGACTACGAAAGCAAATGCGGAGACTATCCGGGTAATATAACCCTGACAACCTCCGCATTTAGCTGCTTAGATTCCACTTAAGCTTTTTCAAGTTCTACCGTAAAATGCCTGAGAATAGGAGCTTCCCGGGTCACCTTTAAGCCAGACATAATCTCGTGGCGACGATCGTAAACGTTCATCAGTGAGGCAGCCACATAATCCATGTGGTTGTTGGTGTAAACCCTTCGGGGAATGGCCAGGCGCAACAATTCCAGATCGGGATAGCGGTTTAATCCGGTTTCAGGATCACGATCGGCAAGCAAGGTACCGATTTCCACACCCCGGACGCCGCCTTCAATATACAACTCCACGGCAAGTGTCTGGGCCACATAACCTTCCTTTGGAAGCTGGGGCAGAAACCGCTTGGCATCCACAAAAATGGCATGTCCGCCAAAAGGATACTGAATGGGAATTCCGTAATCTTTAAGTTGCTGACCCAAATACGCCACCTGTTTAATGCGTGTTTCCAGGTAATCGAATTCGGTGCCTTCGTATAGTCCCTGTGCCAAAGCATTCATATCGCGTCCCGACATCCCACCGTAAGAAATATACCCCTCAAAAAGAATATTGTAAGTAGTGGCCTGATTAAAAAGCGCTTTGCTGTTGAAACCAATGAACCCGCCCATGTTGACAATGGCATCTTTTTTACTGCTCATGGTCATACCATCGGCATAGGAGAACATTTCGCGTACGATTTCACGGATGGACTTGTCGCCGTATCCTTCTTCTCTGATTTTGATAAAATAGGCGTTTTCGGCAAAACGTGCCGAGTCGAAAAACACAGGAATGTCATATTGGTTGGCCAATTGCTTAACATCGCGTAGATTTTTCATCGAAACCGGCTGACCTCCCGACGAGTTACAGGTAACCGTCATGATAATCAAAGGTATCTGGCTTACCGGATAGGATTTCAATACTCCTTCCAACTTATTCAAGTCCACATCGCCTTTAAAGGGATGATCGAGTGTGGTGTTAAAAGCTTCATCAATGGTACAATCCACGGCATGTGCTTTGCGAAATTCGATATGTCCTTTGGTGGTATCGAAATGTGAGTTTCCGGGGACGATATCACCTGCCTTGATCATCGTTGAGAACAGCACATTTTCGGCCGCTCTGCCCTGATGTGTAGGCAAAAAATAAGGAAATCCGGTGATCTCAGCAATGGCATTTTTTAGTTTGTAATACGAAGAAGCCCCTGCATAACTTTCGTCGCCCAGCATCATTTCCGACCATTGCATCTGGCTCATCGCTCCGGTTCCCGAGTCGGTAAGCAGATCGATAAACACCTGGTCGCTGCGGAGGTTAAAAAGGTTAAACCTGGCATCTTTAATCCATTGTTCACGCTGTTCGCGAGTGCTGCGGCGGATGGGCTCCACCATTTTTATTTTATAAGATTCTGAAAAAGGTAAATTCATGATTTAGTGATTTATAATAAGATATTTTACTTAACTAAGGGCTAGCCGGTTACGACAAGTAAAACGAATCGAAAGCATCGCGGTTTTTCACGTTACGAAATACTTTTCTGTGTCCTATTTTTTGTAAATACTGCATACTAAATCCAAGAGGCATCAAATATAATTAAAAAATTTAAACATCAAACATCCTGATCACATCTAAAAAATGAATATTTGTTTAATTTGTTTGTAACTATGGATTAAAACCTGCGTCCAAAAGAATGACATCAAAAAAATCAACACTAAAATTTAAAACTATGGAAGACCTGATTCCTGTATTTGTACTCGCCATCATTTTTGGCTTTGTTTATGCTGTTATTTTCCTGTTGGTCAGGAAAAAAGAACGCATGGCTCTTTTGGAAAAGGGCGTGGATGCAGCTTATTTCATCACACCGCTTAAGAATGTTTCATTTTTCGCTTTAAAGATTGGCTTGCTGCTCATTGGATTGGGCGTTGGGACAATTCTTGGCGAAATCCTGATCAGGGTAGGCAGCCTGGATGAGGAAGTATCGTATTTCGCAATGATATTTCTGTTTGGCGGGATTGGCCTGGTGGTGAGCCATTTCATGGAAAAACACGAACGCGCCGAATTGGAGAAAACCAGCTCACAAAAATAAACCCCAAAAAGCATTTGGAATACCGCAATCCTGAAGGCTTGATCAATTGATCAGGCCTTTTTTTGTATATGAGACAAAAGCGCCTATTGAACTTTGAGCGCACTGGCAGGATGCTCCTTTACCACTTTCACCGATCTTAAAAGGACCGTTAAAAAGGCCAGCAGCAACGCAAGCAAGATGCTGCCAATAAAAAATCCCGCATGGATCGAAATATGATAAGCAAATCCGTCGAGCCACTTTTTCATGAGCAGATACACGATGGGGGTAGCAATGAGTCCTGATAAAAATACCAATTTAAGATAACCCATCGACAACATGGTAATCAGCTGTTTTTCAGAACCTCCCAACACCCGTCGAATCCCTATTTCACGGGTTCGCTGTTGTATCAGGAACGACGAAAGACCATATAATCCCAGGCTGGAAATAAAAACCACGAACAACGAAAAATAGAAAAATAGGTTCAGCATTTTTTTGTCGCCACTGTACAACCCCGAAATTTTTGATTCCAGAGAAATAATATGCAACGATCCGGCAGACGGAATTCCACTCCACACCTGCCTGATATGCGATTCCGCCTCATCAAGTCTGTCCGGAACCGCCTTTACCATGAAATACCGTGCCATCCGGGGAACCAGCATAAATACTACCGGATCTACATCGCGGTGCAGCGATGAAGAGTTGAAGTTCCTGACCACACCCACAATTTTTCCACCTTTCGCACCAGCAAAGTTAAATGGAGTGCCCACGGCAGTGTCGAGGTTTAAGAAGGCCACCGCAGCTTCGTTCAGGATAAAACTGGTGGCGGTATCATCACCTGGTTCGTCATGAAAATACCGGCCCTCGACCAAAGGTATGTTCAGCAACTTAAAAAACCGATACCCTACTCCAAAATAATTGATGGTCTGTACCGGATTTACATTGGTATCACCCACCTGGAACAGCATTTTACCTTCGGTGTAGCCCGGGACATTCTGCGTACCCGACACTTCAAGAACAGCCGGATGATGTTTAAGTATCTCCATTGTTTTACGGATCTGCTTTCTAAAAAGGGTATCACGCGGAACATTGATTACAAACACATTTTCTTCATCAAAACCGAGCTCATGGTGTTTCAAAAAACTGATTTGAGCGTAAATAATGAGTGTGGCCATAATCATACCAATGGAAACCACATACTGAATGATAACCAGGAAATGCCGCATAATTCCCGCCGTTACCTGTTGTTTTCCAAATCTACCAGCCGTATAAGAAGTTCCTCGAAGCACATGGGCCGGTTTAAACGAATTCAGGACAAAAGCCGGGAAACTACCGCCAATAACCGAAAGTAGGAGAATAAGTACCAAAAGGGCGATCCCAAAGAAATAGTTACCTCCTGAAACCAGGCTATCTATTAAACTCAGTTTCTTGCCTACCAGTAAATTAAACTGAGGCATCAACCATTCGACCAATGAAAGAGCCAGAACAAACGCAATAATGGTAATGATAAGCGATTCAACAATATACTGAACCGCCAGTTGACGGGTACCGGCACCAAGCACTTTTCGCATGCCAATTTCGCGCGACCGCTTCAACGACCGGGCAGTAGCCAGATTAATATAGTTGATGGATGCCGTTAGTAATATAAACAAGGCAATGATGGCAAAAACATACAGATTATCCACATCCACGTTGGTAGGTGAATCGTACATCAGGCCCGAATTAAAATGAACCATCGAAACATTTTCAAAAAAATACTGCATGCTGCCCACCACGTTCAGTTTTTCTTCCTGTATAAAAGCAGCCTCCCCCCTGCGTTCAAACTCATTAAACCGGTATTCAAAATCAGCCGGGTCGACAGTATCATTCAGCTTTACGTATGTGTAACAGGTCATCCAGAAGTAATCGTGAGCCAGTGCTGTGCTTTCGCGGTCGTTTAAAGAGGATACAGAAACGATGGCGTCAAAATTGAGGTGCGACGGTTTTGTTGACTTATCGATTACTCCGGTAACGGTATATTCACGTAAGTTTGTCCTCAGATTTTTCCCCATCGCCGACTGGTTACCAAAGATTTTTCGCGCTGTCGCCAGATTAATTACAATGGAATTGGGCTTCTCCAGTGCCGAATCAGCATTTCCTTCCAGAAAAGGATAATCAAAAATATTGAAGAAGCTGCCGTCAGCCAGACTGATGTCGGGTATTTCGAACACTTCGCCGTTATAAATTACCGTGGAAACATCATTTTCATCAGCCGGATCGGTAAAAAACAAGTTGGTAGATTCTTCTACGCCAGTAAATTCGGTGCGTAAATCCTGTGCCAGTCTAAAGGGAGTGAGTGCAATTTTCTCTGATTTCCCATCCAGCGAATATTCATTGGTAATGCGGTATATTTGCTCGTGACAGGCCCAGTACCTGTCGTACCTAACCTCACTTTCTACAAACAGATAAATAAACACAAACACCGCAATCCCAAGCATAAGGCCTGCCACGTTGAGCAATGTATAGCCTTTTTGCCTGACCAGCAACCTGAATTCAACTTTAAAATAGTTTCCGGTCATGAGCTGGTTAGTGGAGTTTATTCAGGTTTTCGTTGATGATCTGTCCGTCGAAAAGATGCACGATGCGGCGGCTATAGGAAGCGTCGCGCTGTGAATGAGTAACCATGATGATGGTGGTTCCCTCTTTGTTCAACGTGTCGAGTAAATTCATCACTTCTTCACCATGCTGGCTGTCGAGATTTCCGGTAGGTTCGTCGGCCAGTATCAGTGGAGGATTGGCTACCACTGCCCGGGCCACTGCCACTCGCTGTTGTTGTCCACCCGAAAGCTGTAAGGGAAACAGATTACCCCGGTGGGCGATTTTCATTTTTTCGAGCAGTTCGGTCACGCGCTGGTGTCGCTCCTTTTTTTTCCAGCCGAGGTATTGCAACGGCAATTCGATGTTCTCATAAACAGTTAATTCTTCAATCAGGTTAAAATTTTGAAACACAAACCCGATGTGGTTCTTCCGTAAATTGGTTCGTTGCTTTTCCTTTAGTTTGGCAATATCATGCCCAAGCAACATGTAAGATCCGCTGTTCCAGCTGTCAATCATTCCCAGAATGTTTAGTAAGGTAGTCTTTCCACATCCGGAAGGTCCCATTACGGCTACAAAATCTCCTTCTTTTACATCAAAGTTGATGTTGCGCAAAGCAATCGTTTCCACTGATTCTGCCTGAAATATCTTCTCCAACCCCTTTGTTTCTATTATATTCATGCGAGTAGGTATCGGGTTCTTAAAATCTGTTAATAATTTTTAACTAATACTGTGCCATGCATACTATACCCTTGCGATGCAACGTTTTGAAAAAATTATTACCCTTTTTTGTAACATTTTGTGTTCGAAATCGTCCATATGTTTGTGCAAAGGTGGACAAAATATGTTTACTTTTAACTTCTTAATATCTATCCCATTAACGCGATGCAAAAATGACAAAGATAAAAGCCCGAATCCTGATAGTTGACGATGACACCGATATTCTCCTGGCGGCAAAAATGTTTCTGCGACAGCACATTGAAATTGTTCACACCGAAAAAAACCCTGCCAATCTTCCGGATATTCTCAAAAATGAAGTGTTTGATCTGATTCTGCTCGACATGAATTTTTCGCGGGATGCCACCAGTGGACAGGAGGGATTTCATTGGCTAAATGTAATTCTTGAACACGATCCGGCGGCCACGGTCATTTTTATTACCGGCTATGGTGACATCGAATTGGCAGTGCAGGGCATTAAGGAAGGGGCAACCAATTTTATCCTCAAACCCTGGGAAAACCGAAAACTGCTGGCCACCCTCGAAACTTCGTTGCGTGTACGCGAATCGAAAGTAGAGCTCGAAAGTCTGCGCTCTACACAAAAAATGCTGATTGCCGATCAGGATCAGGCCTACAGCAACCTGATTGGTAAATCTCCTGCCATGCAGAAGGTGATGAAAATGGCTTATCGTGTAGCTTCTACCGACGCCAATGTATTGATACTGGGCGAAAACGGCACTGGTAAAGAAGTGGTGGCCAGGGCCATTCACCGCGCTTCAAAACGAAAAGACAAAGTTTTTATCAATGTTGATTTGGGTGCCATTACCGAAAGCCTGTTCGAGAGCGAACTGTTTGGCTACAAAAAAGGAGCTTTCACCGACGCTAAAGAGGATCGGGCAGGCCGTTTTGAAGCCGCTACCGGAGGTACTATTTTTCTGGATGAGATAGGCAATCTGAGTCAAAACCTGCAGTCGAAACTGCTCAGTGTACTTCAAAGCAGAAAAGTTGTCAGACTGGGCTCCAACAAGGAAGTCCCCATTAATGTCAGGCTGATTTGTGCCACCAATATGCCCCTGTATCAAATGGTGAGCGAAAATAAGTTCAGGCAGGACTTGCTCTACCGAATCAACACCGTTGAACTCAAATTACCCCCCTTACGCGAACGCCTCGAAGACATAGAACCGCTGGTGGAATTTTATATTGATATCTATTGCAATAAGTACAAAGTCCCAAAAAAACGTATCAACGCCGGCACCCTCAAACGGCTTCAAATTCACGACTGGCCCGGAAATATACGCGAACTCCAGCATGCCGTGGAGCGTGCCGTTATTTTAAGCGAGAATACCATCCTTGAACCCTACGACTTCTTTGTTTCAGAAAATGATGACCGGCCTCAAAATGATAATTTTAACGCCGACAACCTGAACCTGGAGGAAGTTGAAAGGGTATTGGTACGAAAAGTGGTCGATAAACATGGCGGAAATATCAGCCGTGCGGCAAAAGAGCTGGGTTTAACACGTGCCTCACTATACAGAAGAATTGAAAAATATGGTTTATAAGCGATTTCGACTTCAGATAACGTTACGGGTACTGATACTTACTGTAACCCTTTTCTTTATTTTTTATCTTTTCCAAAAGCCTGCCTATCTGGTTAGTACACTTATTTTAATTGTCATCAGCTTTGCACAGGTTATTTCGTTGATTCGGTATACCGAACAAACCAATCGAAAGCTGGCCCGCTTTTTCGAATCAATCCGTCACGCCGATTTTTCCACTTCTTTCTCCGAAAATGACCTGGGAAAAAGTTTTGAAGGTTTAAACAACGAATTCAATCAGGTAATCGCCGCCTTTAACAAAAACAAAACCGAGAAAGAAGAACATTTTAACTATCTTCTTACCGTTATTCAGCATGTTAGCATTGGCATTATCGTGTTTAAAAGAGATGGAAAGGTGGATGTGTTTAACAATGCGGTGAAGCATCTTTTACAAATAAACCGTCTCAGAAAAATAAACGACCTGAAACATGTTTCGGATGAATTGCCCGAAAGGCTGCTTTCGATGCGGGCAGGTGACAAAACCCTGTTTAAACTGTTTGTAAACGACGAATTGCTTCAACTTTCGATGCATGCTACCGAGTTTAAAATGCGTGGCGAGGAATACATTTTGGTTTCATTTCAGGATATCCATCCCGAGTTGGAACAAAAGGAAATTGAATCGTGGCAGAAACTCATTCGGGTGCTCACCCACGAAATCATGAACTCCATCACGCCCATCTCATCGCTGGCGGCTACCATCAAGGAAATTCTCGAAACCCGAAAGGAAAATTACCCGGCCCGGGATGAACAGGAAGAAGATGATATTGAAAGTGTTACACAAGCCGTGGCCACCATCGAAAACAGAGGAAAAGGACTTCTGAACTTTGTTGAATTATACCGAAACCTCACACGGATTCCAAAGCCTCACTTTCGCTATTTTAAAACCAGCAAACTTTTCGACAGTACCCTGGAATTGATGCATCCAAAATTCGAACAACTCAACATTAAATGTACCACCAAAATATTTCCACAGGATCTCAAAATTCTGGCCGACCCGGACTTGATCGACCAGGTGTTGATTAACCTGATTCTGAATGCGATTGATGCGGTAGCAGAAGTTGAAAAACCCCAGATAACCATCGTGGCCTCCGTAAACCTTAACAACCGGACTACCATTGAGGTTGCCGACAATGGAAAAGGAATCAGCCAGGACATTCTGGATAAAATTTTTATGCCTTTCTTTACTTCCAAAAAAAGCGGATCAGGCATCGGGTTGAGCCTTTCACGCCAAATCATGCAGATGCACAAAGGAACCATCAGTGTGCGCTCTAAACCAGGAGAAGGAGCCAATTTTACAATAATCTTTTAAAAGCCTTTAAGGAAAGTGGGACCCCGATAGTCATCTGGGGAAGTCGGAATTTTGGAAAGGTCGAAAAAGAAAAAATTAATAATGAACACAATAGCAACATAACTACTTAATTGGGAAAAACTAAAAATATGAATAGGCCGTGGTAGTTTCCCCCTTTGGGGGATTCCAGCCTGCCGCCTGCCTGTCGGTATGCAGGGCTGGCAGGAAGGGGGTGAGAAGGTTGAAGAGTTTAAAAATTAAGGTCAGAAGACGGAGGTCATTCCAAAAAATTCATGCTCATTTTGAATTGGTTAAAATTATTGAAACAATTGTGTATATTTACCTGCTCTTTTTTCAAACTCTATCAACCCGTTTTCTCTTCATAATGACACAGAGATGAGATCAGGAATTACGTTTTTTGTTTTGTTCATAAGTACGTTATTGCTTTTGCAGGGTTGTAGTGATAGCCCCAAAAATCTTAAAAAAAATTACCAAGAGGCCGTTTCAAATCCTGACAAAGTTATACCCCCGATAACGACTCGTGTCTACATGGATTCTTTAATCATCCGCGTTCCGGGAAAGAACGGAATAAAACCCCCGGTAAAAATTTCCAGCCAAAAAGGGGAAACCATTGATTTTAACATGTCAGCCTCCGTTATTCCTGGAAAATCGTTCCTTCCTCAAACGATAGAAGAAAAATTTGCCGGAATGGCAGCCATCCAAAGCAAAAAGCCGGAAGTAATCAGAATTCCCGAATCAAAAATTAACTCTTCCGGACTGGAGATGACCATTCCTCCGGTGGTTACACGCCTATCCGATATGGTGGAGGCCGACGCTGACAACTTAACCGGTTTTTACCAACAGGCCAGAAAATCCGGACTTGTAACAGTTCAGCATCAGGATTCGATTTTCCCACCCATTGGAATCATGGCGCCACATCCCAAACAAATTGCGGCATTGCCGTTTCGGTATAAAGAAAACGCGCAGTTCAACATTAGTTTTCTGGACGCTGATCAGGAGCTGCCCAACTCGTATATCAGGGGCATTGCCGAAGATGAAAAGGGAGTTATGTGGTTTGGCAGCCATACCGGGGGGCTGATTTCCTACAATGGATTGTCATTTACCCAGTATACCACTTCCAGCGGTTTGTCGTCGGATTTGGTTTATTCGTTTATTAAAGATAAAAACAATCATTTTTGGATCGGCACACAGGATGCCGGGTTGAATTTCTTCGATGGAAGCAAATTTATTCAATATGGTAAGAAACAGGGATTGCCATCGAATGTGGTATTAAAACTGTTTGAAGATCATCTTGGGAATATATGGATTGCAACCACCAGAGGTGCTGTTAAATTCGATGGCGAAACATTTACCACCTATACCAATGAACAGGGGTTGCCCGAAAAGTCTGTTTCTGCGATTTATGAAGATAAATCAGGGAATATCTGGTTTGGAACTCAGCAAAATGGGATCAGCAAATTCAATGGCACTCATTTTCTGAACTTTAATACAAACGATGGTCTTCCTGCAAATTTTATTATTTCTATAACAGAAGACAGTAAAGGCGATATCTGGCTGGGTACCAATGGTGGTGGAGCATCCAAATTTGATGGCACTACTTTCACCAACTACGGTATGGAACAGGGGTTGGGAGGAAACACCATTTTATCCATTGTTGAAGACCACGACGATAACAACCTTTGGTTTGGTACTTTTGGATATGGAATAACCCGATTCGATGGCAACGCATTTATCAACTACGAAACCAGCCATGGACTTAACGACAACTATGTTAGATGTCTGTACGAAGATGACCAGGGCAATCTGTGGATTGGAACAGATGGCGGCGGCATCTCTCACTTCAATTTTAACAGCTTTGTGCATGTTACCCGAGAACAAGGACTGAGCGATAATCTGGTTCTATCCATTTTTCAGGACCAGAAGAATTTTTGGTTAAGCGTATTTGATGATGGACTTTTGGTGGTAAACGACCCCGACCCGCTGGGTAAAAACAGTTCATTCCTGCACATTAACGACAAACAGGGCCTGGCCAATAATATTGTTACGTCGATTACCGAATCCCGCGACAAGGATTACTGGTTTGGCACTTTCGAAGGTGGTATAAGCAGAATGGATGGTAGGGATTTTGAATCCGGAAAAATCTCTTTTACCAATTATTCTACTGATCAGGGTTTACCCAACAACACTGTACGGAAGGTGCTACAAGACCAAAACGGTGACCTCTGGATTGCCAGCGAAGGCGGGATTACAAAATTTGATGGACAGAAATTTTATACCCTCAACAATAAAAACGGACTGGGTACAGATAAAGCGCTGTGTATTTTTGAAGAACCCTCTGGCGCTTTGTGGTTTGGCACCATGGGTGCCGGAGTATCGCGGCTTTATAACGACACCCTGGTGAGGTTTACCAAAGATCAGGGATTGGCTGACAACACTGTTTGGACCATCGAACAGGACCACCAGGGCAACCTTTGGTTTGGAACCGATGGAGGTGGCATAAGCTGTTTTAATGGCAAAACGTTCAGGACATTTACCAAAGAGGAAGGTCTTAGTAATAATTATGTCTTTTCGATTAAACGCGACAGTGACAATGCTCTTTGGGTTGGAACCACCCGTGGATTGACCCGGATACTGATCCCCGACAGTTTAAACACATCGGAGGATTACTTTAAGAACGCCAAATTTGTTTTGATCAATTACAACAAAATGAATGGCCTCTTTGGTGTGGATTTCTATACCAACTCTGTTTTTCTCGATAAAACGGACCGAATGTGGTGGGGAACCAACAAGGCACTTACCATGCTTGATTTAAAAAGCTATAAAACCAGTAAAAATGCACCTATCGCACAAATTAACAATATCATCATCAACGATAAATCATATGTTTTCAATGAGTTAAAACGCAACACGAATGAATATGCTCAGTCGAAAATTCAATTTACAGAAGTTCTGCCATTTGTAAACCTTCCGATTAATTTAAGTCTTCCGCACAAATTTAATCATCTAACTTTCCAGTTTTCGGCCACCGACTGGAGTTCCCCGAATCAAATTCAATATGAATACATGCTAAATGGAGTTGACAATAGCTGGAGTCCATTGAGTAAAGACAACGAGGCTGATTACCGCAATATATATCCGGGAAGTTACGTTTTTATGGTTCGTGCCAAAGGAAAATCTTCGGTTTGGAGCAATGTGGCCACCTATCCCTTCACCATCCAATGGCCCTGGTATTTTACCTGGTGGGCCATAACCTTATATATTCTGGTCTTCATATTCATCATTTGGCTGATTATTAAATGGCGGGTTCATACCATTCAGAGGCAAAAAACCGATCTTGAAAATACCATCCTCCTTCGGACAAAGGAGCTCAAGAATGCTGTAAAACTTGCCAAACAGGCTACCATTGCCAAAAGTCAGTTTATAGCTACCGTCTCACACGAAATCCGAACCCCGCTCAATGCTGTAATGGGACTTACACATCTGGCCCTCAACACATCATTAACCAATAAACAGGAAGATTATTTAACCAAAATTGATCGATCGGCAGCAACACTGCTTGGACTGATTAATGATATCCTGGATTTCTCGAAGATAGAAGCCGGAAAAATGCAACTCGAAAAAGCCAACTTCGATCTCGAAATTGTACTCAACTCCATTTTAACCCTAACTGCCCAACTTGCCAGTGATAAAAATCTGGAGTTCGTGGTGAATATTGGCAAAAATGTTCCACGTCAATTGACTGGTGACCCTTTACGTATTGGACAGGTACTCACGAATTTATGTAACAATGCCATTAAATTTACCTCCACCGGTGAAGTGATCATTCAGGTGGATTTAGGCGAGAAAATAAATGAACACGAAGGATATCTTAAAATTTCGGTACAGGATACCGGAATTGGTATTAGCAAAGAGCAAATTCCACATTTATTCGACGAATTTAAACAAGCCGACAATTCAATTACCCGAAAATATGGTGGAACCGGACTTGGTCTTAGCATCAGCAAGTTGCTGATAGAAATGATGGGTGGAGAAATTGGGATTGAGAGCGAACCCGGCAAAGGAAGCACCTTTTATTTTACCTGTAAAGTGGGTATTCAACCCGAAAGTACTATTCCTCAATTTACCATCCCGGAGGATTTAAAAACAATTAAAATACTTGTTTGCGACGACAACCCTTCGGCACTAAAATCAATAGTGGAGACACTTAAATCGTTTTCTTTTAATGTTGATACTGCCACATCGGGCGAGGAGGTAATTAAAGCCATCGAAAACAACCCTCCAAACCTGCTCATGATCGATATGCAACTACCTGGTATAAGCGGACTCGACACCATTATGACCATACGCGAAAATCGAACACTTCCCTCTGTAAAAACAATTTTGATTGCTGAAACCGAAAATAACAGGAGATTATTTGAACAAAATATTATCGGCGTGGATGGATATTTGAGTAAACCTTTCCTCCCTTCTGTAGTTTTAGAACTGATTTTTAATGTATTTGGAAAGGCAAGATCTGCTCATTCAATTAAAATAGGAAGAACTGTTGCCATCGAAAACGTTAAGAAAAACCTGGCCGGTTACAAAATTTTGCTGGCAGAAGACAATGAAATCAATCGGCAGGTAGTTTTTGAATTGCTCGACAACATAGGAATCTTCATTGAGTTAGCTGATAACGGGGCGATTGCTTTACAAAAAGCTATCAACCATCAATTCGACCTCATCCTCATGGATTTACACATGCCTGTTATGGATGGTTATGTGTCTTCGACTCAAATCCGTAAGTATGACAAAAAGGTACCCATTCTGGCCATTACAGCCGATGCCATGGATTCCATTAAAACAAAATGCGATGAAGCGGGCATCAACGATATCATTACCAAGCCCATCGATCCTGAATTGTTTTATGAACAGATCTCAAATTGGATCTTACAAAATAAAAAAATTGATACCAGGTATCCTGTAGTTGATAAAAAACAGGCATTGGATTTTGCTGGCATCTCCACAGATGACCTGGATGCTAAAACCGGAATTCGCAGGTTTGGAAACAACGAATTGCTGTATACCAATATGCTTCGGAAATTTATTTCCTCCAACGATAAAACCTGTAACGAATTAAGGAAGCTGGTCAGTCAAAGTAAATTCGAAGAAGCACATTTGTTAATACATACCCTTAAAGGAGAAAGTGGAAATATTGGCGCCGACAGCGTTTACAAACAATCACAGGTTGTTGAGCAGGCAGTATTATCAAAGGATATTGCACTTTTTGAAAAGAAAATGCCATTGCTTGAAAACAAGCTGAAAACCATCACCGTTACACTGTTAAGTCACTTTCAAAAAAAAGGAAATCCGGAGGATAAACCTCAGGAAATCTCAAAAGACACTTTCTACCTGTTAATTGAGAATCTAAAAAAGAAAAGCCCGAAAGCCCTGGATCAACTCGACGAACTTGCCTCAAGGGGTGTGGACAAATCCGTATTAGAAGCTATTAACAAGGCTGTAAACAACGAAAATATGGAAGAGGCCATCAATCTGATCAACAAACAGGCAGAGGACTTGTAATCGATTTCCTTCCCGTATTCATTTAATGAGTGTTAACAATTGCTCCAGTCTGTGGCAAATTGGTTAATTTTGCAAAAAAAACATGAAGAATACAGCCCCAACTCAATTCCCAATAAATCCATATGCTATCGAAAGATGGAGTCCACGCGCCTTTTCATCCAAACCTGTTGAGAAGAACAAGCTACAAAGTCTTTTTGAAGCTGCCAGATGGTCAGCTTCTGCGTTTAATGAGCAACCCTGGCGCTTTATTGTGGGAATAAAAGGGGATGCCGCCTACGATAAAATTGTTGAGACCCTGATTGATTGGAACCAACAATGGGCAGGACATGCGCCGGTTTTAATCATGAATTTGGCGAAAAAAACGTTCTCTCACAACGGAAAACCAAATGCAACATTTCAATACGATTTAGGGCAATCGGCAGCCAACATAGCCGTTGAGGCGGTGTATCAGGGACTGCTTTCGCACCAGATGAGTGGTTTCGACCCTGAAAAAGCCCGCGTATTGTTTCATATTCCCGATGATTATCAACCCACATCGGTGATGGCCGTGGGATATTATGGTCATTTGGACGACCTGCCTGCTGATATGGCCGAAGCGGAAATCCGTTCCAGAAGTCGTAAAAACCTGAACGACCTTGTTTATACAGACACCTTTGGTATTTCAACCAATCTATTTTAATCTTATGCGATCAAAAATAACCACCATAATAATCATGCTGACGGTGATCTTGACTTCCTGCCAAAACAATGCAAGTTCAGGTCGGCGAAGTCAGTCAACCCAGACGGAGAAAAAAATTCAACCCATCACTTTCAATGCTGATTCAGCGTATGAGTTTGTTGCCAGTCAGGTGGCTTTCGGACCACGCGTACCGGGAACTCCGGCCCATGCAGCTTGCGCCGCTTGGCTTACGGCCAAACTAAATCAATATGGTGCCCAGGTAACCAAGCAGAATTTTAAAGCCCGCACCTATGACAACGTTATCCGCAATGGAATAAACATAATTGCTTCATACAATCCTGATCTTAAAAAACGAATATTGTTGATGTCGCACTGGGATTCGCGTCCATTTGCCGACCACGATCCCGATGAATCACTTCAAAACACACCCATCGACGGTGCCAACGATGGTGCCAGCGGAGTAGGCGTTTTGCTGGAGTTGGCACGACAGTTTCAACTGAAAAACCCGAATATAGGAGTGGATATAGTATTATTCGATCTGGAAGACTGGGGACCACCCACCGAACTAAACATGTCGAATGAAGAATATTGGGGACTTGGTGCGCAATATTGGTCGAAAAACCCACATATTTTTGGTTATCAGGCCGCTTATGGAATTCTTCTGGACATGGTTGGTGCCAAAGGTGCATTTTTCAGCAAAGAATACTTTTCGATGCAATATGCAGGATTTGTGGTAGATAAGGTATGGAAAGTGGCTGCAAAACTGGGTTACGGAAATCAGTTTGTGAATATAAAAGTAGGAGGGGTAACCGACGATCACATTCCGGTAAACAAATACATCAATATTCCTACCATCGACATTATCCATCTTGACACCGCCAGCAAGAACGGTACTTTTTACGATTATTGGCATACTGTAAGTGATGATTTGAGCCAAATTGATAAAACCAGCCTCGGCATGGTTGGCGAAGTGGTTGGGGCGGTGGTTTACAATGAGTAGCACCTAACAGGAGGTCTGAACATCACATTTTTTTTTGAAATCAACTGATTCTTTTCTATGCAATCTCACTTACTTGAATATATCGGCTTTGCAGCATCCATTATCATCGCACTATCGATGACCATGAATTCTATCCTGAAATTCAGGTGGATAAACCTGATGGGGGCCATCACTTTTTCAACTTACGGATTTCTGATTGGAGCTTTACCTGTTGGCATCCTAAATGGCTTTATAACACTGGTGGATATTTACTATCTGTCGTCCATCTATGGCACAAAACATTACTTCGAGACTTTAGAAGTCCGTGGCGACAATAAATATCTGCTGCGGTTTTTGACCTTTCACCAAAAAGAAATTGAACATTTCTTTCCCGGTTTTGTATATAAACCCAAAATGAACACCATGAGCTTTTTTGTGCTGCGAAATATGGCTGTGGCCGGATTGGTACTGGCCCACCGGCGCGAAAACGGAGAGTTGCGTGTGGGATTGGATTATGTTGTTCCCCAATACCGCGATTACAAAAACGGCAAATTTGTGTATGATGAACTTTTGCAATCGCTCACAGATGTGGGCATCCAAAAAATAGTGGCTGAAGCCAATTCGCCAAATCACATTAAATACCTTAAAAAACTCGGATTTACCACCTCCTCCGAAGGATTGATGGAAAAAGCGACCGGACAATCCGATCGCTCTTAAAAAATAGGTCTTATACGTTTAGTAAGCAATCACTTTTACAGTGCTCAACCCTTTGGCACCACGTGCTACCACAAAATATATTCCTGAGTTCAAACCCAGATCAGGGATGATAACAGAGGAAGCTTTTTTATCTGAATTGACCTGGTAGATCACTTGACCAAACTGGTTAAGCAGTTGAATCTGTGCATACTGAGTATCACCAAAAATCACCTGAAGCGATCCGTTGGTAGGATTGGGGTAAACTTTAATAGCATTGCTGGCCAGGTCGTTTACACTCAGGTATTGACTTACTGCAATGTTATCAATAAACAATGGATTTCCCAGATCGCTATAAGATTCAAAAGCCAGTTTAACATCAGAGTTACCAACCCAATCTGTCAGATTAATGTTAATGCATTGTGCCCCCCAACCTGAAATACACCAGTCATCAGCAATTTCAGGCCAAAAATCACTGGTCAGTTCATGAGTAGCAAAATTACCTGATCCATTTTCACCACCGGCAAATATCCGTGTCCAATTACTGCCACAATCCACCGAAATATATACAATTAACGAATCGTACAAACGATCATTGCGTTGAGCATAAGCATACTGGAATTCAAGTGAGGCATTCGACATTCCTTCAAGGTTGAAAGCAGGAGAAATCAATCTGTCGCGCTCTCCCGCTGGTTTGTCTCGCAATAAAATGCCAGCAGCCTGGTTTCCGGGTTCTGTTCCACCAATTTCCTGTATTCCCCAGGTAAACTCACTGGCCGCTTTTTCTATTGTCCAATCATTCTGGAGAAGTCCGTCTTCAAATGTTTCAATAAAATAAGGCACCAATCCACCGGCAGTAAACAAGTCAGGTTTCTCCAAAAAGGATGACCCGTTTAAATTGGTGGCAGTTAGCTTAACGGAATATACCCCACCCTGATCGAAAACAACTTGTGGGTTTTGGCTTGAAGCATCAGTTCCATTTACGAAAGTAACTGTTGAAGGAGTAAACTCCCAGTTCCACTGACGGGGTACATATTGTGTTAAATCGGTAAAGGTGATGGTATCCGAGGTACATCCGTCAACGGCACTGATATCAAAATCCACTTCTGGCAGAATAACAGAACTGGTGGTGATATAAGCTTCTTTTATAACTGTGTTGCTGCCAATATCGTTGGAAGCGGTTAGTTCAACCGTAAAACTACCTTCGGTACTATAGAGTATGCTTGTAGGGTTTTGATCTGTCGAGGTGGCAGGATCTCCACCTTCAAACGACCATGCCCACTCGGTTGGGAGATTCAGACTTTGATCGAAAAAGTTAACTGTTTCTCCAACTGGAATGAGTACATTGTCGGCGGAGAAATCAGGAGCGGGTGCCTGGGCAAAGTTTACGGCAGCAATTTGTGACCGCCAGTTCCAACCCCCATTGGAATACTGTTGAGTGTACCAAAATGTAATTCCATCGCTGGGATCAACAGACATAGCTGAATAATCGCCCCAACGGTTTACTCCTGTTTGTGATTTGGTACCTTCCTTGATACTTATTTCATCGATATCCAAAACACCAAGTCCAAGAGGGGCTCCGGCTGACTGGCCTACGATACGGATAGATGGATATACCGCAGTTGATGAAACGGAATATCCAATGGCAATGTCGCCCAAGTCATTCATGGCTGCACTGGCCATCCATCTGGAAGCGCCATCCGAAGGGGCAAAAGTTCCTTGTTGATACAATTCCCAATCAGCACTCCCGTATTTTCTTAATTCATACCAGCGAACCCCCGCCTGACCAGCACCATTGGCATTTACCGTGTGGTTGGTCAACAGCACTTCGTAATCGCCAAAATTGCGGTATTGAAGACGGTACATCAGTCTGCCAGCCAGGTCATCCAGTTTTTGAGATGTACCTGGTTGTGAGATACTGATATTGTTATCAGAATAAGCTTCTACCGGAATATAACCCAGATAATCGATAGTTGTATTGGCAGGCGTATTCCAATCCACATCTGCCGACCACATTTTTAATGAAGCTCCGGCGAGAGAAACAAAATAACAGGGTTCCCCGGTAGGAGGTGGTAAAATGCCGTCAGCATCGGCCGGCAGGATGCTTCCATTGCTGGAACCCATCTCGAAGAACAACATTTCTGCATCTGGATCACCTATCAGCATAGCATCACGATCGAGGATGCTGATAGCACCACCCTGCCAGTTGCCATGATCGAACTGGTTACTGGTAAAATAATATCCATTGGTCCAAACGCCAAATTTCGGATAATCAGGCATGTTATCAAACTGGAATGCATAACGATACCAGGAACCGGTGGGGTCACCAGTCTCCGAAACAGCTACCAACTCATAAAATGGTCCGTTGGGGTAATATGGGAGCGAAAACTGGGTAGAAATCCACCGATCAGAATATTCATCGTACAAAACAACAGGGTCTCCGTCGTTGGTACTCGACCAGGGTCCCGGGAAACCATTCCAAAGGGTAATGTTATCGGCAGGGCCATAAATTTTAACCCCTGATTTGTTGTAGATGGCAAAGCCATTGTTTACCATTTGGAAAAACTCGTTTGGGCCAACATCACCATCAGTATCAGGTGGCGCAATGCCATAGGTATTGGCAATACCGGCTACATTTACATCAATCACGGCATCGGTGCTCATTGGATGCCCCTGTACTTTTTGTAATACAGGATCAGCCCCTTTATGCCAGGAGGCTTTCATATTGAATTTAGCAAAGTCGAAGACATTGGGCACCACTTTGTTTTTCCAGGTACGCTCACGCTGGCCGAGTGGAATGGGTGTAACATCCCGTAAAGGTTGCGATTTGTCGAAATGTACGGCTTTAGTCACTTGCGTGGGATGAATGCTCTGCCCGTAAACTCCTGTCAAGGGGAAGATAAGCAGCAAAACGCTAACAAAAAATAAGGTAATAAATTTTTTCATTGTTTTTGATCCTGTGATTATTATAAGTGTCAATTATTCAATTCAATAAATGAAAGGCAAAGATAAATAATCTGATTGAACAGTATTCAAAAAGTGGATATTATTCATGGCAAACAGAACTAACTATCGGTGTACCAATAAATAACATCCACTTCCGAACGATTGTAAGCAAGCTTAATAGATGATAAGTTTGATCGTTTCGCTCGTATTTCGACCAATACCTCTTAAATAGTACACACCTGGAATCCAGAAATTTTCTCTTTTAATCACCAGATTTTCAGCATGGATGGATAAAGGAATCTCTTTTACCAGTTGTCCCATGTTGTTCATCACTTCAATTTTATCGTATTGATTGCCTTCTGGCACCCGAATGTGGAAATCGCCATTTGTCGGATTGGGAAAAACCCTGATTTTGCTCGACTGAGCATCATTTTCCTGGGTGCCTACCAAACTGCTCACGGCTATATTATCGAGAAATAATGGATGTCCGAGAAAGCTATACGTCTCGAACCTGATGCGTACCTGATCGTTTCCGGCGAAAGCCGTTAAATCAAGCGTCACACAGCTGGCTCCCCACCCTTCCATACACCAGTCGGAGGGTATTGCAGGCCACCAGTCGTTCGTAGTCAATTCATGGGTGGCAAAATTACCGCTTCCATTCTCGGCATTGGCATATATCCTGTTCCAGGTTATCCCACAATCGGTTGATACAGAAATAATCAACGAATCACTGGCTTCTGCATAATATTGTGCGTAAGCATATTGGAACTCAAGCGAAGGTGTGCTGGTACCGGTCAGGTTAAAAGGTGGTGAAACCAAATAATCGCGCTGACTAACTGAAATATACTCTCTAAAATTTATGCCAACCGAATGATTTCCAGGGGTTGTACCACCAGTTTCGTACATTTCCCAAGTGATGCTGCCATCCGGATTTTCAACAGTCCACTCATTGGCTTTCAGTCCATCGGTTTCAAAATCCTCCAAAAAGTAAGGTGTGTTGCCTCCGGCTTTAATAACATCATCCTTTAATAAGGTAGAACTACCGTTTAGGTTGTCCGCAGTTAAAGTAACCTGATAACTCCCTGTGTTGTTAAATACCACTTCCGGATTTTGGCTGTTGGCATCTGATCCATTAACGAAAGTTACGTCATTGGGAACAAACTCCCAGTTCCAGGCAACGGGGCTAAACTGCGTCATATCAGTAAACTGTACCGTTTCACCCAGACAAACGGCTTTTTTATCAGCCTCAAAATCTACCAGAGGCAAAATGGTTGAGTTCACTGTAATATAGGTTTCCTTAGTAACGCTGTCAATACCAATGGTATTGTAGGCTACCAGTTTTACCGGGTAAACACCTTCGGTATCATATAGAATGTTTTGTGGGGATTCATCGGATGAGGTAGACGGTGTAGCGCCTTCAAAAGTCCATGTCCAATGGGTTGGAATACCCTGTGTAAGGTCGGTAAAACTGACCGTTTCTCCAACAGGTACAATGGTTTCGTCAGAAGTAAAGTCACAAATGGGTTGTGAGGCGAACGATACAGATGCAATTTGTGATCTCCATCCCCAGCCACCGTTTGAGTATTCGGTGGTATACCAGAAGGACATGCCATCTGTTGGATCGACAGCCATAGCCGAGTAATCGCCCCAACGATCTACACCGCTCTGCGACTGGGTTCCTTCATAAATGCTGACCTCATCAATATCTAAAACGCCCAACCCGGCAGGAGCACCTGCAGATTGGCCGGCAACACGAATGGAGGGGTATGTATTGGCACCCGACACCGAGTAACCTACCGCAATATCACCACCCTGGTTCATAGCCACAGAAGCCATCCAGCGGTTGTCACCATCGGCAGGGGCAAAAGTACCCTGTTGGTATATTTCCCATCCGGTACCATAATTACGTAATTCATACCATCTTACCCCGGCCTTGCCATTTCCGGCATTCACCGTATGGTTGGTCAACATCACCTGATAATCGCCAAAATTGCGGTACTGAAGACGATACATCAACCGTCCGGCCAAAGTGCTCAATGTCTGGCTCGTACCAGGTTGCTGTATGTTAAGTCCATTGGTGGAAAAAGGAGCCGTAGACAATGTACTCAACTGCTCAATAAATGAGTTGGCGGTGTTTACCCAATCAACATCTACCTTGTAAACACGCAATACATTATTCCCCATGTTGACCATGTAGGAGGGTGAATCTGCGGGAGGAGGTAAGGCACCGTCGGCATCGGCTGGCAAAAAGCTGCTGTGATTGGACCAGTTATAGCCAATCACGAAAAATATCATTTGTGCATCTGGATCGCCTGTTAGCATCGCACTGCGATCTAAAATACTGATACCTCCTCCTGAAAATCCGCCATTGCTAAATAAATTGGTGGTAAAGTAGTAGCCATCGGGCCAAACGCCAAATTTTGGATAGTCGGGCATGGCATCAAACTCAAAAGCGTAGCGATACCAAGCTCCTAATGGATCACCGGTTTCGGAAACAGCCACCAGTTCATAGAATGGGCCGTTTGGATAATTGGGAAGCGAAAACTGCGTGGCAATCCACCGATCGCTGTATTCATCGTATAACACCACCGGATCGCCATCATTGGTACTCGACCAAGGGCCAGGAAAACCATCCCACAGCGTGATGTTATCGGCAGGTCCGTACAACAGATTTCCCTCTTTGTCCCAAATAGCAAACCCATTGTTCACCATCTGTAAATAATGGTTTGGACCTACATCGCCATCGGTATCAGGAGGAGCCACCCCATAGGTATTGGTAATCCCGCTAAAGTTCTGATTTACCTGTGGTGTACCCGAAAACTGACGTGTTGAATTCTGTAAAACGGGATCTGGTCCGGTAGGAAGTGGTGTGTTCTCAAGTTCATTTGTAAGGTGAAGTTTATTGGGAACCACCTTCTCTTTCCAATCTCTTTTTCGCACCCCCATGGGTATGGGATCGACTTGTCCCAGAGGTCGCGAAATATCAAAATGTGCTGCCTTAGTTATCTTTTCAGGATGTATTTGCTGAGCAGATAAAATGGTAAAACTTCCCAATGCAATTATCATCAGGAAAACTGTCGTTAATTTTATTTTCATGTGGTATAATTTAGTTATGGCATTCATTGTTCAACAAATTCTTGTTGATTAACCAGTCTTTTCCCGGATAAAGAAAAAAAACCTATCCTTTAAAGTGTTATCAATTATTTTGCGAAGAAACATATTAGTGCATTAAGCTTCTGTTAATAAAGTGTTAAAGCGACAAAAGTAAGCAAATCAATCATCTTTGCGAACCGATCCTTAGCCTTTTGCCTTTGGATGACAATACAAATCGTAAAATGGATGCACAGGATGCCAATTATCATGTTTCCGAAAAGACTTTATCCATCAGGGTAAAATCCCAAACCAAATACAATAAAAAACACCAATTTTGTAACTTTAATAAAAACCTGTCGTCTCCTTGCTGATATGTCAAAAGAATTATTCGATACACACATTATTCCGGTACAAAACAAAATGTACCGATACGCACTGTCGATACTTAAAACACCCGATAATGCACATGATGTGGTACAGGAATGTCTGCTGAAAATCTGGAAAAATCGCCATATGATTGCTACCATCGACAATCCCGAATCCTGGGCCATGCGCATCACTCGAAACCAATGTTACGACTGGGTGAAAGTAAACCGGTTTCATTTGGCGGAAATGCATCCGATGGATCAGGCTGACACATATCATACCGACGAAAATTTGCTCATGAGTGATCGCCAAGCCTGGTTGAAACGGATTATCAACGAACTTCCTGTAAAACACCGCGAGGTATTTCACTTGCGTGAAGTGGAAGAATTGTCGTATCAGGAAATTGCCGACATTCTTTCTCTTACACTCGCCGAGGTAAAAATATCCTTGTTCAGGACAAGAGAAAAAATTAAAGAAACCATTACTAAAATCGACGCATATGGACTCGCAAACTAATCAACTACTCGAAAAGTACTGGCGGGCCGAAACATCCCCGGAGGAAGAAAAAGAGCTGAAAATACTCATGGCTTCCGACACCGAATCTTCTGCTTGCAGCCACTACTTTAAAGCTGTTTCCGAATTAAAACAACAAGAACCGGAATTTGGCTTTCTGAACCCCGGCAAACGGATCCGCATGATGTGGTATACCGTGGCCGCCTCTGTTACCATTGGAATTCTGGTGGTTAGCGGATTATTTCAATACAATTACACCAATGCGGAATACAATGTAAACGATCCCGACAAGGCCTTCGAAATTACCCGCCAGGCCCTGATGATGGTCTCCAACGGACTAAACGAAGGAAAAAATTATACCTCAGTACAATTGCAGGAGTTTAACAAACCGAAAGAACTGTTAAGCGGAAATAACAATAAATAATCAACTCATTCAATACTAATATTTTAAAAAATGAAAAAATCAATCTTAATGATCGCTTTTGCTTTCCTGGCAGCAGGTGCTTTTGCACAGGGAAGTGTAATCACCAATTACTTTGACAAATATGCCGACAACGACAATTTCACCAAAATCTCCGTCAGCAGCAAAATGTTCTCGATGTTTACCGAAATGGAACCCGGCAGCGAAGCTCAGAAGGAGTTTATGGAAGCCGTCAGTAAATTAAAAGGATTAAAAATTGTAATGGTCGACAGCATTCCCAATGCCAGAGAGCTGTATAAAAAAGCCGCTGCCGATGTTGGAAAAGCCGGTTACGATGAACTGATGACCGTAAATGATCCAGATCAAAGTATGTTGTTTTCTATCAAAGAAAAAGATGGTATAATTAATGAACTAATCATGGTAGTTGGTGGAAAAGAGAATTTCGTACTTTTGAGTCTGTATGGCGAAATTGATCTGAAAAACATTTCAAAAATCGCTCAGGACATGAAAGTGGAAGGACTCCAAAACCTTGGCAGAATGCACCATGAATAAAAAATTGCTGATATATCTGTTGATCCTGACGGGGCTGTTTCAGCCCCTTTGGGCACAACAGGATCTCATTAAAGCGTACACCGATTCCACCAAAACACGTACTTATTGCCTTTATCCAAGTACTTTGCGTATGCTCGATCCCACTGGAAGTCCCGAGTTTTATCAAATGGTGAACGACATCGAAAAGCTGGTGATTTATACCCTCGACTCCACCGCTACGGCCAACAAATCATATCTCAATATGCTACAAGGCTATCAGGCCTTAGGATATGATGAGATTGCATCCATGTATGGTGGCAAGAACCAATTTTTTCTTTATGGACGCGATAAGGATAAAGGTGGAAATTATGTAGGCGTTTTTAGGCAGGACGACCAAATAGAAGCCTTTTATCTGAGTGGAAATGTGGAGTGGAGTAATATTCCGCAGCTAATTCAAAATCTGCAAAATGGTGGCAACATGATCAATATTTTTCAATTAAATTCCCCCACGCATGGCCACAATCCTCGCGATAAACAACCTGACTAAGAAATTCGGCCGGCTGACAGCTGTAAACCAGCTGTCGCTGACCATCGAAAGTGGACAGATTTATGGCATCCTCGGTCCCAACGGAAGTGGAAAAACCACCACCCTGGGCATGATTCTCGATGTGGTGGCACCTGCTAGTGGCGATTATCATTGGTTCGAAAATACACCCAACGAAGAGGCCAGAAAAAAAATAGGCTCCATCCTCGAATCTCCCGGTTTCTACCCATATCTTACTGCTGTACAAAATCTTAGAATAACTGCACACATCAAACAATGCGGAACCGACCGCATCAATGAGGCCCTCAAACAGGTAAATCTGTTCGACCGCAAGGATGACAAATTTAAAACCTACAGCCTGGGCATGAAACAGCGATTGAGCATTGCCGCCGCCCTGCTCAGCAACCCGCCGGTCCTTATTCTCGATGAACCTACCAACGGACTTGATCCTGAAGGTATTGCCGAAGTAAGAGAACTCATCACCCAGGTGGCACAACAGGGAAAGACCATCATCATGGCCAGCCACTTGCTCGACGAGGTGCAAAAAGTATGTACCCATTTTTGTGTGCTGCGTAAAGGAATCAAAATCCACGAAGGACTGGTGAAAGATACCCTTGAGGAAATAAATAAGGTGGAGATATCCGCTGATTTCGATCAGGAGCAACTCTACAATATTCTGTACGACTTTGAAGGATCCGAAGACGTTTCTACAAATGGCAGCGGTTTGCTGGTCACACTAAAACCGGGATTTAATTCGAGGGAAATAAACCAACATTGCTTTACCAACGGGGTTACCCTGAAACGACTGTCCACCCAAACCAATACACTGGAAAAAGAATTCCTTAAAATCCTGAAAGAACATGATTGATGCGATAAAACTCGAATGGCTTAAAGTAAGAAACTACCGTGTTTTCTGGATTCTGATGGGCATGTATCTGTTGGCACTCACCGTAATTGCAGCAGGGGGCGTTTTTTTTCTTGAATGGATTAAGAGCCTGGGCACTGATTTTAACGGCATCGATCCCACCATTATACCCATTTACGATTTCCCGGATATTTGGCAAAACATGACCTATCTGGGCAGCTTTGCCAAAATACTATTGGCTTTTGTGGTCATTATTTCGGTGAATAACGATGTTACCTACAACACACTACGGCAAAATATCATCGATGGTATCAGCAAGAGAAGATATTTACTGGGAAAGCTGATGTTTATCATTGCACTGGCAACCATCAGTACCCTGTATTTGTTTTTTACCGGCATGATTACCGGCAGTATTTATTCGCATGTATGGGAAGCCCGATTTATTTTTGATAAACTGGAATTTCTGGCAGCCTACTTCTTCGACATCGTGGTTTATTGTTCGCTGGCATTTTTGTTGTCGCTTGTCATTAAAAAAGCAGGTTTTGTGATTGTGCTCCTGTTTTTATATACCCTGATGTTCGAGCCTATTGTCGGTGCTATTTTAACCAACGCGCCCATCTTTCGCGACACCATCTGGTCGGAGCTGGTAGCCTTTTTCCCCATCCAGGCCCTCAACAACCTGATAACTGTTCCTTTCGGGAGATATATATTTATGGAAATTCAGGACCATATCCCACTGAAAACAATCGCCATTGCTGCCGGTTGGCTGTTGATCTATCTGACAATAATCATTACCATCCTGACTAAAAGGGATATGAAATAGGATTTCAACACTTATCCTGTAAAAGGAAACAGTGTTTATATAATAAGGTATTGAGTAACTAAGTCTTCAATCGGGGACTTTTTTATATTGACTCAGGCACAAATCAATAAATCCGTTCTTTTCCGCTTCTAATTTTTATTTCACCAACAGGCTTCTTACATTTGTGGAATAAAACACAACACCTATGAATACTCAACAGATAAGGCTCAGGAAGTGGGAAATGTCTGATCTTGAATCTTTGATAACCTATGCCAACAATGCCAATATCGCCAATAATTTGACGGATGTTTTTCCTCATCCTTACACCAAAGCCGATGGCGAATGCTTTATCACCATGGTACAGGAAGACGACCCTGTGAAAGTTTTTGCCATAGAAATTGACGGCAAAGCATGCGGTGCCATCGGTATTTTCCCTCAACCGGACATCCATAAGAAGAATGCTGAAATGGGCTATTGGCTTGCGGAACCCTTTTGGGGAAAGGGCATCATGACCAAACTTATAGGTGAAATGATTGCATATGGTTTTACCACCTGGGACATCGATCGGATTTTTGCACGCCCATTTGGCTCAAACCTGGCTTCACAACAGATACTCAGAAAGAACGGCATGAAACTGGAAGCCAGACTCGATCAAACACTGTGGAAAAACAACCGATACGAAGATGAGCTAATATTCGCCATTCGCCGCAACGACCTATATAATAAGGTATGAGAAACTCAAACCCGGAAATCACCTTTGTACTACCTCAAAACAGGGTAGCGTCTCTGGATATTCTGCGTGGATTTGCACTTATGGGCATCGCAATCGTCAACATACTGGGATTCAACGCTTCTTTTTTTGATTTTGGTGGGTTTTACAATGCGCTTCCCGATCCGGCCCAGCTACACTTTTATCAGGTACTAATCGGGTTGAGTGCCGATAAGTTCATTTTCCTGTACAGCTTTTTGTTTGGATACGGAATTTGGATGCAGTTGCAACGGTTCAACCTTCAAGGCGGTAATTTCCCTGCCTTCTTTAGCCGAAGGATGGCGGTTTTGCTGGCTTTTGGAATAGCACATGTACTGTTTCTTTGGGCAGGAGACATCCTGATTCCGTATGCCATTGCTGGAATGGTGGTCCTGTTTCTTCGCAAACTACCTGTCAGCAGACTGCTGATCCTGGGCTTTTTCTTTTATTTCTTCGTCGTTATTTGGTTGATATTGTCTGTTTGGTTTAAACTGCCAAATGCCCTTTCATCTACCTGTCCGGCCTGTTTGAGTCAGGCTTTGGATGTTTACGCACATGGTGACTATTTTCAGATTTTAAAGCTTAGGTTGATTGAATATGCAGCCTTTTTTCCGGTCAATCTGCTTTACTATCTGCCCAAAATTATGGGCATTACCCTCTTTGGATTTGTGGCTTCAAAACTTCAGTTGCATAAAAACATCATCACTCACCGCATACGGTGGCTTATTATCACACCTTTGGTGGCAGGATTGGCCATTGCGGCATACCTGTATTACGAAGAACTGGCCATAACGATGACACCTGCGGAAAGTCCTTTCCTAACAGCAAGTTATATGATGTCCTATGAGTTAATGAACCTGGTTATGGCGTTAGCATATATCCTGATTATTTTACTCCTTAGCGCTTTTAAAGTATTGCAATGGATTCTTAAACCAATTAGCTATCCCGGCAGAATGTCGCTTACCAATTATCTGCTACAGTCGGTTTTGTTTGGATTTATTTTTTACGGCTGGGGTTGGGGTTTTTTTGGATGGCAAAACCCATCGCAAATAGAACTCTTTGCCATTTTCGTATTTATCCTGGAGATAATAATCAGTTACTTATGGTTGCAAAAATTTAATCAGGGACCTCTGGAGAGTATATGGCGAAAATTAAGCTATAGAAGCCGGTCTTGGAAAAATCATTCCGATTCTTAGGGTTACCATTTTCAGGCAACATCAATCTGAACAGGCCAGACACCGGATAATGGAACCCTGCCTATTGTAAATTCTCATCAAATAAATTCCATGTGGTTGGAACCAATTCTCCTTGCTCCTTCTACCTGATTGTGTTCCAGCAGAATAAAAAATCAAAAAAAAATGTTAAACAATGTGTCAGGTATAAAAAAATAAATAATTTAGCCCGATCGGAATCACCTTTCGAGGATGCTTTGCAATGGATAAAATGTGCTTATGAATGCATTTTTTTTGGACAGATGAGGGCTTTCAGCACCGGAATTAAAAATTGAAAAAAATATAATCAACATAGAGATGAAAGATAATAAAACCAGGGTAATTAAAGATTTTGAGAAATTGTCTCCCGAGATTCAGGAACAAATCAAACTTGTTTACCCCTACGGATTTAGCCAGCACCTGATTCGGTTTACCAACAAAGAAGGCAAATTTGTGAGTGCGCTACCATTTGAAACAGATGAGATTTATTATCTGGTTCGGATGACATCCGAAAAAGCCGAAGAAATTATCAACGAAGATGATGACTATGATGACAATGGCCATTTGAAGGATGATGCCCGCGATGATTATGAAGATAAATACTCCGATCTGGATTATTTAGCTGATAATTTTACTGAGGAAGAAGAGTTTTAGTTTTCTGAATGGCTTTCTCCTTAATTTCAGGAGTTACATAATTTGATACGGAGGCCACAGCAAAACTCAGAAAAGCAATGTCATCTGTAAATCCAAGAACAGGAAGGATATCGGCCACCAGGTCGGCCGGCAGGATAAAATAACCCAAAGCCGCTACCATGACCATCTTGTTTCTGGCAGGTACATTTTTATCCCTGAGCAAATAAAACAAAATGAGGGCATCATAAACCAAACATACACCAGCCTTACCTGCAACATGCCTGATTTTACCCTTCAGGTCATGCTCATTAAAATAAGCAGCGTACTTCTTAAACTTCGATTGTTTAGGTAGCATGCAATTATAACGTGCTTTTCGGCTTAATGGTATTTTATGCATCGGTTAGTTGTTCCAACTCATGCAATTCATTGGTATCCAACACCGAGTTAATATCTTTAATCGTCTGAATTTGAACTTCAAAAGCAGTTACCACATTTTCGATAGATCGAATGCCGGCAACAAGTTGCTTTACCTGATCGTCATGGATCGGGCTTTTTACAAGTAAAACATAATCAGCTTCCTTTATTGTGGCCAACATCGGCCCTCCAATATGTTTATTACCAATCAGATAATAGGAAGTATGAATTTGATGGTCATGATAATAAAACCAGGGATAGGTGCACATTACACTTCCGGTTCGTGCATAGGCGATGTCATCGTAGTGTACCATATCCATTCTCAAAGCCTGATTAAGGTAAAAAGTAAACCGGTAATCCTTGAGGTTAGTTACGATGGCAATAAGCCGGTACTCATCCTGTGATATAAAACCAAGAGTGTGTTTTCGGGGCATGGCCTAAAGGTTTAACGCACAAAGGTACGCAAATTGGCAGGTTAAAATAGTTCGTTTTCCTAATTTATTACGGAATGGTGAGGGAAGGTCAGATGCTATTTATTACCATTACCGGAAAGCTGATTCCAGGCTTTTTCTGCAGCCAGTCTCTCGGCGCCTTTGATGGAGTAATCCAGTGCTTCTGCCTTAATTTCCCCATCAATCTCCACTGCTACAATGTATTGCTTTTGATGCTTTTCTCCAGTTTCGCCAATCACCGGAAAAGAAATCTCATGTTTTTCTTTCTGAGCCCATTCGAGCAAACTGCTTTTAAAACTGATTTCTGTTTCTACCAGCTCTTCGATATCGAAATGGATGTTGATAATCCTCTTGACGATAATTTTATAGGTAAATTCATATCCTTTGTCAAGATAAATGGCTCCCACCACGGCTTCGAAGGCATCACCACCGGCCGATTTTCCTTTTTGCTGATGCTCGCCACCAATGCTGATGAGTTTGGTCAACCCCAATTTATGGGCCAGCTTATTCAATGATACACGGCTCACAATTTTCGAGCGCATCTCAGTTAAAAAACCTTCACTCTTATAAGGAAATTTACGGAATAAATAGTCGGCCACCACGGCACTCAAAATGGCATCCCCCAGGTATTCAAGTCGCTCGTTGTTAACTTTTAAACCGTTGATTGTTTTTTTGGAGGCTGACTTATGGCGTAAAGCCAGCTTAAATAAAGAAATGTTTCCGGGATAAAACCCGAAAACATTTCTTATGGACTGATGCAGCGCTCTATCAGACGAAAAATACGATCGTAATTTATTGCCTATTAGCAAATCAGCCGGATTATTTTACAAATTTCTTAAAGATAAGAGAAGCATTGTGTCCTCCAAAACCAAAGGTATTTGTTTGGGCAGCATTGATGACCCTTTCCTGTGCTTTATGGAAAGTGAAATTCAGTTTAGCATCAATTTCAGGATCGTCGGTGAAATGGTTGATGGTAGGCGGAACAACATCATTTTTTACGGCCAGAATGGTAGCAATAGCTTCAACAACGCCAGCTCCTCCGAGTAAATGACCCGTCATCGACTTGGTGGAGTTGATGTTCAGTTTGTAGGCATGTTCGCCAAAAAGGCTTACAATGGCCTTAGGCTCAACCATATCTCCCACAGGTGTTGAAGTACCATGTGTATTAACATGATCGATATCAGTAGGTTTCATTCCGGCATCCTGAAGTGCTGCTTCCATACAAAGGTATGCGCCTAAACCTTCAGGATGTGGAGAGGTCATGTGATAAGCATCACCCGACAAGCCTGCTCCGGCCACCTCTGCATAAATATGAGCGCCACGGGCAAGAGCGTGTTCCATTTCCTCGAACACTACACCGCCGCCGCCTTCTCCAATAACAAAACCATCACGATCCTTGTCAAAAGGACGTGAGGCTGTATGTGGATCTTCGTTTCGTGTTGAAATGGCGTGCATGGCATTAAAACCACCCACACCTGTTTGATTTACTGCGGCTTCGGAGCCTCCTGCCACAAAAGCATTGGCCTTCCCAAGTCTGATGTACATCAGGGCATCTGCCAACGCATTGGCAGAAGAAGCACAAGCTGATACCGTAGCAAAATTGGGACCTCTGAATCCATGACGGATGCTGATATGACCGGCAGCAATATCGGCAATCATTTTTGGAATGAAAAAGGGATTAAACCGGGGAATTCCATCGCCACTTGCAAAACTGGTAACTTCCTCGAAAAAAGTGCCTAAGCCCCCAATACCAGAAGCCCATATAACCCCAACCCGGTTTTTATCAAGATTTTCATCCTGAAGCAACCCCGAATCTTCGATGGCCTGATCAGCAGCAATAAGTCCAAACTGCGCATACCGGTCATGCTTTCGAACTTCCTTGCGGTCGAAAAACTCCAGGGCATTAAAGTCCTTTACTTCGCAGGCAAACTTTGTTTTAAAGTTTGACGCGTCGAAAAGGGTTATCGGACCAGCTCCGCTCACTCCTGCAAGCAAAGCGGTCCAATAATCTTTTACATTATTGCCAATGGGAGTTATTGCACCTAGACCTGTTACTACAACTCGCTTTAACTCCATAAAAACTTTTTTTACTGATGGGCTTCGATGTAAGCAACAGCGTTACCTACAGTTTCAATCTTCTCAGCTTCTTCATCAGGTATTGACAAGTTAAATTCTTTTTCAAATTCCATGATCAACTCTACAGTGTCAAGAGAATCTGCACCTAAATCATTGGTGAAGCTTGCCTCATTAGTTACTTCACTTTCTTCTACTCCAAGCTTGTCAACAATAATGCTTACAACTTTTGAACGTACGTCTGACATATGTGTATTTTTTGGTTAAACTCAATGCAAAGAACGGTATTAATGCAATAAAAAACAATAGTCATGATAACTTTTTAAGCGATTGGATAGTAACCACTTAATGGATAACCTGTTGGTAGAGCGAATAATTAACTTTTGGGTTCACTTTTCGGCTTTCAATAAATCCTAATTTTGTCCCAATTTAAAGCGGGAAGCAGCCAATGAAGAAAAAAATAGTCATCCTGGCCTCAGGAAATGGATCCAATGCCGAACGAATCATCACTTTTTTCCGTGAAAACGGACTGGCCGAAGTTACTTTGGTGATAACCAACAATCCAAAAGCAGGCGTATTGGAACGATGCCAGCGGCTTGGTGTTAAATCAAAAATCGCTTCCCGTGACGATTTTTATACCCGCCACCAGGTACTTGACTGGCTAAAAGATGAACATCCTGACCTCATCGTGCTGGCCGGGTTTCTTTGGTTGATCCCTGTCGAAATCATTCGGGCTTTCCGTGACAGGATTATCAACATTCATCCCGCCTTATTACCTGCCTATGGTGGAAAAGGAATGTACGGACACCATGTACATGAGGCCGTGATGGCAGCAAAAGAAGAAAAATCAGGAATCACCATCCATTTTGTAAACGAAAAATACGACCAGGGAGACATTCTTTTTCAGGCCGATACGCTCATCTCACCAGATGATACACCCGAATCGCTGGCCGAAAAAATCCATCACCTTGAATATAGGTACTTCCCTGAAATTATTGAGTCGCTTCTTTAGGAACAAGTTGATCATTTATTCTAAAATGGGGTATCCGATCATCTCCCGTGCTGATTTTCGGTTATTTTCATGATTCACCTTTCTGGACCGGACTCATTAATCAATGAGTGGCGCTGCATACAAGTATATTGTGTATTGGTTTTGATGATGTATTTTGAGGTGCAGCGCACCGAAAATATTTATAGCCAATTTAATAACAGTAGATTCAAGGTGCGGAGCACCGCAATATTGATTTATAATTAAATAAACGGGAAAATATGACGGTGCGCTGCACCTTAAAAAGTGTGTTCTTGTCGTTCTATAAATATTAGCTACACTCCGTACCTTTTATTCGCATCTTTAAATCTTATAACGGGAGATGATCGGATACCCCATATATTCTAACTTGAACCATTAAACCATATTAAAACACACTTATAAACTTCATATACAATGTTTTATCACTCCTCCCCTTTGGGGAGGAGAAAGGAAGTGGGGTATTCATCCTGCATTAGCCTATTCCATAAATTACCAGTTTCTGTATTGACACCAAGTGCGCTCCCTTTTGTGGGCCATATTTTAGAGAAAAGCTAACAACTATCTGCGTTGTGAAACACTTTCCACCCACCGGATTGGAAAAAACCCGTCGGGTCGGGCTAATTCCTCTTCATCAAAAATTCAATGGGTTTATTACCGCGGCTGTTTTCTTTACGAAATACAAACAAAGAATCGCTTTTCCATTCAAAAACAATCCGGTTGGGATAGGGGCGGTTCATGTTTTCAAACCGAAACAAATTCCCTCTGCTTTTATTTAACAAAAGCAATTGAGGGTGTAAATATCCTTCACAGTTCCCCAATTGTGCGAATACGGAATCATTGCGTTTAAAAATAACATATTGTTCAACGCAGGAAGTGTCGGCAACCAATAAGGTGTACAAACGCCCTTTTAAGGCAGAATCGCCAATGGATTTCCATTGCAGATTAATAAGCACGTTACCGGCCGAGGACCAGTTCCCTTCAAGATTTTTCATCTGAACAAAAGTATCTTCCGAATTGGGAACACATCCCAACAGAAGAAAAAAACCTGAAAGAATCAACAGCCACCTTTTCATACCTAAATTAATTAATCCCTTTTTACAGACCCAAAGTAACGAAAAACACACCCACCAAAAACCACGATTTTAGCTTATTTTTGCCCAAAAATATCCCTATGTCTGATTCAACAGAAAAACTTACCGATTTATCCGCTTTGGGTGAATTTGGTCTCATTGATGCACTTACCAAAGACCTTCACACGATTCATCCGGCTACAATAGTCGGGGTAGGCGATGATGCTGCAGTCATCCAGCCGGAAACCGGAAAAGTAATGCTTGTTTCAAAGGATTTGCTCATCGAGGGCATTCATTTCGACATGGTTTACATGCCTTTAAAGCACCTGGGCTATAAGGCTGCGGTTGTCAATATTTCGGATATTGCGGCTATGAATGGCACTCCAAAACAAATGCTTGTAGGACTTGGTGTTTCATCAAAATATTCTGCCGAAGCCATCCAGGAAATATATGTCGGGATAAAAAAAGCATGTGAAGTTTATCAGGTAGATTTAATTGGTGGTGATACCACCTCCAGTCCTGCTGGGTTGTTTTTAAGTCTCACCATCATCGGCGAGGCCGATCCCGAAAAGGTAGTGTATCGCAAAGGGGCTTCACCAAATGATTTACTATGTGTGAGTGGTGATTTGGGGGCGGCCTATATGGGCCTTTTGCTTCTTGAAAGAGAAAAATCGGTGTTCCTGGCCGACCCGAATATGCAACCCGACTTAACCGACAAAGAATACCTGCTCGAACGACAGCTAAAGCCTGAAGCCAGAATGAATATCCTGAAAATACTGGATGATGCCGGAGTAAAACCCACTTCGATGATCGATATTTCTGACGGGCTGGCCTCCGAAGCCATGCATCTGTGCAAAGCATCAGGGACAGGTTGTACCATTTATGAAGATAAAATCCCCATCGACCAACTTACCTTCGACACGGCTAAGGAATTTAATATCGTTCCTTCGGTGGCGGCTTTAAATGGAGGTGAAGATTATGAATTGCTGTTTACCATCAAACAATCCGATTTTGAAAAAGTAAAGGAACTGGAAGGCATCTCCATTATCGGATACATGACTGACCCCGATGATGGCGAAAACCTGGTTACAAACGACAACCAATCTATTCCTTTGCAGGCCCAGGGCTGGGATGCACTGAAAAAGAGAAATATGACAACCAGAAAAGGATAAAAGAACTTTAAAATACTTATATTCAACAAAATGGGTGCTGTTGAAATTAGCATTCTTATTACGGCAGGGTTGATGGTTGGATTCATCAATACGCTGGCCGGTGGGGGAAGTATCATCTCATTGTCGGTATTGATGATGCTCGGGCTGCCCGCCACCATTGCCAATGGCACCAACCGCATTGCCATCACCATACAAACACTTACTGCCACCACCAGTTTCCGACAGCAAAAGGTACTTGAATTTCGCAAAGCCCTGTATTTGTCTATCCCAACAATATTGGGCTCGCTTATCGGTGCCTGGCTGGCAGTGGATATCAGGGAAGATATTTTCGAAAAAGCGGTGGGCATCATCATGTTGGTGATGTTGGTTTTTATTTTTTACAAACCGCACAAATATATTTACGGACGGACAGAAATCACCAGCAAACCCCTCGACTGGAAACTGTACCTGATATTCTTTGCCATCGGTATATATGGTGGATTTATCCACATGGGTGTGGGATATTTCTTGTTGGCCGGAATCGTGGGCGGTGCAGGTTTCAACCTGGTAAAAGCCAACGCCATCAAAGTGTTTATTGTGCTGGCGTATTCGCCCTTTACCTTGTTGGTTTTCCTGTGGTATAACCAGGTGAACTGGATTTACGGCCTTATCCTGGCCATTGGCAATGTAACCGGAGCCCTGATTGCATCGCGGTTAGCCGTAAGCAAAGGCGTTGATTTTGTGAAATGGGTCATAGTAGTGATCATCCTCATCACCTCCGCCGATATGTTCGGGGTTTATGATTTTAAAAGTGTTGTTTCAGGGTTATTGCCACACCTTCACTAAGATACAGCCTGACTGCCGAATCCGAACTGATTAAATGCTTTTTCCTACATTTGGGGTTTTAATATTTCCAACATAAAGAAATTATATTTCTTCATTCTTGCCATCCCTCTTTTTTGGCTTCCAAAGTAGTCTAAAACAAAATGCACACAGATTCTAATTCGTAACCACTATTTTCCCGGTGATTTTTCTTCTGTTCAGCACAGTAGAATACACATACAAACCTGGTTTTACCGATGAACAATTCCAAATCGCTTTTCCTTCCTTTATTGGTATTTCAGCTATTTTCTGTCCGGAAAGGTTAAAGACCTGAAGAAAGGTTTCTTCGTTCTGAAGTACAAAGTCTTCTGGCAATACAAAACTCACCTGCGTCAAAGCCGGGTTGGGGAACACATCCACCGCATTTGCAATGATTTCGGGTATGGCATTGGGGATAAAGGGGGACCAGTAGTAGTCGGTTTTGTTTTTAAATACCCAATCGTTAGAATAATAAAAGAACTCACTACTCTCGACAAGATTGAAGTGGCTATCATATTTATTTAAGTTAAGCTCTTGAGGTGCCCATTTTTCATAATAGTCGTCCCATGCCTGGAGTTGAACCGTGTCAATAATATTATCAGCAATAAGTGAGGTTATCTGAAGTGTGGCGTTCACCCACATGTCTGATTGTGCAGACCATCTCTGGTAAATAATTATTTCACTATCTACATTATATTCAAAGAAATAATTTTTGTCATTTTCCATTTGGGGAGAATACTTTTTCAATAATTCGAGCCGATGAACAATTCTGTTTTGATTGTCATAGGTATACGTTTTTTTTGAATAATCGTACCAGTTGTTATCATTATTATCCCAAAATCTCATCGACAGTGTGTCCAATAATCCAGCTGCATTGTACGACTTTGATTGTTGAAAGTATTTACCCCAGGAATGACTATATTCACGGAAAACGTATCCCAAAGCGAGGACCATCATATTATTCTGAAAATGCTGATGAAGTCTGGCACTATCCTGCCATTGGCTCTCGTTCCATTTATAAAACCAAATCAGGGTATCATTTCCATGATCATCATAAAAATAAACTGTTTTGGCCTTGGGGAGCCAGGAATCATTAACCGACAGGTAAGAATAAGTAAAGCTGGAATCAGGTCTGTCAGAGTTATTGTAATAATAATCTCGATATCCGTACCTATACTCAGAAAGATAATCTATGTAACCTTTCGAAAGTCTTTCCTTTACCAATCCTGTAGCCTCATACTCTTTGTAATCATTTTCAACCCACTTCTGGGTGTAACTATTCCACACCTTCGAAAACTTCTTCTCAACCTGTTCTCCATCAAAATATACGATCGAATCAAACGTGTTGTTACCAGAATATGCTGCATAACCTTCATCAACCAAATCAATTGCTATAAGGGCATTTCCCTGCTCGTTGCGCGAAAGCACCTCATAAGTACGTTCTAATTTAGTAATTAATCCCTGATAGGTCATACTTTTATCCAACACCCATAAGGTATCCTGACGCACATGATTTTGCAGGTTAATAGCGAGGATTGAATCAACTTTTTGGTCGAATTGTTGTTTGGTTTGACTGTAAGATGAGGTGATGATTACAGCAAGTAATAATAGGATAAGAATCTGTTTCATAATTATTTTGAATTGATGTTATTGAATAATCGGATTTACTTAATTTCTATTTCTGCATAGTGATAATCAAAATGTTTAAGAATATTATCCAGGGTATCACTGATTGTCTGGAGCCTTCCGAAATCATCATAATCGTATTTGGTGATAATGCCATTTGGATCCGTTACCGATGTCATTCCAATCATAGGATTGTAAGTATATGAGGTTACCATAGAATTCGCTAACGAAGGACTTTCCCTTAATTGATTTATTTTATCAATAAGGTCATCACCGGATAAAGTTTGTAGACTTTCGTATGACTCACCAATTTCGGTTAGAACCTGCACTACAGCAACCGTAGTTGCATTTTCAATTTTCGCGATGGGTTTACTGTAATTGTAACCCCACAAAATAACCGTTTCCATATCTCCCTCGTTTTTATAAGAGACCAAATTATGGCTTGTTGGATCATACTCAAGAATTTTCTTTTTAACGTCATTGGCATATGAATAAGGGTTATTCTGATTAAAAGCCAGTTCGGTTCCTTTCTCCGTCTCTGCTTCATAGATTTCAACGGGTTGGCTCAGTTCGTTGTATTTAACTAACCTGCCGTTTTGCAATTTGTTGTTATACAATGTTCGCTGGTCGATGGGGCTGCTAATGATATGTTTGTGGATGAGGTTGCTAAAGATGCTGGTGTCATAATCCTGTGGAAAATACATTTGCGTTTTTAGCATATTACTCTTGCTATCTTCACTTTCGACCCGGCTTAACTGCAGGTGATTGGGGTTATCATAGAAATATTCTGTAGTCTTTGAAACTTTACCTGTGTTATCCGAGCTGTATTCTTCTAAAGTTGAGCTTGACATATAGTTCCAGGATGACAGGCTCATGTATTCTATTACGTTTAAGTTGTCGAGTTGGTCGTGGTAGATAATTGTTTCTCCTTCTTCGCGATTATAACATGGGTGAAATAAGGTGTCACGAACATTGTGGTTCCAAAAAGGTTGTGGGTCGGCGATACAATATGTTCCGGTACTTCCGCAATACCAATGGTGTGTGTGACTAAGATTACACCTCCACCCAAGAGAATACCTCTGAGTTTCTTCATCTGTACAGATATGATAAAAATTATTATCTGGCGAGCAAATATTGTCATAATCTTTAGTTATCGCATAGGAGTAAATAGTATCGGCCATTCTTTCATCATTTGTATAGTTATTTGTTACAATGGATACAGGAATGGTACTATTATTCTCGACTTTAAATGTTTTTACCGATTTTTCAAGTCCGTTGTTCCATCCAAAATTTGTCCAGGTGGATGAACTTTGAGCAAATCCATCGCCCAACAGGGGGAAACCTGCATAATCGCGCTGGATGATATACTCGTGTGTTTCGCCACCATTTTGAAAATCACTTCCCCCTTTACTAACCGTGACGAATTCGTAGTAAATATTGTTACTTCCAATATTAAAAAGGCTGGTAAGGCTATTAGATTGAAGTATCCAAAATTTACAGTCAATAAAACTACAAGGGAAACCACATTGCATTCTGTTTGTTCTTTCCGATATATAATACCCTTTAGAACCAGGCTCTCCAGAAGATTTAAGTATGTTTTCGTATTCATTATAGTAATAGGCAGTTGTGTCGTAGATTCCGGTTATAGGTTCATAATTGATGGTTTGTTTTATGCGTGATCCACCTGTTTCAATATCCTTCTGTACTACAGTATAATCTTGGTAATAATAGTCCATATTAAAGGTTGCTTTCTGACAAAAAGCAGAGGGAGTAATGATTACTTTATAGGAATGACCTTCTTTTAGATCGAATCTTAAATCAACATTCTTGGAAAGTATTGTGTATGGATTACCCCCATTAATCCATCCTGAACCGTTTTTTATCAAAATAGGGGATATTTCACCTGTACTGATATCGATAATTTCAACATCTGCACCAGGTGAATGGATGGAGTCGCATCCAGGGGCTAACATAGCAGAAGCCTCAATTATAGCTCTATTGTCAAATGAAATCAGACCTGTAGTGTCCCACACACCATAACAAGGTCGTGTCTCACAAATTGTTTCTAAATTAATTGTTGTAATATCAGGGTACACAACTTCATCTCCGAAGTAAGTATTGGCCTCATAATTGAAATTAGTAGATCCACCCGTTGGATAAGTTATCTTTTTTAACAATCCCTTTTGCGCAAAAATGTTTCTGGGTTCACGGTGACCATATCCCGTCCAATCAATAAAGAGAGAATGGTCGGTTATTTGTGGGAGTAGACTACTGTTAGACTCATTGTTATAATAACCCCAATAATCCTGAGAATATGAAAGTCGTTCACATAGTGCTTCAGGATTAACATATTCAAAGTGATATTGTTTGGTAGTGTCTTTATATTTAATATTGGAAAGAAACACCCGTTTATTATAGGTCGATAAATAGTCAAACATCAAATTTTCAACTATCACATTTTCAGCATTATTTACACTAATTTTAGTAATCAATTTGTAATTGTAAACTTCCGGATGATCAAGATCGTAATAAAACTCTACCGATCCATTAATTGGATTATTTGAACTCAGGCTTGATAATCTCTTGAAACTTATAATTGAATGGTTATCTAGGGTCTTTACCTCATCGTAATTTTTACAACCATTTTCATCCGAACATGGAGGATTTACGTCGCTTTTATAATAGTATTGAGCTGTTGAATTGATATACTCATATGTTCCGCTATTGTAATAAAATGCAACTTCATTTCCTAAAGGATGAATAATCCTAGATAAATACCAGGCTGTAATCAACGGATGATTCATATCTCTTGTGTTTGAAAATGACAGTGTCTTTTCAATTGCTTCAAATTCGTAAATCATGCCATCTGCCGTTGTTATTCTAAAACCAAAATCGTCGGTTCCGACAATCATATACTGATCAATTAACAAATCTTTTACCGGCATTAACATGACTTTTTTATCCCTGTCATACATAAATTTTCCGCTATAACCCATAAAATTATACATGTAAACATCAGCCTCTGAATCCATCGTTACGTCAGAACCCTGAAGAAAATACTTGTAGTCCATTATGCCGAGTGGTCGGGATATCCTGGAGAAGGGTAAATGTTCATATGAACTTTCATCGGGTAGGTCTTTAACAATTCTGGTAATAACACCACCAGCATCTAAACTCCATCCCAATCCTACATTTGAAGCCAACTGATCTACTTTGATTCCATTGGAATTATAACTTAAAGAAATTGGGATCGATATTCTACCAGCCTGATATGTGTACAGAGGAACTGAAATATTAGGTGTCCCCGTAAAATAGCCAACAGGAACCTGACCGTACTTACCCAGCTCATATGCTGTTGGCGATGGAGGAACCACTTTGGTATAATCATCAAGTTCAATTAATCTTTGTCCCCCTTGCGGGTAAAGTAGTGAACAATTAATAATACCTACAAGGGTTATGCTAACTAATAATGCTATTTTTTTCATATTCTGGCTGTTACAATATTTCTAAATTAATGTCCTTCAGTTGAGCTCTTAACGAACAATCAGTCTGTTTCTTAATTTAATGTCACCGCCCACAATTTCAATAATATACAAACCAGATTTAAGATTCGAAATATCTAATTCAGAATTACCGGGTTGAATAGAAATAGCGGTTTGTCCAAGTTGATTGTAAATGGCTATTTTATCTATTTTGTGGTTGTTGTATACTGTTATATGAAGTATGTCATCAGCGGGTACAGGATAGATGGAATACCAATCACTAAACTGTATTTCGGAAATATCTGATGCCTGACAGGCGGAATCGATTTCGATCACATTGTTACACCCTTCAGCATTGCTGTATATGTCAGTTGCTGCATTGGGCAGTGCCAGATAATCGCAGACACTTTGTATTTCACAATGCGCCAAAAGTGAATTATTCCCAATGTGAAGGCTGTCGATATCAGCAGCACTTATGTTGCCAATTCCTGAAATACTTGTTAAAGCCGGGTTGTCGTTGAGTTTTATCAGCCCTGTAATCAATTTGGTGTTGCTTAAAGCATTGATGTTTTCCAATTTTGTATTTTCGACAATCTCCAATTTTAATTTTATCGACTTTAGGTTATCGAGTCCGGTAAAATTCACCAGATTGCCATTGTTAGCAATTACCAATTTATGTTCAATTGCAGTAAGATTCTCCAGTCCTGAAAAGTTAACCAAATTGGGATTGTTTTTACAATAAAAGATGCCTTGCAAAGTAGTAAGTTGGTCAATTCCATGAAAACTGGACAGTTCACTGTTTTGTATTAGTAATGTACCGAGAGAACTCAGGCTATTTAATCCTTCAAGACTCGATAATGAGGCATTTTGCTCTATGCCAAGACCGCCGATAGAGGTCAATTTTTCTAAACCAACCATACTACTAAGAGAATTATTCATATAAAGATCGAAATAACCTTCAATTTTTGTTATGTTTTCCATTCCGTACAAGTTGACCAATGAAGGGTTCATGTTGATACTTACATCTCGATTTAAGATGGTAAGGGCCTGTAATGATCCAATACTTACCAGGGATTCGTTGCTCACAATCTTCAGACTACCACCTACATTGGTTAATGCCTCAATGCCATCCAGGCTGACAAGCAATGGATTGTTATTAATATTCAAATTATTACCTATATATTTTAAGGAAGCTAATCCCTCGAGGCTCCTAAGTGAAGTATTTGTAATTTCCAGGTGTTGCCCTATGGATTGTATACTACTTAACCCATTGAGATTGGTAATACTGTTATTGCTCCCATCAATGTTGATGTTTCCTGTAATAGAAATACATCCGGGATAAACTACTGGGAAATTGTCAATCTCTTCCTGTGACATAAATACCGCCCCATATGGTGGGCATTGTGACAAAGCGGGTGTTACTGATAAAGCAACAAATGCAATTATTAAAGTAATTTTTTTCATCATATTTATTTATTATTTATTATTTTCTGTTCTATTTGGTAATTTGTGTTTTCGGTTTCTGTTATTGTATCAATTTCGTTAGACTTTTTTTGTTCTTACATCCGCGTTACAAACGCGGATGAGTGAGAGTTAAGGCATCCAATCCGGTCAGGTTTGTTAGCGAGGATGCGTTTGTAATATAAAAAAATCCCTCAATGGAAGTGACATTACTAAACGCGTTTAAATGGGTGATGTCGTTCCCATTAATTACAATATTTCCTTCTATTTGGGTGCAACCGGGGTAGTTGGTTTGAAAAGCATCTACCTCTGCCTGGCTTGAAAAATACGAGGTGCCAGGCAGACAGCCCTGCGAAAAAGCAGTCCAATGTAATCCCACTAAAAAGGCAATAAGTAGAGTAATTTTTTTCATGCTACTATTTTTGGTTAATTCTTTTTTTCTTTTCTGATCTGTTTGACAATTTGTGTTTTCTATTTCTGTATCATTGATTCATGTAATTTTTGTTGTCGATGGCATCCTCGTTACCGCTGCGCTCAAACGAGGATGAGTGACGGGGGTGATGATCAGTTTTCAA
>JAUYGX010000013.1 GCA_030690365.1 Bacteroidales bacterium | reverse complement strand
CATCCAAATATTTATTAAACACATTGTAAAGATATGATTATTAAGTATATAAAACTAATTTTTAATCATATTTAAAACAAAAAATAATACGTTTTTAATATAGAGTTGTTCATTTTCACACAGCCTGTAAATTCCGGGGTTGTGTTTTGCACCTTTTCTTGTCAATAGCCAAATACAAAGCCCCTTCATAAGGCTGCCACAACTACTGCGGGCAATATAAATACTAAATATCCAGTGCCCTGTCTACCTTGGTCTTTAACAAGGCGGCTTCCAGCACCTCCATAGCGTTGCTTACGTAGGTAAACTTCAACCCTTTGATATAATTTTCATCAATTTCGTCGATGTCCTTGCGGTTTTCCTTCGACAGGATGATTTCCGTTACATTGGCTCTTTTTGCCGCCAGGATTTTTTCTTTGATGCCCCCTACAGGCAACACCTTGCCGCGTAACGTCATCTCCCCGGTCATCGCAACCTGAGCTTTCACCTGTCGTTGAGTAAACGCACTGGTAAGTGCTGTCAGCATGGTGATGCCTGCCGAAGGTCCATCTTTAGGGGTAGCCCCCTCCGGAACATGTACATGTACATTCCACTTCTCAAACACCTTGTCCTGAAGATCCAGATCGCGGGCATGCGACTTCAGGTATTCATATGCCAGTGTGGCCGATTCCTTCATCACATCCCCCAGATTACCGGTAAGCTTCAGCATTCCCTTGCCCTTGCTCAAACTCACTTCCACAAACAGGATTTCTCCGCCTACTGCTGTCCACGCCAGCCCGGTAACCACGCCTGCTACATCATTGGAGATGTCTTTATCCCGTTGATAGATGGGTGATCCAAGAATGCTTTTTAAATCGTCCGGTTCTATCTTAACGGTATAATCCTCTTCCATGGCAATGTACTTTGCCCGGTTACGTATCACCTTGGCCATCTGTTTTTCAAGCAGACGAACCCCGGCTTCCCGTGTGTACAGGTCGACGATCTTTTCGATCACCCCCTTGCTGAACTTCACCTGATCCTTTCTTACACCGTGTTCTTCAAGTTGTTTTGGAATCAGATGCCGTTTGGCAATCTCCACCTTTTCTTCCATCAGGTATCCCGACAGGTCAATGATTTCCATCCTGTCGCGCAAAGCAGGATGCACAGTAGATAAAGTATTGGCCGTAGCGATAAACATCACCCGCGACAAGTCGTATTCCTGCTCCAGGTAGTTGTCGTAAAAAGCAAAATTCTGCTCCGGGTCGAGTATCTCCAGCAGGGCTGCCTGCGGATCTCCACTATAATTGTTGCTGCTCACCTTGTCGATTTCATCCAACATAAATACCGGGTTCGACGTTTTTGCTTTGCGGATACCCTGAATAATGCGGCCGGGCATGGCTCCGATATAGGTCTTACGGTGACCACGCAACTCTGCTTCGTCACGAACACCTCCCAGCGACATCCGCTGATATTTACGACCCAGCGACTTGGCAATGGATTTCCCTAAAGAGGTTTTGCCTACTCCGGGAGGGCCCACAAAGCATAATATAGGGGCCTTCATGTTGTTCTTCAGTTTCAGAACAGCCAAATATTCAATGATGCGTTCCTTGATTTTCTCCAGTCCGTAGTGGTCCTGGTTCAGGACTTTAAAAGCGTGTTTTAAGTCGAGATTATCTTTCGAGTACAGGCTCCAGGGCAGTTCCACAAACAATTCAAGGTAGTTGAGCTGGATGCTGTATTCCGCTGCTGCGGGATTCATGCGTTGTAGCTTGCTAAACTCTGATTTAAAGGTGTCGCCAACCTCCTTACTCCACTTTTTCTTGGCTGCTTTCTGGTTAAGTTCCTTTACCTCAGTATCATGTGGTCCGCCTCCCAGCTCTTCCTGTATGGTCTTTAGTTGCTGATTCAGTAAGTAGTCCCGCTGCTGTTTGTCCAGATCCACCTTCACCTTGCGCTGGATGTCGTATTTTAAATCCAGCATCTGCAACTCCACCGTCATCAGTTCCAGCACCCGGTTGGCGCGTGCTTCCAGATCGGTCATTTCAAGCAATACCTGCTTGGTAATGTTGTCGGAGTTGAGGTTCGATGAAACAAAATTTACCAGAAAAACAGCACTTTCGATGTTGTTAATGGCAAAAGCTGATTCAGAGGGGATGTTCGGGGATTTTTCGATGATCTGAACAGAAAGATCCCTGATTGAGGAGATAATCGCATCGAATATTTTGTTGTCGGGAATGTGGTTTGTCTTCTCAAAACCAACAACTTCTGCCCTGAAATAAGGCTCGCTTTGAGTGATCTTTTTAATTTCAAACCGCTTTTTTCCCTGTATGATGGCAGTAGTGTTTCCATCCGGCATCTGTAGGATTTTGATGATCTTGGCCACGGTACCAATGCGGTTTAAATCTTCCTCGGTGGGATCTTCCACTTCGCCATGTTTCTGGGCTACTACGCCCACGGTGCGGTCGCCCTTGTATGCTTCACGAATCAGGCTGATGGACTTATCCCGGCCAACAGTTATGGGTATAACCACGCCCGGAAACAGTACCATGTTGCGTAAGGGTAGGATGGGAAGTGTGGAAGGCACATCTTCTGAATTCATCATTTCCTCATCTTCCGAGGATAGTAAAGGGAAAAATTCGGTGTCGCCATCCATAATATCTGTCAATGACAAAAGGTGATCCATATTTTGGTTTTTGTGACGGTCAAAATGTCAGTCTGAAATGTGTGTAGTCTATCAAATAACTCCAAGTGACTGCTATACAGCCTGGTAATGATTTCAGCTAAACAGATCGATCCATTTATTTATCAGACCCCATACCGGGTCAAATGATATGCCAAAAGCGGCCTTACAGAGGATGCTAATCGGAGTTGATGTTGTAAAGGAAGTCGAAAATGTCTTTTTCGGTTTGATCGAATACCTTGTTCCGACGCTGGTAAACGGCTTCGGCTACCTGTAGGGCTTTGTTAAAATTGTAGGACTTTAGGCCGCTGGGACCACCCCATGAAAACGAGGGGATGAAATTCCGCTGAAATCCCGATCCGTACAAATTACATGAAACACCTACAACGGTGCCTGTGTTGAACATGGTATTGATACCCGATTTGCTATGATCTCCCATAATCAAACCACAAAACTGCAACCCCGTATTCACAAAAGTTTCTTTGTCGTACGACCACAAACGCACGATGTCGTAGGTATTTTTCAGGTTGGAAGTGTTGGTGTCGGCTCCCAGGTTACACCATTCGCCCAGCACAGAATTCCCCAAAAAACCATCGTGGCCTTTGTTTGAATATCCGAAAATCACTGAATTGCTCACTTCACCACCCACCTTAGAGTAGGGGCCTACCGTGGTGCCTCCGTAAATTTTGGCATCCATTTTTAGTTGGGCATGCTCGCACAGGGCAAAAGGACCGCGCACCTTGGTACCTTCCATGATTTCGGCGTCTTTACCAATGTAGATTGGGCCATCGGTAGTGTTGAGGAAAGTAAATTCAGCTTTGGCTCCTTCTTCCAGGAAAATCAGCGATGGGTCGCCGGTAACAAAGTTTGTTTTGCTAAGGGGTTTGGATTTCCTGCCTTTGGTGATCAGTTCGAAATCATCACGGATGGCCCTGGGATTAAAAGAAAATATCTCCCAGTTTTCATTCAGCTTAATAAGCTCATCTTCCCATTCAACAGTGTCTTCAATTTCCTGCGAGGCAAAATCATCAATCTGCGATTCTTCAACACGCATAGCAATGATGACATCTCCCTGGGCCAGGATGTGTCCCGGTTTAAGATCAGATATCTTAGAAACCAAAGCCTTTGTTGGAAACACCGATCCATTGATCAGCAGGTTATCTTTTTCTTTCCTGATGGGGAATTTCTTGCTGAGATAGGTCTGTGTGAGCGTGGAGGTAGAGTCCTGCAAATAAAACTCCCATTTCTCACGGATGGTGAGTATCCCTGCCCGGATATCAGCTACCGGACGCGTACAGGTGAAAGGCATCAAAGCATCTCTACCAAAGCTGTCAAAGAGAATATAATTCATAAACGTATTGTTTTTAACGATTGTAAATGCATTGCAATAAAGATACGAAAAAGCATCACTAAAATTGCTTGGTGGTAAAAAAAAAGCCCTTCGTGCCGAAACACAAGGACTTTATATATAGAATCATTAGAAAAGTGCTTATTGTGACTTCTGATCGAAATGTTTCTTGTAACGGTTTTTGAATTTGTCCACACGTCCGGCCGTATCAATCAACTTGCTCTTTCCGGTAAAGAACGGATGCGAAGTGTGCGAAATTTCGAGTTTTACCAAGGGGTACTCTTTGCCATCTTCCCAAACAACAGTGTCTCTTGTGTTGACAGTTGATTTGGTGATAAAGCTGTAATCGTTTGACATGTCCTTAAATACGACCAGTCTGTAGTTCTTTGGATGAATATCTTTTTTCATTTTTCCTGATTTTTCAATGCACTTTTAAAAGGGCTGCAAAAATAGAAGCTTTGAAGTTAATAAACAAATAAATTTATAAAAATAATTCGGTATTGTTTAGTGCTTCCACAAAAACACCTTTTGTTTAAAATAATACTCGTCCGCGTTTGCAACACGGATGCATTATTCCCCGCATTAGGTTTTTTTCAACCTGAAAGGTTAGATGGCCGTCCCATATACCGCAGCTTTAACCAGTAGCTACCTGATCCCCGTCAAAAACTCTACGGTATCTATACCATCCGCATAATCCCAAAGACGCGGTTCCTGGCTCTTTCCAAAGGAAACCCCACTGGTGAATAATCCGTCTTTGGTCACAATACACTGAATTTGATCATTCAGCATTTCCAGTTGTTTCCCGAGTTCACCCCTGTCTGAATAAGTTTCGTAGTGCAGCACGCTTACAGCCGAAGCCAATCCGCTGTTTTCGGTGAGGAGAAGATTTCCTGCATCAAAATGGGGTGTGCTGTTGACTAGGAAAATGGCCTTGTTATACTCGTAGTTGTTGAAATATTTGTGGTTGTCGTTGATGGTACTCCACTGCTGGCAAGCATCTAAAAAGGGAATGAAGTCGTAGTTTTTCGGGACAAACACATGCGATACATTGCGGCATCCCAACCCGTAATAGCTGAAAACATCGCTGCACAGGAGGTGAAGTTCTTCCGGCGTTTCTTCTCCGTTCAGCACAGCCACCCCATTTCTGTTCTTCCGGATGATGTGTGGATACTTCCCGAAATAGTACTCAAAATACCGGGCCGAATTGTTGCTGCCGGTGGCGATGATGGCATCCAGATCCTTTAGTTGGTCGCGGGTGAAGAAAAATGAATCAGCAAACTCCGGTTCTATGGCCACCAGCAACCGGGTTAGAGCCGGTATCAGGCGATTGTCATCCGACGAGAGTTTGGCCTTCACCTGATTTCCGGTGATCAGAACACACATCAAATCGTGAAATCCCACCGCAGGGATATTGCCGGCCATTACCAGACCAATCCTGCGAGTATCTTCGTCTCTTTCGATCCTTTCTGCATAGGGCTCCATCCATTTCTCCAGATTTTCAGGAGTCATGGAATGGCCCGGCGAACTGATAGCCTTCCGCACATTGGCTTCCGTAAACCAACCATTGTAATGTGGAGCATCTACAATCTCCAGCTGTAGCTGATCGAAACAGGTTTCCTCTTCGGGATGGTTAAATTCAGGTCTGGCTGCCGGTATTTCAAGCTCACGCATAAAATGGCCCAGACGGGCAAAAGCCGATATTCGGTCTTTCAGGTTCATGGTTGGAAATTTTGTGCAAAAATAAGATGCTTTGGCCAGAGTGCCAACTTCAGCAATGCATTAGTAGAAAGGTACAAAGCCACCTCCGGTCATCCGATCGCCAAAACCAGAAGAGATACCGGGCTGCATCCCCGGATACAGGGGGTAACTTTGCTGACGGTATTCAACCCCAACATTAATTTCAAAATGGTCGGTCACTTTGTAATTCATGTCGAGCATCACGCCCTGGTTGCTGAAATCCAACCGACCATCCCGGGGTACATCACCGGTTGTTACCGGATTAAGCATCATGGTTTTATAGGCCGTTCCCGTAAGGGTTACACGTTCGCTAAGCAGATATTGTCCCGAAACAAACAGATGTGCGTACTGACTGTTGTTCGGCTGACCCGCAGAATTGTTAAAACCCTGATAAAAAATGCTGGAATACCCCATGCCAATGGAAACATTCCATTTCTTGGCCACAGGCATGGTAATTTGAGGCATCACCCAGGTACTCAATGCGCTGGCACCTGAAAAGGCGGTGAACGAAGTTCCCAAACCCAGGCTTACTTTGGGTTGGAAATGCGTTGCAGGAGTTTTTGCACCGTCATGGCTGGCCATCACATTGCTGCCAAAACCAGAAGTTTGCCCCTGGCTAATAGCAGTTGCCAGCATCAGTAAAAACAAAAAAGAAATTTTGTAGAAACGCATCTCTGTCAAATTTGATTCAAAAGTACGCAGGATGTGGTTACATTGGCACAAATTAACAAAAATTTCAGAAAAAGACCCGGAAGTAACAATATAGCCGTTAAATCGGACACTTACCATACAAATCAAATTAATATGTAAGTTTGTAAAGTGCAATTGATAGTATGTAGATGTTGTACATTTGGCTAAAAAAATCTAACCCTCGAAAATCTGACAAAATTATATGGGTTTATAGTATCTTTATCGCGTGAAACAAAGACTTTATGACCTATGAAGACAACAGTTAATAAATCGTTTGATGCAGTAAAATTTATGCGTGAACAGCGGGAGAAATTGAGTGAAAAGCTCTCCAAAATGACAAATGAGGAGATTATTCAATATTTCAGTAAGAAGAAACTGGAAAGTTCAACAAAGCCCGGTGCATAACATTACATTATACTTTATGCCGGGGTTAGTATTGTAATTGAGAGTTTTAGTTTCACTTGTCTGCCGGTTTACCTGCCGATTTACCTGCCGAAGGCATGGAGGCATGGAGGCATGGAGGCATGGAGGAACGGAGGCAGGAGGCATGAAATATAAATCATCGCGGACAGAAAAATCAGTCTTTGATAGTCCGCTACAAATCATAAACTGCCCGTTAGTGTTAATGCTGAAATTCAATACATTGAGAAAATATATTCAAAAATGATATGGGAAACTTAGAAGAAAAAAACTCTATTGAGAGATCCAGAGAACACCTTGCCAACGAAAGAACTTTTCTTGCCTGGATACGAACAAGTATTGCTTTAATGGGTTTCGGCTTTGTTATTGTGAAGTTTGCTTTATTTTTAAAACAACTCTCATTACTTTTAGAAATATGGGGCTTACCATCAAAAGGATATTCTTCAATTGTTGGGGTAGTTATGGTTGCAATAGGGGTAATAATTACAATCTTGGCTTTTTTACAATACAAAAAAAATGAAAAACAACTAAAAAATAATTACTTTGTTTCCTCCTCAATGTTGACTCTATTAGTATCGCTCATAATCATAATCGGCGGCATTTGCTTGATATTTTACTTATTATCATATATTTGATTTCCTTAATACCAGACCTATTTTGGATCCCTACCCCAAGCGTAGTTTCATGCCACTTGCAGACAAGTGCAACTACGCTTTCCTATCACAATGTTCATTATCTTTGTTTTATGTCAGAAAGCTATCAAAACAGAGATCAAAATGCAGTACATTTTTTGACCTTCCAGGTGGGCCTGAAAGCTGAGGGGAATGGTTGATGATGATATTTAAATATCATGCGATATTTAATAAAAGAAACAAGGATGTCCAATTCTGGACTCATGAAAATCACGCAGTAGAATTGAGTAGTAACGAAATGATTGAAAGTAGGTTAGGTTATATTCATCAAAATCCTATCCGGGCAGGAATAGTTGATTTTGAATATGAATATTTGTATTCAAGTACCTGAAATTTTTCAGAACTTGAAAGCGTTATTGAGATAGAGGATGTGTTATAAATCAGGAATGGATAGAGGCAGCGTAGTTGCAAACTACGCTGAGGGAGGAAAAAATAAATAAGACTCTGAACGGCACATGGCAGCCAGTACCGACTTTTTGTTCGGGATTAAACTACATCCCGACGATACCGATGAATTTTAGTTCTATGTACTTTTTAATAGCTCAAAAAGAATAATTTTGATGCTGTTTAAGGAAATCATATGACCCCAACTAATTCAAGATACAGATACATGCTGAGACTAATGCTGATGCTTACCTTAATTGGCGTTGCATCATTTTTTTCGCATGCTCAGGAACATCTTGTTATTCAGGGGGAAGTTAAAGATCAGGTGACAGGAATGCCAATCGAAGGCGTGAACATCCGGTTGCAAAACACAGTTACCGGAACATCAACGAATGCGGAAGGCGTTTTTAATTTAATGACCAATCGGTTGCCGGCAATTCTGATTATTACTCACGTTGCCTATTCAGGAGAGCAAATAATGGTCACTCAACTCAAGGCCGGTTCGTTCATGATCTTGCTAAATCCAAAAACAGTTATTTTAGATGAAGCAGAAATTACAGCGGGCAACTATCAGGTTTTTAATAAGATAAATCAGGAAGTAATCGACTACGATTTTTTGGACACCAATTTAGTAGTTCTTTCCTACGATTTTAACAGGAACCGATACAGGCTTGTTTTTTCGGATGAGAATTTTGATACAATCAGCATTACAGATGTTTCATATCTAAAAAAACCACAACAATTATTTAATGATTGTATGGGAAATTGCCATCTGCTAACCAATGATTCTGTTTACCAGTTATATTCTTCCAATCAGGTAATTTGCCTGACTTATCCGGTTCATATAAAGAAATTTAGGGAACTATTGGGCAATTGTTTGTTCGAAACAGATACACACCTTGTTTTTGAGGGCAATACCGACGAAACAACGAAACTGGAATATGCGGCTAAAGATCTATACGACCTTCCTACACAAAGGTCGAAAAATGAACAATGGAAACACTTGTTTTATCTGGTAAACAAAAAAACGCACGAAAAAGTCATGCTTGATGAGGTTGATGAATGGGAAAAGAATCGGGATGCATTTGAACAAGCACTATTTCGCTTTGACCCCCATAACCCACACGCAATGTTTTTTGGGGAAATTCTTCGAAGTGAAGAAATGATGTTCTTTAAACCATCCTTTCAGACAGTTAAATTATCGAATGATACGATATACTATTTCAACCATTTAAAATCGCAGATCGATGTTTATTCGGTTGATTTACATTTACTTAGAAGCATAAAGATTGAATATCATCAACGAGAAAACTGGATGCCCGTGATTTTAACCGACAACTTAAAAAGCAAATTCTATACAATATTTAAAACTGGTGCGAACTATTCCCTCAATGAAATCAATTTATTTGATGGATCAGTGAAAGAAGTTGCGAAAATTAAAAAGGTGTTCCCACAGAAGATCAAAGTAAATAATGACAAACTATACTTTTTGTACAACGACGTAAATAATGTTTGGGGCAGAAAGCAATTATTCAAAGGAGAATTGCAGCAATAAAATAGTAAACTGTCTGTTTCTACTGAATGAGGATTTTATTTGTTGTCAACCAAAGCTCTCTGGGTGGGAGTAGAGGTTAAAATGTAAACCTGTATGAATTTACTTTGTTGTTTAGTAAAAGATGATCGCTGATCAGCTACACTCAACCTAAAACACAATCCTGCAAATGGAAAATTTGAAACTTTACTGGGAATTTCACAAGAGTACATTGCTCGTCAATTGGCTTTTCTCAGTAGCTTTTTCAATGATTCTGGTATCGCCCGTGCTCATTCCTGTTATGTCGATGAGCGGCGGACCTTTACTAAGTATTTTTTACAAGCAACTGGCCCATAAAAATGAATTCTATTTTTATTATAACCAGGGGATTTCAAAAATAAAGCTCATAGTTGTTAGCCTGATACTGAATGTGATAGTTGGTTTATTTGTTTTGATAATTATTTATTATGTCAAGTATACTTGAAATAGATAGCGTCATAAAATCATACGACAACCGACAAATCCTGACTGATGTTTATTTGAAATGCCAGACCGGGGATATCATTGGCATACTTGGCCGAAACGGAAGCGGGAAATCTACCTTGCTCAAGATATTATTTGGAACCTTGTATGCTGACAGAAAGTTTATCCGGATAGATGGAAGGATACACGATTGTCCGTATAAGGTTAAGAATGAATTGTGTTATATGCCCCAACATAACTTCCTGCCTAAGCATATGACGGTCAGTAAGGTAGTCGGGTTGTATCTTGGAAATGCTTCCGTTAGTAACTTTCTCGATGATGACCTCCTGATTGATTTGGCAAAAAGTAAAATCTCAAACCTGTCAGGAGGTGAAATGCGCTATTTGTCAATAAAACTCTTGTTAAAAACGGAGGCTAAGTTTGTTATGCTGGATGAACCTTTTAATGGCGTTTCACCCATCCTGGTTGAAGTCATAAAACAATTAATATCAGAGAGTTCAAAATCAAAAGGGATCATTCTCACCGACCATGATTACCAAAATGTTCTTGATGTTGCGAATCGGTTTTGTCTGATTTTTGACGGTGGGATAGTACCTTTTACAGACAAACAGGAACTTGTAAGATGGGGTTATGTATCAGAATCGAAATTTGTTGGTAAATGAAATGCTTCTTTTGATCCAAATTCTCCAAATTCCTTCTCTAAGCGTAGTTTCCAACTACGCTTTCCTATCACAATGTTCATTATCTTTGTTTTATGTCAGAAAGCTATCAAATCAGAGATCAAAATTCGGTACGTTTTTTGACGCTTTCCTAAGCGTAGTTTCATGCCACAGGCAGACAAGTGCAACTACCCTTTCCTATCAAAATGTTCATTAACTTTGTTTTATGTCAGAAATCTATCAAATCAGAGATCAAAATGCGGTACATTTTTTGACCTTCCAGGTGGTTGGCTGGGCAGATGTTTTTACGAGGAAGTGTTATCGCGATATACTTATTGAGAGTTTCAACTACTGCAGGATTTATAAAAAATTAAAATTACATGCTTATGTAATCATGAGCAATCATGTACACTGTATTTTGAGTTCAGATAATAATTTATCGGATATTGTTAGGGATTTTAAGAAACACACATCAAAAGCTATTTTAAAGGCCATTAAAGAACAGCCTGAAAGCAGAAGGGAATGGTTGATGATGATATTTAAATATCATGCGAAATTTACTAAAAGAAACAAGGATGTTCAGTTCTGGACTCATGAAAATCACGCAGTAGAATTGAGTAGTAACGAAATGATTGAAAGTAGGTTAGACTATATTCATCAAAATCCTGTCCGGGCAGGAATAGTTGAGTTTGAATATGAATATATGTATTCAAGTGCCAGAAATTTTTCAGAACTTGAAAGCCTTATCGAGATAGATGTGTTATAATTCAGGAATGGATAGAGGCAGCGTAGTTGCAAACTACGCTGAGGGAGGGGGATAGAAAAGCGTAGATACAATCTACGCTTAGCGCTTCGTTTTATTTTGACATACTACGCCTAGTTTGGGGGCTAAAATTCAATCTTATTTGACTGCAAAATACCATGCCAAATCAAAGGACAATAATTAGAATATTCTTCATCAATTTTCAATTCATACTGAATAGTATAATGCTCACCAATTTTTAAACTAGCATAATGATCATAAACATTGTATTTTAATATAAATGAATGATTTGGTAGAATAACCCTATAATTAACAGTATCATTCAAGTAGCAATCATTTTCTAAAAAAATATCAAAATTTACAGATTTCTTGTCGATGTGATGCGGGTATACTCGATCAACCATAACACCAGTAAAATCGACATTCGATGCGTTCTCAAATTTTAATATATCTCCTGTTAATAATATATTACTTGGAAGTAGATACTTTTTGTCACTAATATTTTTAAACACTAAGGTCAATTGTTTTTCCCCATTTTTTTCAATTAGTACTTCAAACACTTGACTCTCATTTTTAAAAGAGCAAGAAATCAGTACTAATAATAAAGAAATACTTGTTAGCCTCCAATTATGGTTTTTTCTTTGATTCTTCTGGCTTTGATTTATCATTTTCTACTGCTTTAATTTTAATTTTATTAGTTCTGTTTGACAGACCTACATCTTTTCCATATGTTCTAGCATCTTTTTCAAACTCTTTTCCTACCTCATAAGTTGCGCTATTCTTTTTGTCACTTTCTCTTGCATTATCCCCAAAATGGGTGATTTCATGTAAAACTGTAGATTCAAATAGTTCTACTACTGATTTCATATCATCCCCTTCTCTAAGCGTAGTTTCCAACTACGCTTTCCTATCACAATGTTCATTATCTTTGTTTTACGTCAGAAAGCTATCAAATCAGAGATCAAAATGCAGTACATTTTTTGACCTCAGACCTCTAACTTCCGACTTCCGACTTCCAGCTCCCAGCTTCCCGCTATTTCCCAATACAAAACTTCGAAAAAATCGACCCCAAAATCTCATCCGTGGTGATGGCTCCCGTTATGGTTCCCAGGTGATAAAGGACCTGCCGCACGTCGATGGCAATCAGGTCGGAGGGAACTTGTTCTGCAAATCCCTTTTCTGCGGCCTGTAGAGCATTCAATGCCCTGATCAGGGCTTCGTAGTGCCGCGAATTGTTCACCATCACATCACTGGTCAGGCTGGTTTGCCGGACAATGGACACCAGTTTCTCGGTGAGTTCATGTATGTTTTCCTTGCGCTTGGCCGAAATAAAAACCGTGTCCAAATCAAATATCTCACGCAGGTGTGGCGGCAACTGGCTCATCTGATCAATTTTGTTGGCTACCAGAATAAAATGCTTGTTTTCATCCTGGATATAATCCTTGAATTCCTCCAGCATCACATCCATGTCTGCCTCATTCATCGTGCTGATATCACAGACGTACAGAATGATACTGGCCTGTTTCATCTTATCGTAGGTGCGGGCCATTCCCATATTCTCAACATGGTCGTCCGACTTGTGAAGCCCGGCCGTATCCACAAAACGGAAGCTGTATCCACTCACCACAAAGGTATCTTCGATGGCATCGCGGGTGGTGCCGGGAATTTCGGAAACCAGGGCACGTTCTTCGTTCAGAATGGCATTCAACAAAGTCGATTTACCGGCATTTGGTTTACCGATAATGGCCACTGGGATGCCTTTTTTTAGCACATTGCCGGCTTTAAAGGAATTGATCAGCCAACTCAGCCGATCTGTTATGTTGCGGATGAGTGCCAGAAATTCTTCCCGATTGGCAAATTCCACCTCTTCTTCGCTAAAATCAAGTTCCAATTCAAGTAAGGAAGCAAAATGCAGCAACTTCTCACGGAGCTCGTTAATCTGATCCGAAAAGCCTCCCCGCATCTGGTTGATGGCCATCCGGTGTGTGATATCCGATTGTGAAGCAATCAAATCCGCCACCGCTTCCGCCTGGCTCAGATCCATCTTTCCATTTAAAAAGGCCCTCAGGGTAAATTCCCCGGCCTGGGCCTGCCGTACTCCGGAATCCAGGAAAATCTGCATGATACGCTCCTGAATAAATTCAGATCCATGACACGAAATTTCAACGACCTCTTCTCCCGTATAGCTGTGAGGTGCCTTAAAATACGTCATGAGTACTTCGTCCACCACCTTGTCGAGGTAGTTTAATGTGCCAAAATAGCTGTGGTGACTCTTTACCTGCAGTGCTTCAAGAGGTTTCTTTACTTGATTAAACAAGGCTAATGCATGCGGGAGGCTATCAGGGCCTGAGAGCCTGATTACAGCAATAGCGCCCGATCCGGGCGCAGTAGCTATGGCGGCTATGGTGTCGGAATGGGTATGGGAAGTGTTCATGGCGATGGGTTTATTTATACGATCGACTAAATAACAAAAATAACAAGTTTATGGGGCCATATGTACCAAAACATATTACTTTTGAGCTTCAAATTTTGCTAATGATTAAATCGTATAAATGAGCGTACTAGTTAACAAGGACTCAAGAGTTGTAGTTCAGGGATTTACAGGTGGAGAAGGTACTTTTCATGCTTCTCAAATGATTGAATATGGAACCAACGTTATCGGTGGTGTAACTCCCGGCAAGGGTGGACAAACCCACCTCGATAAACCGGTTTATAATACAGTTAAAGATGCAGTGGACAAGGCCGGTGCCAACGTTTCCATCATTTTTGTGCCACCGGCTTTTGCCGCCGATGCCATTATGGAAGCTGCTGAAGCCGGAATTGGAGTGATCGTTTGTATTACAGAAGGCATTCCAACCGAAGATATGGTGACAGTAAAAGAATACCTCAAGGGAAGAAACTCCCGGCTGGTAGGTCCAAACTGCCCGGGTGTAATTACTCCCGGCGAAGCCAAGGTGGGCATTATGCCCGGGTTTATTCACAGCAAAGGTCGTGTGGGCATTGTTTCACGCAGCGGAACCTTAACCTACGAAGCGGTTGATCAGTTAACCAAAGTGGGCTTAGGACAAACTACTGCTCTGGGTATTGGTGGCGATCCCATCATTGGAACCACTACCCGTGATGCGGTGGAACTGTTTATGAACGATCCTGAAACTGAAGGCATTGTGATGATTGGTGAAATTGGTGGCAACATGGAAGCCGATGCCGCCTACTGGATTAAGGAACATGGAACCAAACCTGTTGTAAGCTTTATCGCAGGGGCTACCGCACCCAAAGGTCGCACCATGGGACACGCCGGTGCCATTATTGGTGGCAAGGCCGATACGGCCGAAGCCAAAAAAGAAATTCTGGCCTCCTGTGGCATTCATGTAGTGGATTCACCTGCCGATATTGGAAAGAAAATGGCGGAATTGCTTAAATAATGCCATTGAAAGATTGATGAGGCTTGCAATTGAAAGATTGTGAGCCTTTTTTTTTATCTGAAGATTTAAATAAATACCGATCAGGTGTGTGATTCTGTACCTAGCTTGTTCTATCTTTGTTGTTGTATTTACTTCTTGTCAAAATGAAATGATGGTCATAACATTTAAATGCATTCAGAAATGATCCGACACATAGTTATGATGAAATTTGCTGACCGCGTAAACTGGAAAACATTTGCGAACGAAACAGCTTTAAAATTGAATAAATTGGTACTCCTGGTGGAACCGCTGAACAAGATGGAGACCGGGATCAATTTAAGCACACGTCAGGCTGCCTACGATCTGGTGTTAACGGCTGATTTTGAAGACGAAGCCTGTCTCGAAAACTATCGCATTCATCCCGAACATGTTAAAGTTTTAAACTACTTGCAACCATTGCTCGAAAAATCAACTGTTGTCGACTACTTAATTAATAACTAAAACGATGAAAACTTTTACTCTTTTGCTATTTGGCATGATGTCGGTTTTGGTGGCCTCAGCGCAGATTACAGTCACCAACGATGCATTGGCACCTGCCGGAACCCATATACTCATGGCCTACGATACAATCAATGCTTCTCTGGTTAGCCCGGGTGCTGCCGGTGCGGATAAAACATGGGATTTCAGTGCATTGGCCGTTACCGATATGGATACAGTGAGTTTGCTGTTGCCTGGCAATACACCTTATGGCAACAATTTCCCCATGTCGAATTTTGCAGTGGGTATTGTTTCATCCGATTCATACGCCTATTTTACACGCAACAGTAGTATTTTCTCCAACCTGGGTGTGGCTGCCACCATCGAACCTTATGGTTTTATCTCCACCAGCATTGTTCCTCCCAATATCTACCTGGATTTTCCGGTAAACTACGGCAACATACGAATTGAGCAGTATAGTATGGAGGTTAAGCTGGCCGATAACTCACTGCCGGGTGTTGATTCTATTAAATACAAATCCACTACAAACGAAATTCTTACAGTGGACGCATGGGGAAGTATTACCATCCCGATAGGTACATTTGAAGCCCTTCGTCAGAAAGAAGAAAAAACCATCAGCGACAGTATCTGGATGCGTTTTTTCGGAAACTGGATTTTACTCTCCACATCCGTTGAACTGGTTGATACCTATAACTGGTGGACCAACAATATGGAAGCAGGTTTTACACTCTGTTCTATCGATGTAGACCCTTCAAATCAGGATGTTACAAACATTTCGTTTTTGAACAGCACCATAGTAGGCGTGAATGAAATAGCTGAAGAACAAATACACTGTTATCCCAATCCGGCTGTCAACCAGGCAACCATTACATTTCCGCCTTCGCAAACTTTGAAATCTATCGATTTGTACACCATTACCGGATCTTTGGTGAGAGTGGATACACATATTGAAGCAGGGAGAGTGATTCTGGAAGTAGATGAGTTGCCTGAAGGAGTCTACGTTGCCCAAATGTTGTTTGCCAACGGACAATCGTTTACTACAAAAGTTGTAAAGAATTAGCTTTAGGTAATTGTTGATATTGGCTTGAAACAAAGCTCAGAATCTATTCCATTTCCAGTCCCATTTCATCTACCAGCATGGATTGCAGGTCCTGAACCGAAACCATATAGGTGATTTCACCGTGCATGGCATAGGCGATATTGCCAGTTTCTTCGGACACTACTACGGCAATACAATCGCTCACTTCACTAATGCCAATGGCCGCCCGGTGGCGTAAACCAACATGTCGGTTTACCTGTTTCTTTGAAACCGGCATAATGCAACCGGCTGCCTTAATTCGATTGGCGGTAATGATCATGGCACCATCGTGCAAAGGGCTGTTTTTGAAAAATATATTTTCGATGAGCGATGACGATAAGTTTGAATTAATTTCCTGTCCGGTTCTGACGTATTGTGCGAGCTCATTTTGACGGGTTACCACAATGAGAGCACCCGTTTTTGTTAAAGCCATGTGCTTACAGGCTACCAGCAGGGGGTCGAGGTTGATATCGGTTTTTTCTTTGAAGGCAAATTTAAGAAAATGCAATTTCTTACCATATTGCCTGAAGAAGTAAGGAGTACCCAGTGCCAGCAAAAATTGTCTGATTTCGGGTTGAAATATGATAATCAGGGCCACCAGTCCAACCGAAATAAAAGCTCCCAGTATCTGCGAAAGCAGCTCCATTTGCATGGCGGTCACCAGTTGCCAGATGAGAAACAAAGCCACCAATCCCAGAAAAATGTTGATGGCTACGGTTCCTTTAAGCATCTTGTAAAGGGCAAATAGTAGGGTCGCTACCAGAAGAATGTCCAGTAGGTCGAGGAAACGTATGTCAATAAAAAATAAATTCAACGAATTGGTTTTTATTCAAAGATAAAGGTTTACATGAAATAACCAAAGAACATGTTGACAAACTGGTGATTTTGTTAGTTCACTTGTTTTTCAAGCCATTTGTACCATTGATCCATTCCTTCTCCGGTTTTAACCGAAAGTTCAATAAATTCCAGGTGGTGGTTCACACGCAAGGCCATCTCACGGCATTTCTCCATGCTGAAATCCACATAGGGAAGTAAATCGGTTTTGTTGATGATACACAGTTGCGCCGATTGAAACATGGTAGGGTATTTACTGGGTTTGTCGTCACCTTCGGTGGTGCTGATGATCACCACCCGTTTGGCTTCGCCCAGATCGAACAACGAAGGGCACACCAGGTTCCCGACATTCTCGATAAAAAGTATTGAATTCTGTGGTATTTCTAGTTTTTTGGTAGCCACATGAATCATATTTGCATCCAGGTGGCATCCGTTTCCGGTGTTGATTTGAATGACAGGGGCTCCTGCGGCATCAATCCTGTCCGCATCGTTTGTGGTTTGCTGGTCGCCTTCGATAATATAAAACTGGTGGCTCGACTTTTTTTCTTTTATGGTGCGTTCAAGTAAACTTGTTTTTCCCGATCCGGGAGAGCTTACCAGGTTGAGTGCCAGAATATTCAGTGCTTCAAAATACCCACGGTTTCGTTGGGCTTTCAGGTTGTTTTGCGACAGGATATCCATTTCGAGTTTAATCTCATGGCTATGACTATGCACATGTCCATCACCGTGGTCATGCGTATGTGATTGACCGTGCTCATGGTCGTGATGATGATTGTGAACCTCCACAAAAGAGCGATCTGAGGAACCAGGTTTACTAAAGGTGATGTGGTCGTCTTCGCCACAGCCGCATGTACCGCACATAATTATATTATTAATTGTCAATTGTTTATCGAAAGTTTATCAAGTGATTATCATTTTTCCACCGGACGCTTTCAACAGTTTTCTACAGATGCAAAGGTAATAATTCCAATGGGTGGTCGAACAAAAGCCTGAATGATTGTTGGGTACTTTATACGATAACCTTCAGAAATGATGCCGATTGGTTTTATAACATACATCCGGCTAAAAGAATAAATCGGGTCGTTTTTCAAGTCCTCTTACGAAACAACAGGCTATTTGTATTAATTCTAGATTGCGCTTCACTGTTGACTTGGCTGCATAAAAAAGTTATATTAGCCAAAGTATTTACTTAAAATCTTTGTTATGAGAAAACACATTTCCATGACGGTTGAGTGCCCACATTGTTTGTCGTCCTTAATGGATGAAAATGTTCCCCTTAGCGGGCATCCATCGGTAAAATTGAACATAGTTTCTCCGGAAGACCGTGGGACCATCAATCTGTGTTCTGTTTACGAATGCTTCGACCATGTTTCTACATTGGATATTAAAGATGGAGAGATTGTGGATTTTTATTGTCCTCATTGCAACAAAGAATTGTTGATTAATGAGGAATGTAAGCTTTGCGGTGCTCCTATGGTTTCTTTCGTGCTGCGTGTAGGCGGACGTGTTACCATTTGCTCGCGTAAAGGCTGTTCAAACCACTACGTGGCTTTTAATGATCTGGCTACCGAACTGGCTAAATTCTACGAACACTACGGCGACTAACATATTCGGGGCAATTGGTTGCCCGACAACATATCTATAATACGTTTACCACCTACTACCGTTTCGAGCCAGGCTGTACCCTGATGATCACTTGTGATCTCTCCAATAATGGCTGCCTCAACACCCAGCGGATGTTGTTTCATCCTGCTAACTACCAAATCGGCCTCCTCTGGTCCAACTACAACCAATACCTTTCCTTCGTTGGCAACATAGAGTGGATCGAAACCCAGCATTTCACAAAGTCCGCGGACATTCTCCCGGACTTTGATTTTCGTTTCGTCTAGTTTTAATCCAAACGATTTACCTTTTGTCAGCTCGGCGACTACCGTGCCTAAACCACCACGTGTAGCATCCCGCATAAACCGGATGTCCTTGCAACCTTGAATGGATTCGTGGATCAGGCTGTTGAGACAAGCGCAATCGGATTCGATTTTCGTGCTGATATTCAGCTCTTTCCGGGCCGCCATGATCGCCATGCCATGGTCTCCAATACTTCCATTAATGATGATCTTGTCACCGGGACGAATTGTAATGCCACTGGAAATATGCTCGTTTGCCACACTCAGTTGACCAATCCCCGATGTGTTGATAAATAGTTTGTCGCATTTGCCGCGATCCACCACCTTCGTGTCGCCTGTGACGATAGATACACCGGCTTTGTGTGCTTCCTCTGCCATCGTCTTTACAATGATTTCAAGGCTTTCCATCGAAAATCCTTCCTCGATGATAAAACCTGCACTGAGGTACAAAGGGATGGCGCCGGAAACGGACAGATCGTTTACAGTTCCGGCTATGGCCAGATGACCAATATTACCTCCGGGAAAAAAAACCGGGTCAACCACAAAGGAGTCGGTTGTAAATGCCAGCTTTCCAGAGGTTACCTCCAATAAGGCCGAATCGCCTTGCTGACGCAGAATGGGATTGTCAAAATAGCGTGCAAACAGATGGTCGATCAGGTCGTGGGTTAATTTCCCGCCACTTCCGTGTCCGAGAAGAATGGTGTCATTTTTTTTCATCTGGAAAAAGTTGTCTAAATCTAACGGTTGTACATATAATAGGCGGCACACGATCCTTCATGCGAAACCATGCAGGCTCCAACCGGATCGGAGGGGGTACAAACGGTGCCAAACAGTTTGCAATCCTTTGGTTTTTTTAGCCCTTTCAGGATTTCTCCACAAATACAGCCTTTGGGTTCAATGGTTTTTTCCACTTCTACATCAATCATCTTCTCGGCATCATGTACCTCATATTGCTCCCTGATTTTGAGTCCGCTGTCCTTTAAAATTCCCAGGCCACGCCACCAGTCATCACGAGGCTCAAATACTTCCTCCATCATTTGCTGGGCTTTGATATTTCCTTCAGGTCGTACCACGCGGGTGTATTGAATTTCGACTTTGGGTTCGTTCTTTTCTATTTGTTGAACCAACATAAGTACACTTTGCATGATGTCAACGGGTTCAAAGCCGCTGATCACCACTCCCAGACCAAATTTCTCCGGAATCCCGTAATAAATTTTCTCTCCGGTAATGGTACTTACATGGCCGGGGCCTAAATATCCGTTAATTTGAACTCCCTCATCGATGAGGGTTTCCATGGCGGGAGGCATTACCTTGTGTGCACTATAAACGTAAAAATTACGCAAGCCCGCCATGCTGGCTTTTATAATGGCAGCAGCTGATCCCGGCGCGGTGGTTTCGAACCCAATCCCCAGGAAAACAACCTTTTTCTGGCGATTTTGTTTGGCCACCATCATGGCATCCAATACGGAATAAACAATGCGGATATCCGCTCCGTGGGCCCTTTCCCTTTCCAAACTTGAAGTTGATCCCGGAACCCGGATTAAATCACCATAGGTGGTAATAATGACATCCGGAAGCCGGCAATAGGCAATTGCCCTGTCGATAAAACTCCTGCTGGTTACACAAACCGGACATCCTGGTCCGGAAATGAGTTCAACCGTTTCGGGAAGCAAATAGGGGATGCCAAATTTCTGGATCGACATGGTATGTCCACCACAGACCTCCATTAATTTCACCTGTTTTGTGGAGATTTTTTTGATTTCCTGTGCAAATATTCTGACGAGTTCTTTGTCACGATATTCATCTATGTGTTTCATAGTGGTTAGATAAGGTGAGTTTGGGTGTCTTTTTCCTCCTGATCCATTTGTTCGTTCAACGACTTAAATTCGTCGAAAGTCTTCAACGTTTCCAAAGCATCTTCCTCGTCCAGTTTTTGAATGGCAAATCCGGTGTGTATCAACACATAATCTCCCACATGTACATCGGTGAGGGTGAGCATCTCAAGGCTGGCATTGTAACTCGAATCCCCAACGGTACAGATGGCCTGGTCGCCTTCAATTTTATCTACCCGGGCTGGTATACTTAAACACATACAATTAATTTTAAATGCTGTACTAAATTCGGTTGTGCAGCCTGCGTTGCGCTGCGATGGCTATCTGGCCCAGCGCAATTCCCCCGTCATTCGATGGAACCTGCTCTTGCGAATAAACTGCAAAATTACACTCTTTTAGTTTATTCTCGGTTTTTTGAAGAAGTATTCTGTTTTGGAACGACCCCCCAGATAAAACAATCAGGTTGGTTTTCAATTTGTTTCGCATGGTTTTGGCGGTAGTAACAATCACGTCCACCACTGTATTGTGGAATTTAGCAGAAATCTCCCCAACAGGCATGCCTTGTGCGAGATCATCCAGCATCTCACTGAAAAGCGGCTTGAAACAGATGTCCGTCCCCGGCAACCATGTATAGGATTTTTCTGTTTCAAAATTAACAATTGATTCAAGC
>JAUYGX010000010.1 GCA_030690365.1 Bacteroidales bacterium | reverse complement strand
TGCCTCTTGCTGTCTGATAAGTTCAAAATATTTGTCGCTCTTGTGCATGATTTTTTTGAGCGCAAGATAGATTGATCTTGAAGCCTGGTCAAGATGTAGGAGGCCGAAGGTTTACACAATATGAAGCCACAAACTTTGTTGGTTGACTTTAACCCAAACAGAATGTTCCAAATGCAGGAACATAAATCTCAGATTTATAATGTAAACACTGAATCCAATGGGAATAGCAAATTAGAAGATAGAATCAGAAGAGAACTTGAAATATCTCCTATTGTTGTTCTGAATAAAAATAAAATTGTACAAATACAACCATCCGATATTCTTGATGCTATTAGAAAATATTCAAGTAGTAGAAGTGTGTTTGATGAAGCCACAACTATATCAATTGATTATTCATTGTTAGATATAGAAGAAATCAAAGCGGAAATTGAAAAACAAGGACAAATTGGTTCACGACAAGGTATTGAAATTAAACCCTCATTGGGCGAAGGTGATGAGTTAGATATTGAAGAAGGTACTGAAACAGGTGGAGAAACGGATGAAAGTACAAAGAAGTCCAAAGCAACTGAGGATGATTCTGAAATAGATTATAAAGGTCAATTTGCAATGTTTTATGCAAGAATTCTATTCTTTGCATTTTTAACTGATTCAAGAGTTAAGTCACTGCAAGAGGTTATTAGTCAGATTAAGGGCAATGCAAATAATTTACGAATTGCATCAAATTTAAATATTGATAATGTTATTCTTGAATTATTTCAAAAGCACATTAACCCATTTATATTAAGTGAACTTGATTATAAAATTCAAAACATAAATTCATTAGCAAATGATTTAACAATAACTCCAATTGAGAGGGCAAGTAATGCTATGAAAAAGTTTAGCCGCTTGTCAGATTCTGAAATTGTAACACCTGAAGTTGTAACTACTAAAATTATTAACGCATTACCAGCTGATGCAATTGATAAATCTACAATGCTTTTAGATATTGCTGCTAAACAAGGTGAGTTTGTTTATGCTGTTTACAAAAAGTATGGTAAGGATGTTGCCAACAAATTTTACTCTATTCCGACATCCAAAATAGCTTATGAGTTTACAAGAAAAGTATACACGCTACTTGAGTTAAACATAAATCTTATAGAGGAAAATTACACATCTTACGACTTAATAAAAGAAACCAACTTAATCAAAGACGACACAATTAAAATTAATAAAAAGAAAATGAAGTTTAATGTAATAGTAGGGAATCCACCATATCAACAAAAAGAAGGTGGTGCAAATAGTAATACAGCGTTACCCATTTACAATCATTTTGTGAAAATAGCTAGAAAACATAATCCTGATTATATATCTTTAATTATGCCGACTAGATGGTATGCTGGAGGGAGAGGATTGGACGAGTTTAGAGATGAGATGTTAAATGACAGCCACATATCAGAATTACACGATTTCCTAAAACCTGAATTGATTTTTCAAAACATAAATCTTAGAGGTGGAATTTGTTATTTCTTATGGGAAAAAGATTATGATAACAGAAATGATTTAACAAAAGTCCATACTTATAAAGATGATTTAACTCCAAGTATAAAAAGCCGAAGCTTAAAAACGCAAAATACAGACATCTTAATCCGTCATAGCATTGGAGTTTCAATCATCGAAAAATTGAGCAAGAGTCCAAAATTTGAAAGTCTAGAGACTCATGTATCTGCTGCAAAAGCTTTCGGCTTTAGGACATACTTTATTAGAGACAAAAGGTTTAGGAATAGCTCGAAGGGTCTTAAAGACCCAATAACCTGCTATGGTAGAGCGAATGCAATAGGATATGTAAATAAATCAGATGTTGTTTCACATAAAGATTGGATTGACGTTTGGAAAGTTTATGTACCAGAATCTAATAATATTGGTACTGAGTTAAATGACGATAACCAAAATTCATTGGTCGGTGAACCTGGCACAATTTGCACGGAAACATATTTAGTTGTTGGAGCTGAATTACTCTTAAATAAAATATCAAGCAAAAACCTTTCAAATTATCTTAGAACAAGGTTTGCAAGGTTCATGCATAGTTTAGCAAAAATAAGTCAACATGGAACATCTAAAACATATCAATTTGTACCAATTCAAAACTTCACCTTAAAATCAGATATTGATTGGAGTAAGTCAATCGAGGAAATTGACAAGCAACTTTATAAAAAGTATCGTTTAACCAAGGAAGAAATTAGTTTTATCGAAAGCATGATTAAACAAATGGCATAAGAATTTTAGAAATGAAAATGGATTTAAATAACAAGACGCTAATGCTTCGCAGTCATACACATTGGCAAGCCACATAAGCCAACGCAAAGACCAAAGCTTGCCAAAAAGAGCTTGCCTGCCCAGCGCACGGTAAATTGAAAAAGTATAGCAAATTGCAAAAAAATGATTGACGAAAAAACACCAAGAGGTAATAATGCGAATATTTTATAACAAGGTTAGGTCTGAGTATGAACATTTTAGTCCCAAATATAAATCGACATGAATAGAAAGATTTGTCATTGAAAGTCCGCTGCAAAATATACGCTGCATGCTATGGAAAAATTTAAAGACCGCTGCTGCCATCGGCATTAGAACAGAAAGAAAAGTATACAACACCAATTATAGTTGATTCAATAAATGATTAGTTATGAAAAAATCAATCCCTCTTATAAAAAATAAATATTGTCTCTCACAAGGTATAAATTTAATTAATCTTGTTCCTAAATTAGAGGAAATTGCAAAGTATAATATTCCTACAAACACAGTTAATATCCATATTGTAAAAGAAGCAGAGAATATTGAACTTGATACAATAGCTGAATTTATTGATTACTATGAGCAAGAACAAAATAAGATTAAAAAGGTTATATTTCTTTTTCAAATAAATAAATCAGATAATACGATTGCTCTAAATTTAGACTACGAAGAAAAAAGTGTTTTAATCATCTTAATCCTCGAAAGTATAGACCAAAACTTAAAAGTGGAAACAGAGATAAAAAAATTATTTGGCGTTACAGAGATTTTTTCAAATGAAAGCATAAAAAACACAACTGAGAATAATTATATTGATATATCAAGATTAGATGAGTTGAAAATTATTTCATCAAAAAACTTTGATTTGACAAGACTAATAAGGTATTGTGAGGAATTAAATATTGTTGCAAAAAACAATTGTGATTATTCTACAATTATGCTTGTTAGAGCAATTTTAGATCACATCCCACCAATTTTTGTAAAGAAAAAGTTTATTGAAGTTGCAAATTCTAGTCCTAAAAGTATTAAAGAGTCATTATTAAACCTTGAAAATTCATCACGAAAAATAGCTGATACTGCTCTTCACCTACAAATACGACAAAAAGAAGTTTTGCCAAACAAGACACAAATAAATTACAAGAATGATTTGGATGTTTTAATATCGGAAATAGTAAGATTATTAAAATAAACTAACGCTAAACACAATAGGATATAAACCTCAGTTGAGCATAAAAACCGGGATTCCTATTTTCCATCTCCATAACGCTCCACCAAACCTAAACTGATAACTTTAAAAATCAAACCTTCACACTATTAAAAAAAATGCCATAAAGAAAATTTATTAAAACATTTTTTTAATGTTCACTAAATAGCTAACTTTGCGTGGTGAAAGAAAAATTTGTCAGAAACATATTCTACTATAAGAACTACTATCTTGACTTTTACGCAACTTTAAATCAAGATGTTAAAAAGAAGTTCAACTGGACGTTACAACTTATTTCGGAGATAGAACGTGTTCCTGAAAAATACTTCGATGAAAAAGAAAAATAAAAATCTGACATCATTTGCTGATCATCTGGATTCTGAATATGGAGAACGTGGAACTGAAACACGAGAAAAGTATGAAGAAGGTTTTGAAGCATTCAAACTAGGTGTCATGCTCCGGGAACTGAGAAAAGAGCACGGAATGACACAAGAACAATTGGCAGAAAGGTGTGGAACAACAAAGACATATATTTCCCGAATTGAGAATGATGCCAGCGACATTCGGCTTTCGACACTTATGAGAATTATCCGTGAAGGATTTGGAAGACATTTAAGCTTAAGTGTTGATATCTGAAAATAATGCACAGCCCGTAATAAATCAGACCATCTTAGGAGTAGCCCGTTTCCCCCGGTCGTAATCTGGATTTGTGCAACGTGACAGGAAATCGCCCGCAATCCCCTACCGGTCATATTGTCAAACGTGTTTGCAAGTGTAAGTCAGTGCTACCTTGAAAGTTGACAATAATGATGTAAATTTACGATTTTAAAAGTAAAGGCTTAAGACAAAATCTGAAAATGGATAATTTTGAAGAATATTTACGGCAAGGAGAACCAAACAAAGCTGAAAAAGCAAAAGTTTGGAAAACCGCTATCGGATTGCAACAAGTTGATGGGTTAAAACCATCTGACTATTTGATAGCAACTGCCAAACAGAACATTGAAGGCGATATTTCCATCGATGAGGTAAAACAGTTAATAGACAGTTATTACAAGCAGAATCCTGAAAAAGACTCCGAAAACCGTACCGAAGAAGCTGATAAAGTTTCTGCACAGATTGCTGAAATATTAGGCGAACAAACTTTTACGTTTTCACCAGCCGAATATCTTACCATTCATCGCAGGTTGTTTCAAGGTGTTTTCAGCCATGCAGGCAAAATCCGTGATTATAACATCACCAAACAAGAATGGGTTTTAAATGGAGAAACGGTTCTATATGCAAGTGCCGGGAGTTTGAAAGCTACTTTGGAGTATGATTTTGAACAAGAAAAAAAATTTAGTTACAAAGGTTTAACCCAACAAGAAATTATAGACCACATTGCACATTTTATTAACGACTTGTGGCAGATTCACCTTTTTGGCGAGGGCAACACACGGACAACGGCAATTTTTTTGATAAAATATCTTCGAAAACTTGGTTTTAAAGAGGTAAATAACGACTTATTTGCGGAACATTCATGGTATTTCAGAAATGCACTTGTGCGAGCCAACTATCAGGATTTATCCAAAGGCATTCACAAAACGGAAATATACCTCATACACTTTCTTTCTGATTTATTGCTTGGTGAAAACCATACGCTGATAAATCGGGAATTGCACGTTCAATACATTGACACTGAAAAAACGCAATATGACACTGTAAAAATTGAAAATGATACTCAAAATGATACTGTATTTTATTTGATAAAGCAAAATAACAAGATAATAGCAACTGAAATTAGCGAAAGATTAAAGATAAGCCTGAGTACAGTAAAACGGAGAATAAAAGAACTTAAAGAAAGCGGAAAAATAGAACGCATCGGAAGCGATAAAACAGGCCATTGGAAAATAATTTAGAAATGAAATCAAACCACACATTTGATAGAAAAATGTCAGAGAAAAAAGAACATAAGCACCCAACAAACAATATACGTAAGCCGGGCGATGTAGTTAATTTAAACTTTTGTACACCCGCCTTCCGGATGGGCAGGTTTACTCAAAATTGTAACGATTTAACAGGTTGGTGGTTCTAAAACCCGGCCTACGCATATTGCAAACCATTATAAGCAAACACATATTAATGATGAAAATAATTGTTTTTTTGACCCTGTTTTTTCCAATGTTCTTACAAGGACAACACATTGGTCCATATGTAAACAGGTTTAATAAGAATCAGGTTGTGAAAAAAATCGAAAAGGGTATACAAAGAAATACCTCTCAAACGATCAAAATTAATTTAGAAGAAGTTGGTGATACTTTGAATTATAGAGTAACCGAAAACGAAATATAACTGTAATTGTATCGTCCTGAAAAATGCAGGTTACAAAACTACCTTAGCGTCAATGAAAAAGAATGACTATCAGAAACATAATTAATTACAAATTATTGAATACATGAAAACGCAACATCTATTTTTACTAATACTTATTAATATTCCGATCATTGGTTTCTCTCAGATTAAATCCGAATCAAATTTTGAATATGAAGTTGGTGAACCTCATCCATTCATCAATACGATCGAAAATTACTACTTCTACAAAAATAACGAAGTCTTAACTATAAAACTTAATAGGCAAAACATAGTAATTCAAAAGATAAACACTACAAAACTAAATACAATATCTACTAATTTTTACGATGACTTTCCTAAGAGGTATAGTGTCGAATATGTTGGTATCATTGATGACAGGTATTTCATTTTCTATTCTATTTGGAATTATAAAACAAATAGTTATCCTCTATATTGTAGGGAGATAAATTTCGAAAAGGCTTGTTTCAAAAGTGAGGCAATATTATTCATTGAGCCGAATTTTGTTGTTAAAGACTTGTTTTCAATTTCATTCAGTAGTGCAAAACAAAGTTTTGTTGATGTAACAAATAATCCATTTAGCACATATGGGTTTTATTTTAATAGAGATCATTCCAGAGTACTTATTAATTATCGTCGGGATCCGAAAGTATCTGATAAAGACAAAGATTTTGATGTCTTAGGTTTTCATGTATTTGATAATAAGCTAAAAGAACTTTGGTCGAAAGATATCTGTATGCCTTATCCGGAAAAAAAGATGACAACCATTGATTTCTCGATAGATAGCTATGGCAATGCGTATGTTGTTGCTGCTGTAATTGATGGCAAAGGATCAAAAACGGAGTTAAATAACGAAATTCCTAACTATCATATTGAATTGATTAGGATAAACTCAAGTACGAATGATGTTGAAAAATTTCCTATTTTAATTGAAAATAAATTTCTAAATACAGTTTTTATTAATCAAGGGAAAGATGATGAGATGATATGCACTGGATATTATAGTTATGCCGATAATCCGGTAAATGTAGCTGGTCAATTCATTACCATTTTTGATAAATCAGGAAAAATATCTCAAAAAAATTCATTCGACTTTCCTCCAGAGATTATTAGCGATTATGCACAGAAATCTATAAAAAAGAAGAATAGCAAAATAGAAGAAAAAGGAGAACGCAAACCAGAATTACAAAACTTATTCGTCAAGAAACTTATTGTAGCCCATGATGGATCACTTATTATTATAGGCGAGCAGAGCTATATTTCAACACCTGATCATATTCCTGGAACTTCAACTTCAAATTATAGTACAACCAATTATTACTATAATTATATGATAATAAGCAAAATAAATTCTATAGGAGAATTAGTATGGATTAAAAAATTACCAAAGCGACAACACGGCATAAAGGATATTAAAGGAGGTATGTCGTTTAAGCATTTTACAATAGAAAACTCACATTTTCTTTTCTTTTTAGATAACATTAAAAACTTAACCCTTTCACCCGATAGTTATCCATATAAACACGTTGATGGCGAAGGAGGATATATAACAGCATATAAAGTTAATGACATTACCGGGGAAATTTTGAAACTGTCCTTATTAAACACTAGTGATATAAATGGAATGGAGACATTTCAGTTTGAGCCTGAGAGATTATTACCTATATCAAATAATGAAATTATATTTGAAGTATATAAGAAGAAAAAAGAGGATGTTTTTATCAAAGTTAAAATTAATGAATAAGCCTGTGCCTAACACAATAGAATTTGAGCCCCAGTTAAGCCCAAAAAAACCGGGCTTTCTATTTCCATCTCCATAAGCCGCCAGCAAACCCAAAATAATGACTCTAAAAATCAAATCATTTAACGATAAAGGCTGTATAAGAGGCATAGCCACAATTGAGTAAAAATGAAAGAACTACATAAAATATTAGAAGAATTAATTTGTTTAACAGAAAGTGAATGGGAAAGTTTCTATGACAAACTCATCAGGAAAGAATTTAAAGCCAGGACGTTAATAGTTAGAGAAGGTAGTATGGCACAAAATTTATACTTCATTGAGACAGGCTTGTTAAGAACTTATCATTTACTTGACGGAAAGGAGATTAATACCTATTTCGCCTGTGATAGACAATTCATCTCAATTTTTTCAAGTTTTATTAGTCAAACGCCTTCTTTTGAAATTTTAGAAACAATTGAAGACAGTGTTGTTTATGAATTATCATATCAAGCTCTGACTGAATTATACAAAGAATCTTCAAAATTTGAAAAACTCGGACGAATCATAGCCGAAAAAAACTACCTGTGTATTCTTGATAGAACGTTTACAATGCAAACAAAAACAGCAAAACAAAAATATTTAGATTTTATAAAAAATTATGACAAGAAAATAGTGCAAAGAGTTCCCCAACATCAAATAGCAAGTTTTCTTGGGATTGCCCCTGAATCATTGAGTCGCGTGAGAAAAGAAATTTCTATTTCTTAACAATTGTCAATGCAAACAAGTTTTCGTTCTGGTTATTTTGTATTTTAATAATTTAAAAAAAGAAGATTCAATGAGAATTAAAGCCATTATTAAAACTTTAAGCGCACTAATGATGATGGGATTCATTGCAGGTGCAACATTTCAATCGTGTTCATTAAAACCATTGTCCTGGACTCCCCCGATAAAACCTGAATTAGTAGGTGTTCTGGCAGAAAATGAACTTTTAAGTACCACACAGTGGATAGACCTAAATGGGTGGTATGGACCTGAAGATATTGCAGCAGATAAAGAAGGAAATTTGTATTGTGGTGCTCATGTTTCCAAAACAGACTTCACTGACGGCAGGATTTTGAAAATTGACACATCTGGTCATGTGACTGTATTTTGTAATACAGGTGCTTGGGTAACAGGACTACATTTTGACAAAAATGAAAACCTGATTGCCTGTGACCAAAAAAGAGGACTAATAAGCGTTGATAAAAAAGGTGTAATTACAATTCTGGCAAGCCATGACGAACACGGGAAACCGTTTCTAATTCCTAACGATGTTGATATTGCCAGTGATGGAATGATTTATTTTTCAAATACTTCTTCAAAGGTTACTTTCAGTAGGAAAAACGTTCGAAAAATTTTGTTTGAAGTCAAGCCTGATGGCGGGCTTTACAGTTATAAACCAAAAACAAAAGAAGTTAAAACACTAATTGACAGTTCTTTTTTTGGGAATGGGGTGGCTGTTTCTAAAAATGATGATTTTGTATTGATGGTTGATTTAACAAAATACAGAGTAGTCAGACATTGGTTGAAAGGTGAAAATAAAGGCAAAACAGATGTTTTCCTGGATAACTTACCAGGTTTACCAAATGGTATTTCAAGAAGGAAAGATGGTAGTTTTTGGCTTGGTTTTACAACCCGCCGAGATGATTTGTTGGATAAAATTCAACCAAAAACAGGAATAAAAAAACTCATATACGGAGTTCCTCTTTGGCTTCAACCCAAACAAGAACCATTTGGAATGGTTATGCACATCAGCGAGAACGGTGAGATTTTAAAGACTTACTATGACACAACGGGTAAATTGGTGTCGGAAGCCAGTTCCGTTGAAGAGCATGATGGTTATATTTACCTGGGCGGAGACTTAACTGACCACATTGGAAAATATAGAATAGAATAACAAAAGTGGTCAATCGGGCAAACTGGATATTCCGGTGATGTTGCTCTCCTATTGAGACGAGGTTCTACCTCGTTTCCCGTATCAATACAGGCTTTGTCCCTACAAATTGCAAAATAAATTGCTAATTAATTTGCCTATCTACTAATAGGTAGTATCTTTGCAAAAAGATTTGTATTTGATGACTACAAGAGAAATTATAATTGACACTGCCGACCAACTCATTAGAAGTAATGGTTTTAATGCTTTTAGCTTTAAAGATATTTCTAACAAAATAGGTATTAAAACGGCTTCTATCCATTATCATTTCCCAACCAAGACGGACTTGGGTGTGGCTACGATAAAGGAACATATTGAACGCTTTGAGCATTTTAAAGCAGAATTAGCAGACAAATCACCCTTGTTAAAGCTAAAAAGGTTTCTATCAATCTATTCTCAAATCAAATTAGAAAATAAAGTTTGTCTTGTGGGTTCTTTAGCAACGGATTTAAACACGGTTGATGACAAGATAAAAAACGAATTAAAAACCTTTGCTGAACTTGTATTGCTTTGGGTTACTGAAGTTTTAACGGACGGAAAAAACCAAGGTGTCTTTGAATTTCAAAATACATCAAGAACAAAAGCATTAATGATAATAACAAATATTTTAGCAATAGTTCAATTATCGCGCCTTACCAATGATGAGGATTTTGAGATTGTAAAAGAAGCCATAATTAGAGATTTAGAACCACATAATTAATGAGAAGAGTTGTAATTACAGGATTAGGAGCAGTAACTCCAATAGGAAACAATGTTGCTCAATATTGGCATTCATTGATTAATGGAATAAGTGGAGCATCATTGATTACCAAATTTGACACATCAAAATTTAAAACGAACTTTGCGTGTGAAGTAAAGAATTTTGACCCTCAAAATATTTTTGAGAAAAATGAAATAAGGAAATACGACCTTTTTACTCAATATGCTTTAGCCGTAACTGACGAGGCGATAAAAAATGCAAACCTAAATTTTGCCACTTTGAATAAGGATAGAATTGGTGTAATATGGGGTTCCGGAGATGGTGGTGTTACTACTTTTGAAGAGCAATTTGGCGAATTTAAAATGGGCGATGGTACACCGAGATTTAATCCGTTTTTTATTCCAAAAAGGATAATAAATATTGCATCTGGCGTAATATCAATTAAATACGGTCTCAGAGGAATAAATTATACAACGGCTTCCGCGTGTTCGGCAAGTAATACCGCTATCATTGACGCATTTAATTATATCCGTTGGAACAAAGCAGATATGATTATTACAGGTGGTTCGGAGGCTTCCATCACACAAACTTCAATAGGGGGGTTCAATGCTTCTAAAGCCTTATCAACTTTAAATGATAACTTTAGCAAAGCTTCAAAACCTTTTGATTCCACAAGAGACGGTTTTGTTTTAGGCGAAGGTGCAGGTGCAATTATTCTTGAATGCTATGAACACGCCATAAAAAGAAATGCAGTTATACTTGCTGAAATTGTTGGTGGTGGACTTGCGGCAGATGCGTATCACCTCACAGGTACACATCCGGAAGGAGAAGGAGCAATTCTGGGAATGACACTTGCATTGGAAGAAGCCGGTATAAATTCAAGTGAAATTGACTATATCAATGCGCATGCTACTTCAACTCCAACGGGCGATTTGAGCGAATTGAAAGCTATGGAAAAAGTGTTTGGAATAAAACCCAATGCAAACATCAGTGCAACAAAATCAATGACAGGACATTTGCTTGGCGCAGCAGGGGCAATTGAAGCTGTTGCTTGCATAAAAGCTATTCAAGAAAACATGATACCACCTACTATAAATACACAACAAGTAGAACCTAACTTTGCCGACAAATTTAATTTCACACTTGGTAACTCACAACAAAGAAATGTAACGTATGCAATGAGTAACACTTTTGGCTTTGGTGGACATATTGCAAGTTCAATATTCAAAAAATTTGACGAGTGACCTTAAATAAAATGGGGAGGTCATTAAGCGTAATGCCTGAAAAATAACGCTATCCATTATGAAAGATATTATCCATTCATATCTCAATAGATATAAAACTTTAAGTCCTGAAATTTCGGACGAAGAATTATTATTTGTAAAGAGTAACTTGTCAGTTTCAGAATTGGTAAAGAATTCGATTTACCTCAAAGCAGGTGAAATACAAAAACGCATGGGCTTTATTTATAGCGGACTTATTCGAGCATTTTATATTGACCACAATGGTAACGAAATAACAATGGGGTTTATTAAGGAAAACGAATATGTAACACATTACAGTTCTTTCTCTGAACAGCACCATTACTAAAAATACCGTGCAATAATTAAACGACAGACAAATTGGTACAGAATGTGGAACTTTGTGAACCATAAGAATGTGAATTATAAAAAATTAACGTAGGTGAATAAATGATTTTGTATTATTTTTCGATAATGTTAATTGATAAATGAATGACGCCTAATTTTTGACGTGTTATGCAAAACCTAATTAAAGCAATAAATCATTATATTTCCTTATCTGATGAAGATATCAACATAATTGATCAACTATTTGTTAAAAAGGAATTGAAAGTAAATGATTCTTTTTTAACAGAGGGGGGAGTTTGTAAAGAGTTTGCATACATAAATAATGGGCTTCTCAGGCATTGTATAATAAATAATGGGGAAGAAGAAACATTTTATTTTAGTACAGAATATGATTTTGTTTGCGATTACGAAAGTTTTATCAATAAAGCAATATCAAAAAAATCAATAATCGCCTTGGAGGATACAACAATATATTCTATCTCCTATAGCAATATGCAGCTATTTTATAGTAAAGTAAAATTCGGCGAACGGTTTGGCAGGTTGTTGTTGGAAGATGTTTTTACCAAAGCTATCAATCATATTATTTCTTCGCACACTGATGCAGCTGAACAGCGGTATTTGAATTTTATGTCTTCATTCAGTCATATTCAACAGCGAATACCGCAGTATTATATTGCTTCTTTTGTTGGAGTAACACCTCAATCTTTAAGCCGAATCCGACGGCAATTAGTGAAAAAATAATTTGTTACCCTATGGTAATGATTTTTGACTGAACCATTTGTTCCTTTGTGTAAAATTAAATTTGTATACAATGGAACACCAAACTTTAAACAAGACAAGCAATTTTATAAAAACATTTCAATTACTTGCAATTATTGGTTTTATTTTGAGTTTGGGCAGTATTTTTTCCTCTATAGTTATGAATATTGTCCTGGGCAATTCCCCTTCGATTGATTCAATTTATTGGCAACGGTTATTTGTTTCAAAAATAATATTCACGCTGATCATTCCGGGTCTAATTTTAATTGTGGTGAGTGCTATTATTTTAAGTTGTAAGCAATATGGGTTTTTTAGAGGAAAATGGATTACTATTGTCCAGTTGCTTATCATCCTGATAATTATTAATTCAATCAACATTACCCTACTTGCAGAAAAAGTGACTGCAATTGCTATTCATCAACAACAAATTATGACAGCCATACCCAAATATGTTATATTAAAAAGTATGGAAGATATGTTTGGAGCATTTAATATGATGATGTTTTTGAGTAGCCTGATAATAGCAATTTACCTGCCTCTTGATAAAAAAAATAATCATTCAATCCCCCATAGAAACTTAAAGTAACTCCGCACTTAAATTTGTCAGCACTCAATTTCTTAGCAAATGTGAACGAAGCTAGTATTAATCCTTTTTATCTTTACATTTCATATTGCATAAATCGAAAACATGAGTAAAATAATTCAAGTGCTAAAAAAAATAGCCCCATTATCAGAAGAGGATTGCAATAAATTTTTGGAAATCACAACTACTTCTCAACTAAAAAAAGGCGATTACTGGATTGAATCCGGAAAGAAAAACGATAAGATAGCATTTTTAGAAGACGGTTATTTAAGAAAATTCTATGTTATGGAGGGCAATGAAATAACCGACTTCTTTTATTTTGAAAACGATTTTTGTGCTGACCTTCCTTCTATTATTGACAATTCATCACCTCATGCCAGTATTGTGGCTATGCAAAAAACCGCATTAACAATATTCTCCTATAACGATTTTAATGAACTTTGTAAAACGGCTCCGGCTCTTGAGCATTTACATCGTGTTATTGTTGAATTTACCTTTTTGCGTTTTTATAAAAGAACTGTATCTTTTATTCTGCAAACTCCAAAACAACGGTATCAAGAACTACTTGTTACCAATCCACAAATATTGCAAAATGCAACACAGTATCATATCGCATCATACTTAGGTATTAGTCCTCAACACCTTAGTCGTCTTAGAGCAGAAAACTAATTTCTTAACAATTGCGAACGATATTCATTTCAGCCTGACTTTATCTTTGTATCAAAAAAAGATATGGAAATAAATACTTTAGAAAAAGTAAAAATCAGTAACTCTGAACAATGGATCCTTATTCGTGGGGAAAAAGCAAATGCTCCACTTATTCTTCATGTTCAGGCAGGTCCCGGTATGCCAATTATTGCCGAAGCTGGTACAATGGAAAAATTATTACATCTCGAAAATAATTACATGGTTGCTTATTGGGACCAGCGAGGATGTGGTAAATCTTTCAATAAAAGTATTGACCCAAAAACAATAAACTTTTCCCAGTTAACAGATGATGTCATTGAATGTACTAAATACCTATTAAAGAAATATAATAAAGACAAAGCAATTCTTATAGGTTATTCCATTGGTGCAACTACAAGCCTAATGGCAGCAATAAGAGATGCCGAAATTTTTAGCCAATTGTTTTTAGTAGGTATTGATATTGATATTCCAACGTCAAATAAATATGCTATAGAATTTGCTATGGCTAAAGCCAAAGAAAAAAACAATAACAAGCTTATAAAAAAAGTAATTGAGTTAGGGCAAAAACCAATTATTGAAACAAAAATATTCCAGGAACGTGCTAAGTTACTCACAGATTTAGGTGGAATAAAAACAGGCAGCAACTATAACCAATTGCTATTATCCACCATCAAGAATATGCTTTTCAGTAAATCATATAGTTTTAAGGATATTCCCAAAACGATTAAAGGAATGGAATTTTGCCAAAATGCACTGCTCCCCGAATTAGATACCCTTAATCTTTTTGACAACATAAAATCTGTTCAGGTTCCGGTACATTTTATTCAGGGCAAATTAGATGGTATAGCCCCATATCAAACGGCTGTTGCCTTTTATGATTATTTACAAGCCCGTACAAAATCATTTTCTGTTTTTGAAAATTCCGCACACATGCCACAATATGAAGAACCCGAAAAATTTGTAAAACTGTTGGACGAAAAAATAGTTGGATAAACTACTTTATATGTTTAGCAACGAAAGCATTGAACTGACAATTAATAAAATTCCTGTAAAAATACACGCTATTTCTACAGGTTCGGTTTCCGTAAAAAAAATTCAGTGAAAGTAAAAAAACAGGTATGTTTGCCAAATTGGATTTTATTTTTGATAAAAAATTTACCGAATGGATGCCAATATGGGTTTGGGTTATTGAGCATCCTGAGGGTATTTTTATAATTGATACAGGTGAAAATTCAAATATACAAACGCCCGGCTATTTTAAATCTTCAGGTGTGTTTGCCAATTGGTTGAACAGAGCAATGTTCCGGTTTCAAATAAGCAGGGAGCAGGAAATTGACAAACAACTTTTGAAATTAAATATCAAACCAAAAGATGTTAAAGCTGTATTCCTGACACATTTGCACCTTGACCATATTGATGGCTTAAAACATTTTCCTGAAACAAAAATAGTAGTTAATAAACTGGTGTTCCTTCCTTCTCATGACCGTGAGGCTGGTAAGAGATTAAAGGAACTTATGGCTCTAAAATAGTTTAATCACAAAAAAACAAACGTTAAAGAAAAAATTGGATTAGTATTCAACACATCGAATACAAGTGAAGAAAGAGAAAATAATATATTTAAAGACCCACTTGATACGATTTGGAAAAACTGTATTTTTGATTTTTTCGGAGTAAAACAATTTGACAGGAGGATGTTTCGGATTATTGTAAATAGTGATTTAAACCAGAGACAAGTTTGGTTAAGCGAAGTAAAAATGATGATTGACAGATATTTTTCAAAAAACAATAAGAAACTGTCTAAATTTTCCCCGTAGGGAAAATAGTTGGGTAGAAAAGGAAATATAACTCAATTTATATCATCAGCCTGAGGCTGACGATATCAACAAATAAAATGGTTCTTCTACCCATATTTGGCTCCTAACGGAGTCTTAAAACAAAATTCAGACAGTTTCTTAGTTTTTTAAGGTAAACCTTACCGGGATATTATATGAAACCCTGACCTTACGGTTGAATTGCATACCGGGATTCCAGTTGGGCATCGACTTAACCACGCGAACAGCTTCTTCATCGCAACCTCCGCCAATTCCACGCAAGACTTCAACATCAGTAATATTTCCATCTCTCTCAACAATAAACCCTATGTACACAACACCCTGAATACCTGTCTGCATGGCCATATCAGGATAACGGATGATACTGCTCAAAAAAGCATACATCGCGGCAAGGCCTCCCGGGAATTCAGGATTGACTTCGGGTACTTTTACAGGTGTGTTGTCGATAATGGGCGCCTCCTCGGGCAAGGTTGCTACAAATTCAGGAATTTCTGTATATTCCCCGGCGTTTACATCAATAATAGGATCATCATCAATTTCCACTGTGTTATCAACAATGGTAAGTACAATGGGTTGCCGTTGAGGTTCCGGCGGAAGTTTGGTTTTTTGAACAGTGATATCAATATAATCTTCAGGAGTGTTGTCAACTGATCTCGGCATGAGTACTGTGTTGACTGGTTCGTAACTTTTGTATTCAAAGGCCATGAATACGGCGATCAGGGTGAGGATCAGACCTATTTGAAAGAACAAGGACCGCTTGCTTTCCAGGTCGGCGTTTTTTGATTTTTTTGCTTCCATCTTCGTATGTGTTGATTAATAAATAGAAATCGTCTCCGGGACTTTTCCGATAATTATCTGATACTTAGAGTAAAGCTATTGTCATCCTTTAAGGGTTTTTTGAACTTACACAATAGACGAAAACGAGAGGCAATTGGTTTGCCCATCCCCATCATTAATTTTATAACGATACTTTTGTGTGGAATATTGCTAATATTGCAACTAAATGCATGATCGAATAAAAAAAAGATGATGAGCAAGGATAAATTGAGGTTGGAACCCAATAACGATGACTTTTTAAACCGCCTGACATTCGAGCCTTTGTCGAAAAGCAATTGGGGAAAATTTGTTTTTCTTTTTGGCGAACGGGGTGCATGTGGTAATTGCTGGTGCATGTGGCCACGTCTCCGGAAAACAGATTTTGTGGAAGGAAAACAACACGATGGCAACAAAAATGCAATAAAAGAATTGGTTTGGGCAGGCAAACCCACCGGGATTCTTGGGTTTTATGAAGGTCAGCCCATTGCATGGTGCGCCTTTGCCCCACGCGAAGATTTCCTCAAACTGGAGAAATCACGTGTTCACAAACGCATCGATGACATGCCGGTCTGGTCGATTCCCTGCTTTTTTGTCGACAAGCAATTTAGGAAAAACGGCGTTTCGGTTCAGCTTTTAAAAGGCGTCATCAATTACGCAAAAGCATCAGAAATTCAAGTTATTGAAGCCTATCCCACCATTCCCACCAAGGAAAAACTACCCGATTCGTTTGCCTGGATCGGGCTTTACAAATCCTTTGAACGGGCCGGTTTTAAAATCGTTGACAACACCTCCAAAAACAGGCCCATGGTGAGGTTTTATGTGGATGAAGCGTGAATAAACCGGTTTTAATTGGTGGTTTTTGACAAAATAAAACAAAAAGCTTCAACTTTTTAAGCCTGAAATTGCAAGTTAAAACCTGCGATTTCGGTGGAGTTTTCCCCGCCACTGTATTTTTTTACCAGTACGGTTTTCAATCTCCAATAATCATGTCTATTTTTGTAGCTAAGTAAAATCTATTGCCATGCAAAATCACAAACTGAGTGGGGCCCTGTTGCTCACCATTTTTACGTTGTTCTATTCATGTGAAACAAAAAAACCTTTGTATATGTTGAGTACCGATTCACCCGATGGAAAAATAAAGGTGGCGTTTACGCTGAATGAAGCCGGGAAGCCTTTGTATGCAGTAAATTACAACGATCAGCCTGTGGTGCTTCCTTCGTCTTTGGGATTTGATCTCGAAGGACAACCTGCGCTGGCAACAGATTTTGAGGTTACATCTGCCAAAAGGCTTCATGATTTTAGTAAACCATGGGAAATGTCCTGGGGTGAAAAACGGCTGGTAGAAAACAATTACAATCAATCAATTATACAGCTTACCGAAAAATCGGGCCTGCACAGGACGCTGTTTGTCATTTTTATGGTGTACAACGATGGCCTCGGATTTCGTTATGTTGTTCCACCCCAGCCGGGAATAAGCGACATTCTCATCACTGAAGAAAACACCCAATTTAATATGGCCGGAGATTATAAAACTTTCTGGGGACCCGGCGACTGGGATATTTATGAGCATCTGTACACTACTTCCAACATCAATCAAATCAATGCGTTTAAATATGTAAACAATGGGTTGGCCCAATCGCACATACCCAACAATGCCGTCAACACTCCGGTAACCATGATCACCGACAATGGCGTGCACATCAGCCTCCACGAAGCCAACCTAACCAATTATTCCGATATGACGCTGCTGGTGGATACTACCAACCATAGCTTTAAAAGTTGTTTGGTGGGATCAGAAAATCACCCTTACAAAGTAAGAAGTCACACCCCATTTTATACTCCCTGGCGTACCATCCAGATTTCTTCAGATGCAGCAGGACTCATCGAATCCAGCCTCATCGTCAACCTCAACGAACCCAATAAACTGGGTGATGTATCCTGGGTGAAGCCCATGAAATACATTGGCATTTGGTGGGACATGCACCTCAACCGAAAAACCTGGGAATATTCCAGTGGTAACCATGGAGCCACTACAGCTTACACCAAGGAACTCATTGATTTTGCCTCCTCTCACCACATTCAGGGATTGCTGGTTGAAGGCTGGAACACAGGATGGGAACATTGGATAGGATTTGAGGACCGTGAAGGTGTGTTTGACTTCGTAACGCCTTATCCTGACTACGACCTGGAAGAAGTGGTTCGCTATGGAAAACAAAAAGGGGTGGAGTTGATCATGCACCATGAAACTTCAGCAGCCACCCAAACCTATACCAAACAACTGGATACCGCTTTCCGTTTGATGTACAAACTGGGCATCCACGCGGTGAAAACAGGCTACGTGGGGAAAATCCTGCCCAAAGGCGAATACCATCATGGTCAGTATATGGTCAATCATTACCAGCAGGTGATAGATACGGCTGCCAAATACCACGTGATGGTGGATGCCCACGAGCCCATCAAAGCCACCGGTTTGCGGCGTACCTATCCCAACTTTGTTTCGCGCGAAGGACTTCGTGGTCAGGAGTTTAATGCCTGGTCGGCGGATGGAGGCAATCCACCCGAACATTTGTCCATCGTAGCATTTACGCGTATGCTGGCCGGTCCCATCGATTTTACCCCCGGAATTTTTAACATCAAACTCGATCCCTATCGACCTGACAACCAGGTAAACACTACATTGGCCCAGCAGTTGGCGCTATATGTGGTGATTTACAGTCCAATTCAAATGGCTGCGGACCTAATTGACAATTATAAGAACCATCCGGCATTTCAATTTATTGAAGATGTACCCGTTAACTGGGAACAAACCAAGGTACTCAATGGTGAAGTGGGCGGTTACGTGACCATCGCTCGCCAGGATCGCAACAGCAACAACTGGTTTGTAGGCGGTATCACGGACGAAAACCCCCGTGACATGTCCATAAAACTTGATTTCTTACCTGACGGGAAAACCTACCATGCCATTCTGTACAAAGATGCCCCGGATGCCCATTGGAATGACAATCCTACGGCTTATGAAATTGAAAAGATGGAGGTGACCAGTATATCCATCATCAATGTACAGTTGGCTCCAGGAGGCGGTTTTGCGCTTAGTTTGATGGAGTAACTATAACCCTGACAGGGTTTAATACACAAAAAGTGGAAAAAATAAACGTTTATCAGGCATTCACCCGCCTTTTCGGGAATAAGAACACCACCAATAAATCCTGGGGAACCATCGAAGAAAATGGCGTGGGTAAATTCAATGATTTTAACGACAAAGCCTTGTCGGAAATAAAAAATCTGGGCATTACACACCTGTGGTTTACCGGTGTTCCGCATCACAATGTAATCAGAGATTATACGGCTTATGGCATTTCAAATGATGATCCGGATGTGGTAAAAGGCCGTGCCGGATCGCCTTACGCGGTAAAAGATTATTACAATGTGGATCCCGACCTGGCTGAAGATCCCGCTCATCGGCTGGAGGAATTTGAAGCTTTGATTAAACGCTCGCACAACCATGGCCTTAAAGTAATCATCGACATTGTGCCCAACCATGTGGCCCGCAATTATCAGTCGGCGTCGAACCCCGAAGGCACCGAAGACTTTGGCGCTTCGGATGATACTTCTGTGGAATATGCACGCGACAACAATTTTTATTACATCCCCGGACAAGATTTTCAGTTACCTGATTATTTAAATTGTTATCAACCCCTTGGCGGGGAATCCAATCCACTCTTGCATCATAAATTCCATGAAAGCCCGGCCAAATGGACAGGTAACGGATCGCGGCAAGCCAAACCCGGGTTTTACGATTGGTACGAAACCGTTAAAATCAACTATGGCATTCGTCCGGATGGATCAAAGGATTTTGACACATTACCGGCAGAATTTGCCCATAAAAATTATAAAGAACATGCTGCTTTTTGGAAGTACAAACAAGTGCCTGATTCATGGAAAAAATTCCGGGATATTGCTCTTTACTGGACCAATAAAGGGGTGGATGGTTTTCGATACGACATGGCTGAAATGGTTCCTGTGGAGTTCTGGAGTTATATGAACTCCTCCATCAAAATAAAAAACCCGGACGCTTTTTTACTGGCCGAAGTCTACAATCCGGCTATGTACCGTGATTACATTTTTAAAGGAAAAATGGATTATCTGTACGACAAGGTGGGGCTTTACGATACCCTCAAACATATCATGCAGGGACATGGTTCAACTGATCATCTGGTGGACATTCAGGAGGGATTGGCTGACATCGAACACCACATGCTGCACTTTCTGGAGAACCATGATGAACAGCGCATTGCAAGCTCCGGTTTTGCCGGAAATGCCGAAAAAGGAAAGCCTGCCATGGTGGTTTTTGCCTGCATCAGCACAGCTCCAACCATGTTGTATTTCGGACAGGAAGTGGGCGAACCCGGCGATGGAAATCCCGGATTTGGTTCCGAAACCCGCACCACCATCTTCGACTATTGGGGAGTTCCAAACCACCAAAGGTGGATGAACAACGGTGCTTTCGACGGCGGTCAATTGTCAAAGGAAGAAAAGGATCTGAGGGCCTTTTATGTGAATTTGCTCAATACGGCAAACGACCATTCGGCTTTTAGCGGAAATTACAAAGAAATCCACCGCCATAACCGCACCCATACGCCCTACTACAACGATCGGGTATTTTCATTTGTCCGCTGGAATAGCATCGAAAAACTGATTATCGTTTCCAATTTTGATGTCGACAACACCTTTGGTTTTTCGCTTTCGCTGGATTGGGATTTAATCAACCAATGGGAGCTCAAACAGGGAGTTTATTCCATGACTGATTTATTGAACGGTCATCCCGATTATCTGCTCACCGTTGATGAATCAGGAGCCAGTGCAAGAGTCGATTTAAAACCGCTGGAATCGGTCATTTTGAAGTTAGAAGAGAAAACACAATAGCACACGATGGTATATATCAGGTAAAATCTGCTCAACAACAAAAGTGCTTATCTCAGCTTTTCTTCCACTTTTTCGAGCATCAACTTAGTCATTTTATCAAGATCGTACTCATCGGTTAAACCCCAGTCGCGGCGGGCAATAATGTCGTCAATACTGGCGGGCCAGCTGTCGGCGATGGCCTGACGGAAATCGGGTTTATAGGTAATTTTAAACTCGGGCATGTATTTTTGAATGGAAGCGGCCAACTGTTTTGGTGTAAATGAAATACCCGCCACGTTGTAACTCGATCGCAGTGAAAGCTTCTCGCCCGGAGCATCCATTAAGCGAATTGTGTTGTTTATGGCGTCATCCATAAACATCATGGGCAGGGCAGTATCTTCCGAAAGGAAACATTCGTAACTGCCCTTGCGGACTGCTTCGTAGAAAATTTCAACAGCGTAGTCGGTAGTTCCACCACCTGCTTCAGTTTTGTAACTGATCAAACCGGGATAGCGCACACTGCGGAAATCCACACCGTATTTTTGGTGGTAATATTCGCCCCAGCGCTCACCTGCCAGCTTCGATATTCCATAAACGGTATTGGGCTCCATAATTGTAAGTTGTGGCGTATTATGACGGGGAGTGGTAGGTCCGAAAACGGCAATGGAACTGGGCCAGAACAGTTTCTTGGCATCCGATTGCTGCGCTGCCAGAATGGTATTCATTAACGCCTTCATGTTAATATCCCATGCCTGCAACGGAATTTTTTCTGCATTTCCCGAAAGTACAGCCGCCAGGTTATATACTTGGGTAATGTTGTTGCGCACTATGTAGTGCAGTAGATTTTGAAAATCCAACACATCCAAAATCTGTCCCGGACCACTGTCGCGAACTTCATCCGTAGGATATTTAATATCAGTAGCAAAAACATTTTCGTTTCCATACTTGCTACGCAGGGCCATTACCAATTCTGAACCTATTTGTCCTGAACAACCAATTACCAATATTTTTTCCATGTTCATGTTATTAAATTAACAGTGGCAAATTTAATCAAGTATCAAAAGCAAAAACACCCCAAACTATCAATTTACTAAAAGGGTTGTAGTATATTTGCATAGAATATTCATTATACTTTATTACATGATTGATATTAAAGAGGTTATAACACATAACGATCGTCGGGCCTTTGTTGATTTTCAGTTTAAGCTTTATAAAGATCATCCATTTTGGGTGCCTCCCTTAAAAACTGATGAAGTGAAACAATTAACAGCGAAAACAAATCCTGCTTTCCATTTTTGTGATGCCAAATTCTGGACCGCATGGAAGGATGGGCAATGTGTGGGACGTATCGGAGCCATTATCAACCATGATTACAATAAAAAGACCGGGATAAATATGGGTCGTTTTACCCGATTTGAAGTCATTGATGATATGGAAGTAACCCGGGCGTTGTTTGAGGTAGCTGAGAAATGGCTCGCCAAGCAGGGTGTTAAAGGGATTCATGGTCCTTTGGGCTTTACCAACCTCGACAATCAGGGTTTACTCATCGAGGGGTTTCACTATCTGTCCTCCATTGCTTCGGTGATGCATTTCCCTTATTATCAAAAACATATAGAAGATCTTGGATATACCAAGGAAAACGACTGGGTTGAGTATTTGTTAAAAATTGAAGAAATTCCTGAAAAGGCCACCAGATTGGTGGAAATTATCAAACAACGCAATAACCTGGAAGTAATTCATCTGACAGAAAAAAAGGAAATGGCCTTTTACTTAAATGATGTATTTCATCTTTTAAACAGTGCTTTTGAAGAACTTCCATACGTAAGCCCCTTTTCGGATGAATTAATCAAAAGTGCCACACAAAAATACATGGATGTGCTGCTTCCAAAGTACATTATCATGATTAAAAAAGAGGGCGCTCTGGCCGCCTTTATCATCGGATTACCCAGTTTGTCCAAGGCCATGCAGAAAGCCAATGGTCATTTATTTCCTTTTGGATTTATCCATATTAAAAAGGCACTCAATAATCCCGAAGTCATGGATTTACTGCTCACTGGAGTCGATCCGCATTACCAAAAACTTGGCCTGCCCGCCATTTTGATCAATGAATTGCAACAATCCATGATCGACAACGGAATAAAATATGTTGAAACCACGGGTATGTTCGAAACCAATTTAAAAGGTTCCACCACTTGGAAAAACTACGACCACATTCAGCATAAACGCCGCCGATGTTTTGTTAAACAACTTTAGTTTTAGTCAAAATTTGTCTCAAACTTTAACCATCGGTATCTCAAATTTCAATTTGTAGCCGATTCACCAGTCTTTTCTTAATTTTGCAGCTTAAAATCATAACGGTCATGGAAACCCAATTGCACATCTACAATACCCTTGTCAGGAAAAAACAACTGTTCGAGCCCATTGCGCCTCCTCATGTAGGCATGTATGTTTGCGGGCCAACGGTTTACGGTGATGCACATTTAGGCCATGCCAGGGCCGCCATTACTTTCGACATTGTATTCAGATACCTAAAACACCTGGGATATATTGTTCGCTATGTGCGTAATATTACCGATGTAGGGCATTTGGAAAATGATGCAGACGAAGGCGAAGATAAAATCGCCAAAAAAGCGCGGCTCGAAATGCTGGAACCTATGGAAGTGGTCAAATATTTCACCGACCGCTACCATGCGAATATGGATGAGCTGAATGTACTGCATCCCAGCATCGAACCTACCGCTTCAGGGCATATCATCGAGCAGATTGAGTTGGTAAAATCCATCCTCGCCAACGGATATGGATATGAGGCAGGAGGTTCTGTATATTTTGATGTGGCTAAATACAACCAAAAATATGAATACGGCAAGCTTTCGGGTCGAAAGGTAGAAGATTTGTTGCAAAACACCCGCGATTTGGCCGGACAGGAAGAAAAGAAAAATGGATTCGACTTTGCCCTTTGGAAAAAGGCTGATTCGCGGCACATCATGCACTGGCCATCACCGTGGAGCGAAGGATTTCCGGGGTGGCATCTTGAATGTTCTGCCATGGGAGCCAAGTATTTGGGCGATCCGTTCGATATTCATGGAGGTGGAATGGATTTACTCTTCCCTCACCACGAATCTGAAATCGCTCAGGCCAATGCGTCCAAAGGACATGATCCGGTAAAGTACTGGATGCACAACAACATGATTACGGTTAATGGGCAGAAAATGGGAAAATCGCTCAACAATTTCATTAACCTGGATGAGTTTTTCTCGGGAAACCACCCTTCTCTCGAAAAGGCTTATACACCGATGACCATCCGGTTTTTTATTCTCCAGGCCCAATACCGCAGCACGCTCGACTTCTCCAATGAAGCACTGCAAGCAGCAGAAAAAGGGATGTCGAAACTTTTTGAATCGTTTAATCTCATCGATCAGTTAAAACCGTCCCCTGCTTCGTCATTTGATATAAATGAGTATAAAGCATCGCTGGAAAGTGCCATGAATGACGACTTTAATACACCGATTGCCATTGCTCAGTTATTTGAAGTCAGCCGGATGATCAACCTGGTAAATGATGGAAAAGAAGAGTTAACCCAGGCAGATATAGAGGGACTAAAGCATCTTTTAGGAACCTATTTATTCGATGTTCTTGGTTTAATTCCTGAAAAAAATCAACAAAACGACCAGTTGGTGAATTACCTCATGGATACCATTCTTGACCTTCGCAAGCTTGCCAAGGAAAACAAAGACTGGGTCACCTCTGATCGCATCAGAGATGAACTGGCCAAATTAAATATTCAGGTAAAGGATACCAAAGAAGGAGCCAGGTGGGGTTTTAAATAAACTACCTGGTTACCACAATCCGATAGCTTTTACTGGTTTTACCATCATGATATTGTAGAAGATACATTCCTGTTTCAACATCACTCACATCAAGATTCACAGAATTTGTGCTGTAAGCTATTGGAAAATATGATTTTACCAATTTGCCTTGCGTATTATACAACTCGATATCCAGGGGTTGGTTTAATTTGGTGTTGAATTGAACGGTAATCGCATCGGAGGCAGGATTGGGAAAAATTAGCTCCTGCCCAATCGAAACCAATTCATCATTTACACCACTGGCAACATCCTCAACAACTGTAATGTGAATGCCGGTAGCATTGGGATTTTCATCGGAAAGGTCCACTTTAATCTTTTCAGCCAAAACTCCTGTGATTTCAGGGTAAACCCAGTACGAGGTAGTTTCCATGTCTCCAAATACAAATACGCCCATGTCGTTTGCGTTTGAGCACATCAGCATGTGGTCGTCTTCATCAATTAAAAATATGTTTGCACCAACTGCCGGACGTGTATCTACCGTTCCCTTAGGCAAATTATCATACTCAATATGGCCTTCGATATAGCCATTTCCGGGCATGTACTCATCCATTGGCTTTAATCGGATGTCGTATTCCCAGGAAGTATGATCGAGGTGAATAGATCTCGCTTCCTGCCAAAAAAGTTGATCGCCATAATAGGTAGGAAGTAGTCTCCCGGCATAAACCGAGTTTTTGTTGAGCTCACTTTTCACCACATAATCGCTTGCCGGAATCTGGTAAAAATAATAATACCCTAATGTGTCGATTCTTGCTGTATCGATAGGAAAGAAGTGGTTGGCAGAATCCTTTAAATACAGATAGGCAAAACCCAAATCAATGGGCATCTCTTCTGAAAATACATGGCCTCCGAAATGATGATACTCCAATTGACTGATGTAGACCAGCTGGGTAATTGTGTTTGATAACAATTGAGAATTGACGATCAGGTTTACTGTCAGACTGACCTGAAACAAACCCGGGCGGCTATAAACATGTTCAGGGTTTCGCTCAGATGAAGTTGTTCCGTCGCCAAAACTCCATTTCCAGAAAATGATATCCGGGTTGGTTGTTTGGTCAAAGAAATAAAAACGAAAACGATCGCCTCCTGCTTTTTGAACATATTTAAATCTGGCCTGTAAAGGTTTAAATTGATAAGGAGCATCGATGGCGAAATTGCATAGCATAATGTTGGAATAAATGATTTCTCCGAATCTGAAATGCAAAGTTTTTTCAAACGATTCATTAAATTTATCGCGTGTGGAAATAACATAAGTTCCACTTTTATCGTTGGTTACGATGGTATCGAAAAAATAACCCTCGTCGTTGGTAAATATCTCCTTGTAATAATATCCACGAACATCGGAACCATTGCGCGAACAAATGGTCACCGGATGATTAGGAATAGGTCCACCATACTTTACATGTAAAACCTGCCCCGAGACAAATACTTTATTGGGCTCGATTCCGGCTTTTAATGCGAAAGCGTTTACCACCAACACAAGCACCAGGAGCCATGTTTTAACTTTTACATATGGAAGTTTAAGATTGATCATGAGTTATAGTCATCAGTTAGTTTAAACGTATTATAGTACCCACTCTCAGCGTAAATGCCGAAATTGGTTTATTATATTCCTGTTGATTGTATATAGAATTCAGATAGTACCGATAACCGGGCTCGATGGCCACAGAGAATTGATCAGATACTTTATATTCAACTCCGGCACCCAGCCACAACTGGAAGTAGGTAGTACTTCTTTCGGGTAATTTATTTTGAAAACGAATGATTTCAATGTCTTTCTCTGCCGGATGCGGAGTATCAATTGCTTTACCCACTTGCACATTCAATGCCGGACCGCCATAAAAATACCAGTTTAATCCGGAGTTTTTACTTTGATGATAATACCCTATCAACACCGGAACCTGAACATAAACATAACGGTTGGTAACCTCTGAAACCGAAAGGTGGCGGATGCTGTCCCATACTTCTACGGTTTTTGTGAAATAGGTTGGAACCACCTGACCATCAATAGAATCGAATGTTACATTATAAACATCGTTGTATGTGCCCATTAAATCGTTGCTGATATAATCGAGCTTGGCAAAGCCCCGGTCGCGTGCAGTGGTAACGCCAATTCCGAACCTCACGAATAAATGCCTATTAATGAAGTAAATAGGCTCGTAATTGAGCGCATACGAATTTAAAATCGTAACCGAATCGAATGATGTTACCACAAACTCCGGAGAAATACCAATGAAACTTGACCAGTTATGCGATTTTGGATGTTGCTTTATTCTTGGTGAGCCTATCGCCTTTTCGCCAAATTTCTCAGTATTGTTGCTTTGTTGCAACAAAAACATCGCCGAATCCGAGGTAAGTTGGTTAATGCTGAAGATTTTTCTGAAACTTAACCCCGACATTTCAAACAGGTCAACATATGAGTCATCTTCAGCGAATATTGCATCAGGCTGCTCGTTCTTGGCAACCAACTGTTTAGTCGTCGATTGATTCTGATTGGATTTAACTTTCGGATCAGTTAGGCGTTCAACAACTTCTAAAGTTTCAGAAACCTTTGGTTGATGGTTTTCGTCAGAAATTACTCCCTCTTGTTCCAGCACTGTAACTGTTTGTGTATCTACCTCTCCCGGATTATTACTTTCAGTATGTTCTTCGGTGGTGTTTTCAATGACTTCCGCAATTATATTCCCGTTCTGGACGGGAGAATTGCTAACGCCCGAAATTCCGGGAATCAAAAAATACAAAGTCAGAAGGATCAACAGGAAAGCAGCAGTTAGGATGGCAATGGTCCGCTTCTGTCTAAGTGCAATGGCTTTCTGATGTGCTTCCAAACCAGACAATACACCTTGCCATACCTGAGGTGGAGGTACGGGTTCAAAGGAATCAAATTTTTCCCTGATTAACTGGTCAATATGGTCATTCTGTTCTATCACAAATTTTCTTTTTCTTCTATCTTTTTCAAACGTTTTTGTAAACTTACCCTGGCACGCGAAAGTTGCGATTTAGAAGTATTTTCCGAAATACCCAACATTTCTCCTATTTCTTTATGGGTATACCCTTCGATGATATTCAGGTTAAAAACGGTTCGGTAACCCTCCGGCAATTCATTTATCATTTCCATCAACTCGCGTGATGACATGTTTTCGACCACCAGACTTTTGGTTTGATTCACGTTTTTAACCTGATCTAAATCAGTTTTAATTCCCTGTTTAATTCTTTTATTGTAATAGTTAATAGCCGTATTTACAATGGTACGCCGGACCCAACCTTCAATCGAACCCTCTCCCCTAAAATCCTTTAAATGAACGAAAACTCTGATAAAACCATCCTGAAGAATATCGGCTGCATCATCCTTATCAAGCGCAAAACGCAAGCAAACTCCATACATTTTTGGAGCAAGGTGCTGATAAAAAAGCTCCTGTGCTTTTTTATCATTCTTTAACAGCCTAATTATAAATGTTTTATCAAATTCCATGCGACCCAGTTCATTTTTCCACACGATGGAAAAACAGGGCAGCAAGTTAATAAATTCCCTTTATACTTTGTACTGTTGACAAAAAGCCAATCTGAATGGTTGCATGAAATCTAATGGTACACAAAATAAGGGGAATAGCTCCCTTTTCGAAAGCGCAAACTCAGGTTTCAGGAATCTGTAAACAGTCGGTTGATTTCCTGTAAAAGTTCTGCTTTTTTTACCGGTTTGAACATAATTTTATCAACCTGGGTTTTTTCAAGAATTTCGGTTTGCTCCAATTCCAATTCGTTTCCAATCACCAGAATACGGATTTGGTTATATTGTTGTTTGATTGAATTTATTAATTCAACCAACGGAATTCCAGGAACATCCACATCCAGAACAATCAAATCTTCTTTTTGTTCCATTAAGTGACTCATCAGATTTTCACCCGTTTTTTCCCAATGTAAATTGGCTTTGGTTTTAGCCAACATCACATGGATCAGATTAAAGTTAACTAGTTCATAATCTGCAACAACAATGTTTTTGTCTGTCCAATCATATTCGATAACCACCTGTTTGTTGTCGGGCAAAATAGAATCAACTGAGATAATAGATTCGGGTAAGTGAAGATAAAATGTGGAGCCCTGGCCCGGAGCTGAATCCAGGCTGATGGAGCCATTCATCAGTTTGGCCATTCCGCTTGCGATAGCCAATCCCAAACCAGATCCACCAACCACACGTGTGGGAGAATTATCTACCTGCCTGAAATGTTCAAAAATAGATTCGTGAAATTCAGGTGCAATTCCAATTCCGGGATCTTTTACATAGAAACAAACACCATTTTTATTCTCAACGAAATATCCGATTTCGATTTTGCCTACAGGGGTAAAAATCACCGCATTATCAAGCAGATTAATTAAAATCTGATGTACTTTGCGGGTATCAGCCGATATAACCAGATTTCCATATTCAGCTTGTTCGTTTATCACAACCTGTAGACTCTGTTTACTGTGTTGATGCTGAATGCGTTTCGATTCACCAAACACATTTTTTACTATTTCAGCCACCGCCAGGTTGTCGTTATGCACGTCCATCTGTCGGGTTTCGATCTTTGAAATATTAATAACGTCTTCAATACGCTTTAGGAGGATATCGCTGCTGCCCCGGACAATTTGCGTATATTCTTCACGGTCCTCTGATGGTAAATCCTCCATTAAGAGCAATTCGAGAAAACCCAAAATATGATTTAATGGCGTACGTATTTCGTGAGAGAGATTGCTCAGAAAAGCCGTTTTCAGTATATTTCCTTCTTCGGCTTTTTCCTTTGCCAGAATCAGGTTTTTTTCAGCCATTCGGCGCTGTGTAATATTTCCAATTATAATTAAGTGGGCTGTAGCTTTTCCACCACCATTGGTAATCGAAATTCCCCTAACCCTGAAATAACTGTCGGAAGCCCCCAGATCTGAAATTTTTGTTTCAATATCAAATTGAATATGATCGTCGAGAAGTCTTGAAATTTTTTCGCTCAGTTTATTGTCATCAAACTGCAAAAACCGGCTGATGTGTATATGTTGGTTTTGGTTTGCCTGGGCATAATCGAACAATTTACTAAAAGAACTGTTGATGAGCTTTATATAACCAAATGCATCCAGGCTGATCATGGCCAGTGGTACATGGTTAATTACATCTGTATGGGCCATATTTTTCGATTCCAGCTCAAAGATGGTTTTTTCATACTGAGAAATCCTGGCTTCCAGCTCCTTGATACGATCTTGCAAAGTGTTCGTTATTTCCGGATTTTCAGATTCTATATCTTGCTTATTTCTCATTCAGCTATCGGTTTAAATATGCAACATCCCTGTTATTACGCCCATATTTCCTTTAAAAATCAATTCATTTATAGATTCATCCTCTGCCAAAAGTTTTTTTATCTGGTCGTAATACCCAAATTTCTTCATAGAACCCTGACCATAAATCAGCAAAACATGCGTGCCAAACGATTTTAAGCCTGGAGGACGTTGTTCATTTAGTTGATTGCCAAACACTAGCCGAACAGGTTGATATGTACTAAAAATATCCATTAATGATGTTATAACACGATTTTTATACTGACAAATGAATCAAAAAGTTTCAGATAGCGTAACTATTTGACGCTCTTCAAAAATAAAATAAAAAATTGTATCTTTGTCGCTCTTTTAATTTGACAACCTATAAAGGTACAACCTATTGATCATTAGACAAATCAAATAATATTTATGACAGAATTAATCGTTGAAGAACAATTGCAATACAAAATTGCAGATATATCTCTGGCCGAATGGGGCAGAAAAGAGATTGAGATTGCCGAAAAGGAAATGCCTGGTTTAATGGCAATTCGCAATAAATACAGCAAAACCAAACCTTTACAAGGGGTGAGGATTACTGGTTCGTTGCATATGACCATTCAAACGGCCGTGCTTATTGAAACCCTGGTGGCCCTTGGTGCCAATGTACGTTGGGCCAGTTGCAACATCTTTTCTACTCAGGATCAGGCAGCGGCAGCCATTGCCGCAGCCGGAATTCCTGTATTTGCCTGGAAAGGTGAAACTTTGAAAGAGTACTGGTGGTGTACATTCCAGTCTCTCAGTTTCCCTGATGGTGAAGGACCACAACTGATTGTTGATGACGGTGGCGATGCTACCTTACTTATTCACAAAGGCTTTGCTGCCGAAAAGGATGCCTCCGTTCTGGACGTTATTCCTGAAAGCATCGAAGAAGGAGAAATTCTGGAATTGTTGAAATCCACCTTGGCTGAAGATGACAACAAATGGCACCGGACGGTTGCCGATTGGAAAGGTGTTTCGGAAGAAACTACCACCGGGGTTCACCGTTTGTACCAGATGTTTGAAAAAGGCGAGCTTTTAATTCCCGCTATCAACGTTAACGACTCGGTAACCAAATCGAAGTTCGACAACCTGTATGGATGCCGCGAATCGTTGGCCGATGGTATAAAACGCGCCACCGACGTTATGATTGCCGGAAAAGTGGTGGTTGTAGCCGGTTATGGTGATGTAGGAAAAGGTTCTGCACATTCCATGCGTTCATATGGAGCACGTGTGATGGTAACCGAAATCGACCCCATTTGTGCTTTGCAGGCAGCCATGGAAGGTTTTGAAGTTACCACCATGGAAGAAGCTGTAAAATCAGGAAATATCTTTGTTACCACTACAGGCAACAAGGATGTTATTACTGCCGAACACATGGCAAACATGAAAGATCAGGCCATCGTGTGTAACATTGGCCATTTCGATAATGAAATTCAGGTGAGTAAATTGGAAAAGACTCCCGGTATTCAGAAAATCAACATCAAACCACAGGTTGATAAATATGTATATCCTGATGGTCATGCCATTTTTATGCTGGCTGAAGGTCGTTTGGTGAATTTGGGTTGCGCAACAGGTCATCCCAGCTTTGTAATGAGCAATTCGTTTACCAACCAAACACTGGCTCAACTTGATTTGTGGGAAAAACGCAATGAATATGAAGTAGGTGTATATCGTCTTCCTAAATATTTGGATGAAGAAGTGGCTCGCTTACATTTGGAACAAATTGGTGTAAAACTTACCCGGTTGTCCAAAGCACAAGCCGATTACCTGAGCGTAAATGTTGATGGTCCATACAAACCCGATCATTACAGATATTAATCGGAATTATCATAAAATAAAAAAGCGGACTGATTGGTCCGCTTTTTTTTTGTCTTCATGATGCTATCAGAAAGGTGTAAGTGTAATACCCACTGAAATGGGATACAATTCGGGGCCACGCTCATTATTAAAGATTTGCGATATCTGGTAGTAACCAAACAGGTTTACCGACTTATAACCAACCCGGAGGGTAAATCCATAAGCATAATCCTGTAACTGCGCAATCGTTTTGGTTTTAATGGTAACACGGGTGGCCTGTTCGGGAGTATCGCCAACATATTTTTCCTTGCTGCTGATCAGATATCCGATTTTAAATCCTACACCCAGTTTCATTTCGTTTTTAAACCTGAATTTGAGTTCAAATGGAATATCCAGGTAGGTGAGATTGATTTTACTCCTTTTAAAGGATTCAGTAATAGGGGAAAAAACGATGGTGTCTCCTTTTATATTGTCAATTCTCGAATGGCTATACAGGTTGTGGTTACTAATTCCCAATCCAATTCCAAAGGTTGAAGTGCCTTTGTTAATTTGAAAATTATACATTCCAAATACATTGGCTCCCTGGTGAATGGTACGTACATCCATGTTATCGGGAACGTTCTGCCACAGATCGGTAAACATATCAAAACCAATGGTAATCTTACGTTTAGCGTTTTCGCTAATAATTTGTGAAAAACCCATACTGCCAAAGAGCATGATAAATAAAACTAAAAATCCAAAAGAGCGTGTATTCATCGGTTATTATTTTGTTGACAAAAATAGTATTTACAAAGCTAACTGGCTTTATTCTTTTAACAATTGATCAATTATTTGACTCATACGATCTGAATCCCATCGGGCTGCTCCTTTTTTGCTCAAAACAACCTTTCCGTTTTTACTTAATAAAAAGGTTGTCGGGATGCTTTCGGAGTAAAACGCCGCCGGGGTTGAATGATATTGATAAAATGGCAATTCGGTTAATTGCCGTTTTTCGGCAAAAGGCAACACTGTGGATGTGGGTTCATTGGTGGCCAGGATAAAATGCACCTGATTTCCATACTTCTTGTATAATTCGGCAATACCGGGCAATTCGGCTACGCAGGGAGGACACCAGGTAGCCCAGAAATTAATGAAAACAGGCCTGTCGTCCATGAGTGACGACAAGGTTATTTTATCACCATTCATATCCGAAAGTTGCCAGGTTCTATCCTGTGAAGTAATGGAGAATTGTTCCTCAGCTTTTAATTCTGATGGCGACCCCGAGGTAAGACGAATGATAAACGACATCACCTCGACCCTGCTGGCAGGTACAATTAACAATACAATAAACAACAGAAAAAAGACATCTGAGGCTAAAGAGAACTTCGATTTTTTCCGGTAATAATTCTTCAGGTAGTTTAGAATGTTGTATTTAGCCACGCAGCAGTTATCAGTTTAGGAACAAGTTATTACAATAATTCGGCTCTTCGGTCGAGGAGCTCGTTGATTTGATCTTCGGTAAGGCCTGGCTTCTTAAGCATTTCGTCGATGGCGGCCACACCACGGGGTACATTTAAATTTTTGATGTCTTCCTGCTGATCATCAAGCAAAAAGTCATCGTCGTCTTCCCCCAGTTGTTCACGTAGCTGTACGATTAAGGTACTCACCATTTTTTTTACAGGTTCGCCAAACTGACCCTGAAGCTGGTGGCTGATCTGATCCTTCATGCTTTCGTAGTTACTGAAAAAAAACTGAAACTGCTTAAGCATCATATTGTCCACACCCGGAATATCTTCCAAGGATTGCTTTTCGACCAATCTTTTAAATAGCCTGAAAAGTTCATCCAGATCATGTTTAAATTTCTCATCTTCCATAGCCTGACAAAATTACAATATTCGCTGCAACTCTTTCCAAGATTTACAATCTCTTAACTTTTTTTCTACTTCACGGGGGTTACCGAATACAAAATAGCCTCTACCTGTCGTAGTAAATCGCGTTTGTTATTATTTGGGTAATATACATAACCCATCAGGGTGAAAATATCCTTGTTTTCCTTATCAGTAAAAGAATAACTAACGAATGGCCCACCCATAAAATCATTGGCCACATTCCACATACCCCTGATTTCGATGGTATATTCGGCCGGAAAATCATCTACTTGTGAAGCTTCTGGCAATACAAATTTTTGATCGATGACCATAAATGACCCTTCAGAAGAACCGGGTACATATTGTTCTAAATTGCGGTTAATCCGCGCTACAATGCTTTCAAGCGAAAACTGAGCCTCCGACATATACGGTTCCGACATGATAATGATCCCCTGGCTGTATTCAGGAATTTCCTTCCTGATCCACATAAAACCGGTTTCGGATTTGGCCATATAAAAACCAGCCGGAATTACCATATTCAGTTTAAACTGTTTTTGAACTGCTTCGCTGACTTTATTTTTAGAAGTAGGTCTGAATACATCCAAAATACGAGCCCGTTCTGCCTCGCCAAAAGTACTGATAATGGTTTGTTCGTTGGTCGCGAAGGTTTCAACAAAAGCATCTGCACTTGGGCATTTTATACGAAAAACACGTTGCGGGCCAGCCCAAAAATCGCTGAACACTTCCATTTTTGAATTGGTAATGGTTGGATCAATTTCTACTATCAACAGATTTCTGTGCTTTTTAAATAAGTCGGAAAAATTGGCCACCGTAATGTGGCTCAGTTTAAAAATTGGTTCCGACTGTGGCAAACCATATTGCTCCTGACCCAGGTATTTTCGAATGACCTGGCCAATTTGTCCGTCCCATTGTTCCTGATTCTGTAGAACAACCAGCACCTCGGAACTATTCCCGATGGAGCGGGGTTTATTCGATTTATTTGAGTCGGGAATACACGATGAAAAGGATAGCGTCCAAATAGTAATTGCTGTAAATACACCTAATAATTTAAACCTGCTTAAAACCATGGTTCTTGTTGATTTTATGATATTTATATAACTCAGACTTAACCAATATATTGCTATTAACCGATCTCGGCAACAATAATTTTTTGACCAGGCTTCAGTTTGTTGATGTTATGCATTTTATTCAGAGCCTTGATTTGATCAACAGTTACGCCATCATATTCTTTGGCAATATCCCATAAGGTATCTCCTTTTCGAACTACATGGTACAGATACTTACCCTTGGTAACCGAGTTTGATTTTTTACTCTCCGGTTTGTAAACGGTAAGCGATTGATTTGGATAAATATTGTTGCTTTTCAAGTTATTCCATTCCTTTAGGTCGGTAACCGAACATTGATACTTTTTTGCAATCAGACCCAGGTTTTCACCATTCTTAACAACATGACTGGATTGTTCACCTGACCGGACAACAGGATTGCCTGATTTACTTTCATATTGTACAGTACCACTTCCAAACAGAACAAGTTTTTGCCCGGGATAAATGGTGTTGTTTTTTAAATTGTTCCAGTGTTTAATCTGACTTACATACACATGGTTCCTTTTAGCAATTATACCCAGGCTTTCGCCACTTCGCACAATGTGAATATTGCGGTCGCGGGCCTTTTTAACCTCCGCCATTAATTGATCATGCTCAACGCCTTTCTTGGTTTTAAATGCATATAGCGAATCTTCGTTGGTAATATAATTGTCTACAAACTGATGTGGAATTCGTAAGATATAGGTTTTCCCGTCCGTAGCAGGGACAATGCCCATTTTAAACTGCGGGTTTAAAAACCGAAGCTCATCCAAAGGGATACCCATCATTTCGTTTAATTGATCGAAGGCCAGAATGCTCGTCACCGTTACTGTGTCGACATCATAATAAAAGGAACCCGGGCGCATGGGATAAATATTGTGTTCGGGAGCATAATTCATGATGTAATTTACTGCAATAAAAGCAGGTACATAACCGCGGGTTTCTCGTGGTAAAAATGGCCAAACGGCCCAGTAATTTTTGGTCCCGCCAGCCCGGCGGATGGCTCGGTTCACATTTCCTGCACCGGAATTGTATGCCGCCAAAACCAACGACCAGTCTCCATATATTTCAAATAAATCGGTCAGATGTTCACAGGCCGCCACCGTACTTTTCAACGGATCGTAACGATCGTCCACCAGTGAAGTTACCTTTAAATCGTATACCTTTCCTGTTCCATACATAAATTGCCACAACCCTTTGGCACCCATTCTCGAACCGGCAGCAGGATTTAGTGCAGATTCAACAATTGCAAGGTACTTAATTTCGAGTGGCATGTTAAACCTGTCAAGTTCTGCTTCAAACATGGGGAAATAAATCTCCGCCAAACCAAGCATGCGTGCAGTCAGATTTCTTTTTTTGTTGGCATACAGATAGATATAGTTCTTAACTTCTTTATTATAAGTAAGTTCGATGGGGGTTTGTTTATTCAGTTTCTCGATTCGTGAAGCATAAACCGAATCAGGGTAGTCCGGAATATCATCTATAGCAAACTTGCTTTTGGTAATAGCATACGCCGAATCGGAAATAAAAAATTGTCTATTGTAAAACTTCAGATAGGTCATACTATCAATGGCACGAAGTATTTGAGAATCACGTATAAGCAAATCAAAGGTTCCGGTAGTATCTATGGGCGAATCTGTATATATATCTTCTTCAAAAGCAGATGAATCCTGCAAAGTTCCTGGCAGCGTATCGCCAACCAAAACGGCAAAAGTGGTATCGGCCGACAGTATATTAACAGTATCAGGATCAGTACTCATGCCAGATAAATGAGAAGAAAATGCCAGTAAGGCGAGTAGGGTGAAGTAAGAGGTGAATAATTTCATGAATAACTAATTTTTATGACAACGGTATTTTGCAAAAATAGTTGTTTGATAACACAGAAATCATGTCGGGTAAAAACTAATGAACAGACGGCCGTTAGTTTGTTTTTCCTTGGAAATTGGAATTTGAATATAAAAACCCACCATCGGGTGGGTTTTTATATTTGAAAATTATATGTATTGCTTAATCAGGTCCGTCCAGCCTTTTATTCTTTGATCGGTCAATACAGGCTCGTTGTCGATATCAAGTGCTAACCCATAAAAATGATTGTCTTTAATTCCATCCGAATCGGTAAATTTGTAACCATCCACAGGCCATTGCCCGATAACATTAACTTTTAGCTCATCCATTTCTTCCTGAAATACACCCAAACCATCCACAAAATGATCGGGATATAAAACCTGATCGCCCAATCCAAAAAATGCAACGATAAAATCCAATGGTTCTTGTTTTTCTAATTTTCTAAAAAAGCGATTCCATTCATTATCCGCTTTGGCATCAATCCAGTTCTCGGCACCAATGGTCGATCCTCCAAATATCAACAGTTTGTAATTGCTCAAAGTACTCATGTCGAAACTTACAACATCTACCATATCAATTATTTCAGGGTCGAACATCGAATAAACTTTTTGGGAAGCTCTTTCAACGTTACCACCAGTTCCCCAGTAAAGCAAAGCAATTTTTTTCATGGTGTTCATCTTAGTTTAGGCAGTAAAAATACAATTATTTATTTTTTTAATCTCCTTGTTTTTTCGGATTTATTTCAGAAGTAAACATTGTTGATTGGCAAAATCGGGTTCAAAGGCTTATTTAAGTATTTTTGGAATAAAATTGGACGAAAATGAGTTGGCACGAAATTTTGATTTTTGGTGGGTTTATCATCCTCATTACCTTTCTGTTATTTCTCGACATTGGTCTTTTAAATAAAGAAAATAAACCGGTTACCTTTAAAAGTGCCTTATTTTGGACATCGGTTTGGGTAGGATTTGCATTGATTTTCTGGGCTTTGATTTACTTTTTTGGAAATCAGATTCACAATCCGCAAAATGCAGAGCAGATCTCCGATCTCATTACAAAATACAATCATCCCATTAAGATTGACCCCGACAATTTTGCTTCTGCACTTAGCTCCTACAAGCAAAATCTGGGACTGGAATTTATTACTGGTTACCTCATCGAGTATTCACTTTCGGTGGACAATATTTTTGTTATTCTCATGATTTTTTACTCCTTCGGGGTGAAAAAAATGTATTATCACAAAATACTTTTCTGGGGTATTCTGGGGGCCATCGTAATGAGGTTTTTGTTTATTTTTCTCAGCGCTGTTTTAATTCAGGAGTTTTCGTGGATTCTTTATGGCTTTGGATTGTTGCTGGTATTCACAGGTATTAAAATGTTTATCGAACGAAACAAAGAAGATAATATCGACACCACCAATCATCCTGTGATCCGGTTTGCCGGTAAGTATTTTTCGGTGGACAACGAATACCAGGGTGATCGGTTTTTCATCCGGAAAAACAATAAATTATATATTACCAGCCTTTTTGTGGTGTTGATGGTGATAGAATTTACCGATGTGATTTTTGCCGTCGATTCTATTCCGGCCATTTTCTCCGTTACACGCGATCCCTACATTGTTTACTTTTCAAATATCTTTGCAATTATCGGACTACGTTCCTTGTTTTTCCTGGTGGAAAGCATCATTCAAAAGTTTTGGTTTATCAAAACCGGGCTTTCCGTTTTATTGGTGTTTATCGGGGTTAAAATGCTCATTCATCCGTTTTATAACATCGAAACAATGCATTCGTTGCTGATTGTACTCGCCATATTGTTTGGAAGCATTATCATTTCGATTCTGATTCCCATAAAAAAAACAACCTAATCAACATTGATCAGGTTGCCTAAATTTGGTTTTGGCTGGTTTTTATTTGATGAGTTTCCTGATCATGGATTTTTGCCCATTACTAACTTTTATCAGATAAATTCCTTTCGATAATGCAGTGGTATTTATTTGAATTTCATCGAGATTGGTTTCGACTGACTGAATTACTCTGCCCTCCAAATCCATCAAATCGATGGTGCGCAAATGAATTGTATCGTTGTGGAAATAAACTGTTACATGATCTAATACAGGATTGGGGCCTACCGTAAAATAGGTTGCCGAATCGATTTCATTTATATTCACTATCAGACTGTTCACCTTTTCCATGGTCCATTTTTCAGTATCTACCATAACCAACCCGACTTTTTTACCGGTCTCAATTTCGAACGAATTGAAATTTGAAGTCTGCTGAAGTTTAACAATGGTATCGGTTCCATCCAGGAAAAGAAGCTTGTACTCCATAATCATCTTAAAGAAGGGTGTTGTGGAAGAGGTTGATTGGGTGGACGAAAGAAAAAACGTGTTGTCAGAGGAATACCAGTCGAGATCGTAAATCGGGTATCCTTCACCGTAGTACCACTGATCGAAGAAATAACCGAAATCCATTCCGGTTACCTGCTCGGCGGTATTTTTAAAATCATCCCCGGTAGCCGTACTTCCAGTAAAATTAGTTTGAAAAGTTTTCATCACGGCAAAAAACAGGCTGTCGTTCTGGATTTCATGACGCAGTGTATGAATGATGGCTGCCCCTTTGTCGTACGAAAGTCTTCCTGAGAAGATGCGATATTCGTTTCCCGGATAAACCTCTTCTTCAGGAATATAAATGCTTCCTCCGGCCGAAGACATGGCATTGTTCTGTTTGCTGGAGATTAACGCTTTTGCATCATCCCATCCCTGAATGTACTCAGTTGCCAGATAATCTGAATAAGTTGCGAAGCCTTCATTGATCCAGATGTCGCTCCAGGTGGCGCAGGTAACATTGTCGCCAAACCACATATGACCCAGCTCGTGAGCCACAAGGTGAAACGAAAAACCTCCTATAGTGGTCATGGTTTGGTGTTCCATTCCACCACCCAGCTGTGTAAGACAATGTCCGTATTTTTCTTGCCAGAAGGGATACAAAATATATTTGTCGGAGAGCACTTCGATAAATTCAACCGTTTGATCGATACCCGCTTTATTTGCTTCGAGACACCCTGGCGAATTGTAAATAAAATTCTGGATAAGGATGGAATCGCCATTCATTTCTGCCGGATGCGAATACACATTGTATTCCTGATAATCCGCAACAGCGAATGAAATCAGATAATAATCGATGGGATAATTTGATTTCCATTCAAAACGGTGTTTACTATTTCCCAGTTCTACAACGTTGGTTAATAATCCTTGGGAACCGGCCATATTGTTGGTAGTAGTGGTGAGAAAAACCCAGCACGAATCAGCCTTATCCTCCAAATCCTGTTTTACCGGAAACCAATCCTTGGCGGCAAACGGTTCCGACAATGTCCAGGTTACAGGCTGATTGTAAGTATCCGAATAAGCGTGCGTTACACCTGAGAAAAAACCTCCTGTGAGAGGTGTACCATGATAATAAATCACGGCAGAAAAAGATGTGCCGGTATTGATTTCATCAACAGGAACTAAAACATTGTTCCCATCGCGATAATAATTGTCGTAACGGACACCGTTAAACCATATTGAGTCGATGTTTTGATCCGGGATGAGCTCAAATGCAAATGTGTCGAGCGGCACCATGGCAATTCCATTGATGGTTCCATTTCCTCCAACAAAAATAGTATCGCTACTTACCTCAATATCCAATCTGTAAAATGTAACGTCATAATCAAATAAATATGGACTTTGCCAATTATAAAGGCCCAATAAATCGGATCGATCGACATTTTGTGGAATATGCGAGCATTTTCCATCGATGTTGGAGTTTTCGTTCCACTGCGCATAGGTCATAATTGAAAATGCCAAAAGAATAAGCGTGATAAATTTCCGTTTCATAAAATATCAATTAATGTATTTGATTTAATCATTTCGATTTAAACATGATAATAAAATCAATCGGCTAAGATAATATTTTTGACACCAACGTTATTTCTATCTTTGCCCCCTGATAAAATTATGACACCATAATATGCACGAAAGTTGTCAATGAAAACCAGTTACGACATATTAATTGAAAAACTACGGCAGTTTATTCTGAAGTATTATAAGAACCAAATAATCAGGGGACTATTGCTCAGTATGGCGTTGGTTATTTCATTTTTTCTGCTTGTAAACCTATTTGAATACCTGGCCTGGAGCGGATCAAATATCCGTTTGAGTTTGTTTTATTCGTTTTTAGGGGCAACCCTATTAGTGATTGGATATTACGTTGTTATTCCCTTATTAAAGATTTTTAACCTGGGAAAAACATTGTCCTATGAAGAAGCATCCATCATCATCGGACGTTATTTTCCGGAAGTCAGTGATAAATTATTGAACACGCTTCAACTTCAGGCTTCTGATAAATCGGCTCAATTGGATTTAATAACGGCCAGTATAAACCAAAAAGCAGGAGAACTGGTTCCCGTTCCATTTAAAAATGCCATTAATTTTAAAGGAAACAAAAAGTACCTGAGATATGTACTGCCTCCGCTTTTTGTTTTGTTCCTGTTAGCAACCATCAACCCTTCGGTGATTACCAAACCAAGCAATCGCATATTAAATTACAACACACATTTTGAAAAACCACTGCCTTACACGATACGCCTGCTAAACAAGGAATTAACAACACTTCAAAAAAATGATTTTACTGTGGATGTTGAGGTGGTTGGAGATGTGTTGCCCACTCAGCTTACGATCAACGACGGGCAATATAGTTACCGCATGGGAGAAACCGGAGAGGGGAAATACCAGTACGTTTTTAAAACACTCCATCAGGATGTGCATTTTACGATCAACACGCCGGAGTTTGTAAGTCAATTGTACCATATTCAGGTTTTTCCACGACCTCTTATCTATGGTTTTGAATCCCATTTAAATTATCCAAAATATTTGTCAAAAGAAGACGAAACCATCGAAAACACAGGTGATTTGGTTGTACCCGAAGGAACTGTGGTAAATTGGAAAATATTTACCAAAGATGCCGATTCGGTCAAGATGCAAATTGCCGACAGTTCCATATGGCTCATGGCTGAAAATACCAATACGTTTGAATACAGGCAGCAGGTATTTAAATCGTTTGTTTATACCATTTTACCAAAAAATCAGTTTGTAAAACACCCGGATTCGCTGGTGTTTACCTTGCAGGTGGTTCCAGATGAGTTTCCACAAATCAAGGTACAGGAATTTAAGGAACAAGGGTATTACGGGCAATCGCATTTTAGTGGAGAAATTAAAGACGATCACGGCTTCTACAGCCTGGTTTTTTTGTACCGAAAAGATAGTATGCCCGAAAAAAAATGGAATTCTGTCGCACTTTATCCGGAAAAATCCATCCTGCTGCAACCTTTCGATTTCAGTTTCAATCCGCATGAAATGGGGTTTACGCCCGGAGAAAGCCTAACGTATTGCTTTGAAGTTCGCGATAACGATGCCATAAATGCCTACAAAAGGAGCCGTTCTACCATGTTTTATCTGCAATTGCCTGATGCCGATGAGCTGAATGAGAAATCTGAATCACAGTCGGAGGAAGTGAAAAAGAAACTCAATGAATCACTCGCCCAGCTTGAATTGCTGAACAAAGAAATTGAAAAAACAGCGCTGGATCTCTTTGAAAAAAAGGATTTAAACTGGATGGACAAAAAGAAAATTTCAGATTTGCTTGAAAAAGAAGCGTCCATAAAATCGCAAATGGAAGAAATAAAGCAACTTAATGAAGATATCAAAGAACTTGAATCGCTGATTAATAAAAAGATAGATCCTGTACTGGAACAAAAGATGAATATGCTTCAGGAATTATTCGATCAGTTGATGAAAAGCGATATGGACAAGGAACTTGAGAAGCTCAAGGAGCAAATGGAAAATCTCGACAAGAATAAGCTGGAAGATTTTTTAAAGGAGATGAAAGAAAAAAATCAGGAACTAAAAGATAACCTGGAACAAAATCTGGAACTTTTCAAACAATATGAGGTTGAGAAAAAATTGGAAGAAGCAATCAATAAGCTGGAAGAATTGAGTGAAAAACAACTTGATTTGGCCAAAAAAACAAACAACAAAGAAATCGAAAACAAAGAGAATCTGGATCAGCAAAAGGACCTCCAAAGATCCTTCGAAGATATTCAAGACAAACTGAAGGAAGCTGATTCGCTGGATCAACAATTGGAAGAACCGTTTAACATTAAAAAAGATTCTGCTGCTGCAAATTCCATTCATGAAGATATGAATGAGGCTTCAAAAAATCTTGAAAAAAGTAAAGAAAAAAAGGCAGGTGAAAATCAGCAAAGTGCCGGTGAAAAGATGAAAGAAATGGCCGATCAACTGATGATGGATCTGGAAGGGGCCAAAGCCCAACAAATGGGAGAAGATGCAGAACAGGTCAGAACGCTTCTGGACAATCTTCTCGACATGAGTTATGAGCAGGAAAAGATGATCAAAAAGGTGGGTGAGACTTCACAAAATGATCCTCAATTTATTGACAATACAGAAAAACTTAAGCTGTTGCAGACCAACTTTATTGTGGTTCAGGATTCATTAAGGGCACTGAGTCAGCGACAAATCATGATTCAACCGTTTATTTTGGCCGAATCAGGTAAGATAAACAGCTATCTGGAACAAGCTTTAAACTCGCTTCAGGAACGCCGTGTGGGCGAATCGTTAGGGTCGCAGCAATTTGCTATGACCTCTACCAATAATCTTTCGCTGATGCTGGCAGAATCGTTAAAACAGATGAAGTCTTCCATGAAAATGCCTGGTCAAAAAGGTGGAAAGGGCCAGTGTAGTAATCCCGGACCGGGCAAACCTTCACTCGAGGATATTATGGATGCCCAGAAAAAACTGGGAGAACGTATGAAGAAAAATGGCAAAAAAGAAGGAAAGGATGGTGAATCCGGATCAGGTGGCGTTAATGGAAATAGCCAGGAATTGGCACGAATAGCTGCCATGCAAGGCGAAATCCGAAGACAACTCCAGGATCTGGTAAATGAAATAGAATCATCAGGACAAAATGGTGACGGATTGAACAAAATTGCTGAGGAAATGCAAAAAACAGAAAATGACCTGGTTCATCGTCAGTTTCGGCAGGAAACGCTGCAACGCCAAAAGGATATAGAAACCAGGTTGTTACAATCAAATAAAGCCCTTCAGGAAAGAGAGAAAGAGAAAAAAAGGGAATCAAACGAAGGAAAAAACAGGGAAAATAGAAACCAAAATCAACAACTTAAGTATAAGGAGGAAAGTACTCGGCAGGAAGAAATATTACTTACCATTCCAATCGAAGTATCGCCCTATTACCTGGACTTGTACAAAAAATATCTATTTAAGTTAGAAAATGAAAAATATGAACCAAAGTAATCCAGTCGTTACTGTCCATGCTGGTAAAAATGGCATTCGTCTTATTGAGCAATTTACCGAAACTTTGTGCGATCACCTGATGATAAATGATACCTACTTTGGGAATATTTTAACCTCACTGAGTGAATTGTACAATATCTGGATAATTAATCACCCTTCTGACCCTATTAAATTGTCGTACAATACTGATTTTCTGTTACTTAACATTGTTATCGAGGGATTTCATCAAGCCGTCGCAGAACAAATTATGCAACCTGAACCACTTATTGATGGCAACGGTTTTACCTTTTCTGACAAGGTTTTTGTAATCCAGCACCTGTCGGAGAAAATTCAATTGGATGAAGAAAATAATCTTCAACTTTCGTTTGATATAAGTGCCATCCACAATCAGATTTATCAGGAGCGCGCACGTTTGCTTCATGCCTATTTCAACACGACAAATCAAGTGAAGGTAGCATCAGACAATGATCACTTTTAATTATCTTTTTCCGGTTGACGATTTCAAAACAAAGGAAGTTCGTTTAAAACAATGGATAATAAAAGTTATTCATTGCGAAAATAAAAGATCAGGAGACATTGCTTATGTATTTTGCAATGACGAACAATTGCACGAAATAAATTTGAAATTTCTGGATCACGACACGCTTACTGATATCATCACCTTTCCAACTACCCATAGCAACGAAATTATTTCAGGCGAAATATACATTAGCATACCCCGTGTTTTCGAAAATGCCACACATAGCAACGGAATCTGGTATGATGAATTATCCCGTGTTATCATACATGGCATTCTGCATTTGATAGGTTATAATGATCATAGTCCGGAAGAGAAAGTCATGATGCGTGCCAAAGAGGATTATTACTTAACTTTGCGGCCTTAAAACTACATTGTTCCACGTGAAACATCTACTATGTTTGAACTATATGACATCATTGTTGTAGGAGCCGGGCATTCAGGTTCGGAGGCAGCCGCGGCTGCCGCCAAACTGGGCTCAAAAACCCTGCTCATCACGATGAATTTACAGCGTATTGCCCAGATGTCGTGCAACCCGGCAATGGGAGGAGTTGCCAAAGGGCAAATTGTTCGTGAAATCGACGCACTTGGAGGTTATTCTGGTATTGTGACTGACAAAACCATGATCCAGTTTCGCATGTTAAATAAATCCAAAGGACCAGCTATGTGGAGCCCCAGAGCTCAAAGCGACAGAATGCTTTTTTCCATGGAATGGCGCTACATGCTGGAGCAGACACCAAACCTGGATTTTTGGCAGGATACCGTTACCGAGCTCATTATCGAGGGCAATACCGTAAAAGGTGTCATTACAGGAATGGGACAAAAAATACTTTCTAGATCAGTAATCATTACTGCCGGTACTTTTTTAAGCGGGAAAATTCACATAGGGAAAAAGCAATTCGGTGGTGGAAGAATGGGAGATGTTCCTTCGTATGGTATTACCGAACAATTGATAAAATCAGGTTTTGAATCGGGGAGACTTAAAACCGGAACACCGGTAAGGGTGGATGGACGTACCATTGATTTTTCCAAAATGGAAGAACAAAAAGGGGATGAAAATCCGCAGAAATTCAGTTATACTGACACCCCACGGTTGACAAAACAAAGAAGTTGTTGGATCACTTACACTTCACCAAAAGTTCACGACATCCTTCGACTTGGGTTTGAGGATTCACCTATGTTTTCAGGAAGAATCGAGGGAACAGGCCCGCGCTATTGTCCTTCAATTGAAGACAAAATAGATCGATTTTTCGACAAAACCAGGCACCAGCTTTTTGTGGAACCCGAAGGTTGGAATACAGTTGAATATTACGTTAATGGTTTTTCGTCCTCATTACCCGATAACATCCAACTTCAGGCATTAAGAGAGGTTCCCGGTTTTGAAAAGGCTAAAATTTTCACTCCGGGCTACGCCATTGAATACGATTACTTCCCTCCTACCCAATTAAAATATACCCTGGAGACCAAACTACTAAGTAACCTATATTTCGCCGGACAAATCAATGGAACCACGGGTTATGAAGAGGCGGCAGCACAAGGCATTATGGCCGGGATTAATGCACATTTAAAATTAAACAACGAAGAACCTTTCGTACTCAACCGCCAGGAAGCCTATATCGGCGTTTTGATAGATGATCTTGTTACAAAAGGTGTAGACGAACCCTACCGATTGTTTACTTCCAGAGCAGAATACCGGACTTTATTAAGACAAGATAATGCAGATTTTCGCTTGACACCAAAAGGATATGCCATTGGATTGGCTTCGGAAGAAAGGCTATTAAAAGTGAATGAAAAATATAAAAAGATTCATGATTTCATTCAATTTTTAAAATCTGAGGGCGTAACACCATCTGAGATAAACGAAAAACTTGTGTCACTGTCTACACCAGAATTGCGACAACAAATAAAGGCTACAGACATACTACTCAGACCCCAGGTCAGCCTGTTTGATTTAATTTCTTCAGTTCAATCGATAGCAGCATTTGTTACCAAATTCGGGTTGAATGAAGAAGAAATTGAGGCCACAGAAATACATGTTAAATACGAAGGATATATTCAAAAAGAATCGGATGTTGCTGATAAATTGTTGAAGCTTGACAACATTGTAATTCGCGATGATTTCGACTTTTACCAACTCAAATCTTTATCCACCGAAGCGAGACAAAAATTGACCAAAATAAATCCGAAAACAATTGGTCAGGCCTCAAGGATTAGCGGGGTTTCGCCTTCCGACATCAATGTTCTGTTAGTCTATTTTGGTAGATAATCTGTGATTGTTTCACGTGAAACATATAAAATGAAACCAACCAATAACTGTAAAATTTGCGGATCAGATGAACTTCATGTATTCCTGAAAACGCAGGACTATTTCCTAACCAACGAAGCATTTGACCTTATAAAATGCGATCAGTGCGGATATATCGCGACATATCCGGTACCAGCTAATGAAGATCTGGGTAAGTACTATGATTCAAAAAATTACCTTTCGCATACCGCAGCACAAAAAGGAATGTTGAATCGCATGTATCAAATACTGCGTTCGTTGAACATAAAAAGGAAATACAACCACATTGTTAAATACAAACAAAATGGCAACATTTTGGACATAGGTTGTGGAACAGGCGAACTGCTAAATTACTTTTCTACCCACAAATGGAATGCTACCGGGATTGAACCCAATGCAGAAGCCAGGACTTTTGGCACCTATTCATATCACCTCGATATTAAAGATGAGTCCGAACTAAAGAATCTCACATTAGAGCAGTACGATGTTATTTCAATGTGGCACGTACTAGAACACGTACCGGATATAAATCACAGAATTGAACAAATCAAAAAATTATTAAAGCCTGATGGGATTATCGTAATTGCTTTGCCAAATATCAATTCATATGATGCTATAAAATATGGACGCTTTTGGGCCGGATTAGATGTCCCAAGGCATCTACATCATTTTTCGCCAAACTCATTTAATGAACTGGCGAAAAAACATCAATTACAATTGCTTGAATCCATTCCTATGAAAATGGATTCCTTTTATGTTAGCTTGCTTAGCGAAAAATATAAAAATAATTCACTGGCTCTTTTTAGCGGATTTTTCTCAGGCTTGGTTTCAAATTTTAAAGGACGTCGTTCAAATAACTATTCGAGCATGATTTTTGTTTTGAAAAAAGAATAAAATCAAAAATGATGTAATATGTCTTTAAAATATACAAATATTCTGCTGGTTGATAAAAAATATTTGCTACCGGTAACCCTTGTACTCCTGATTGGAATATTTGTAATCAGCTATTACCTTAAAAACAAATCTTCTGTTAAACAACTACAAGGAAAAATTTCTTATATTATTGATTATGAATTTATTAAACTACACTCGACGACCGATTCGGTGGTCAGTTTGCTGTCTAAATCTGAAATAATCCCCTGGGATGAAATCAACAAATTAACCAAAATAACCAATTCAGGATGCTATATTTATACAAATGATAGCCTCCGATATTGGAATACCTATACCGTAACCCAATCGATTCCACGAATATTCAATTCTCAGGGAGATACCGCCGTACAATTAAACAACGGAATATATCTGGTTCATCAGGAACGTATAAATACTACGACCATAATTGTATTCAGAGCTATTCAACACGATTACCAGGTTGAAAACAATTTTCTTAAAACAACTCTGAGCATAGATGTTCCTTTCAACAGCGAAGTAGTTTTCAGTTTGAAAAACGAGACCGGTCCCTACAAAATGATCCTTGAAAAAAAAGGCGTTTATCATTTGGTAGCTTCCAAGCTGAAAAACAGACGCCTCAGTACAGCAGAACAAATCTTTCTATTTTTCCTTTACCTTACCATTTACGGACTGATTACGCTAATCATTTTTGGCCTGTCCAATAAATTGGGAAAACTGATTAAATCAAACATTTTGGCCAATATTATTTTTGTAATAGTGGTCATAAGTATACGCCTATTGGAAAACGAATTCCAAATATTTCCATTGTTAAAACACAGCAGTATATTTACTAAACAATTCACTTCACTTTTTCTGTTTGATACTCCCGGAAATATCATAACTAATTTATTACTTTTGATCATAACCTTGTATTTAATTCTAAACCAAATTAATACAAGAATATCAAAATCCTTCCAATACCCGAAGCAATCAATCTACTACCTATTTGTTATCTCAATAGGTATGCTGGGTTATGGTTTCATGAACAAACTTTTACTAACCAATGACTCTGCTTTTTTCCCAAAGGAAATTTCCAATTTAAGCTCTGAATGGGAAATCATGTCTATCCTGATATTGATAAACGCCATCATGTTTTTTCTGCTCTCCCGATGGTCGGCTTCACAAGTAAGTCGAATGAAACAAAAATTAAAACTTCTTCTGGTACCTTTGTTCTCGCTTCCAACCTTATTCTTACTACCTGATGATTTCATTTTTATAGGAATCTCAACCTGGGTAATTGTAACAATTTTATTTACCTCGTATCTGTTGATAGAAAATTTTAAAGATTCCATCATAGAAATATTGGTTATACTCATTTTACTAGCCGGAACAAGTGCCATTATCATAAACAAAACATTGTCGGTTAAAGCAGCTGATATGCAGCAATTTACAGCCAATGTCCTGGCTCAAAAGAATGATCCATTACTTGAGTACGAATTTGCGCAATTGACAACCAGCATAAAACATGACAACTGGCTCTTTGACATCCTTTTAAAGGATTCAGAACCCGATTTGGAGCGCATTGAACAATACCTGAAAGATCAATATTTTCAATCCTCTTTTAAAAAATACAATATACAAATAACGATTTGCGATTCAACGGATTATCTGGATATACAGAATGAAAAAGACTTGATTTCGTGTGACAGCTTTTTTGATGAACTTATCTTACAATCTGGAAAGCATGCCATCGACTCAAGTTTGTACTTGATTGATAATCATACAGAAAATATATATTACCTGGGTATTCTGACTGTTAAACTACCTGATAACAGGGGAAAAAATATCTATCTCGAAATAGTAGCACCCTATGTACCCGAAGGTCTTGGCTACCCGGAACTATTAATCGATCAAAGAGCCCAGGCTTACAGTCTCAAAAATCTTTCCTACGCCCGCTATTTTAACAGTTCATTGTTTTACAAATTCGGTGATTTCCACTATCCAATTATATACAATTCTGAGCCACTGCCAGACAAAGAATCTTTCTATACTTCACATGGATACCGCCATTATATCGTTCCAATTTCCGATGAGGAGAAGATTATTGTGAGCCAGGTTATCAAGAGTACCAATATGATTCTATTTCCTTTTTCAATGCTTTTTTTGGTTTTCTCATTGTTAGCGGGGCTGTATTATCTGATAAATTTGATCGCGAAAAGTGGAGTTTCACAATCAGTTTCGCTCAGGACGAAACTTCAATTGTTTATAACCGGTACCATTATCCTTACTATTGTTTTATTGGCCTTGGTGACCATTTTTTTCATGAAAAACAACTCAATCAACGAAACAAAAAAACAGCTCGAAGAAAAGACCTATTCCGTTTTTATTGAATTACAGCATAAACTTGGGCAGGATATTCGGTTTACAGAGGAAGAAAACAGCCAACTGGAAGTCTTAATTAAAAAATTCTCTCTGGTTTTCTTTTCAGATATAAACTTATACGAACCCACAGGAAAGCTAGCGGCAACTTCCCGACCCGAGATGGAAACAAAAGGATTGCTTTCAAACCTGATTAATCCTGAAGCCTATCAGGCGCTTATTCTGTACCATCAGCCATCATATATTACTGAGGAAAAAATAGGATCGTTAACGTATTATTCGTCGTACCTTCCCTTGTTTTTATCAGAAAATCAACCACAAGCCATTATTAACCTGCCATTTTTTGCACGACAAACAGAAGTTACACAAACATATTCGGGTTTGCTCGCCACCTTTATCAATTTGGCAGTTTTAATCGGAATTATTGGTACGCTTTTAACACTGATCATATCACGTATTTTAACGCGACCTTTGTTAATGCTTCAACAACGAATGGCCTCCATACAAATCGACAAACCAAATAAAATAATCTACTGGCACAACAAAGATGAAATCGGACAATTAATCAATCAGTACAATTCCATGGTCGAAAAATTGGAGGTGAGCGCAGAATTACTAAAACATTCGGAAAGAGAAAGTACCTGGCGTGAGATGGCCCGGCAGATTGCTCATGAGATTAAAAATCCACTCACACCTATGAAGCTGAATGTACAGTATCTGGACAAAGCCTACCAGGAGCATCAGCCCGATTTCCCACAGAAAATCGCGTCTATTACAAAATCACTGATCGAGCAAATCGAAACCCTAAACAATGTGGCCGACATGTTCGGTGAAATTGCCTCTACACCCACTAAAACCATTGAGGAAATCCGAATAAATGAATTATTGGATGGTGTGGTAGCACTTTTTGATAGTCAGGAGGGTATAAATTTCAAGCTTGATAAGACCGCTCCCGATTGTAAAATCAAAGCAGTGGAAAAAGACATGATCAGAGTGATGAACAACCTGATTAAAAACGCGGTACAGTCGTTCACCAATCAACCCCGGAAGGAAATAACAATTCGCTGTACAACAGAATCTGATCAGGTGATCATTTCTATTGCCGACAATGGAAAAGGCATGGATTTAGACACCCGGCAAAACATTTTCAAACCCTATTTTACCACCAAAACAAGTGGAACAGGATTGGGACTTGCCATTGTAAAATCCATCGTTTTAGAAAATAACGGACAAATCCGTTTTACCTCAAATCCTGGAAAAGGTACTACTTTTACACTCACATTTCCACAAATATAGTGGCAAACTTTCTGGATTGGTAAAAGACAATGATCTTTTTAAAAGCATATAAATCTATTCAAAAATACAATAGAAGCCCAAAGTGTTTTTAGCTACATTTGAGCCGTGAAAATGCCAGTAAACCCAATTAAACGCCTGGCCGGGGAAACGGCCATCTACGGGCTTGGAACGATGGTTCCGCGATTTCTAAATTACCTGCTTGTCCCCTTTTATACCATCATGGTTTTCAACCAGGCAGAATATGGTCAAATCACAGTTTTATATTCCTGGGTAGCCTTGTTGCTTGTTCTGCTTACTTATGGCATGGAAACTTCTTTTTTCAGATACGTGAGTAAGAGTAAAAATCCAGAAGAAGTGTTTAACACGGCCGCCACATCTTTGTTAATAACATCTGTGTTGTTCATATCCATTATCGTTGCTTTTACAGCTCCTATAGCACAAATAATCGATTATCCTTCCAATAAAGAATACATTTTATATATCGGAATCATCATTGGGGTAGACGCATTTACAGCACTTCCTTTTGCCCGGATGCGCTATCAAAACAAGGCAAGGAGGTTTTCAACTATCCGCATTTTAAGCGTGCTGATTACCATCGCATTAAATATATTGTTCTTGTGGGTAATTCCAAAACTGGCTGGAGAAAAACTAAACGAATTGCCCATCTACCGCAGTACAAATCTGGTAACCTTTGTATTTATCGCCAATACACTTGGAAGTTTAGCCACCCTGGCTCTGCTGATTCCTGAATTGTCGACTTTTAAAATATCCATTAACTGGCCGTTATTGCGTAAAATGCTGGCCTATGGCTTGCCCATTTTAGTGGTTTCCTTATCGGGAATGATTAACGAGGTCGCTGACAAAATCATGCTGAAATATCTGCTGCCAGATAGCTCCACATCTGAAGCACTTCTTGGAATCTACAGTGCAAGCTATAAATTGGCCATTATTATGATGCTGTTTATACAGATGTTCAGGTATGCGGCAGAGCCATTCTTTTTTGCCGAATCCGAAAAGTCGGATGCCAAGCAAATTTATAGCCAGGTAATGACTTATTTTGTCATTTTTTGCTGGTTCATTTTCCTGGGTGTTATGCTTTATATAAGTATTTTCAAATACTTTATAGGCCCGGCATTTTGGGCAGGCTTAAGCATCGTACCCATTGTACTGGCAGCCAAATTATTTCTGGGCGTGTTCTACAACCTTTCAGTATGGTATAAACTTACGAACAAAACCCTATACGGAGCCATTATTGCGGTGGTAGGAAGTGTGCTCACCATTGTTTTGAATGCTATCTGGATTCCAAAATACGGTTACATTGGAGCGGCCTGGGCCAATTTTGTCTGTTATTTCATCATCATGGTCGTTTCATTTATTTGGGGAAGACAAATTTACCGCATCGATTATCAATACAAAAAAATTGTTTTTTACACGTTACTTGCAGTGGGAATTTACTATATTTCAAGACAAACCAACCAACTGGAAACTTACCTTCAGCTTACCTTAAATACCATTCTCTTGATGGTGTTTGTATTAATCACGTATCTGAAGGAAGTAAAGAAAACCAGTATCAGTAAAAATAATACGGGATAATATATACGGATACAAAATCATTGCTTAACTTTGGGCAGCCATTAAGGCTGAAAATTAAAAAGATTCAGCCAGTAGAAAACCTATAAAAATTCAACTATGTTCTCTTTTTTTCGTAAACAAATAAAGAAACCCGTTACTAAAAATGCTTCGTTTTACGAACGGGAAAATCCTATTCAATCTCTTGACGATCTAAAGAACGTTTTTAATAAAAAAGCAACACTTCAAACTCAATATAAAATTACCTATCAGGGTTTGGGTTTGAATGAAATTCAGTCAAAAAAACTTTCAAAACAGGTTGGTGAAGTATCGTATATTTCAAATCATGAAGAAAAAATACCAGGCCACACGATTTATTACTACAAAAAGCATGTGGAAAAATTTTCGCTTTTATTGCAATTTCACTTTCTGAACGACGTGTTCTTTTTTGCTACAACCAAAGTGAGCGCCGAATCACTGATCTCAGATAAAGAAAAACAAAAGGTTTTAGACCAGCTTTTAAGGCACTATCCCGACATTGAAATCCCAAAAAACAAGTTTACATACGAATTTTCAGATCCGAAGGGGAATGTGGTCTCCACGAGAGAACATATCTATATTTACATAGATTACTATGCTAACAATCCAGAAGTTGAGAAAGTAAAAGCACAGGCCAAAACGACCATTTTTTTAGAAAAACCGCTCGCTCCGCATGAAGAACGACTTGAAAATTTTATTTAAAACACTGAATACCAACAGGTATTTTCTATCCCTTTAAATTATCGGTGTCAATTCAATAAAACGAGAGCTTGAAACCAGCTTTATTAGTTATTTTGCAAAAAATCAGATAATCTAATCATGGCCGGAATCTATATCCATATACCATTTTGTCGCAAAAAATGTCACTATTGTAACTTCTATACGGTCATTTCACAAAAGTACAAACAGTCGTTTCTTTTGGCCCTAAAGAAGGAGATTGAACTCCGCACCAGCTATTTGAATGACCAATGGGTAAATACCATTTATTTTGGAGGTGGCACCCCAACTATACTTGATCCCACAGAAATTAATGAATTAATAAACACCATAAAATCTCATTATCAGGTTATTGAAGAAGTTGAAATTACACTTGAAGCCAACCCTGATGACCTGTCACCTGACTATCTGAAAAGATTGAAAGATGAAACGCCGGTCAACAGATTTAGCATTGGTATTCAAAGTTTTTTTGATGACGATCTCGAATACTTAAACCGTGCGCACGGATCTTCACAGGCCAGAAACGCCATCGAAAACGCGTTAAACCTGGGGTATAACAATATGACCATCGATTTAATTTATGGCATTCCTACACTTACGGACGAAAAGTGGAAAAAAAACCTACAGATATTTTTCGATTATAAACTGCCTCACCTTTCATCTTATGCGCTCACAGTGGAGCCAGGAACAAATCTTGATGTTCTGATTAATAAAAAGAAAACAGCTTCCACAGAAGAAGATCAAACTGTACAACATTTTGAAATTTTACTCGAGGAAACTGAAAAGCATGGATATATCCATTATGAGATTTCGAATTTTGCCAAAGAGGGATACTATTCAAAACACAATAGCATATACTGGCTTGGCGGCCATTATTTGGGCCTTGGACCCTCGGCACATTCATTTAACGGGATTACCCGACAATGGAATGTAAAAAACATGAAAGCCTATTGTGAAGCTCCTACGGTGGACCATCTGGTACTTGAAAAGGAAATTCTTTCGGTAGATCAGCAATATAACGAATATATAATGACCAGTTTACGCACTTCATGGGGCTGCGATACCGAACATATTTTAAATGTATTTGGAAGTAAGTTTAAAACCGGTTTCGAATTGGATATTCAACCATTTGTTCAACAAAACAAAGCCATCAGGCAAGGCAACACCTATCGGCTCACAAAATTGGGGAAACTATTTGCAGATGGTATTGCAGGAACACTATTTCGCGGCTTTTAAGTTATCAGGAAGCAAAAAGGTAACGGCATAGCCAACAACGGGTGAAAGCATCATACAGAAGAAAAATACCCACTGCACTCCAATTTTCTTTCTCTTGCCAATGGTTTCGGAAACAACCATCGAAAGTGTGTACCACAAGATAAATATCAGTATAATCAGGTATTCGTTCATGAGGTTAGTAGAAATAAATCATTAAATAAATAATGGGTATAACGATTCCCAATAGAGCCATCCAGGCACCACGCCCGGTAATACCCAGTCCTCCACGGGCAATAAATAAACCGGAAATACCCAAAATAATGAGTGCGCCACAAAACAAATCCGAAAACCAGGTCCAGTATTTTATCGGATTATAATGTAGATAATTTACTTCCCTGAACAAAGGGCGTCTGGTGGATTTTTCAACCAATCCTTCTCCATTAGTAAGGTCAATATATACGGTTCCGTCTTTGATAAAAATCTTGAGAATATCCGAATTGGGAAAATAATGGCTTTTGTAATTACCTGACTCGTCAATTTGATCTAGCCACTGTTTAATCTGCTTTTTATCAGGACGTTGTTCACTGATGTTAACCTGAACTTCTTCGGAGGTAACCACATAATTCGGATTCCAGTCGTCGATGTGGTTGATAGCAATTCCCGAAATAGCATAGATCAGGGTCATCCCAAAAAACAGATAGCCAAAATCCCGGTGGGTGGCCCTATTCCATTTGCGCCAGTTAAAAGTCATTAATTAAGATGTAATGTGGATGAATACTAGTTCTCGTCGCCTTCTTCATCATTTTCAGTTGATTCAACAACTTCATAAGATGAACATTTTACAGAATAAAATGAAAGGTGATCACTGCCTGAATCAAGCAATTCCTGACGGAGATTATTTACTTTTTCCATTTCTTCGGCTAAATCGGCACCCTCGCCGCCCTTTTCAACATTGCCGCCTAAGTGCGAGCCTTCACCTTTGTCATCGGTTTTAACGGCACCGGCCTTAATTTCCTCTTCCCATTCTTTGATATAGGCTTCGTCAATTCGTTGTTCTTCAACCAAGCCAATCAGAACAATTTGATTTCCTTCGAGCTCGGTATTAAAAGCAGCGATGGTTTCATCGGGTGTAATCTTAACGCGTGCTCCGGATTCAGGAATTACAACAAATGCACGTTGTCCGCCATGCCTGCAAATATGATCAATGGTTCCTTCCAACTTCACTTGTTTGCCTACATAATTACCAGCGAGGCTGTCAAAATCAGCAATGCTAACCAATGCAATTTCATCCATTTTTACTTCAAGTGATTCTTGAGCGGCTGTTTCGTTTTTTACCTGGCTATTTTGACAAGCTGTTCCTATTAAGGCCAACATGACAAGGCTAAAAATAAATTTTTTCATGATTTTTTGCTATTTGGTTAACTTTAAATGCGGTTTAATAATCGTGCGAAGATATAAAATTTGTCTGATGGCGATACAAATGCTTGTTATTTAAATTCATTCAATCTAAAAACAGATCACTCATCGATATCAGTGTCCAAGCCATCATATTTAACTTCTTTGCCCGCTTTGTAACTAATTACGATTAAAAGTGTACCGTCTTCATTAAATTTTTTCAATTCTCCACTCCTACGACCCATCACGAATTCGGCCTGTTTCTTATTTTTTCCATCGGGCCACCACCATTGGTGTTTTCCATTTGGCAAATCATCAACAAATTTTCCCTCGAATGCAAGCGTACCATCCGGATAGAATATTTTCCATATTCCGGTGCGAAGGCCTTCGCTATAGTTGCCTTCCTTTCGGGTATCGCCTACTTCCAAAGTCCAGAATCCTTCTTTTTTGCCATCAAGGTAATCGCCAGTGGTAATGATATTTCCCTTGTCATCGAATTCGGTGTAAGTACCGTCTTCCAACCCGTTGTAGTAATTTTCTTCGCGCAGCATATTTCCGTTTGAATAATACCAGCGCCATAGGCTGTCAGGAACCCCCTTTACATATTTTCCAATCTGTTCGAGCTGGCCTTTCGGAAAATAAAACTTCCAAACATCCTCACGTAAGTCATCAAGGTAATTTCCGGAAGCCTTTATTTTACCGTTAGGATAATATTCTTTCCAAAGCCCCTGACGCTTGCCTGCATCGGTAAAAATTCCTTCGGCCACAATTTTGCCTTTTCGGAAAATAAAAGATCTTTCAACCTCACCAATTTCATTATACTCCCGACGCACGCCTTCAGGAACTCCATCTTTGGTGTAAGTGGCTTTTACCTTGACCTTCCCGTTGGGATAATAATCCGTACGCATGTCCAGTTTAACCAATTCTTCGGCCATTTCCATTTTTTCGCCATCCATATATTTGGTGGCCGACATTAAATTACCATCACGGTCGTATTCCTTCCAATAACCGTCCTTTAATCCATTTTTGTAACTTCCCTCTTGCTGCACTGTGATTTCATCATCGAAAAACCACTTCCATTTTCCATGCTTCTGCCCATTAGAATTATAACGATTAATTCGTTCTCTTTCAATAACATATCCCCTTTTGTAGGTAACCAGCTGAATGACATTGCCGGTAGTGTCGTAATCACGTGCGATTCCCTCCTCCAGGCCATTTACGAAAGGTATCTTTGATTTAACTTTCAGGTTGATCGAAAGTAGGTAGCTATGGCCTTGCTTTACATCGTTTTCAAAGTGCTCACGGGTAACTTCATCTCCCTGATAGGTTGTTCTGTACCCATTTTTTTTGCCATGTATGTATTCTATTTCAAGAACAAGTTTTCCATCTTCATTGTAAAACCGCCACAGGCTGTCCAGTTGAAAATCCTTTCGGTTTCCTTCCGATTTTAATGTACCATCCGGATAATAATTTTTCCAATATCCGTTTGGTTTTCCTTCCACCATAATACCTTCGCTCACAACAACGCTATCGGGTGAATAAAATACGGTATAGCCATCAGGGTGTGGTACTCCTTCGGTTTGTGCTGACACTTTTAATTGAAAAACTATCAGTATAATAACCCAAATATAAATTAATCTATTCATGTCCCGAAGAAACGGTTCTTCCTTTTAAAACTCGTTTTTGTTTTTCGAACTTATTTACATAATCTTTTCCAACCATCAGCAAGGCTTTACTGGAGGCTGGTGTTAGATAATACATTGTGGTATCGTACTTTACCTGCCCATAATTATCTTTCCAGCTCAAAGCTGATAACTGATAATATCCGTCGGTATTGCATTTGAAAGTTAACTGACGGTTTTCGCCTGTTTCGAACGAAATACTCATGTTGTCTTTTGACTGATCTACAGCTACTCCGGGGGTATTTTTAGGAATAATAATTTCTTCTATATATTGTCCGTTTTCGTAGCGGATCGTTCCTCTGGCAATTTGAGTTTCTGCATAAGACAGATTTCGGGTAAGTACAATTTTACCGGAATTGAAATATTGAACTTCATTTTCCTTTAACTGATTCTGATGCAAATTGGCTCTCATTTCCTTTGTAAAATACGCTTTTCCGGCGCAGGAAGTACCCGCCACAAGCACTATTACCACCAGGTACAATAACAGTTTTTTTTTCATTTTAACTGATTAACTATATGATTCCCAACTTTTTTGAAATATTAAGCATGTGAACAATGGGCTTTTTAGCCAATTCAATGGTTTCGGCATCCAAGGTAATTGATGGTTCCCCATTTTTCAACGCAAGATACAACTTTTCCATTGTATTCAATTTCATATACGGACAATCGTTGCACGAACAGGTACTATCCGATGGCACAATCAAAAATTCCTTCTCTGGCGAAAGCTTTTTCATCTGATGTAGAATGCCCGTTTCGGTAGCAACAATGTACTTTTTTGAAGCATCTTTTTGTGTGAACTTGATCATTCCGGTGGTGGATCCGATATAGGCTGCAAGTTCCAAAATGGCGGCGCTACATTCGGGGTGGGCAATAATTTTTGCATCCGGGTTTTTTTCCTGCAAGTCAATCAGCGACTCAGCTTTAAGCATATCATGTACCTGACAGGTACCATTCCAAAGTACCATATTCCGGCCAGTGATATTGTTGATATATCCACCCAGATTTTTATCAGGTGCAAAAATTATTTTCTGATCTTTGGGAAATGATTCCACAATTTGAACCGCATTTCCGGAAGTACAAACAACATCAGTCAGTGTTTTGATAGCTGCTGTGGTGTTGATATAACTAATAACAAGGTGATCAGGATGTTGTTCTTTGAATTTTTTAAAATCGTCGTATGGGCACGAATCGGCCAGCGAACATCCGGCATTTAAATCGGGCAAAACCACCGGAATATCAGGATTGAGCATTTTGGCCGTTTCGGCCATAAAATGTACTCCGGCAAAGACAATCATATCTGATTTCGCTTCCGAAGCTTTTTGAGCAAGCCCTAAACTATCGCCCACATAATCGGCTATATCCTGTATTTCCGGAATCTGATAAAAATGCGCCAGAATCAACGCATTTTTTTCTTTCTTTAGCCTAAGTATTTCTTTTTTAAAATCCATCTCTTTTTAACTATGAACAATGAAGCCCTATTATATTTTTTATTTAATTAAATAAATGTTAATATTTATAGCGCTGTTAAAATGTTTGATTATTAGTATCTCAATTATTAGGAAAATTAAATAATACCCTTTTTTCAACAGTTCATTAACAAGGTAAAATTTCTTAACCGGATTAAAATCAATTTAATAATCACTTATCAACATCCTCATTATTTTTAAGTACACTTATAAAATCATGCTGTGTTTTACATCCAAAATATGTTCATTAGTATGGAAAACTTTTCAAAACTTTTTGAAAAAAAGTGAAACCTCACAGCAACCCAAAACACATGTTTACAAACTACGACTTACCAAATAATTATCAACAAAAATACGCAGATATTAACAATAAAAGTGTGAAAAAAGGTAAAATTTTGATCACAAACTCATTACCCGTTTATTGCCAGAATAGGCAAAAACTTAAAACAAATGGCTTTCAGTTCTTTTATTATTTTGCCCTGAAAAATGCCTAAATTTGTCGCATATTTTTTCAACAATGATAAAAAGCAGCACGATTTTGGCTATGGCCTCCGATCATGGTGGATATGCCCTGAAAACGTTTTTAAAAGAAAAGCTTGAGAAAGCGGGATATACAATAATTGATTTTGGAACCGATTCAGAAGAAAGCGTTGACTATCCCGATATGATTCACCCGTTGGCCAGTGCCATCAACAAGGGAGAATTGGAGCGTGGTATCATATTTTGTGGAAGCGGAAACGGTGCACAAATGACTGCCAACAAGTATCCTAATGTTCGTGCCGGTTTATGCTGGGATGTTGAACAGGCCAAACTTACCCGACAACATAATGATGCCAATGTGCTATCGTTACCCGGTAGATTTGTTACTTTTGAAGAAGGATGGGAAATTGCAGATACTTTTTTAAACACCCCCTTTGAAGGAGGCCGTCATTTGGCTCGGGTAAATAAAATTAATCAGTTAATATAAAAGTGTAGAAGTGGCAATTAACCCGGAATATAAGGACTTTACATCGCGTGCCGCCCAGGCAATCAATAACCCCGGGAAACAGGAGTCGGTGGTTCTTGCCTTAAACCAGCATGAAACGGCCATAAACAATGCCTTAAAGCAATTTTCAAAACTATCGGTAGCCCGCCAAAAGGCCGGATATTTAAAATACAAGGTCATCAATGAGTTGGATAGATATCTGATTGAGTTTGAAGACAATTTTCTGGCCAATGGTGGTAAAGTAATTTGGGCGCGTGATGCAGCTGAAGCAAAGCTTGAAATAAAAAAAATAATCAAAAACCATCAGGTAACCAAGGCTGTAAGATCAAAATCGATGGTTTTTGAAGAGATTGGTCTTGGACAATCGCTCAAAAATTCGGGTGTTGAGGTAGTTGAAACTGATACAGCGGATTTTATTGCACAGTTGGCAGGGGAGAAGCCAAGCCACATGGGAACTCCCAATCGGATTTTTACCCAACAAGAAGTATCGGATCTTCTGCATGTAAAATTATCTGCTCCTGAAAATTTAAATCCTGACGCAGCCAAAGAATTTACAAAAAACTACCTACAGCAGAAAATAGCTGCTGCCGATATAAGTATTACCGGATGCAATTTTCTGATAAGTGATATGGGTGGAATTGCGACCACCGAAAATGAAGGCAATTCTCTGGCAACCATTTCACTACCCAAAATTCAATTGGTGTTGGCCGGGATTGACATGCTGATTCCCGCATTGGAAAACCTTGATTTGTATTGGCCTCTGCTTGCATCTTATCAAATGGGCAAAACAATTTCGCCTTTCAACAGCATTATCACCGGACCCAGAAAAGAGGGTGAATTTAGTGGGCCTGAAGAACTTATTCTGATACTCATTGACAATGGAAGATCGAAAGTGTTGGAAATGCAAAAGCAACGTCAGGCACTTACCTGCATTAGTTGTGGTGCCTGTGCCAATGTGTGCCCCGTGTATAAATTGGTGGGTGGCGAAACCTATGGTACTACCTATCAAGGGCCTGTCGGAGCCGTGGTAACTCCTTTTATGAAAGATTTTGAAACTTATAAGCACCTGAGTTATGCTTCCACGCTTTGTGGTAAGTGCGACAGCGTTTGTCCGGTAAATATCCCATTGCATAACCTGTTGTTATACAACAGAAACTACAGCATTAAAAACGGATTTGTCACTCCGGGCGAATCACGCAAAATAAGGTGGATTACCAAAGCAATGACTTCCAGAAAGATACTGGATATGCCAGGAAGTGGATTAAAAAATTTCCTCATCAGTATTTCAATGAAAAAAAGTTGGGGAACTCAACGAGCCTTGCCAACGGTAGCGCCAAAATCATTTAATCGCCAACTTAAAGAAAACAACAATTCCTGATTTTATATTTTGATCATGGTACTATTTCCACTATCAATCAAAAATTGTGTAAATTTATCCTTTTAAAACATAAAACTATGAAATCAAATGCATTATCAAACTGGTGGGTACTCACCTTTAACGGGATTATCGCGCTTCTATTTGGTCTGATGGCAATTTTTTCTCCAATTGATACTTTAAAAGTGATCGTGATGTATTTTGGAATCATCATGATAATTGTTGGAGTGGCCATGTTTTTTGGTGTGTACACCAACATAAAACACAGCCGAAACTATGCAAGTGATTTAATAAGCTCCATTATCACTTTCGGATTGGGCGTTGTGTTAGCCTTTTTTACTCAAAAATCCGTTGAGATTTTCGTTATTGTCATTGGCGTTTGGGCCATTATCCTGGGCATAAGCCAATTGGTAATCATGATGAATATTCAGTCAGCGGCAGACAAAAGGATGCTTTTAATCAATGGTATCATTACGTTGGGATTTGGAATTCTTTTGTTTTTCATTCCCTTTGAAACGGCTTCCATTTTCGTGAGACTTATTGGGATTCTGGCCCTTGTCATCGGTGTCATCCTGATAGCGTTATCCATCAAACTAAAAAGCCTGCAATAGTACCGGGTTTAATCAAATTTGATGTCGAGGATGCGCAGTTGCAGGGTGGTATTGCCAAGCCAGGTGTTTTCATCAATGTGATAGCAGATACTAAACGGTTTTCCGCTCTGTACTTTTTCAAAATATCCTCCCATATTAAATGCGATGGCCGGAATTGGATTTCCGGTCCGGTCGGGGTGAACCACTGAAAATTTCAGGTGTTTAACATCGCCTTTTCCAACTAATTTAGCGTATCCGGTATCAATCACATTGTGGGTAATAAAGGCCGGTGCCATGTTTCCAGGGCCAAAGGGTGCGAATTGTTTTAGGATTCTGTAGAATTTTGAACCAATGTCGCCGATATACAATTCGCCGTCGATTTCAATTTCAGGAACCAGCATTTCATCCGTCAGGTTGTCATTAGCGTATTGTTCAAATTCATCAATGAATGTTTGCAGGTTTTCTGGTTTTAAAGCCAGTCCGGCGGCATAGGTATGACCCCCAAAGTGTTCGAGCAGATGGTGTACCGAGTCGATGGCATCGTAAATATCAAAGTTTTTGATCGACCTGGCAGATCCTGTAATCAGACCATCAGATTTGGTCAATACGATAGTAGGACGGTAATAAGCTTCAATAAGACGTGATGCTACGATGCCAATAACTCCTTTGTGCCAGTGTTCGCGATATACGACAGTTGATTTTTTATTAAACTTGATGATATCGCTGTTTAAAATTTCCATGGCTTCCATGGTAATATTGGTGTCGAGATCGCGGCGGGTAGTATTTAGTTCATTGATTTGTTTGCCCAATTTAGCAGCATAAATCATGTTGTTACTGATAAGCAATTTTACCGAATCGGTAGCACTTTCAATTCTGCCGGCAGCGTTGATGCGTGGTCCCAGCAAAAAAACGATGTCGCTGATGGTTATTTCGCGGTCGAAAAACCCTTCGTTATCGAAATTATTTTGTTCATCTACTCCGGCCGATTTTAAAAGTGACTGAATTCCTACGCGTGGGTTTTTATTTAACTGTTTTAATCCATAATAGGCCAGAATTCTGTTTTCGCCAATAATCGGAACAATGTCTGCAGCAATGCTGATGGCCACCAAATCAAGACAGGCAAAGGATCGTTCCTTGCTGATTCCTTTTTTTTCGGAAATGGCCTGAACCAATTTAAAACCAACACCACATCCTGATAGGTCTTTAAAAGGGTAGTTACAATCGGGTTGTTTTGGATCGAGTACCGCTATGGCGTTGGGAAGTGTATCACCGGGCCGGTGATGATCGCCAATAATGATATCCAATCCCTTTTCGTTTGCGTAATCCACTTTTGCGACTGCTTTTATGCCACAATCCAGGGTGATCATGAGCTTGTAGTCATTTTCAACCGCGTAGTCGATGCTTTTATACGAAACTCCGTAACCTTCGGAGTATCTGTCAGGGATATAAAAACCAATTTTTTTGTAAATGTCTTTCAGAAACGAGTACACCAACGACACAGCGGTAGTACCATCTACATCATAATCACCATATACCAATATTTTTTCCCCTTTGTTGATGGCTTCTATAACCCGGTTCACAGCCTTATCCATGTCTTTCATTAAAAATGGATCGTGCAGGTTTTCGAGTTTAGGCCTAAAAAATGTTTTTGCTCCCTGGTAATTTATAATTCCACGTTGCACCAACAATTTCAGAAGATCTTTATTGATATTCAGTGATTGTGACAGCTGCTCAACTACTTCGTTATCAGGTTTTTCTTTAAGCACCCATCGCTTTTCCATTGGCTCACTTCTTTGAGGGTAAAGGTAACCAAATATTGCACAGTTTTGGCAATCAAAAAAAACCTTTCTTGTTTTTGATTTTTAAATCAGGATTAACTCCTACAGAATCAATTATTTAATTTGGATGGATTTATTACGGAAGGTTATAATCAAAATGTTAAATCAATTACAACCAATAATATAGTCAAGTTTAGAAATTTGAGCGCATGGCATCCACCGGATTGAGCCGCGAAGCTGTCCAGGCAGGTACAAATCCTGAAATAAGCCCGATTAATGCCGATACCACAACTCCCAGCATGATGTTAGCAAAAGTTAAATTTAGTGTGAAACTAAATACCGATGATACCACGATGGTGAGAATAAATACGATCAACAATCCGACAATGCCTCCCATAAGTGAAAGAAAGACGGATTCGAACAAAAACTGAAGCAAAATGAAATAATTCTTGGCTCCCAGGCTTTTTTGGATACCAATCTGATTGGTTCGTTCTTTCACACTCACAAACATGATATTGGCGATGCCAAACCCGCCAACCAAAAGTGAAAATCCTCCTATGAACCATCCAACCATAGCGATTACCGAAAATAGCTGATCGAACCCTTTGCTGATGATATCGGTTTCGTTTAGGGCAAAATTATCATCGGCGGCGGGGGCCAGTTTGCGGATCGAACGCATGATTCCGGTTAATTCGTCCATCATTTGCTCATTGGAAATACCTGGTTTGGCCATGACCACAATAGTGGTTCCTATATTATTTAAATCCAATAGATTACGTGCATAGTTGATGGGGATAATAATCCAGTTGTCTTTGGAGTTTCCAAACACATCTTCGCCCTGCTTTTTTATGACGCCGATTACATTTAGCTTTCTGCCAAACACCTTGATGGTTTGCCCCACCGGATCAAGACTCTGATACAGGTTTTTAGCCACATCGGAACCGATGATGGCAATATTTTTACCTCCATGCGATTCGATGGATGTAAAGTAGCGTCCTTCTTGCAAATCGAAAGGCATTACTTTTACGTAATCCTGCGAAACGGCTACAACAGGTACATTCTCCATGCTGTTGTTATTGTGGTAGGCATTGCGTGAAACGCTTACCATAAAAGCGGCTGCTTCCACCGTGTTGCTTCGTTTCATCAGCTCATCCATCTCACTCATCCTGGCTTCCGGGCGCTGGTAATATTTCCACCAGGGATAGTCTTTACCCATGGCCCAGGGCCACTTTTGAATAAATAGAACATTGTTGCCCAGGGAGTTGATTTCGCTTTTAATGGCATATTCAAGGCTGTCGAAAACAGTAAAAACCGAAATAATGGAAAAAATCCCAATGGTAATACCCAAAAGCGACAACAAGGTCCTGACCTTATTAACCACCAGCGCATTAATGGCGAACAAAAAGCTCTCGTATATCAGTTTGAAGAGGATCATTTTTAATGGATTTGAGCAATTATTTTCGAAAAATATTAAATGTCAAATTTCGATTAAAATAGTAGGTAAAAGTATAATAAGTTTTAATTAATTCATGTTATTTTGCAAATCAGTAAACGCATCTAACCAAATTTATCGATAATTAATCAGAACCATTGCCTTGAAAAAAATTAAAACTGCACTTATCAGTGTTTATTATAAAGACGGCCTTTTGCCCGTGCTGGAAACCTTAAGCAAATTAAATGTCAGGATATTAAGTACCGGAGGAACCTATGATTTTATCGTTCAGAATGGATTTCAGGCCGAGACAGTTGAGTCGCTCACCGGTTTTCCATCTATTTTGGGCGGACGAGTAAAAACCCTGCATCCGGCTATTATGGGGGGTATTTTGGCCCGGCTCGACAATATGAACGACCAGCACCAGCTTGAGGAATACCATATTCCACCCATCGATTTGGTTGTGGTAGATTTGTACCCTTTCGGGGAAACAGTAAAATCTACCCAGAATGAAGCCGAGATCATTGAAAAAATAGATATTGGAGGGATTTCGCTTATCCGGGCAGCCGCTAAAAATTTCAACGAAGTACTTGTTATTCCATCATCATCGTATTATCCCGAATTGCTCCAGTTGATTGAAGACAAAAACGGATATTCGGGCCGCGACGACCGCAGCTATTTTGCCGTTCAGGCGTTTAATGTGAGCTCGCATTACGATACAGCCATTTTTAGCTGGATGAACAAGGGTAGGGTAGATGCTTTTAAAGTAAGCCAAACCCGGATGCATTCGCTCAGATATGGCGAAAACCCACATCAAAAAGGGAGTTTCTTTGGAAAACTGGAAGATATTTTCGAGCAAATCCATGGTAAAGCTATTTCTTACAACAACCTGCTCGATCTGGACGCAGCCATAAACCTCATCAACGATTTTGAGGAAACCACTTTTGCCGTAATTAAACACAACAATGCCTGTGGACTGGCTTCGCGCGAAAATCTTACGGATGCGTGGAACGATGCACTGGCAGGCGATCCCCTTTCAGCCTTTGGTGGTGTTTTGGTGACCAACAGAATTGTTGATGAAGCTACGGCCGTTGAAATCAACAAGATCTTTTTCGAGATAATTGTGGCTCCCGGCTTTGATTTGAAAGCCCTGGAAATACTAGAAACAAAGAAAAACAGAATTATCCTGAAATTAAAACCTGTACAATTGCCTGCCATGCAATACAAATCGTTGTTAAATGGCGTTATTGTACAGGAGAAAGATTTGATTACAGAAATTCCGGCCGATTTAACGCCTGTTACCAATGCCGAACCTTCGGTTAAACAAATTGAGGATCTGATATTTGCTAACAAAATTGTAAAACACACCAAATCGAACACCATTGTTTTGGCCTACAATAAACAATTGGTTGGGTCAGGAACCGGACAAACATCAAGAGTGGATGCATTGAAGCAAGCTATTGAAAAAGCGCGTACCTTTGAGCTGCCTCTTGAAGGAGCAGTTATGGCTTCGGATGCATTTTTTCCCTTTGCCGATTCTGTTGAAATCGCTGATAAAGCAGGGATAAAAGCCGTAATTCAACCAGGAGGAAGTATGCGCGATCAGGATTCGGTTGACTATTGCAATGCCCACAACATGGCCATGGTAACCACCGGAATCCGACATTTTAAACATTAAACCGAACTACTAAAAATACACATATGGGATTTTTTTCATTTCTGACAAAGGAAATAGCCATCGACCTTGGCACCGCCAACACCATTATTATATACAACGATAAAGTGATTGTTGATGAGCCTTCGATTGTTGCCATAGAGAGAAATACCGGCAAAATTATCGCGGTTGGAAAAAAAGCCATGATGATGCATGGTAAAACGCACGAGAATATCAAAACAATTCGTCCGCTTCGTGATGGTGTGATTGCCGATTTTCAAAGTGCAGAATATATGATCAGGGAGTTGATCAAAATGATTGGCATGAAAAAATCCCTTTTCCCTACCGCGTTGCGAATGGTTATTTGTATTCCTTCGGGAATCACTGAAGTGGAAGAACGGGCAGTAAAAGATTCGGCTGAACAGGCCGGGGCCAAAGAAATCAGGTTGATTCACGAGCCCATGGCAGCCGCGATCGGTATTGGTATCGATGTGCTTGAACCCACCGGTAACATGATTATCGATATTGGTGGAGGAACCAGCGAAATTGCAGTAATTGCGCTGGGTGGAATTGTAAACAACACCTCTATCCGCATCGCCGGCGATGATTTCAACGCCGACATCGAAGAATATATGCGTAAGCAACACAATATTACCATCGGAGAGCGGACTGCCGAGCGCATCAAAATTGAAGTGGGCGCCGCCATTACCGAACTGGATAATCCACCTGACGACTATGCTGTTCACGGAAGAGATATGCTTACAGGTATTCCCAAAGAAGTCATCGTAAATTATAAGGAAATTGCCAGTTGTCTGGATAAGTCCATTTCAAAGATTGAAGCCGCTGTGCTGAATGCCCTCGAAAAAACACCCCCCGAACTTTCTGCCGATATTTTCCGTACAGGAATCTACCTGGCCGGAGGTGGTTCGATGTTGCGTGGATTGGACAAAAGAATTCACCACAAAACCAAACTCAGCGTTCACGTGGCCGAAGATCCACTGCGGGCAGTAGCCAGAGGTACCGGTATTGCACTTAAAAACTTTGATAAATTTACTTTCCTCATCCGTTAGTATTCTCAATTTGAACCCTAATGCGAAACCTGTTTCAGTTTTTATGGCGTAACCAGTTTTTCACACTATTTATCATTCTCGAAATTGTATCTGTTTTGTTGTTGAGCAATAGCTTTTCGTATCAGCGTACACTGAAGTTTAACTTTGTTAACGATTTTTCAGGATCGATTTTCTCCAGCTATTCAGGCATCACCAATTATTTTGGTTTGCAACAGGAAAATGATAAATTGGTGGTTGAAAACGCACGTTTAAGGTCCCTGGTTCCGCTTGCAACTGAAAACATCGATTCGTTGTCCGTTCATCCTGATAGTCTGTATACCTATATTCCGGCCATGGTGGTCAGCAGTACCGTTTCCAATCCAAATAACCTGATTATGGTCAACAAAGGCGAAAAAGATGGAGTTGAAAAGGAAATGGGAGCCATTTCATCAATGGGCATTGTTGGGATTGTAATTGGAGTTTCGGAGCACTATTCGGTGATTATGTCTATGTTGCATCAAAACATGAAGATTAGCGGCAGAATTAAAAGTAATTATCAATTGATTAATGTGGTTTGGGACCAGACAGATTATCTTTTGGGTACCATTATCGACATTCCATCACAAATTCAACTTCAACCAGGCGACAGTATAGTGACGAGTGGAAACTCATTAATTTTTCCAAAAGACCTTTTGATTGGAGTGGTAACAAGTCATGAGCGAAATACCGGGGGTCTTTTAAGTACTGCGATTCTGGAATTTTCTACCGATTTTAACAGCTTACGCCATGTTTACCTGATCAAAAACCAAATGGCAGCCGAGCAGGATTCGTTGTTAATTAAAATTAGTGAGTGATGCCAGGATTATTACTTAGAAATATCTTTCGGTTTGTCATACTCATCCTGCTACAGGTACTGGTATTCAATCACATGAATCTTGGCGGTTATCTAAATCCTTCCATTTACATTTTGTTTATTCTGCTTTTGCCCAACAACATCAACTCCAGTTTGTTGCTTTTGCTGGGTTTTATTACAGGTCTTTCGGTGGATCTTTTTACCAATACGGCCGGGTTGCATGCCGGCTCTACGGTGCTTTTGGCTTTTATGCGTCCCGGAATTATCCGGTTATTATTTGGCAACCTGGAGTTTGGCCCGGGTGAATCGCCCGGATTAAACAAACTGGGAGTAAGCGGTTTTTTCAGGTATACCCTGGTGTTGGTTTTTATTCATCAACTGGCGTTATCCTTATTGGAAGTATTTAATTTTCACCATTTCCTGTTTACCCTTTCAAGGGCATTTTTCAGCAGTTTGCTAACCATTTTTTTGGTGATGATTATCGTTCTGCTCACAACCACACGAAAAAAACACTAAACATCATATAATGAAATACTTAAAACGATTAACATAAATTTAACTAAAAATGTGTTGCAACATATAATGGTTGTACTTACATTTGCACCTTGTTAACTAAAAAATCTAATATTTATACAATGAAAAAAACTGGAATACTATTAATAAGCCTTTTGGCTTTTGTTAGTCTGAAGTCGCAAACAACAAATTGGGAGATCGACAAAGCGCACACCTCCGTTGAATTCAGTATCGACCACATGGTAATTTCTGAAGTTACAGGTAAGTTTACCGATTTTGCGGGAACTATAGCTTCAGATAATGAAGATTTTACAAATGCTAACATCGAATTTTCCATTGAGGTAAAAAGCATTAATACCGAAAACAGCGACCGCGACGATCATCTCAGGGGAGCCGATTTTTTTGATGCTGACAAGTACCCGCAGATTACTTTTTTAAGCACCTCGTTTACTAAAAAATCCGGCAATGTTTATTCCTTATCGGGAAATCTTACCATGCATGGAGTAACCAAATTAGTTACACTTGATGCTAAATATGGCGGAACGGTTGTGGATCCGTGGGGAAATACAAAAGCCGGTTTTAAACTTACCGGAAAGTTAGATCGCAAGGATTATGGCCTTACCTGGAACAATGCACTTGAAACAGGTGGATTGGTGGTAGGCGAAGAAGTGACCATTACCGCCAGGGTGGAGTTATTAAAAATGAAATAAAAGATTGAACATGGAATCGCCAAAAATTGCCTCAAAGAAACCGTTTTGCGATGGAACCCATGCAAATCTTTAAAACTATTGCAGCCCGTTTTCGCAACTATGTTGCGAAAACGGGCTGGTTTATAAAAATCAATCACCTTAAATGGAATCATTTTGGAATCAGCGATATGGAGCAGCACAATTTGCTTATGGTGTTGAACCCAACAAATTTTATAAAGAGCAGATTAATCGCCTGAAACCCGGAAAGATATTATTTCCGGGAGAGGGTGAAGGCCGCAATGCGGTTTTCGCTGCCACTCTTGGGTGGGATGTTACCGCCTTCGATAGCGCTGAAAACGGCAAAATAAAGGCCGATATGCTGGCCGATTTGTATGAGGTAAAAATCGATTATATTGTTGATGATGCTGAAGATGTGGTACTGCGTAAAAATTATTTCGATTGCATCGTTTTTGTTTTTGTACACCTGCCAGCGGAAAAACGACAGCTTTTTCACAGCAAGATGTTGAGCAAACTAAAGCCCGGAGGTTTTGTTATTTTTGAAGGATTTGCCAAAAAGCAGCTTGAATTGAATACAGGTGGCCCACGAAACATTGAAATGTTGTTTTCAAAAGATGAAATTTGGGAAGATTTTTCTCCCCAAATGCAGGAGTTGAACATACAAGAATTGGGTGTAACTTTAAATGAGGGTGAATTTCATCAGGGTATTTCACAGGTAATCAGGTTTGTAGCCAGAAAAAGCAAATAGTATAGGATATGAAGATTGAAGATGAAATTAAAGGTAGGTTTCGCAATGAATTTCACAAAGCAATCATTAACCTTACCTATACCACCAATCAGTTAAGTCACGGTTTTCTTCAGGTGGTAAAGAAACATGGACTCAGTATTCAACAGTATAATATCCTAAGGGTACTCAGAGGTTTTAAAAGTCAGCCATCAAGTATTGGTTTTTTAAAAGAACGTATGCTTGACCAAAGCTCTGATGTCAGCCGCCTGGTAGACCGGCTTGTGCTGCGCAATTTGGTTCAGCGCACCGAAAGCGCCACCGACAGACGACTAAAGGATGTTGTTATTACCCAGGATGGATTGGATTTATTGGCCAAAATGGATCATTGCGAATCGCAGCAGGATGAGTTGCTTAAGACCATTACCGAGGACGAAGCCCGGCAACTTAACACCTTGCTGGATAAAATCCGTGGGTAAAAGGCTAAATTTATTGGACGACATTCGTATCTGATTTACCTACAATCTTTCGACGTAAAAAACAATCTGCGCAATAATCCTTTGTCTGATACAGGCATAAAACAAGTAATATTAGCATTCTGTCGCTCCGGATTTTCATTGTAATTTCTGATCTTAATCTTCTTACTTTTGCTTTTTGTTAATGAAACCTGGTATGCCAGGCATCATTTTGTGTTAATATTAAGTGATCTGAAATTCATTCCTTCGTCATATGTTCGATGCAGAAATTACCATTATTGGTGCCGGAGTGGTTGGTCTGGCCATCGCTGAAAAGCTATCACAACACATTCCGCAGGTGTTTGTGGTGGAGAAACATCCTACCTTTGGTCAGGAAACCAGCAGCCGAAACAGTGAGGTGATACACGCCGGGATTTATTATGTAAAAAACAGTCTCAAAGCCAAGCTTTGCGTGGATGGAAGGGATCTTTTATATGATTTCTGCGATCAGTACGAACTGCCATATAACCGGTGTGGAAAGCTTATTGTGGCCACCACCGAAGAGGAAATCCCGGCGCTTGAACAGGTTGAACAAAAGGCCCTGAACAATGGTGTTACCGATTTATATTGGATGACGCAGGAAGAGGTTAGAGCCATGGAACCGAACCTGTTTGCTATAAAAGCGTTGTTTTCGCCTTCAACCGGAGTGATCGATTCCTATTGGTATTTAAAACGGTTAGAAACCAATTCCATCAACAATGGCGTTCAGTTTGCCTACAGTTCGGTTGTCACCGGAATAAAAAAACTGACCGAAGGTTATCAGATTGACCTAAATGATGCTGATGGTCAGCCATTTTCGTTTACCTCGAAAAAGGTAATTAATGCTGCCGGACTCGAATCGTTTAATATTGCGTCCATGGTTGGGGTAAACGATGAGGATTTAACCATTCATTTTTGTAAAGGAGAATATTTCAGAATCCAGCCGCCCAAGCACAAGCTGTTAAACCGCCTGGTGTATCCCGTACCTTCCAAGGATGCGCTGGGAATCCATGTTACCATTGATATGGGTGGTGGCGTTAAACTTGGGCCGGATGTGCAATACCTGGATACAAACGAATACGATTATACCCTGACTCCTTCAAGACGAAAAGCTTTTTTTGAATCCACACGGCGGTTTTTACCCTTTTTGGAAGAAGAAGACCTGATTCCTGAAATGGCCGGAATTCGTCCAAAAACACAAACAAAGGAAGGTCCGCCGCGCGATTTCTATATCCGGGAAGAAAGTGAAAGAGGCTTGCCTGGTTTTGTCAACCTGATTGGCATGGAGTCGCCAGGATTAACTGCCTCACTGGCCATTGGGAATTATGTAGATGCATTACTGAACAAATAACCAGATCACATGTATTCTCTAAAACCGGTTTCGATGACGGTGTGCTTCCAAATGGTAAACAAGTCCTCTTTTTCGGGAGGATTTGGATTTTGACCCGAGAGAAGCTGAATTAATTCTTCAAAGTCTTCGTTTAAAATAATCAGCACCGGACCAGCCGTTTTTTGACGAACCACATAGGATTGTTCTCCTAATTTAATTTCAAAAACATCGCTGTCAGCCTCACTCTTCTCCTGCAAAATTACACCAAAAAAGCTGATCTCGATCTGGTGATACAGATGGCTGTTACCGATGAAATCTTTCAAAGTCAATAATTTGGGTTCTTCCGGAGTTTCTTTGGTAAAGCCAATCATTTGTCCAATGTAACCCGCTTCGGTAATCCAGGCCGGTGGCCCAATCAGCTTCTGAGCCAATTTAAGGCGGTAACCTGATTTTTGAAACCGGTTTTTGTATTGAAACCCACAATAATTGATTCCGATAGTCAACTGGTTTTCATCCACAAAATTTATCAGTTCCAGGGCTGCCAGCTCAGAATCAACAACTGTTGGCGCTTCTCCGTGCAGGTAGGTATAGGGATGTTTTTCCAGTTTTGAAACATTATGCTCTGTGAGCCGCATCTGGTGGAGGTTTATATTGGTAACACCTGCTTCCATCAATGCAGGAAGCAATGTTTTTATAAAATCCTTTTTTTCAGGAACGGCAGGAATTTCAACTGTGATATTGGGAATAAGCCCTTTGGCAAAATGAATGGTATCGATGTTATATTGGGTGGCCCCAATGTCGAAACGGATTTCATCCAAACCCAGTTTTCCAAGAATCTCCGCCTTCTCTTTGGTAAACAATTTGCCATTGGTATACATCCAAATGTACAATTCAGGGACACATTGCTTTCGGATGGTGGTGATAAAATCCTGCAATCTGTCGAAAAACAGCAAAGGTTCCCCACCGCTAAAACTCACACCTTTAAACTCAAATTTGTTGATATAAGCTGCATAATCCTGCGGATTTGAAAACTCAAGTTGCTGGGTGGTGGGTAAATGATCGGCATTCTGCGAAGTGGGGCAATAAAAGCAATGGGCATTGCACAAACCGGTAATAAACAAACACGACCATTGGCCTTCGCCACACAGTTGACAACCTTTGGAAATTGAATTTATCCAGGGTTTTGTTTCCTTAAACGACCAATTTACCTTGTCGGAAAAGGAATTGATCATCAAATTGCGGTGGTTTTCCAGGTCCATTGCACGGTAGGAATTAATCCACTGTATATTGCTGTGCTGTTTAAATGTCTGGTGGTTTTTGTTTACCAGATCATTCAGGTATGATGAATAGGACATTGTGTACAAAAAAAAGAAAAATGAAAAAAGAGAAGAAAAGAGGTGAAGCTTGTACTAGAGCTCAGAGAAAATTACCAGACAAATCAAGCCTTTGGAGACCGATGAAAGGTATTTGGTAGCAGCATATATATTCATGCGAATCAGTGCATTTAAGGGTGACAAAATTAGTAAAACTTCAACCCGAAAACCCATGAGATTTTAATGTCACCTATCACCTGGCAAAGCTTCCATGGGCGCACATAAAAGAAGCCTCTACTTTTTGTAATTTTGCAGCCTGATTCGGTCGACATGAAATGGTTTCTAATTTTACTGGTCACGGTTTTTCCTGCAATCATAATTGCGCAGGTTGCAACTCCTTATGAGAAGCATATTAAAGTTATGCGCTCTGTAGATGCATATCAGGAGGCTGTAAATCAGAATCCGGAGGATGAGCTGGTGGATATTGAACAATATGTACCGGGTATTAAACTGGATATCAGATATACTACGGCAAATAATTTTACCGGAGAGCAAATTTATACCCAACCCAAAGCATTTGTAAGGAGACCTGTTGCCGAAGCATTAAATAATGTTCAGGAAAGCCTTTCAAAACAAAACCTTGGTTTACTCGTTTATGATGCATACCGTCCATATGCGGCTACCGTGAAGTTCTACGAGGTTTATCACGATACCACATTCGTGGCTTCTCCGTTTTCCGGATCACGTCACAACCGGGGTGCCGCTGTGGATGTAAGTCTGATCAATCTGACCACAGGTAAGGAATTGGAAATGCCAACCGGATACGATAGTTTTAGCGATACGGCAGCACCAGATTTTTCAAATCTTCTGGAGCGCATAAAAGTAAACAGAGCCTTGTTGATTCGGGTGATGAACGACCATGGATTCACTGTTTATCCAAGCGAATGGTGGCATTTTGATTACCAACACTGGGAAAAATTTGAACTCATGGACCTGAGTTTCGAGCAATTGGCAAAAAGTAAATAATTGAAAAGATAAATAGATATTGTAATGGGATACGATTTTGACCGCATTGAAAAGAAATGGCAGAATTACTGGAGTGAACATAAAACTTTTAAGGCTGACATCAATCACGATAAGCCTAAATATTATGTGTTGGATATGTTTCCTTATCCTTCGGGAGCGGGTTTACATGTTGGACACCCATTGGGATATATTGCCTCCGATATTTACTCCCGTTATAAACGTCATCAAGGTTTTAATGTGTTGCATCCCATGGGCTACGATGCTTACGGACTTCCTGCTGAGCAGTACGCCATTCAAACCGGTACTCATCCTGAAATAACCACAGAAAAAAACATCCTTCGTTACCGCGAGCAACTGGACAAAATAGGTTTTTCATTCGATTGGGACCGTGAAGTACGCACTTCCGATCCTGATTACTACAAATGGACCCAATGGACCTTTATCCGCCTTTTTCATTCGTGGTACAACAAAAAAACCGACAAAGCGGAAGACATAAGCACACTGATTACTCAATTTGAGGAAAATGGGAACTCATCTATTGAGGCAGCCAGTTCATATGAAGAGGTTTTTACAGCTGAGTTTTGGAAAAAAGCTTCTGAAAAAGAACAGCAGCAAATCCTGATGCATTATCGCCTGGCCTACCTTTCAGAAACCATGGTCAATTGGTGTCCTGAATTGGGTACAGTTTTGGCCAACGACGAAGTCAAGGAAGGCCTTTCTGAGCGGGGTGGACATCCTGTTGAAAAAAAACTCATGATGCAGTGGTCGTTGCGTATTACAGCCTATGCACAACGGCTACTCGATGGTCTGGAAACGGTGGACTGGTCAGAACCCATCAAAGAAATGCAGCGCAACTGGATTGGCAGGAGCGAAGGAGCGAGTGTAGATTTTGAGGTGTGGGATGGAGATGAACCCACTAAAGTCCTCCCCAAAGGGGAGGATTTAGGTGGGGTAAATGAAGGAACAAAAACCACAGAAGAAAGGTATAAAGAAGATGAACTGATTACCCCACCCCACCCCTCCCCGGAGGGGTGGGAGCAGTTCTCTCATGAAGAATTAAGCGAATCACCCAAAGTCCTCCCCTTTGGGGAGGATTTAGGTGGGGTTACTGAAGCAGAACGAACGAAAACTGATAAAGGAGATTCGTTATTTACCCCACCCCTCCCGATAGCCATCGGGGACTCCCCTTTGGGGAGGGAGGAGAATATTGTGGAGAATGAAAATGATCCGGAGAATACGCCTGGTTATTATGGAACAGATAAAGGTACCTGGTTTGCTAATAAGGATTACGTTAGGGAATTAAGGAAAAATCCCACTGATGCAGAAGCGTTATTGTGGGAAAATTTACGAAAAGACAGAATCGGATATCGAATTAGAAGGCAACATGCCATAGAAGCTTACATTGTCGATTTTGTTTGTTTAAGCAAAAAAACGGTTATTGAACTTGATGGTGAAATTCATGAATATCAGGCTAAAGCAGATAAACTAAGAACAGAAACCCTGGAAGAAAACGGGTATTCAATTATTCGTTTTAAAAATAGTGATGTTATTGATCATTTGGAGGAAGTGATAAAGGCTATTAAAATATACATAGACAACAAACTTATAGAGGATCCCAAAGTCCTCCCCTTTGGGGAGGATTTAGGTGGGGTAAAAGAAGTAGAAGTAAAGACTACTGATAAAGGAGATTCTTTTACCCCACCCCACCCCTCCCCGGAGGGGAGGGAGCAGATTTCCAAATCAAACAATGTCATGCCTGACATACTTGACGAGAATAATTGGTTTATAGAAGAGGATAAAGTCCTCCCCCTTGGGGAGGATTTAGGTGGGGTCACAAAAGAAATCAAAAGAAAGATCACCGTCTTCACCACCCGTCCCGATACACTTTTTGGAGCCACTTTCATGGTGCTCGCTCCTGAACACGAGTTGGTGACGCAAATCACCACTCCCGACAGAAAAGAACAAGTAGAGGCATACGTTTCCTGGGCCAAAAATCGCTCGGAACGGGAACGTATGACTGAAGTAAAAAATATCTCCGGTGAATTTACCGGTGCCTATGGCATTAACCCACTTACGGGTGGAAAACTTCCCATCTGGATTGCAGACTATGTGCTGGCCGGATATGGAACTGGGGCCATTATGGCGGTTCCCGGTCACGATTCCCGCGATTTTGCCTTTGCCCGGCATTTTAAATTGCCCATCATCCAGGTGGTGGTGGCCGAAGGGGAGGAGCCTACTGATCCTGCTACCTGGGAAGATTCCATCGACAGCAAGGAAGGTGTGATGGTGAACTCTGGTTTTATCTCCGGGATGCAAGTAAAAAAAGCCATCAGCACGACCATCAACAAAATACAGGAAATGGGCATTGGCTATGGAACCATCAATTTCCGCTTGCGTGATGCCATTTTCAGTCGCCAACGCTATTGGGGTGAACCATTTCCAATTTACTATAAAGATGGAATGCCTTATGCCCTGGATGAAAGCGAGTTGCCTCTAAAACTTCCCAAGGTAGAGAGTTATTTACCTACTGAGCAGGGAGATCCACCATTGGCCGCACTGACGGACTGGAAAACAAAAGAAGGGTATCCTCTGGAAACCAACACCATGCCTGGTTTTGCAGGTTCGAGCGGTTATTATCTGCGTTATATGGATCCACAAAATAAGGAAGAATATTTTTCTGCGGAAGCCAACCAGTACTGGCGCAATGTAGACTTGTATGTGGGTGGTGACGAACATGCAGCGGGTCATTTGATTTACTCCCGTTTCTGGAATAAATTTTTGTTCGATCTGGGCCTGGCTTGCGAAGCTGAGCCTTATAAAAAACTAATTAACCAGGGAAAAATTCAGGGAAGATCGAGTTTTGTATACCGCATACAGGGAACCAACAAATATGTTTCGCACAACTTGCGCAAGGATTATGACACACAACGCCTGCATGTAGATATTGATCTGGTGGAAAACGATGTGTTGAATACCGAAGGATTTAAAGCCTGGCGCGAAGAATTCAGAAATGCGAAGTTTATTTTGGAGGAGGGAAAATACATCTGTGGCTGGGAAGTGGAAAAAATGTCCAAATCAAAGCACAATGTCCAGAACCCGGATGCGCTCATCGAAAAATATGGTGCCGATACATTGCGTTTATATGAAATGTTCCTGGGGCCTCTTGAGCAGGACAAACCCTGGGACACCAATGGTATTGAAGGCGTTTTCAGGTTTTTGAAACGGCTCTGGCGGCTGTATTTCAACGACGATGATCAGCAGATCGTCACCAATGAAACGGCTTCAAACGACGAGTTGAAAGTGTTGCACAAAACCATAAAAAAAATACGTGAAGACATAGAACGATTTTCGTTTAACACCGGTGTGAGCGCTTTTATGATCTGCGTAAACGAGCTCATGGAACTAAACTGCCACAAGCGTGAAATTCTGGAGCCTTTGGCTTTATTGATTGAGCCTTACGCGCCTCACGTGGCCGAAGAACTGTGGCAGTCGTTTGGACATGTTGGAAGCATCAGCACGGTTGATTTTCCCCAATACGATGAAAAATATCTGGTGGAAACCAGCTTTCAGTATCCCGTTTCATTTAACGGCAAAATGCGCTTTAAGCTGGAGTTACCGGCAAATCTCGAAATAATGGAAATAGAAAAAGCCGCCCTCGAATCCGATGAAGCCAAAAAGTGGATGGAAGGAAAACCACTTCGCAAAATAATAGTCGTGCCCAAGAGAATTATCAATATCGTAATATAAATACCCACAACCGATGCCTTTTAAGAACCATACTTTTTATAGGTTTGTGCCATGATGAAGATGGTCAATTATATTCTAGGAGTGATTCTCCTGCTCAGTTCAGTAGCTTCATCAGCTCAGGAACCCATTCCAAACCACGCCTTTAAAACCGGCGAAAGGCTTGAATACCGTGTGTATTACCATTCCGGCATCGGTAATGTAACGGCCGGTGAGGCCTTTTTATCGGTAAACGAATGGCAAGAACAGAATACCGAAGAAAACAGAACGGTATTTCATTTTATTGGTGAGGGGAATTCCACCGGTGTTTTCAACTTCTTTTTTAAGGTAAGAGACAAGTTCCAGTCGTATACCGATCAACAGACTCTGTTGCCCTATATTTTCTTGCGCGAAACCCGTGAGGGGAAATTTGAAAAAGACGACAAGGTGGTTTTCAACAGGGAAACACTGGAGGCGAGAAGTACCAGAAAAACTAAAAAAATCCCACCCAATGTGCAGGATGTAATCTCAGCCATCTATTACATGCGTACCTTTAAAGTAAGCGATTTTGATGCGGACAGCATGTTTTATCTCAACTTTTTTTTGGATGATTCGGTGTATACTTCTGCCATAAAATTCAAAGGGACCGGCATTTTAAAAACCAAATGGGGAAAAATCAAATGTCTCAAAATCGCTCCCATGATGGCCACCGGTGATATTTTTGCAGACAAATATCCCATGTTTGTGTGGGTAAGCGATGATGAAAACCATGTGCCTATCATGGGTGAATCAGAGGTAATCGTTGGCTCGGTAAAAATGGAACTCGTCGGCTATTCGGGTCTGGTGAAACCGTTGAAGTTTATTGAAAAACCCTGATTATTAACAAGTAGCTCATTTTTCATGATGTGTTTGCCAATTCACAGATGAATCGGTTTTTGGAAATATCGAGGAACAACTACCAGATAACTACCCTGATCTTGTGGAATATTATTTTACAATCCTTATCCATACAACAAAATGAAAAGAATGATGGTGGAGTTTAATTTTTTTTATCATTTCCACATACCTGGTATCATGGATCGTTTGAGTAGTATAAGTTAGTAAATCAACGCATTACATTTGCATTGAGAGAGGAAGGCATAAATACTTATTAGCAAAACTGTAGGCATAACAAAAATATTTTTGTTTTTTGTTGATTTTTGTTTTGTTTTTCTTATTACGTTTACAGCACAAATTAAGCGTAAACAAATATGCAGGGAAATCTGAAAATATTATTCCTTTCATTTAACAACACCAAATCATCTTTTAGATGCCCCATATTGAGCTATTCTATTTCATATGATCAACAAGTAATTGATAATCAGGGCAGCAGTAATATCAGATTCTTAAAAGAAAAACCTGCATTTTTAAATCTGACTTTTTTTGATAATGTAATAAAGCTTATATACAAATACTTCCCCTGTTGTACAACCAAGTACATCTTTGTATTGGGGAAGAATAAATTCGACATACGATGCCATCCTACTATATTTTAGATGTATTAGGATGGCAAAAATCAATTCAACCCAATTAATGAAAATTGACAGGCAAACCAGCAAATAAACAAACTGGGTAAAAACCCAATATTATTAATCATTTAATATCTTGAAAAATGAAAAAAAAGATTTTAAACAAAAAGCTGTTTTTGAACAAAGAATCCATTTCTAATCTGAATGAAGTTAAGGGGGGTAATGTAAATTTAAGTGGAACTTGTGAATATTATTCTTGTGGATGTGTTACAGGTACAAGATATATTTGTTGTGTCTCAGGTCATCCTGGCAGTGCTATTTCGGGCTGTGTTTGCTGCTGATACGTTTTCAATAAGATGCGGGAGCCGCAATAGCTTCTGCATCTTTACCTTTAATTTTTCTCAATCATTATCTTAATCATTAAATATTTTGTAAAATGAAAAAAAAGATTTTAAACAAAAAGCTGTTTTTAAACAAAGAATCTATTTCTAATCTTAATGAAGTTAAAGGGGGACTTGCCGCAACAACCTCAGCATATTTTTGCTGTGTTACTGGTTCGGATGCAAATTGCTGTGCTACAGGTTCAGATGTTGCTTGTTGTGTAACAACGCAACCTGGTAGTGACATTTCAGGATGCGCTTGCTGCTAATAGCCATTATTCGGAAGATGTAGAAACATTAATGTTTCTACATCTTCTTTTTAATTTCTCTCTCTAATATTTGAAAATTGAAAAAACTATTACAAAGAAAAATTGATGAGATTTATCATTGCTTGAACTCCAATTCTGATGTTAGTAAAGTTGATTTGTTTACTGGTAGTAGCGGATCTGCATTATTTAACTTCTATTATGCAAAATACAGGAATGATCAGGAGGCGTACGATAAGGGCTATAATCAAATTATTGAGGTTATTGACAGTATAAATTCCGGGTTTGTTTATCACACTTTTTCATCCGGGTTGGCAGGAATTGGCTGGACAATAGAGCATTTGGCTAAAAATAATTTTCTGGATATTGATTCCGACGAATTGTTAAGCGATTTGGATGAGTATTTATATTCGAAAATGATAGAAGAATTAAAAATAGGTCGATATGATTACTTAAATGGCTCAATTGGAATTAGTTTATATTTTCTTAGCCGAAAAACATTGAACAAAAAAGCTCAGTATTTAGAAACTTTGATTGATGAACTGGAGTTATTAAGCGAAAAGGATGTAAATTCACTAAAGTGGAAATCAGTTCTTTATTTCAGGACAGGTGAAGAGGGATATAGTATTAGTCTTTCTCACGGAATAGCCAGTATTGCAATGTTAATTGGGAAAATATATAAGGAAGGAATTCATCAGGTAAAAGCTAAAAAACTAATTGAGGGCGCTGTTAATTATATTCTAAAGCAAAAAAAGAGTTCTGATGGGAGTAATTCACTTTTCCCAAGCCATTCACTTGAAAATATTGACACTCTCGAATCCAGGCTTGCATGGTGTTTTGGCGATCTGGGTATTGCAACAACACTGTGGCAACTATCAAAAATATTAGATAGAAAAGATTGGGAAGAAGAATCAATTACTATTTTATTACATTCTGCAAAACGGCGTGATTTAATAGAAAACATGGTTTCAGATGCCGCTCTGTGTCATGGAACTGTAGGGATTGCACATGTATTCAACCGAATGTATCTTTCTACAGGTATTCACCAGCTTAAAGAAGCTTCTGAATACTGGTTTGATCAGACTTTAAAAATGGCACAGTTTGATGATGGTTTGGCCGGTTATAAATACTGGAAAGGGACTGAAGAAGGATGGGTTAACGATTCTGGTTTTCTTGAAGGTATTGCCGGAATTGGTCTTGCCTTGATATCAGCTGTTTCTGATATTGATCCGACATGGGATGAGTGTTTGTTATTGAGTTAATCAAACAATAAAATCTAGAATTATTAACAATGAACAATAATGGAAAACTTTACAATAAAAGTTGAATCTAAGTTGGATGAAATATATCATTGTTTAAACAAGTCGAACCTTCATATTGGTTATGACTTATACAATGGGGCATGTGGAACGGCGTTGTTTAATTTTTATTATGCCCGGTATAAATCAGACCAGGAAGCCTATAATACAGGGTTTTCATTGGTTTCTACTATTCTTGATAACGTAAATGGTGACAATATTGATTTTACTTTTTCAAATGGTCTGGCGGGTATTGGTTGGACAATTGAGCATTTAGCCAAAAATGACTTTTTTGATTTTAATTCTGATGAACTTTTAAGTGAAGTAGACAATTTTTTATACCCATTGATGATAAACCAAATTCGTTCTGGTAATTATGACTTCATGAGGGGAGGGATTGGAATTGGACTTTATTTTTTAAATCGACGAATATCCGTTAATATCTCTCAATACATTCATAATTTTGTTGATGTACTTGATGAGGTAAGTGAGAAATCTATTAATGGGATAAAATGGAAATCGGTACTTTACCAGGAAACAGGAGAAACAGGTTATAACATAAGTCTTTCACATGGAATTGCAAGTATAATCGAAATATTATCGAGAACCTATAAATGCAACATTAACAGAATTAAATCAAAATATTTACTAGAAGGTGCGATAAAATATCTGTTAAATCAAAAACTGGGAAATGGGTTTAATTCAATTTATCCGGTCTTATCGCTTGAAAGCACAAAAAAACCTGAAGCAAGTAGGCTTGCCTGGTGCTATGGTGATCTGGGTATCTCAGTGGCTTTATGGCATGCATCCCAAGCATTGGGAAGAAAAGACTGGGAAGAGGAAGCCTTATTAACTATTCACCATGCAGCAAAACGAAGAGACTTTAAGAAAAACCGTGTGATAGATGCAAGGATATGCCATGGCACAGCCGGAATTGCACATATTTTTCACCGCATGTATCTCAATACGGGAGTTGAAACTTTGAAAGAAACGGCAGATTTTTGGTTTAAACAAACTATTGATATGGCCAAATTTGAAGATGGTTTGGCGGGTTATAAAACATGGAGAAGTGAAGAATATGGTGGTTGGTACAATTCACCTGGTTTATTACAAGGAGTAACCGGCATCGGCTTGGCTCTTTTGTCGGTAGTATCTGATGATGCCCCATCTTGGGATGAATGTTTATTGTTGAGTTAATAAAATTTAGAATATGAGTAGTGGTTCCCCTTATAATATATTTAGAAACTTTATCCTTCGCACCCCCTTGTTTCCACTAGAATTTATTATAAAACTAACTCGAAAAGAATATATATCCGATGATGAAATAAAAGAAATGTGCCATCACCCTGTCATCAGCGAAGCCATTTATATTGCATCACCACCTTTGTTCTACGAAATGCAAAAATGGTTAAAGGATGAAATGGTGAGCGGGAAGAAAGATGAAAAAAAACTGGCTAAGCTAAAAGCCGGCCTTATGCGCTATTTTCTTAGGATGTCAACCAGATGTACACCATTTGGTTTGTTTGCCGGTTTTACAACTGGTGGATTAGATCATGAGACCAATATCCATCTTTTCCCACAACAACACAACATTTGTCATACCCGACTGGATATGAACTATCTGTGTGCTTTGTCATTTGATCTTTCTAAACATATGGAAATAAAAACTCAGGTTAAATTTTATCCTAACTCAAGCATTTATACCATAGGTGAACAATTGAGGTACGTTGAATATTATTATCTCAACAGCAGGCGTGTACACCATATTGTAGCCGTTGACAATTCAGAATACCTTCAACTGATACTCAACAAAGCTAAAACAGGAGCTTATGTTAACGAGTTAGTAGAAATGATTGTTGATGATGAGATTTCATTTGAAGATGCAAAGGATTTCATTGACGAGTTGATTGAATCTCAGTTGCTTGTCAGCGATTTGGATTCTGCGGTTACAGGTGATGAGTTCCTTGATCAAATTTTGAATGTACTTTCAGGGTTACACCAAAATGAATATGTTAACAAGGTAATACAGGTTTTAAATAGCATACAATTGAAACTGGGAAAACTCAAGATAGAGGGTATTGGTAGAAAGGTCTTGGATTATGAGCAAATAGCCGAGGAATTGAAACAGCTTGAAACAAAATATGAATTAAAATATTTATTTCAAACCGACATGGTAAAACAAGCAAAAACATGTTCGCTAAACACAGATACTACTGATGATTTGTTGAGGGCGTTTGAAGTTCTCAATAGATTAAGTATTAGAAATCCAGATAATAATCTATCAAAATTTCGTGATGCATTTACCGAACGATATGAAGATGAAGAAATTTCTCTGCTTCACGCATTAGATAATGAAACGGGAATAGGTTATCTGCAGAATTTAACCGGAGATATAGCACCTCTTGTTGATGATTTAGCATTGCCGGGCGGTCAACAACAAACAAACGACATCAAATGGAACCGTGTCTATTCATTATTGCAAAAGAAATATATTGATGCTATTGCGAATAACCACAATGTAGTGGAGTTAACGGATAACGACCTTAATGAATTGGATGGTAACTGGACCGATCTTCCGGAAACGGTATCAGCTATGGTTCAGATTATTAAAAGTAAGGATCAGGATAAACCGGTACTATACGTAAAGGCTTTCAGTGGTTCTACCGCAGCCAACCTAATTGGACGATTTTGTCATGCTGACCAAAAAGCACATAACCTGGTAGATGAAATTATTGAGATGGATGAAGCACATGACAAAGATGTTCTTTTTGCTGAAATCGCTCATTTGCCCGAATCACGAACCGGAAATATTCTTTTACGGCCAACTTTGCGAGCATATGAAATACCCTATCTGGCTAAATCAAGTGTAAAAGATGAGTTTCAATTAAAGTTAGATGACTTATACCTGTCAGTAAGAGGTAATCAAATTCTTTTAAGGTCTAAAAGACTAAACAAATTCATTGTACCAAGACTTACTTCTGCACATAATTATTCATCGAATGCCCTGCCTGTATATCAGTTCTTATGTGATCTTCAGACACAGAACCTCCGTGGTGGTGTCATGTTTAGCTGGGGTCCGTTGGGTCAGCAGTTTCGTTTTCTGCCAAGAGTAATATATAAAAACATCATTCTATCCAGAGCAAGCTGGAATTTCAATAAAAAAGACCTGGAGCCTGTTTTTGAATTGAAAGAGGAGACAAAGCAAGTCGCTGCATTTCGATCATTAGCAGATCATAATAATCTTCCAGATGAATTGTTGCTGGCTGATAATGACAATGAACTTTATCTGAACCTAAAAAACACCATGTGTATCCAGATACTGCTTGATCAGGTAAAGAACAGGTCTTCATTTACACTTAAAGAATTTTTATTTACTGATAAAAATCTTATCGTTGAAGCTCCTGAAGGAGGATTCACCAACGAAATAGTGGTTGCCTTTCACAAAAATCATGTTGCATTAGCCAAATCAGTATTAGATGAGTGAACCGTTAAACCAAATGCAAAGAACATTTTTCGCGGGCGATAAATGGCTATATTATAAAATCTATTCAGGCCAGAAAACTGCTGATTTAATTCTTATTGAAATCATCAACACTGTAAGCGAGCAATTATACGCTGAAAAACTAATAGATAAATGGTTTTTTATCAGGTATGCAGATCCAAAAATCCATACACGTTGGCGATTAAAGCTTAACGGAGAAAAGAAAATAGGGAAAGTAATTGAGACAGTTTTCGAAGCTTGCAAACCATATACCGATTCCGGGCATATTCATAAAATTCAAATTGATACATATAAGCGTGAACTGGAACGCTATGGTACAAACTCAATGGAGCTTGCTGAAACTTTATTCTGGTACGATAGTGTAATGATTGTAAGCATGCTCGAACAAATAGAAGGAGATGAGGGTGAAAAAATACGCTGGTTATTCAGTATGCGGGCAATTGATCAGTTATTAGCAGATTTCAATTATTCAACACAACAAAAACTTGACCTGATAAGTGTTCTTGCTGAAAATTTTGGTAAAGAGTTCAGCCTTGATTCCTCCTTAATACTTCAACTGAGTAATAAGTACCGTGACGAAAAAAAGGTTATTTTTGATTTCCTGAATCGGGAAAACGATAAAGAAAGTCCATATATGCCATTATTTGAACTACTTGATATTAAATCACAAAAGTCACAAAGAATTATTTCTGAAATCATTAGTTTAAAACTGAATAATCAGTTAGAAATTCCAATAGATAATTTACTTAGCAGTTTGATTCACATGATAATGAATAGGTTATTCCGGTCGAAGCAACGCTTACATGAAATGGTCATTTATGGTTTTTTGTTTAGATATTACCGTTCGGAAATAGCAAAAGAAAAGTACAATAATTAGCTATGGCAAGATTCCCATTCACCAAGCAACTCGACGCCATGGACTGTGGCCCTGCCTGTCTGCGCATGGTGGCAAAGTATCATGGGAAAGCGTATAGTTTGCAAAAACTAAGGGAACTGAGCCATATCACACGTGAGGGTGTTTCGTTGCTGGGTATCAGCGATGCGGCCGAGGGCATCGGGTTTCGTTCGATGGGCGTTAAGATACCTTTTGAAAAGTTGACCAAGGATGCACCCCTACCGTGCATTGTTCACTGGAAACAGCGACATTTTGTGGTGGTTTACGATATAAAAGGGAAAAAGGGTAATGAAACAATTAAGGTTTCGGACCCGGCTCATGGTTTGGTTAACTATACCAAAGAAGAATTTCTGAAAGGGTGGCTGAGTACAGTACATGGTGAAGAAGATCAGGGAATTTGCCTGCTACTGGAACCTACACCTGATTTTTATACACAGGAAGATGATAAGCCCGATAAAAGAAGCTTCCTCTTTTTACTATCTTATCTTAAACCGCACCGCAAATTCATTGTACAGCTTATCCTGGGGATGATCCTGGGTAGCTTGCTTCAACTCATTTTCCCATTCCTTACCCAGGCAGTGGTGGATGTGGGTATTAGCAATCGGGATTTGGGTTTTATCACCCTGGTCCTCATCGCCCAGTTGGTGCTTTTCGTTAGCCAGACTACCGTCGAATTTATTCGCAGTTGGATATTGCTGCATGTGAGTACCCGCATCAACATTTCACTTATTTCCGATTTTCTTATCAAACTGATGAAGCTTCCCATCGGATTCTTCGACAGTAAAAAGATAGGGGACCTCATGCAGCGCATAGGAGATCATACACGTATCGAGAATTTTTTAACGGCCTCTTCGTTGCAAGTGCTGTTCTCAATGGTTAACCTCGTTATTTTCGCTGTTGTGTTGGGGATTTACAGTTTAAAGATATTAGCTATTTTCTTTATTGGCAGCGTTCTTTATGTATTGTGGGTGCTGGTTTTTATGAAACGCAGACGGGAACTGGATTTTAAACGCTTTGCCCAGATGTCGGATAACCAGAGTAATTTAATCCAACTGATAACAGGCATGCAGGAAATAAAATTGAACAACTGTGAGAAGCAAAAAAGGTGGGAATGGGAAAAAATACAGGCACGATTGTTCAGGGTCAACATAAAGGGACTGGCATTAAATCAATACCAACAAGCCGGCGGTGCTTTTTTCAATCAATCGAAAAATATCCTGATTACTTTTGTGGCGGCAGAATCGGTTGTTACCGGAAGTATGACTTTAGGGATGATGATGGCTGTACAATACATTATCGGCCAGTTAAATGCACCGATTGAACAAATGATAGGCTTTATCCGTTCGGCACAAGACGCCAAAATCAGTCTCGAACGTTTGGGTGAGATACACCTGAAGGAGGACGAAGAACCCTTGTCAGAGGAGAACTTGATGATTGAACGACTACCCGAGGATAAACAGATTAACATTTCAAATCTGTCGTTTCAATATGAAGGACCACGTTCACCAATGGTACTTCAGGATTTAAGTTTGATCATCCCTGAAAACAAAATAACGGCCATAGTAGGTACCAGCGGCAGTGGGAAAACTACCCTGATAAAGCTATTGCTTGGCTTTTATAAAGTAACCAAGGGCGAAATAAGGCTTGGCGAGTTCAGTATTGACAATATTTCTGCCAAATTTTGGCGCTCAAGTGTTGGAGCTGTTATGCAGGACGGCTATATATTTTCTGATACCATTGCCAACAATATCGCCATCAGCGACGAAACCATTGACCGGGAGAAATTGCTTTATGCAGTTAAAATTGCCAACATCAGGGAATATATCGAGGGATTGCCCCTGGGTTTTAACACAAAAATTGGTCAGGAGGGATCGGGGATTAGCCAGGGACAGAAACAAAGGATCCTTATTGCCAGGGCGGTGTATAAAAATCCGCAGTTTATCTTTTTTGATGAAGCTACCAATGCCCTTGATGCTAACAACGAGAAAATTATCATGGAGAATCTCAATGAGTTTTATCAGGGCAAAACGGTAATTGTGGTGGCACACCGGTTAAGTACTGTTAAAAACGCAGATCAGATTGTTGTTTTGGAAAAAGGAAAAATAGTAGAAAGGGGGAACCATAAAGAACTAACAGCTTTGAAAGGAGCCTATTATCATTTAGTAAAAAACCAGTTAGAACTTGGAAGCTAGGATCAGACGCAGATTAGTTCAGGTAAGGATTATAAAAGATACCCGCGTAATCAGCGTCTTAAGTAAAGAAATATAAGTTAAAAATAACATAAACCCATGTCAGATAAATGCCACTAAATCAATTAAACATACGTACTGAAGAAATTGACGAGATACTCGGAAAAACACCCAACAAGATTATCCGTTGGGGTGTCTCACTGATTTTTATCATTGTTGTGTTATTGCTTTTCGGCAGTTGGTTTTTTAAATATCCTGATTTTATCAACTCAACCATAGAAATAACCACATTAGATCCACCGGCTGATGTGGTAGCGAAAACAAACGGAAGGATAGATTCTTTATACGTGGTTAATAATGAGCCTATATCCGAGAATAGGGTTCTGGCCATCATCGAAAATCCTGCTGTTTACAAAGACGTACTCCTGGTTAAAAGTATATTAGATTCATTAGAAATTAGTTTACTTGAAAGTCAACCAATTACAGGTTTACAGGCATTAGCATCAAACGGCATGAATCTTGGCGAACTTCAGTCATATTATTCAGGATTTATCTCCAACTATAATGAATACAGGAATTACACACAACTGAATTATTATGACAAAAAGATTGACGCCATCCGGCAGCAAATTCAAGACTATAAAGTCTATTATGGCCGAACAACAGATCAAAAGCAAACAATGATGTTGGATTTTCAGTTAGCAGAGAAAGACTACAAGAGAAATCAAATATTATTCGAAAGTCTTACAATACTTGAAGCTGAATTAGAAAAATCACAAAGTCAATATCTAAGTAAAAAAAATGCTTTTGAAAGTATTAATACTTCATTGGCCAACATTAACATACAGATCTCTCAATTAGAAAATAATATACTCGACTTGCAATTGCAAGATAGACAGCATAAAGAGAATTTATTAATCAGTGTAAACGAATCTTATAATAACCTAAAAGCACAGATAGCGATTTGGGAGCAACGGTATGTGCTAATAGCCCCGATATCCGGCATCTGCATCTTCACAAAGTATTGGAGCGAAAATCAACATGTTGTTTCTGGTGAAAAAGTAATCACAATTGTTCCAAAAAACACGGAAAAAATCATTGGTAAATTATTATTACCTGTAACAGGTGCCGGGAAAGTAAAAAAAGGTCAGCGGGTGAACATCAAGTTAAGTAACTTTCCATACATGGAGTTTGGCATGCTTGAAGGATTTGTTCAAAATATATCTTCTATACCGAGTGAGAATTTTTATTATGTGGAAGTAAGTTTCCCCAATGGAATAAAAACCAGCTATGGGGTCGACATCCCTTTTTCTCAAAACATGCAGGGATCCGCAGAGATAGTAACAGAAGATATTCGATTGCTATATCGACTAATGCAACCTATCAGATCAATATTAACTGAACAGAAAAGATACAGTCTTAACCACGGAGACACAGAGAACACATAGAAATCTCCTGACTTATTATTATCATTCTGCAACTTTTTCCTTGAACTCTGAGTATCCTACATCTCACAACCCCTCCTGATGAAAAAGCAGTAATGCAACCGCATTTTTACTCTTTCCAAATAACGTTTACTTTGTTAATTAATTCACAATAAACTGGCCCTTTTCCTTGCCACCTTTATTTTTGTGTTAATTTTGCACCTGTTTTAAATTTCGATAACATGGAGAAAGAAACACTTTTCAGCCAATTTCCGCCCATTGCGACGGAAGCATGGAAGGAAAAGATAATCAAAGACCTTAAAGGCGCCGACTACGACCGAAAGCTCACCTGGAAAACCGGCGAAGGATTTACCGTGCAGCCTTTTTACCGTGAAGAAAACCTGGCCGATTTTCCACACATGGAGGCTGTTCCGGGACATTTTCCCTATGTACGCGGCAATCGTGAAGAACAAAATACCTGGCTTGTCCGTCAGGATATTCAAGTGGAAGATGTTGCCTCAGCCAATGCAAAAGCCCAGGACATTAAACTAAAAGGCATCGACTCATTGGGGTTTATTTTTAAATGCGATGCCAACCCCGGTGAAAAGGAAGTGGAATCCTTGCTGCAAAATATCCGCCTCGACTTGATGGAAGTCAACTTTCGTACCCATCAGCCACTCAACATGGTGAAAATGATCGACTCGTTGGCCAAAAAATACAACCGCGACCTTGAAAACATAAAAGGCTCAGTAATTTTCGATCCCATTGGTACTTTAACTACCTGTGGAAAGTATATCCATTCTTTTGAAGAAGATATGAGTCAGCTTGTGGAAATGCACCAGGCTACAAGGCATCTCCCGAATTTTCAATACCTGACCATCAAGGGACATTTATTTAACAATGCAGGTGCCGGAACGGTAAGTGAACTGGGCTTTATGCTAGCTTTAGGAGCCGAATACCTGACCTACCTTACCGGTAAAGGACTCGACATTGATGAAGTAGCTCCTCACATCCGATTCCATATGGCTGTTGGTTCCGATTATTTTATGGAAATAGCCAAATTCAGGGCAGCCCGCTATCTTTGGGCTAAAATCGTAAATGCCTACGGCTTAAACAACGCGGCCAACGCCAAGATGCACATCCATTGCTCCAACTCAACCTGGAACAAAACCGTTTACGACCCTTATGTAAACATGTTGCGCACAACCACCGAAAGCATGTCGGCCATTTTAGGTGGTGTTGATTCGCTCACGGTATTGCCCTTTAATGCTGTTTATGAAACCGAAACCGATTTCTCGGAGCGCATTGCCCGCAACCAGCAACTCATCCTGAAAGGCGAGTCGTATTTCGACAAAATCGCCGATCCTGCCGCAGGGTCGTATTATATCGAAACCCTTACCCACGAACTCATTCAGAATGCGTGGAAATTGTTCCTCGAAGTGGACGAAAACGGAGGTTATCTGGAAGCACTGAAAAAAGGAAGTATCCAGGAAAAAGTGAAAGCCGAAGCTCAAAAGAAAGACATGGACATTGCTTTCCGCAGAAAATCAATTCTGGGAACCAACCAATATCCAAACACCAATGAGCAAATACAGGCACTTCCAATTAATAAAATGGTAAAGATTGAACCCGGAATCGAAACGTTGAAACCCTATCGCGGGGCCGAACAGCTTGAAAAACTACGCTTTGCCACCGATGAATTTGCCAGAAAAGAACACCGGCCGGTGGTATGGATGTTTACTTATGGCAACCTGGCCATGCAAAAAGCAAGGTCACAGTTTGCAGGTAACTTTTTCGGTTGTGCCGGATACCAGATTGTCGACAACAACGGATTCTCTACTGTGGATCAGGGCATTGAAGCCGCCAGACAGGCGAAACCGGATATTGTGGTGATCTGTAGCAGTGATGATGAATATGCTACCATAGCTCAACCTATTTTTAAGGCCCTGAATAAAGAAACTATTGTGGTGCTGGCCGGTTACCCAACCGATTTGGTTGAATCGTTGCAAGCCATCGGAATGAAGCATTTTATTCATGTAAAGAGTAACTTGCTGGAACAACTATTCGAATTTCAACAACTTATCGGAATTCAAAATAACCAGTACCAGCAATAAAAAACATCGACCAATGAAACCGAATTTTAAACATATCAATATAAATAACAACCCTTCTGCTCCCGGGGATGTGCATCACAGCAAAAATGCTTTGTGGGAAACACCCGAGCACATCAATGTGAAACCTGCTTACTCTGCTGCCGATTTGAAGGGGATGCCTCATTTGAATTATGCAGCCGGTATTCCGCCGTTTTTGCGTGGCCCCTATTCAACCATGTATGTTACCAGGCCCTGGACCATTCGGCAGTACGCCGGATTTTCCACTGCTGAAGAATCAAACGCATTTTACCGCAGAAATTTGGCTGCAGGCCAGAAAGGACTTTCCGTGGCTTTCGACCTGGCCACGCACCGGGGTTACGACTCCGATCACGAGCGCGTTGTGGGAGATGTTGGAAAAGCAGGCGTGGCCATCGATTCCATCCTCGACATGGAAATCCTGTTCAATCAGATTCCATTAAACAAAATCTCCGTTTCCATGACCATGAATGGTGCCGTGTTGCCCGTTTTGGCTTTCTATATTGTGACGGCACTCGAACAGGGTGCCAAACTGGATGAATTGGAAGGAACCATCCAAAATGACATTCTCAAGGAATTCATGGTGCGTAATACCTATATCTATCCGCCCGAACCTTCCATGCGGATTATCTCCGATATTTTTGAATACACGGCAAAAAAAATGCCCAAGTTCAACTCGATTTCTATTTCAGGATACCACATTCAGGAAGCCGGGGCTACCGCCGACATTGAGCTGGCCTATACATTGGCCGATGGACTCGATTACATCCGCACCGGACTGAAATCAGGACTGAAAATCGACGAGTTCGCTCCGCGATTGAGCTTTTTCTGGGGGTCGGGTATGAACCATTTCATGGAAATAGCCAAACTCCGCGCCGGACGTATGTTGTGGGCCAAGATTGTAAAACAATTCGATCCCAAACTCGAAAAATCCATGGCCCTGCGCACCCATACCCAAACTTCAGGCTGGAGTTTAACCGAGCAGGATCCGTACAACAACGTGGCCCGTACTTGCGTGGAAGCATTGGGTGCCGTTTTAGGCCATACCCAGAGTTTGCATACCAATGCATTAGATGAAGCCATCGCTTTGCCGACCGATTTTTCGGCACGTATTGCACGTAACACGCAGATTTACTTGCAGGAAGAAACCGAAATCTGTCGCTCCCTGGATCCATGGGCCGGCTCCTATTATGTGGAAACACTCACCCATGAGCTGGCCGAACGCGCCTGGAAGCTCATCGAAGAAGTGGAAGCAATGGGCGGCATGTCGAAGGCCATCGAAACGGGATTACCCAAAATGCGCATCGAAGAAGCCTCTGCACGTAAGCAGGCACGCATCGATTCGCGCAAAGATGTGATCGTGGGGATTAATAAATACAAGCTTGAAAAACAAGATCCCATCGAAACGCTTGAAATTGACAATACCGCCGTACGCGAATCGCAAATTGCACGTTTGAAAAAATTGCGGGCCAACCGCGATGAGGCTTCAGTTCAGATATGTTTGGATAATATTACCAAAGCCTGTGAAACTGGTGAAGGTAATTTACTTGAATTGGCAGTAGAAGCAGCAAAAAACCGTGCCAGTCTCGGAGAAATTTCGTATGCTTGCGAAAAAATAATGGGAAGGTATAAAGCTGTGATCAGATCAATTTCAGGAGTATATGCTGCCGAAGCCGGCGACGACTCTTCCTTCAAAAAAGCACGTGAGCTGGCCGACAAGTTTGCAGAGCTGGAAGGCAGGAGACCACGTATTATGATCGCCAAGATGGGGCAGGATGGCCACGACCGAGGAGCCAAAGTGGTGGCTACGGGTTATGCTGACCTGGGCTTTGATGTAGACATCGGACCCTTGTTCCAGACACCCGCTGAGGCAGCCCGCCAGGCTGTTGAAAATGATGTACATATTTTGGGTGTATCCAGTCTCGCTGCAGGTCATAAAACACTTGTGCCCCAGGTGATAGAAGAGCTTAAAAAACTCGGTCGCGAAGACATCATGGTGATTGTGGGTGGAGTAATACCAACCCAGGATTATCAATTTTTGTTTGATGCCGGAGTTGTGGCCGTCTTCGGTCCCGGAACCGTTATCTCCGAAGCCGGAATACAGATGCTGAATTTACTGATGAAGGCAAGGTAGTAACCTGAAAGCCAGTTCATTATTCATAAAACAAGAGTGCCAACGAACCTGATAGGGTTTATTGGCACTTTTTTTAAGCCGAAATTATCAACTAACTTGTAAGAAAAGAGTGGTAGTTGGCGCTGTTGACAAGGGTAAAACTATGCGAAGGGTATGCTTTTTGTATTTTCTTCAGTTCATTTTTAAGGTTTCTTGATAAGGGTTGCAACCTGAAAATAACATCCACTTTTTCAAGCAAATTCATATTTTTTTCCACTGTTTTTGGGTCGGAACCAATGGTTTTGGATAATTCATGATAGGAAACTTAACTTCGAACCTGCTACAAAAATGCTTGTATTGGATTCGAATCCAAAAATATTATAATAATTCGGGATTTAAATCCAGGAAAGTGATCATATTTCGAGAAGCTTTGAAGAAAAACTGAGGCTTCTCATCAATTTTGCCCATTCATGAAGTCACATTTTGGCCCCAATGTGTGTGGTCAATCGTCCCTTTTATCCTTGCCTTTTCCCAAATCGATACGATTGGTTAACTTTTAAAATCTGGTTTTCAGTATATTAAAAATGTCGCAAAAATAATTTCACTTGCTTCTTGTTATTTAGAATTATTCTATATAGTTTTGCTCCATTAAATCTGGTATTGATAGCAACACTATCGGGATTGTTTAAAGACTACTACTTCAACTAAAAAACTAACTGCTATCGACTCCGGATTTTTTTTGTGCCTATAAACAAAATTGCAAATCAACTTTTTCACCAATTTAACCTTTGAAAAAGTTGAAAAAATCTTAGACCCCTACCTTCTGAGCATGTGTTTTTTTCGGATTTTTGGTTCTTGCATCAGGTTGATAACTTGTTTCATCCCGATCAGCATCAATAAAATTAGTATTTCATCATAAAACCATCAGAATGAATATTCAGGAAATAATCATTGCCCAAAAAGAAAAGCTCAAAAACCAACTCCAGTCAAATGAACTTGCCCATGGTGAAATTATTTTTAACAACGGGCAGTGTCAGATATTGTCGCAATCGGTTTCGCGATATGAGCTGATCATTAATGATGATTTGAAAAGTGAAATTACCGAATGTTGCCTGGATATTGATGAAGAGGACCATATTACCCCCTCAATCGATAAGGAAAACAATGGCTGGGACAGAAATTCCTATGCCTGTTTGCTACAGGTTGAAAACGAGCTGCATTTGCTCTCGCCAAAGGAGCATATCGAACATAAAAAATATACCCGTCAGGGTATGATCAGGCGGGTAATGCAAGAGCGCAGGCAGAAGGCTGAAAAAGCGGCCTACCGCATCCATTGGGCAGATAATATTTATGGCGATCACCTTTTGACTAATGAAAAGGGCATCAGGTATGATATCTTTTTGCGCGATTTTGAAAATGAAACCGGCTATAGCAACAGCTTGGATGCCCGGTTAAACAAACTGGGAACTACCAAGCACATCATGTTTGCTTTTAAGGAATTAAAAGAAAATCAGGCACTCTTCGCCAGATTGGACAAGAAGTTTCCCTTTGTCGAAGTCTTTTGCGACCCGTTGAATGATTACAAAATCACCTGGTACTATCCCCATAAGTTGTCAATTGACGAGCATCTTTTAATCTCCAGGTATTTTAAAAACTCAAGTTGGATTGAAGATGAAAAAGCCACCGAATTATTGAGTTTTATAGAAGAGGCCGGAAGGAACCCACATGTGTGTATTCGTCAGGAGGTTATAGAGAAAATCGGAGTTGCATTTGAACTCAGGATGATGGAAAGCCTCCGTACAAGCACTGCGCCTGATTATAGCTCCATTCATGCCGAATTATATCCTTACCAGAAGGAGGGCATTGAATTTGCACTCTTCAGGAAAAACGCCATTATTGCTGACGAAATGGGACTTGGCAAGACCATTCAAGCCATTGGAATAGCTGTGCTGAAAAAGCAAATTTTCGGGTTTACAAAAACACTGGTGGTTTGTCCTGCCTCCATCAAAGAACAATGGAAAAAGGAAATAGAAAAGTTTACCGATGAAAAGGCACTGATAGTCCAAGGCTTACCGGACGAGCGGGCATTACAATATAAAAATGCCGGTTGTCTTTTTGTGATCGTAAACTACGAAACGGTGATGCGCGATCAGGTAGCCATCAGCAAGGCTGGTTTTGATTTTCTGATTTTGGATGAAGTGCAACGAGCCAAAAATTATGAAACCAAAACGGCTGATTCTTTAAAAAGAATTGAGGTAAAACATAAGCTGGCCATCACCGGGACGCCCATTGAAAACAGGTTAATCGACATTTATTCCATCATGGGGATCCTCGATCCTGAATTTTTTGGCCCTTTGTGGGAATTCTCCTATCAATACTGTTTGTTCGACACAGAGCGGTACAATAAAATCAACGGCTATTATAACCTTCAAGAGTTGAATAAAAAGCTCGAAGATATCCTCGTCAGACGAGAAAAGAGAAAGGTCATTGATCAATTGCCCAATTTGGTACAAATCAACATCCCTGTTGAATTGTCGCCGTTACAGGCAGATTATCACGGTTCCTATGCTAGCGCATTGGCTCGGATTATCCATAAAAAATTCCTTACTCCCTACGACCTTCAGCGCATGCAACTTCTTTTAGCCAATATGCGCATGGTGTGCGATTCAACCTATCTGATTGATGACCAGACCAACGAATCGCCCAAGCTGGAAGAACTCAAACACATCTTGCTCGACAAATTGGATGTTCCAAATAATGACTCGAAGATTATTATTTTCTCCGAATGGGTTAAAGTACACAAACTGATTGGAAGGCTTCTCAGGGAAAATAATATCGGATTCGTCGAATTGAACGGGAAAATACCTGTGCAATCGAGAGGTGAGTTGATCAGGAAATTTGAAACAAATCCACAGTACAAGGTGTTTTTATCTACAGAAGCCGGTGGTACGGGTCTTAATTTACAAGTGGCCGACACCCTGATAAATTTTGAACTTCCCTGGAATCCGGCCAAGAAAAACCAACGTATTGGCCGCATCGACCGGCTTGGCCAAAAAAGCAACAAGCTAACCATCTACAACCTCATCACCCGCAATTCCATTGAACAACAAATTGCTTCCGGATTGTTGGTTAAACAAAGCCTTTTTGACGGTGTATTAGGCGATGATGCCAATACAAATTTTGTGGACTTTAGTACCAAAGGCCGTTCTCAATTCATCCAGCAACTGGAAGAATTTATTACCGAAACAGAAAACCGGGCCGCCGAATCAGAACAACTAAAGACCATCCAACAGGATCTCGAAATCGTTGAAAAACCATTACAAGCTGAACCTCACGCTTATGAACTTGATTTTTCAGAAGAATCAGATCAGCAGGAGGAAGTTTCAGAAATCGCCCCCGAAAAGGATCAGAAACCTGCCATCAACACAGAGGAACTTGAGGCCGTTATGAACAACGGGATGCAGTTTCTCTCCGGTTTGTTTAAAATGACTACAGGAAAGGACATGGGTCTGGAGACTCAAAAAATTGAAGTCAATAAAGAAACGGGGGAGGTCACCATGAAGTTTAAACTGCCCATTTAATCTCTGGTTTTTGGAATTCCCTTTTTACGATATAACAGTTGCTTAAAACAGAGGGGCTTGTTGCAGTCGGCTAAAGCCAGACTGCAATGGATTTATTCCTTAATTTTCAGGTATTTATTGCTTACAGCAGATGATCGGATACCACTTTAAGAAAATATGAATATTAATTTGCCTATGACTACGAAATTGAATGGGATGTGTCTGGAAATCTGGAGGAAAAGTTGAAAAACTCATACGAGATGGCGGGTTTTTTTCTAACCCGGTGGGCGGAAGTGAGGTAGTTTTAGAAAATCACATTGTTTTAAATGTTCGATACTTTATCAGGTACTATTCAACATTCTTTCCTGAAAAACTCAAATAACCGCTTTGCTTTCTGTTTGCCAACACCTTCTACCTTGATCAATGAATCCATATCGGCCAGCACAATTTGTTCAATGCTGTTGAAATGAGCCAATAGCCTTTGTGCCAGGGCCGGGCCAATTCCCGGAAGGGTCTGAATCAGGTAATGCTGTTGTTTTTGTTCCTTTTTTGGCTTTTTGCCCATCTTGCGAATAAAAAAGGGTGGATTAAGTTGTTGTTCGGAGGCCATGATCATGAGCTGTGCCGTGTCTTCAATTCCAGAGGATCGGATCACCGGGATTTGCCACGACAAGCTTACCGACAACAACGCTCCTTTGATGGCTTCCGGTTTGATGTGATGCCTTGTATTAAAAGGATTCCCTTCAACAATGATCAGCGAATGCAGACCTGTTTTCCTGAGCCTGGCACATTGATCAAACAGATGGCCCGAAAGGATTGACTGTACAAAATCAGTGCTTGTTTTGCGTTCTATCACGATATCACCGTCAATCATATAATCGCCTACAGCCAGTTGTTTCATCATGACAAGGACGTTTTTTTCGGCCAGCAGCTCCGGGATTCCCGAGGCTCTTTCACGGTTGTCGGCGATGATGGTGATGTTCATTTGACAGATCAGTTTTGGGTTTCGAAGGTAATGAATTATTGTCCATGGTTGATTACAACTATATTCGACCCACCGGATTGGAAAAAATCCCCAGGGTCTTCAGTACAGTAAACTAACCTGGATGAGCCAGAAAAGTTTCATGTTAGAGTAATGCTGAAAACGCGGACAAGAGAGTGAACAGACAAGAGAATCCCTATTCTCCACTAAACCATTATATTTCAAAGTGTACCAACAAATCCTGATAAAAATATTTTACGCTAATTCCACAGAAAGTTGTACTTATGCATTTGCTTTAAGCATCATTAAATGTAATTTACACCATGGCACAAAATATAGAAAATGTTGACCTGCAGTTTTTAACCCTTGATGACTATAATGAGTTAAAAGCGGCCATGATTGAAGCTTACCCGAGCATGCCCAACGCCTATTGGAAGGAATCTCATATCGAATCGCTCATCAACAAATTTCCAGAAGGTCAGGTAGTTATAAAAGTAAACGACCAACTGGCCGGATGTGCTTTGTCGATCATTGTAGATTACAATAAATTCGGCGAACGCCATACCTATCAGGAAATTACCGGAAACTACACCTTCGATACCCACACTGCCAATGGGGATATTCTATACGGTATTGATGTGTTCATCAAATCAGAATTCAGGGGTTTGCGACTCGGAAGAAGGTTGTACGATTACCGAAAAGAGTTGTGTGAAAAGCTCAATCTCAGGGGCATCGCTTTTGGGGGCAGAATACCAAATTACCATAAATATGCCCTGGAGTTATCTCCCAAAGAGTACATCGAAAAGGTAAAAAGAAGAGAAATTCACGACCCCGTATTGAATTTTCAAATATCCAACGATTTTCATCCATCTAAAATTTTGAAAGGATATCTCGAAGGCGATGAGGCCTCGAATGAATATGCCGTTCTGTTGAAGTGGGATAATATTTATTACGAAGAACCAACCATTCTGGCCACCTCACAAAAAAAGGTAGTCCGGTTGGGATTGATTCAGTGGCAAATGAGGTTGTATAAGAATTTGGATGAACTCATGCAACAGGCTGAGTATTTTGTGGATGCGGTATCAGATTATCGGTCAGACTTTGCCCTGTTTCCTGAGTTTTTCAACGCCCCGCTGATGGCTGCCAACAATCACCTTCCCGAAGCCGAGGCCATCCGCGAATTGGCCAGGTATACACCTGAAATTGTGCAGAAATTCTCTGAATTGGCTATTTCGTATAACATCAACATCATCACAGGTTCGATGCCCGAAATCAGGGATGGACTTTTATACAATGTCGGACACCTTTGCAGAAGAGACGGAACCATCGAAAGCTACGAAAAACTGCACATAACCCCTGATGAGGAAAGAGTATGGGGAATGCAGGGAGGCACTAAATTGAAAACATTTGATACAGATTGCGGAAAGATTGGCATTTTGATTTGTTATGATTCGGAGTTTCCGGAACTCAGCAGGATTTTAGCAGATCAGGGTATGGACATCCTGTTTATCCCGTTTTTAACGGATACCCAGAATGGATATTCACGGGTTCGCCATTGTTCACAAGCCAGGGCCATCGAAAATGAATGCTATGTGGCCATCGCCGGCTGTGTGGGCAACTTGCCAAAAGTAAACAACATGCACATTCAATTTGCTCAATCCATGGTGTTTACACCATGTGATATTCCATTCCCGGCAAGCGGCATCAAAGCCGAAGCCACCGTCAATACAGAGATGATCCTGATTGCGGATGTGGATATTGATTTGTTACGGGAACTGAATCAATTTGGCAGCGTGAGAAACCTGAAAGACCGAAGAAAAGATATTTTTGATTTGAAAACGCTAAATCCGGCCAAGGGTAAATAAAAAGGCAATAGTCGGGGATGATTTCGACTCTTGTAAAAAAGAAAGGTAATCTGACTAAGAAACTTGATTTTTTAAATTATTCTAATGCGATATCCGATCAACTCCCGTGCTGATATTTGATTATTTTCATGATTCGCCTTTTTAAACCGGACATATCAATCAATGAGTTGAGCTGCATTCAAGTATATTCTGTATAGGCTTTTAGGGTATATTTTGAGGTGCAACCCACCGAAAATATTTATAGCTATTTTGTTGTCACTGGATTCAAGGTGCAGCGCACCGTAATATTGATTGTACGTTTAAATCAGTGAATTTGGAAATATCGCACATGCTCATGAATAGTACAGGTTAAATCAATTCCATACCAAATACCTGCTGGAATTCGCGTTTCAGCAAAGCCTGCACTTCCGTTATATCGACTTCGCGGCCCAGTTCTTTTTGCAAGCTGGTGACCCCTTTGCCCTGAATTCCGCAGGGAATGATATAATTAAAATAATCGAGGTTGGTATTTACATTGAAGGCAAATCCATGCATGCTCACCCAATGGCTGGTACGCACTCCTATGGCACAAATTTTCCGTGCCCTGGCAGGTTTGTCGGTGTCGAGCCAAACTCCGGTGGCACCGTCGGCACGTGTGCCTGTTATGCCATAATACCTCAGCGAGCGGATAATTACTTCTTCGAGAATATTGATATAAGATTTGATGGAAACACCAAAATTTACCAGATCGAGGATGGGATAACCCACCAGCTGACCGGGTCCGTGGTAGGTAATGTCGCCACCACGGTTGATGCGGTAAAGTTCAGCGCCTTTTGATGCCAGAAAATCAGGGTTGATCAACAGGTTCGACTCGTTGCCGCTTTTGCCCAATGTATATACATGGGGATGTGAGCAGAAAAGCAAAAAATTTGGGGTCAGCTCAGGAACAGGGTTAGTTCTGTTGGCTTCTTTAACCGCCACTACCCGATCAAACAGCATTTCTTGTTCGTCCCATGCTTGTTTATATTGTATCAGTCCCAGATCCTTAAATTGGACCTGTAGGTTTTTTGATTGGATGGTTTTCATTAAATAAGTTCGGGTTTATTTTGAAACATGTTTTTCGGCCCTGTAAGAAGAACGAACCAGCGGGCTGCTTTCCACAAACCGAAAACCCATGTCTAATCCTGCAATTTTATATTCCTGAAATTGTTCCGGGGTGACAAATTCTTTCACCATCAGGTGCTTTTTGGTGGGCTGTAGATACTGACCAATGGTAACCACTTCCACTCCCACCGAGCGCATATCGCGCAGTGTTTCGAGTACTTCTTCGGGTTGTTCACCCAGTCCGACCATGATGCCCGATTTGGCTACAGCATTCGATTTAGCAATGATGCTCAGGGTGTGCAGGCTTAAATCGTATTTGGCCCGGCTGCGCGCCCATGGTGTAATGCGGCGCACCGTTTCCAGGTTATGAGAGATCACCTCAGGGCCTGAATCGATCACCAGTTGAATTAAATCTTCGCGGCCATCAAAATCGGGAATCAACGTTTCGAGGGTGGTTCCGGGATTTAGCTTTTTGATCTCTTCCACCGTCTTTGCCCATATTCCGGCACCCAGATCGTCCAGGTCGTCACGGTCGACGGAAGTCAGTACACAGTGCTTCAGTTTCATCAGTTTCACCGATTCGGCCACACGCCCCGGTTCTTCCCAGTCGGCAGCTTTTGGTCTCCCGGTTTTAACATTGCAAAATCCGCACGAGCGTGTACAGATATCCCCAAGGATCATCAGGGTGGCAGTACCACGGCCCCAGCACTCATGCATATTGGGACAATGCCCACTTACACAGATGGTATGGAGATGGTTTTTCTCAACAATTTCGCGTACGTTCACATACTCCTTACCCGAAGGGATTTTAATTTTCAACCATTCAGGTTTCCGAAGAATGCTCTCTTTATTTGGGGTGTTCATTATTACAGTTTAAACGAACTGCAAAAGTAACAAAACCCGCACACATGGAGATAAAAATCATGGGTTTAACCACCTGCACTCAACAGTTAATTTCCATAAACCAAAATAAGCCTTTTGCATGTAATTCACTTCGTAAAAAGAAAAGTTCTGTTAACGAAATAGCTAATTTGATTACAATGGTTGCAAAAAGCCCGTTGAGAGATTCACTCAACCGGCTTTTTTTTACTTTTGTCGCAAGACTAATTACAAACACCATGAAAACCTTTATATCAGGACTCCTGTTTATCTTTATTCTGTCAGGTACACTAATTGCACAAAAACCCAAAGCCCTTGATGGTGAATTATTGGTTCAGCTGAACACTAAATCTACCATCGAAAACCTGTTAACCGACCTCAATGATTCTGGGATCACGGATTATCATACTGTTTCAGAGCGATTTAAAATTTATCAACTCTTTATCGACACCCGAAAAACAAATCAATTGGTTTTGTTGCATACCTTGTTCAACAACGAAAAGGTGGCCAATGCCCAGCAAAATCACCTGGTTACAGAACGTGGTTCTGAAGAAAGTTGTCTTCCCGACGACCCGTTCTTTTTAAGTAGTCAGTGGTCGTTACTTAATACCGGCCAATCAGGTGGGTTGCCGGGAGCTGACATTGATGCTACTTCAGCATGGGATCTCACTACAGGGGGACTTACTTCTCTGGGCGACACAATTGTTATTGCCATTGTAGATGGAGGCAGCGACCTCAATCATGAAGATGTTGATTTCTGGACCAACCGATTTGAAATCCCCAATAACAACATCGATGACGACCAAAATGGATACATTGATGATATTCATGGTTGGAATGCCTATAATCATACAGGGAACATTCCTCTATATAACCATGGCATACATGTAACCGGAATTGCAGCCGCTACCGGAAACAATGGAAAAGGTGTAACAGGAATCAACTGGGGTACCCAGGTGATGCCAATAGCCGGTTCGTCATCTACCAGCGAAGCAACAGTGGTAGAAGCACTTTCATATATTTATACCGAACGCGAGCGTTACAACCAAACCAATGGTGCCGAAGGTGCATTTGTGGTGGCCGACAATTGCTCTTTTGGAATAGATCAGGGAAATCCTCAGAATTTTCCCATTTGGGAAGCCATGTACGACAGCCTGGGGCAAATTGGGGTGTTGAGCATTGCTGCCACTGCAAACAGAGATTGGAACATTGATGTGGTAGGCGATGTGCCAACTGCTTTTACCACCCCCTACATGATATCGGTGACCAACACCACCAAATCGGATATAAAATATCAGGGTGCCGGTTATGGAACCACCACCATTGATCTGGGAGCTCCCGGAACCAACATAATGTCGTGCCGTGTCAACAATACTTACGGAAACAGTACCGGAACCTCGATGGCTACACCACATGTCACAGGAGCCGTAGCACTTTTGTATGCCGCTGCCGATTCGGCTTTTATGTTCAATTACAAATCAGATCCGGGTGCCGGAGCACTGGCCATAAAAGAGGCCATATTAAACGGAGTTGATCCACTTCCGTACTTCGATACGCTTACGGTTTCGGGTGGAAGGCTGAATGTTTTCAATGCCATTAAACAAATCTACCAGGGGCCCATTATCCGCTTGGAGATGTGCACAGTAACCGACTCCATTGAACCCAACAGCAGCAGGACACACGATCTGTTGTTAACCAATACCGGCTTAACGGATTTGGCGTTTACACTAAATATTCCAGGCCAACCGGGCTGGATATCTGTTACAGCCGGCAGCTATACGGTTCAGCCTGATGCCGAAACTTTCATCCAACTCCATTACAACAGCAATGGTCTCCCCACCGGTACCTATCAATGCGAACTGCAAATTCTGTCGAATCAACTTCCCGTAAAGGTGGTACCCATCACACTGGTAGTGGATACCAGTGTAGGTTTAGCGGAAAATCGTCAGAACGAATCAATACAGTTTTATCCAAATCCGTTTGCCAACAACCTGAGGGCAAAGTTGTCGGTTTTGAGCGAAGTTTGGGTGAGGCTGGACATTTATAATCAACTGGGGTCAATTGTTTTTCAACAGGAAATCAACTCCCGTAACAACCAGCAATTGGAATTGGAAACCACACACCTGACACCGGGGATATACTTTTACCGACTGATATCGCCAACCAGGGAAATTGACCACGGTAAGATCATCAGGAAATAGTAGTTTTTTTTAATTATTTGGCAATCCAGTAAACCGGATTTTGCGGAGAAACGCCCTTTCGTACTTCAAAATGAAGTTCGGTTTCGCCCTTTAAGTTGGTATGTACCCTGCCCAGCATCTGACGAGTTTTCACCCGATCGCCTTTTTTCACAATTACCTCATCCAGATTTGAATACACCGTGAAATAATCGCCATGCTTAATAATCACGGCAATGTTAGTGTTCGAAATGCGGGTAACACTGGCCACCACACCATCAAAAATACAGCGAGCCTCGCTATTTTTGTCAGTCGACAGATCGACTCCATTGTTTTTTGTTTGTACCCTTTTCAGGATTGGATGTTTGTGAACACCATAGGTTTCGCTCACCACGCCCCGTTCTAATGGCCAGGGAAGTTTGCCCTTATTGGCAACAAACGAGTTGGATAGTATCCGTTCTTCAGGAGTAAGCGTGTAGGAGGCCGGCTTGCCTTCAACAGGCTTTGGCTTGGTTTCAAGTGCAATGATGGCTTCGATCTGATTGGCAAGCTTATCAGCTTCTTTTTCTTTGTCTTTCAACGATTTACGCAACTCCTTTTCTCTTCCACTGAAGGAGGCTGTCACCTTTTCTTTGTCTTTCTTTTCGTTTTCGAGGGCATAAACCTGGCTGCTTTCGCGTTTCATCAACGTACTCAACTGATCCTTTTTTTTCTGTAGAGTGGAAAGAGCAGCCGTTTTCTCCTTTTCCTTTTCGGAGATTTCTTTGGCCTGCTCGCGGATAAAAACGCTTAACTGATCAAGATAGCGCATGCGCTGATAGGCCTGGTTGATACTTTCGGCCGAGAAAAGAAAAATCAGCTTGTTATACGAAGTGCGGTATTGATAGGTATACCAGGCAATTTTGGCATATCCCTTCTTTAGTTTTTTAAGGTCATTGTTCAGGTTACGGATGCTCAGCTCAGTGCTCTGGATGCTGATGGTAACCGAATGGATTTCAAGTTTGTAGTTAGCCAGCAGGTTGTTTCTGTTGGTGATTTTGGCCTCCACCAGGTTAAGCTGGTTTAATGTAGTACGCTTATTGCTTTTTATCTCCTCAATTAATTTATTGGTATAGATAATTTCAGCTTCGATTTTTTTACGCTTGGCCTCCAGTTGTTCCTGACTTTCCTGAGCCGACAATTGCAGTCCCGCAAAGGAAAATAAGATTGTAAAAAAACCGGCATAAAGTAATCGCCCCATAGCCATTAATTAATCATTTTATCGTATTTCGAAGGGATACTAAACGGAAAGCTAACTTCCTGATTGAGCTCGGTTTTCCCAAAATCAATATCGATGTGGATGGTCTTTTGACTGTTGATATCAATGTGAATTTTAGAAGGGAAAAGCTGCCCTCCGATTTTAACATAATCACTGTACGACACCTGCAGGTTGTTGTGCGATTCCTCACCTTGTTCTTTCAGGTCGATGCGCCGCATTTTAAAGTTCTCAGGATCGAGCCAAATTTGCTGAACCAGCACTTTCGTGGCAATTTCACCTGATTTTATATACCGTTTTATCTTCCTGCGTTCGCGGATGGTCATCTTGTACAAACCACCATCCACCGAGGATTTATATTTGTTAATGTCGTATTGGGTGAGGTCGTTCCCCACAAGCATCGACTGTAATAAATCGTAGTCGATGGTGGTATTGAGCAGGCTGTCGATGAGGTTGTAGCGACCCGTAAAATAGGTTTTGTTAAGCCGGTTAATGAAAAACACACTGTCGTTGCTCAACAACACCCGGGCGGCTTCGATGCCCAATGCAGGGCTAAAGGAAATCCAGATCACACTGTCGTTTTGGATGCGTAACTGTCCCCTGAGATTGGTCATTTTTTTGTCCATTTCAAAGGAAAGGCTAAATCTGGCTGAAAGCGAATTAAAATTCAGTTGATTTTCGTTCAACTTGGCATACAAGTAATCGAAACCATATTCATGGATCGACTTTTTCAACACCTGTTTTTTGCTTCTGCAAGAAGTGGCACCCAGCAACATCACTGAAACCAACATCAACAAAAAAAATCGGTTGCGGCTATTCATAGAGGTTTTTATCAGTTATCTTTTTTTGAAGCAATTCGGAATGTTCCGGCTTTTCGTAGGCTGCTTTCCAAAAATCAAAAGCTTCATCTTTGCGGTCGAGCCTGAATAGAATATCGCCATAATGTTCGAGTACCACACCGCTTTTATCGCCTTTGTTGTCGTAAGCCTTTTCTATCCAAATGATGGCTTCACTGTATTTACCCTGTTTGTACAACACCCAGGCGTAGGTATCGAGGTTATTGCTGTTGTATGGATCGAGGTCTACAGCTTGTTTGGCCATAGTGGCAGCCTTATCCAGGTTTTTGGTTTCCAGCGAAAGATAATAGGCATAGTTATTTAATACCAGGGCATTTTTCGGATTGATGACGAGGGCTTTATCGTACGACTCAAAGGCAGCATCCGTATTTTCGAGCGCATAATAGGTGTCGCCCAGTGTTGAATAAAACTGCTCAAGCAGGGCGTCGTTGTTAACCACAAACGACTTCCCCGATTCCAGGTAGGCTTTGGCTTTAACAAAATCTTTGGTTTGCAAATTGGCCAGTCCCGCAAAAAAGTAAGGTTGGGGATAGTTTGGGAAATAATCCACGGCCTCTTCGGCATCCTTTCCCAAAAGATCAAAATTCTGTAGATTTAAATCGCACAAAAGCAATTGCTCCCAGATGGAATAGTTGTTGGTTTCATCTTTCAGAATATCGACAAATAATCCCCTGGCTTTTTCGAATTCATTGTTCTCGAACAACATGGAGGCATAAAAGGTATGCGACAACATTTCGTCGGGATGCGCTTTCATGAGTACTTCCGACAATTCAAGTGCGTGTTTTTTCTGAACATCGGTCAGGTTTCCCTGATAATAATTCACCAACACATTGATTTTGGTTTTTAAATCAAGCGACTTATTGGCCAGCCCCAGCTTCAATTGTTCAAACGAACGATCGAGGTCACCTTTTTTGTTGTAATAATCGGCCAAAGATATATGTACGTAAGGATCGTTGGGGTTGAGTTCAACAATTTTCTTATAGGCTGTAATGGCCTGGTCGTCGAGGCCGTTTTTTGCACAATACTCCGCCATCAACGCATAGTATCTGGGTTCCTCCGGCTTTGAATCGATGAGTTTCTGGTATTCTTCCACCCCTTTTTCAGGCTCCTTTAGTTTATCGTAGAAGCTTACTTTTTGAGTGGTAAGCTGTTCGTTAACCCCTATTTCATCTTCAATTTTATCATACGCTACAATGGCCTTTTTATAGTCGCCGGTATAATAATAGGCAAAGGCCAGTTCGTTTAAAAAGTCCAGGTCGTTGGGGTATTCTTGTGAGAGTGTTTCGTAGGTTTTTACATATTCGTCGTACCGATCGTTTGCTTTGCTGGCATTGGCATACAGAACAAGATACCACTTATTTTTCCCATCAATCTCCATGGCCTTTTTCGCGGCTTCGAGGGCTTCATCCTTTCGGTTAAGATTTAAAAATAAATTGGCTTTTTCGTACCAGGCGGCGGCATCCAAAGGATCTATTTCCAGTGCCTGATCAAAATACGACAAAGCACCCTGAACATTTCCCTTGCTTTTTTCCACCAAAGCATGTCCAAACAAATCAGCCTCGTGTAAGCTTTCGGCTTCGGTAAGCTGCTTCGCCTTGCGCTTCGACTTTTTACCTTGTGCAAAGGCAGTATTTCCGGCAAGCACTCCAATTATTAATATCAGTATCAGCGATTTATAGTTCATCTTTAGTATTGAATATTTTTTCTGAGTTGTTCAATTTTTCCCGGTATGTCCAAACCCGCCGGCACCTCGTTCGGTTTCGGTAAGTACCTCAACCTGTTCCCATTGAGCCTGTACATGCGTCGAAATTACCATTTGGGCAATGCGCTCACCATTCACAATTTCGAAAGGTTCGTTGGACAGATTCACTAAAATCACCTTGATTTCGCCCCGGTAATCAGCATCGATGGTACCTGGTGTATTTAAAACAGTGATGCCATGTTTGGCGGCCAAACCGCTGCGTGGACGAACCTGTGCTTCGTAACCAAGTGGCAATTCGATGTACAATCCGGTGGGTATGAGCGTTCTTTCGAGGGGTCTTAAATGAATTGGTTCTGTTAAAAAAGCCCTTAAATCCATTCCGGCCGAAGCCAATGTTTGATATTCCGGTAACGGATGCGGCGACTTGTTAACAATTTTTACTTTCATGGATGTGTCTGGTTTATATCAACTTGGCAACAAATATAATGCAAGGAGGCAAAAATAGCTAAAATTAGCGGGCATTCAGTAGTTAATCCTCCTGCCATGCTACAATCTGTCATTAAAAAAAGTTAATTCATTTGGAATTTTCTTTAGAAATTCCTCTGATAGTATAAATTTGCATTCTAATGGCCGCCTTTTTATCTCAGGTGGTTCAAAATGGGTTGATTACGCAAAAATTCACAGGTTATTTAGAGCCTTTTTTAAATAGATAAGAGAATGCTATCGTTGATGAATAAACATATGTAAATAAGAAAATATTAGTACATTTGGCTGATGAAAAGTAAGAGTAAACCAAAAATAATATCTCAGATTATGCAAAAGATCACTGTAATTGGAGCCGGAAACGTTGGAGCAACTGTTGCCAATGTAATAGCACACAAAAACCTGGCAAAGGAAGTTGTGCTGGTAGATATCAAAGAAGGAACTGCCGAAGGTAAAGCCCTCGACATCTGGCAGTCAGCCCCCATTAACCACTTTAACACCCGGGTTACCGGCGTTACCAACGACTATCTGGCCACCAAAGGATCTGGCGTTATCGTTATCACCTCCGGCATTCCACGGAAACCAGGAATGTCGCGCGACGACCTTATCAAAACCAATGCCTCCATTGTAAAGGAAGTTACGGAGAAAGCCACCAAATATTCTCCTGATGCCATCATCATTATTGTGAGCAATCCTCTGGATGTAATGACTTACGCTGCCTATTTGGCAGCCAACAAACCATCGTCGAAAGTATTTGGTATGGCCGGAACGCTGGATACAGGACGTTATCGTGCCTTTATTGCAAACGCGCTCAACGTTGATCCTATCGATGTACACGCCTTGCTGATGGGTGGTCACGGCGATACCATGGTGCCACTGCCCAGGTACACTTCGGTGAATGGTATCCCTGTTACAGAATTGCTGGGAAAAGAAGAGTTGGATAAAATTGTGGAACGCACCAAAAAAGGTGGTGGTGAATTGGTCAGCCTGATGGGAACCAGTGCCTGGTATGCTCCCGGTGCTGCTGCTGCACAAATCGTAGAAGCCATTGTTGACGATCAAAATCGTGTTTTGCCAGTTTGCGCCTTGTTAAACGGTGAATATGGATTAAAAAATGTATATTTGGGCGTGCCTTGTAAAATTGGCAAAAATGGCATCGAAGAAATTATTAAGATTGCCTTGAATAAAGAGGAGCAGGCTTTACTAAATACCTCTGCCCAGGCAGTTAAAGATTTAATGAAGTCGCTCGACGACATGAAATTATTTGAATAACCTAAGGTCTATTCATTGATGGTTGCGATTCTTGTGTAGACTTGATACGCCCTCTCCGGAGGGCGTTTTTTATTGATTTCAGGTGTATCTTTGCAAAAAGCACCAATATAAATGAGAAGACTTGTTGTACTTACCGGTGCCGGTATGAGTGCCGAAAGTGGTATCAGTACCTTCCGCGATAACAATGGATTGTGGAACAACCACCGTGTGGAAGATGTGGCCACCCCCGAAGCCTGGGCGCGGAATCCAGCCTTGGTAAATGAGTTTTACAACCAGCGTCGCAAGCAACTTTTTGAAGTTGAGCCCAACGCCGGACACCTGGCCTTGGTGGAACTCGAGAAAGACTTCGATGTTCAAATCATCACCCAGAATGTGGATGACCTGCACGAAAGGGCCGGTTCAAAAAATGTATTGCACCTGCACGGAGAACTTAAAAAAATACGCAGTTCTGTTGATCCTGACCTGAAATACGAATGCAAAGGTTGGGAAGTTAAACTGGGCGATCTGTGCCCGAAAGGGAGTCAGCTCCGGCCCCACATTGTTTGGTTTGGAGAGGCCGTTCCTATGATAGAGCCAGCCATCGAAATCGCCTCACTGGCCGATATCCTGGTGGTGATAGGTACTTCCATGGTGGTGTATCCGGCCGCCAGCCTGATACATTATGTACGACCCGAAATCCCCAAATACTACATCGACCCCAAGGCCTTTCCCATTCAGGGGATAAAAAATCTGCATATTATTCAGGAAAAAGCCGGAACAGGCGTAGCCAGGCTGCAAAAGCTGATTTAAGAAGAACGAGATGAACTTGCAGGAAGCCCGAAAAAATACTTGAACCTTTTGAAGATAAGGATTTTGTATTTTTACCAATATCTATTGGAGAAGACAAAGAAAAAGTCAAAGAAAAGATGTCCGGGATGGAAAAATAAGGTGTGTATTTCAATTGTCTTGTCTTTCAAAAATCAATTCAGGTAAAATAATCTTCGATTCCTGTGCTGCATCTTCCTTTTTCCAGTAAACAACAAAATTCACTTTTGCTTGTTTCAAGTAAAAACCTTTTTGTTTTTGCGTTTCAATTGTATTGAGAAACTGCCTCGAAAATTTCAAAACAGATTGTCCTTTGGAATTCCTGCATTCATCACTATTTATTGTTAAAGTATCTCCGCTTGTCAGTTGCGAAACAAGGTGTTGCCTTGTGATAAAATAATCTAACCAAACATCCCTGAACGACAAGTGCATGGCCATTTCTTTTGGCAATAAACGTTCTTCTCTATCTTCGACTCGCTCCAAATTTTCGGCTGTGATGTTGTTAAGAAAATTTCCGTTTAAGTGAATTATCAGGTTACGTTTTGCTCTTGTCATGGCAACATACAACTGGCGTTTGGCTTCATCGGATGCAGCGCTGAAGTCTTCGAGCATGATGAAAACATTTTCAAACTCTTTTCCTTTGGCTTTGTGAATGGTGGAAACAAAAATGGTTTCTCCGCTTCCACTGTAGAAATCTTCAAGTTTTGATTCTCTGACGAAAACTTCAAAATCGGATTTGTACTTTTTTTGGGAGTTGCTTTCTTCAAACAGTTTAATGAGGTTGTTGCATACCTCCAACTTTGAACTGTGTTGGAATTTTTTTCTCATTCCACTTTTTGCATCTGCCCACACTTCATCGCTCACCATTTTCACTTCATCACCCAGGTTAATCTCATTCAACAGAAAACGAACTTCTGCAAGATTCTGTAAACCAAAACCATCGTTGCTTTGAATCAGCTTTGCCTGCATTCCGTTTTTTAAAAGTAAACCCGTGATTTGTAATGCTTCATCATTTGTTTTTGTCAGTACACAGGTAGTTCCGGCAAGTCCTGTTGAAAGAATGTCTTGTACCAATGCTGAAATGAGATTTCCGTTTTGGTAATGCACTAATTTTATATGTCCGTTGTCGGTTTGTTTTGCTGCGATGGGGGTTTCTTTCAAACGGTGGCGAATCTTTTTTACAAACCCGTTAGTAAATTCAACCAGGTTGTTTTTGCTTCTGTAATTTTCGATGAGTTCATGCCTGGCGGCCTTGCTTTCTGTCATAAACTGCTTCAAATATCCTGAGCTTGACCCTCTGAATTCGTAAATATTTTGGTCGTCATCTCCCACCGCGATCACCCTCATTTCTTCGTTCTGTTCCATCAAAGTAGTTATCAGGGCAAATTCATCGGCATTCATGTCTTGTGCTTCATCAATTACCAAAACAGTTTTCGTAATTCGGTTTGCCTCCACTTCGCCATTCTTTATTTTTTCAATGGTGGTTTTCAAAATGGTATCCGATTTATCCAAACTTCCAACCTTGCCCAACAAATCAAAACAGTAGGAATGAAACGTTTTTATTTCGATGTAGTGGGCTGCATTGCCGATGAGCACCAGCAATCTCTTTTTAAATTCGGTTGCCGCG
>JAUYGX010000004.1 GCA_030690365.1 Bacteroidales bacterium | reverse complement strand
CTGTATTTTTTTTATGAAATAACCATCTCAATGCACCATAAAACCTAATAGCGAAAAAATATCTTTGAAAGTTATAATCTCATCTTAAAAAAGAATAATCCAGAAAATGCACCCAAAATTAAATTTTCACACAGCCTGTTTATTCCGGGGCCATACAGCGAACAAGGATAGCGGACAGCATTTAAATTAACTTACTCCAATTTGGTGATGATTATTCCTCTGCGTTACTCTGCGCTTTACTCAGCGAAACTCTGCGGTTATTTTTTTTCTGAAGATTACTCAAAAGTTTTTTATCTACCATTATCCCCTCTAAAAGAAAGTCCAGTATAAATACACCACTGAGAAAGCGGCGAAGAAGAAAATCCCCGTCCAGGAAAGTATTTTTAATAACAAACCCGGTCGTGCTTCCAGGGGCATATGACTGTCAGTCACCACCCTGTAGTTGAGCCACGCCAGCAAAGGAGCTGTTAAAAACGAAAGCGTGGTGGCCAGGGTAACCATAAACACCATAGATTTCGCTGCAAAAGCAATCATAAGTGAAGCGCCTGACACCATAATGATTAAACCGGTAAAATAGTAGGCATTCTCCTTAACATGAGGCCGCTTAATTGATGTCCTGAAACCGGTATAAATGGCAGCAAGCACCCGTGGATAAGCATCAAGCACCGTGATGGTGGTACTGATCATGGTAGTCATGGCGGCGATACTGACCACCCACTTTGCCCAACTGCCTAAACTGGTGGTGTACAATTGTATGATCTGACCCGAAAAAGTGGTCCCGTTTGAAGATAACTGTTCACCGGTTCCATACATGACCAATGCACCCATGGACAAAAAACCAAGTGCCAGCAAGGCCGTTCCGATGTATCCAAAACGAAATTCCGCCAGAGTACTTTTTAAATTCGGGCGGTATCCCAATTCCTCCATTTTAGCCAGATTCCACAAACTCGACCAAACCGAAACATCAATGGGAGCGGGCATCCAGCCTACAAAAGCGATAAGAAAGAAGATGTCAGCCTGCCGTGTCCAGGTGAAATGCGTAATCATATCAGGGGCAATCTCCTTGTGAATTCCAAACGCCGCAAAAACGGCCATTAATGTAGAAAGCGCCAGCAGCATCATGATGATTTTCATCACCTTATCAAGCAAACTAAACCGACCTATCATCAGTATCAGCATCGACATCACCAATACGATTAAACCAATTATTGTAACCGGAATGGTTATATTGAACACATAAGCAATCAAACCCACTGTAACTACGGTAACAGTGGCCTGAATGGTGAACATCGTCAAAACAGTAAGTAATGTAAACATCACCAGGGCCCACTTCCCGACACGGGCATAACCCTGTACCAGGTTCTTACCAGTAGCCACAGCATAGCGGGGTCCAAACTCAAAAAACGGGTACTTGAGCAGGTTGGCCAAAAGAAGCACCCAAACCAGATCAAAATTAAACAAAGCACCTGCTCTGGTAGACTGCACCAAATGTGAAACCCCTACCGCAGCCCCGGCATACAGTAAACCCGGGCCAAGGATTTTTAAAAAGCTTTTAATTTTTACCATGTTATTCAAGGCTGAACACAGCAAAAATAGAAAAGTTTTGGTTCGATTGTTCCTATTTTCTCTCCACCTCTATTGTTCTTATATTCAACCTTTTATTATCACACACCACATTTTTTTGTAATATTGTCATTCCACGAAATCACGAGTTATTATGCGTACATCAAAGAAAACCAGGTTTTTACTGGCCTCCATCATACTGGTGGTAATACTGGCCTGGCTCTTGTTGCCTGCCTACCTGATCAACGCACTCACCCATGGCAATCCGGGCCTGCAGGACTATACCTTTTTCAGCAACCGGAAGGTATCCGCCGGAAAACCAATGCCCTGGACAGAATCCCCTTCGATAAATCAGATGGTGCTTCCTGATTCCATCATGAAAGAAATGGAGAAATACGATCCCGCAGCTTTTCTCGTAATTCAAAACCAGGAAATTATTTTTGAAAAATACTGGGACGGATACAACAAGCACACCCTGTCGAATTCGTTCAGCGTAGCCAAAAGCATCGTTGGATTGCTCACGGGGATTGCATTGGATGAAGGATTGATCGACAGCCTCGATCAATCGGTGGGCGACTTTTTGCCCGCTTTCGCGGAAGGAAAGAAAAAAGCCATCACCATCCGCGATTTACTTACCATGAGTTCGGGATTAAACTGGGAAGAAGCCTATACAAGTCCGTTTAGCGTGACCACACAAGCCTATTACGGTGAAGATCTTCCCGGTTTGATGAATGGCCTGGATGTGATAGAAACTCCCGGCAATCAATACAACTATCTGAGTAGCAATACCGAATTACTGGCTATGGTACTCACCCGGGCCACAGGAAAATCACTCAGCGAATACGCTTCTGAGAAAATCTGGAGAAAAATGGGTGCTGTGGACGATGCCTGGTGGTCGCTCGATCATGAGGGTGGCCTTGAAAAAGCATTCTGTTGCTTTAATGCAAGTACCCGCGATTTCGCCCGTTTCGGACAGTTGGTATTGAACAAAGGCCATTGGAATGAAGACCAGCTGATCTCCGAAAAATATCTTGCGGAAGCTACCAGTCCGGCCGGTTATCTGTTGGATGAAAACTATAAACCCGTTGATTTTTATGGATTTCAATGGTGGATCATCAACTTCAAAGATCAGCAAATACCTTATATGCGTGGTATTTTGGGCCAGTATGTGTTTGTTTTACCCGACCAAAACGCGATTATCGTGCGACTGGGCCGCGAACGATCTAAAGTTTATCTCGGCGAACACACTCAGGATATTTATCTGTACCTCAAGGCTGGCGACTACATTTTGAGAAAGCAATAACCAACGCTCAATCATAAAATTCATTCGGATTTTCATGAAAAAAAGGGACCATCACAAGAAACCATTTTTTCCTCAACGAGCAGTTTACATTCAATGTTATTGCTAAATTGCGCACTGTTATTCACAGAAATAATTAAATAATCGATCATTGAAAAAGATTTCAATTTATACACTTTGGGCCCTGGTTCTTCTAATGGCCTGTAGCAAACAATCGGTTCCTCCTCCATCACCCGTTTTGCCCGTTCCTTCGGAGGAACAGTTAAGTTGGCATGAAATGGAGTTAAATGCGTTTATTCATTTTACCACCAATACATTTACCGACCTGGAATGGGGCTACGGCGATGAGTCGCCCACCGTTTTCTATCCTTCAGCGTTGGATGCCAATCAATGGGTGGAAGCCATAAAAAAGGCAGGCTTTAAAGGGCTAATCCTGACCTGTAAGCACCATGATGGGTTTTGCCTGTGGCCAAGCCAATACACCGCTCACAGCATGGCTGCCAGCCCGTATAAAAGCGGACAGGGAGATGTGGTGAAGGAAGTATCAGAAGCCTGTAGAAACCACGGAATAAAGTTTGGCGTTTATCTCTCTCCCTGGGATAGAAATCATCCCGGTTACGGCCAACCGGAATATATTACTTACTACCGGAATCAGTTAAAAGAAGTGATCGATAACTATGGCCCTGTATTTGAGCTGTGGTTCGATGGCGCCAACGGCGGTGATGGATATTATGGTGGCGCCAATGAAAAAAGAATGATCGACCGGGAAACCTATTACGACTGGCCCACCACAATCCTTCAGGTACGAAAGATGGATACCGCCACCTTGTTTTTCAGCGATGCCGGACCGGATATCCGCTGGTGCGGAAATGAAGCAGGGTATGTAAGCGAAACCAACTGGAACACCCTGTCGCCCGACACATTATATGCCGGAAAAAGTGGGGTTTACGACCTGCTTGGAACCGGTTCTTCGGATGGTAATTCCTGGATACCGGCCGAAGTAGATGTTTCTATCCGACCGGGATGGTTTTACCACCAATCGCAGGATAGTTTGGTTAAAACACCTGAACAGCTTTTCAACATTTATCTGCAATCAGTGGGTCGGGGTGCGTTGCTGCTGCTGAACATTCCGCCCGACAGGCGCGGGTTGCTACACGAAAACGATCTCCGGTCACTGGCCGGTTTTAAAGCAATCATCGACAATGTCTTCGCCATCAACCTGGCCCTGAACGCTACTTTTTATGCAAGTAACACCCGTGGAAACGCAAATGAATTTTGCCCCGATAAGCTTCATGATTGCAATAAAGACACCTATTGGGCAACCGATGATTCTGTTCACCGGGCCGATCTGGAAATCAGATTAAATTCCCCTCAGGTAGTTCAATACCTGGTTATTCAGGAGTACATAAAACTGGGACAGCGGATTAAAGAATTTGAAATAGAAGCACTTGAAAATGATCGGTGGACAACCATTGCTCATGGCACTACGGTGGGATACAAGCGGATTGTTCAGTTCGATCCGGTCGAAACCAATGGCCTCCGCCTGAAGATGCTGGATTCAAAAGCCTGTCCTGTACTTTCAAATATCGAAATTTATTAATTCACACCGTTCTACACATGAATTTATTACGTAAATCCCTGGTATTGTTTTCGTTTGTCACACTCATGACCTTCAATGTAAGCGCACAGGAAAACAAGCAATCCTTTGAGATAATTGAAGGTGAGTTTCTTTTAAATGGCTACCCTATAACCATCCACTCAGGTGAGATGCACTATCCGCGCATTCCAAAGGAGTACTGGAGGCAACGCTTCATGATGATGAAAGCCTTGGGGTTGAATGCGGTAGCCACCTGCGTTTTTTGGAATTACCACAACACAGCACCCGGTGTATGGGATTTTGAAACCGGAAACCGAAACTTGGCCGAATATATCCGGACTGCCGGAGAAGAAGGCCTGCTGGTGATTTTGCGACCCGGCCCTTATGTATGCGCCGAATGGGAATTCGGGGGGTATCCCTGGTGGCTTCAGCAAAACAAGGAACTGGTGGTGCGTACCAACAATCAACCCTTTTTGGATTCGTGCCAACAATACTACTCCAGACTGGCAGATCAGGTAAAGGACCTGCAGATAACTAAAAACGGACCCATTATTCTGGTGCAAATCGAAAACGAGTTTGGTTCCTATGTAGATCAGCGCGAGGATATTCCTTTGTCAGAACACAGGGATTACTACCAGGCCATCCAACAAATGCTGCTCGATGTGGGCTTTAAGGTTCCGTTTTTTACTTCGGATGCCACCAGTTTGTTTCAGAATGGCAGTCTTCCACAGGTGCTTCCAACGGCTAACGGCGAAGGAGATATCAGCAACCTGAAAAAATGCATTGACACGTATTATCCCGGTGGCCCTTACATGGTGGCCGAGTATTATCCCGGATGGCTTGATCACTGGGGGGAGGATTTTGTAACGGTTTCGCCTGAGGAAAGTGTGGGCCAGGTGAGGAAATACCTTGAAAATGGGGTTAGTTTCAACATCTACATGGTACATGGCGGAACAAATTTCGGATTTACTTCGGGAGCGAATTACAACTCGGAATCCGACATTCAGCCCGACCTCACCAGCTACGATTACGATGCCCCCATCAGTGAAGCAGGTTGGGCGACTTCGAAATATTTGTTGCTCAGGCAGGAATACCAACGTTTTAGCCAGGAACCTCTTCCCGACATTCCAATTCCGATACCGGTAATCAACCTCCCATCGGTTCAGTTCAATAAAACGGTGGATTTTTTCGATTGGAAAAACCGGATTTCTCCTGTCAAAGCAAACAACCCATTATGTTTTGAAGACCTGAACCAGGGAAGTGGATATGTGCTTTACAGCCGGCAGTTTACACAACCCATCCAAGGCACTCTGGAAATATCCGGCCTGCGTGATTATGCGCTGGTGTATGTAAACGGTGAAAAAATAGGTGAGCTTAACCGCATGATGAATATTTATACGATACTGGTTGACATCCCGTCAAACGGAACCCTTGAAATCCTGGTCGAAAACATGGGTCGTATTAACTATGGAGCGGAGATTGTCCACAACAAAAAAGGCATCATCTCACCGGTGACGATAAACGATGTGGAAATCACCGATAACTGGGAGATGTACCCGATTCCCATGAATACCCCGCCCGATCCGGGCAAATCAACGGAAAGCAACACTCCCGGGAAACCCGCTTTTTACTTTGCCCGGTTCGACTTACAGCAAACCGGCGATGTTTTCCTGGACATGAGCCATTGGGGCAAAGGGATCGTTTTTGTGAATGGCCATCACTTGGGACGGTACTGGAATATCGGGCCACAGCAAACATTGTACCTGCCGGGGTGCTGGCTTAAAGAACATGAAAATGAGGTGGTCATTTTTGAACAACAAAACGACACACCTCAAAAAGAACTGCTTTCGTCACCAGTACCCATGCTGAAGGATCTCAGGAAAAAATAAAGATTAAACCTCCAACCTGAAGTATTTTCACATCAGCCTAGCCGTTTGAATGGATCATGCCCTTTTTAATGCCTCGATATCAAACTTTTTCATTTGCATAAAGGCCGTGGTAACCGCTTCTGCTTTGGCAGGATCGTTCAGGAGTTCGGGCAGAATAGAGGGAACGATCTGCCAGGAGACACCAAACTGATCTTTCAGCCAACCACATTGCTCCGCTTCGGGCACCGCCGACAGTTTTTCCCAGTAATAATCGATTTCCTCCTGGGTATCGCAGTCCACCACAAACGATACGGCTTCATTAAAGCCAAAATCATGTGACAACGAGCTTTCCATCACCATAAAAACATTTTTCCCAAGGCTAAACTGCGCGTGTTTCACGGCATTTTCGTTTTCATTTTCACCGGGTCCGTATCTGAGTATTCCGGTTACCCCGGAATGTTGGAATACAGAAGTATAGAACTGTATCGCCTGTTCGGCACGACCATTTTGTTCGCCCGTAAACATCAGAAATGGCACGTACTTCTGTCCTGTATCTTCTGGTTTCCCCAACGATAGTTGCCAGCTTACACCGTAACGATCTTGCACCCAACCATACAATGCACTCCAATCGTATTTATCGAGGGGCATGAGTACCGAACCCCCCTGAATCAGGCCTTCCCAGGCTTGGTTAACTTCCTCTTTGGTATCGCATTGCACATAGAACGAAATGGAGGGATTCATTTGAAACTGAGGGCCGCCATTCAAACACATGAATTTTTGACCCGCCGACTCAAAGGAAGACACAAACGGGTTTTCTTCAGTCCACTTAGTGTCTTTAAATATTGTACTGTAGAAAGTAGCGGCTTCTTTGGCATTGCCATTAAACCACAAACAGGGAATTATCTGATTTTTCATGAAATTTTCTGATTAATAATGATTTCAACTACAAACTATTGCGGCACATAACTCAACAATACCACGCCGCTTTTAAAGGCTTTCACGTCGGTGAGATTCAAATTCAGTGTTTGGCTGATGTTTTGAAACAGAGGAGTCCCACTACCGATGGCCACCGGATCGATCATGATCTGGTATTCGTCGATCAATCCAGCTTCAGCAAGCTGTGTCACCAGGTTTCCGCTGCCCAGTATGGTAATGTCGTGAAGGGAAGTTTCCTTTAATCGCCTGATTTGGTCCATGACCTGGTGGCTGATGATGGTTGTATTTTCCCAAATGGCGTTTTTAAGCGATTGCGACACCACGATTTTTTTGGCCGAATTCATATACCTGGCCACAGTTGGGTCGCTTTCCATGGCCATGGGTGTTGGCCAAAAACCCGCCATCATTTCGTAGGTCTTACGCCCAAAAAGCAGGGTATTTCCCGATTGCAGGCTGTCGGCGGCAAACTGGTTTTCTTCCTGTCCATGCCGGTGCCATCCAATGTCGCCACCGGGCCCTGACAAAAAACCATTTAACGTAATAAATTCAAAAACAGTAAGTTTCTTCATTGATTAGTCAGCCTTTTCGGCACAGTTAAACATCCACTGTACACCAAATTGATCGCGGCAGCTTCCATAATAATCGCCCCAAAACATATCCTGAAGCTCCATTTCCACCTTGCCCCCGGCCGATAACGCCATGAAAAGCCGCCGGGTTTCTTCCCGCGTGTCGGGTTCAAGATTGATGTAAACATTGTTTCCAAAACTGAGGTTAAATCCCATGGATTCAGGGGCATCGGTACCCATCAATTGGTGACCGCCCAAAATAGGCAACACGATGTGCATCACCAGGTTTTTGTCGGCTTCGGCGATGGCAGGCATGCCTTCCATAGGGGGAATATCAGAAAACCGGTTGATGCCTCCCACGAAGTCGCCACCGAAAACGGATTTATAAAAGTTAAAGGCTTCTTCGGTATTTCGCTTAAAATTGAGATATGTGCTGACTTTTGACATGATTTTAGTTTTTAATGGTGAATAAAGAATTAGTTGGTTTCACAAAGTGATTTGAGCTTTTTCAGCGCTTTGGGCCAGGTTTCCTGAAAATAAGGTTTGAATTCCTGGTTCGAATCCATCGTCACGGTAAGCAGGGTGTTGCCCTGGTGATCGGCAAAAGAATAATTTTCCAGAACACCTGCCCAGTCCTCCACCTGAGGTCCGCTGGTAATCTCTTCCCCGTCTTTTATCATGCCCAGATGCTCGATACTGACAAATTTATTCGGGATATTTTCCCTTATCCGGCTGACCATGCCACCCATATTTCCTTCTGGATCCTCGCCCAGAAACAAAATTTTTGAACCCTTCTCCCAGGAACCTTGATAGTGGGATGCCGGGCTGAACTCAGCGGTCCACAATCGCCAGTATTTATCTTCAAACATCCTGTTAAAGACTAATGTAACAGGTGCTTTGATATTGATCTCGAAATGCAGGATTTCCCGGTTTCCGGAGTTCTCTACATATTTCTTAAAATTGTCGAGGATGCTCTGCCATCCGTCGCGTTGCATTTCGGGGCTGTTTTCTGATTCAGGATCAAAGGTTTCTGTGATCCTGGTTTTGTTGCTCTGACTTTTAAAAACGACCTTTACTTTCCGGCCATCATCCATAGTGTACATGATATGATCATTGGTTTTTACTGAGGTGTAAAGGCCTCCAAAGTCAAAACCAAAGCTGCCGTCGCGGGCTTCCATGCGGGAAGTAAACCGTCCGCCCACACGCAAATCATTTTCGGCCCAGGGTGTGAACCAGTCGTCGGAAGCGTTGTTCCAGTGAAGTATATGTTCGGGTTTTGTCCACCTCTCCCAGACTTTATCAATGGGTGCGTTAACGGTGGTTTCAATGGTAATCGGTTTTATTTTAGTAGTTTCCATGGCAGTAAAGTTAGAGTTGATATTAGTTTTTCTTTTAGGATACAAACATACTACAGCACGAAAAAAAAGTCAATGTGCAATCATGACAAATGTTGGGGAAATTGCGACAGGACATAACTTCGGACAAATCCGGAAGAAAACAAGCGGACGAATTTTATAATACATCCGCTTGTTTTTTTGAGGGGGAAAAAGGGGGTTTTGAAAAAGATGTTTTGACTCTCAATAATGTGAGCCAAAAGAGTAGTTTTTACATCAACCTTTTGGCTATTTCTAATTCGTCTACAATTTGACCGGTACGCAACAACATTCTTTTCCTTCCAGTTTTTTGATCCGTAAAGATGTCAAATTCCGGGTTACAGGTTCTTATCCGAAAGAGCAACGACTGCATTCCGGGTTTAAATCCCTTCTGACGTGTAATTTCGTAGACGTAATTTGAGCAGGATGTATGGAAAATACATTTTCTTCTCCCGGCTTTTGGAACCAGAAACCAATAAGTCCGGATAATGCTTAGCAGGACGAATTTCATCATTTGCTAAAAACAACCATTTGCCGTGCTGTTGTAAAGCCAGGCTTTCCACCCAGCCCAAAACATCCATTGTCAGGTCCAACATAAGTGGATACACTTTCGAGCCGGACATACGTCCAGCCATTTGAAGCGTATTCGTTGATGAGTTGTTCTAATTGTTGTGCTACATGATCAGAAGTTCCCTTTTTCTGGTCAATGGAGGCTACGAATGGTACTACTTTGTATTGCATGAGTTTAGGGGTTTAAGTTAAAGGTGCTTTTATCGGGAAATATTTTAATTGTGTTAGGTTTTAGTAGGTGAATCTTTCTATCCACAATGATTCATATTGGAATCTAAGGCGTTCATTATCCGAGGAACCCGCCATAAAGTATATGAAGAATTGACGGTAGTTACTCTTCGTATTTTGGATCAAATAATAAGTTTTTATCCTCTCTTACTTCTGATTCAATTTCTTTGGACATAAGTTTTTCTAGTTCTTCTAATCGCTTCTCTATAACAAAATAGGGTTTCCTTATTTCAAATTTCTTCATTTCTGATTGAATTGAAGAAACTTTGAGCAATAGCTCTTTAATTAGTCCATCAGATTTAGTAAGTTTGTCTTGAACTTTCTCTCTTGTTGTTAGTTGTGTAAATGAAGAGAGGTTTAAATTGGCAGCGATAGCATTAATTTTAGACTCAATTTCTTTTCTGGAGATTTTGTTCTTCGTAACATAGTTTTGAAGTTGGATAACTTTTCTGTCAATCTTTTCAAGATTAGAACGGTTCGTTTTTAATGGTTCCAGTTTTCTATTTGAATCGAAGAAATGGATATTTTTCGATTTGATTATGTCAAAATAAAAATGATTCGATACAATAGATACTGATACGTCAGGAATCCATCCTTTTATCGAAGATTCATATACTAGAAGCCATAATTTTGTGTTGAGATTTTCAGTTGTAATTGATGAAATAATATTGGAATAATCGAACTTTTTGATTCTTTTATTCTTGCTTAGCATGTCAAGAGCTAAAATACTCGCAGTTACACTTTTGCTAGATAATATTTTATCAATCAATATTTTATTTGGCTGTAATCTAAATTCATTTAAAAGCCAAAGTGACCAAGTTAATTCATAGTCATGTTTTTCTTCATAATGTCTTAATATAATTTCAGTGCAAAAGCTTTTAAGTACATTTTTGTTCACTACACTTTTATAAGTCACGAGCAGTTTAGCTATCTTTTGAAGTGCTCCTGTATCTGATAAACCAAGCCTAAAAATTAATGATTCAAAAAAGTCCCAATTATCTTTCTCAATTCTTACAAAATTAAATTTGTTTAGCGCAAGCCTTAAAACACTTTCATTCGGGTATTTCTTTGAAAACTTAAATGCGATTGAGAAAAAATTCCATAAATCCTCTTTTTGGTCATTTAGAGATGGTCTGAAATAGAATGATTTTATGGCTAATGCCCATTCACTTTCAAGTTCATTATGAGTTTTATTTATAACGGTTTTGTCGTCATTAATTCTAAGCTCAAAATCGCTAAGAATAGACTTCAATTCTGTAAGTGCAATTTGTGCATCTAATTCAGAATTAAAATAAAGTGAGAAATCATCGTAGTACCTATATCCAATAAAATCAATTTTTTTGGACTTTAACTTTTTTGTAAATAACACATCAACATGACAAGCTACTATTTCAGCTGCGATAAAGGAAGTGTCAGGACCAATAGGGATCCCTATAGTTTGTTGATTCTGACACCACATGAGATTGTCATCTATATCATCACCGTATATAATTGAAATTTTTGTGGAATCATTTTTATGTAATGCTCTATTTCTCTTGTATCTTTCTTTTCCGCCAAATGTTATCCAAGGAATTGAATGAGTATATATTGACGGATAGAATTTTGCAATATCAGTTTTTAATTGGATCGAAAATTTAAATGAATTTAGTATGCATAATTCTTTGAAAGAACCATAGTTTTCATGTTTAATGCTTCTTTTTCCTTCCCCTTTCTCCGTTTCGACGATAGGTTTTGTAGTTGATAATATTGATTCTCTGAATAGTTGTTCAATCTCACTATAATTATTCGCTATGGTATTTGAAAGTTTCCCCTGATGCAGAGGATTAGGGATTTTGATAATATTCCTTGCAATGCCCGGTTTAGGAATCGAAAATTCAGCGCATTCAGAGAAATTCAATCTATTTTTAAAAAGCTGCCTTAGTTTAATCTTTTCTTCATCAATCTGTACTGTGGTTAATCCGATTCGGGAGTTTGCAGTGTTTTCAAAGGCTATTTGAGCCGTGTTTTTATTTAACTCTAATTCGTTTGCAATAGTATTGAAATCATTACCAAGAAGTTCGGTGAAAAAACATGGAGGTAATTCTTTTGGGAAATACCCATTATTTAGAAGTTCTTCTGTCGTCATCTCTGTTATTTTAATTACCACCAACTAGTAAGCATATGCATTATGGCTGACTTTGAAAGACAAATCTTTCAACTAATGCCGATTTATATTTGAAACTAAAATACTCATTTTCATAACGTAAGCAGCCAAAAAGTATTTGATTGTAGGCGTTAGTTATTTTTCTCCAAGTTTGAGAAAGCTATTACAATCAAGATTCGCTAATGCACTTGATTTAAATGGTTTAAAAGGAGCAAACTCCTTGAATGATTTGAATGGCTTAAATTTTTTAAAAGCCTTAAAAGGTTCAAATTTAGAAAACACAGGAAGACTTTTTTTTGTAAATCCGTTTTTTTCTCCATTATGATTCCAGACTATTCCATCTTCAAACCAACCTAAATGCTTCCCATTGAACCCGTATATATTCTCTTTATCCAAATATGCTACTGGTGTTCCATCCCAAAGAAATATCGTTTCATTGTCGTCATCAATATAAGCGACAGCATTTCCGTTTTGATTATAAAATGTCATGATATATTTTTTATTTTGCTGATACAATACAGTAGTTTGATGCCGGATAATCGTCACTTTTTTTTCGATTGTTTTGCCATTGCAAAGGTTGTAGATTGCTTAGTTCATCACCACCGCCTTTTGAAACAGGCTTAATATGGTCGATTTTCCAACCATTTCCATTTTCAGGTGTATCGCCATAATTATCCCATTTTATCCAAGCTCCACAGTGGTCTTTTCTTGTCTTATTTGAGTCATAACCAGGCACATTTTGTGCTTTATTCCAAATTGCTCGTCTAGTTTCTTCTGGAAACGAATTGCCGTTTCTGTCTGTGTTGGGATTTCTTGCCATAATAATTAGTTTTATATTATTTAAAGTTAGATGCTTCTTGAATAATTACCGCCAACGTCTGCATAAATCCTATTGAGTTTATTTCTATTTTATCACAAACAATAGTGCTGCCTATTTACTACAGTTTTTCCTGCTCTCTTCGGTGCAGCCATCTTGTAATTTGGAAACCCTGGTTTGGTGGGCATAAATATAAGTTGAATTATTGTTTCCACAACATGCAACTTCTTTATTTAAAGGATTTCTCATTTAAAACCAACATCCCATGCCGGCTATCCGGCATTTGTTTGATAAATGACCACTTTTAGGTATTGCGGTTGTATTCAAATGAAAGGAGATTTGCAGGATCAACACAACGAAGTTACCTGTGCAGCAGGCAACATCCAAACCCTGAATTGAAATGAAAATCGCCAAACCCTTTACCGGAATTCTAGCCTTTATCGTTGTATTGATTACCATGCCCCTGGGCCATGCCACTATGATTGCCATGGATGCCCTGCTGGGTCACCAATATATTTACCTTGCCGCCGGAATGCTGGGGTTTACCGGTTTGTTTCTGGCCATATGGGGCGTGGTATTAAATAAACAAGTGCCCTCCACCTTCCTGGGACTCTTTGCCGGCCTGTTTATCTGGACAGGATGGATCGAGTTTTCGTTTGTTTACTTCTCGAGGCGCTACGAAGTGGCTCCTCTTTTAGAAAACGGTGTGGTGGTCACCAAACCCGAATACCTGCTGATGCCCTCATCCATCGGGTTTTTATCGGTCATCCTGATTTACTATCTTTTGTCCTCAAAATCCGGCTGTCAGTTTTTTTCATGGTTTCAACAGAAACTCAATATCTCACGGTTTATTCAGCTGCGTCCCTCCAGACATCCCATCGCCATCACCACCATGATGGAGGTGATTGTTATCCTCTGGACCTTTTATCTGTTACTGCTTTTTGTATATGATTCCACCTTTTTTGGCGACCGTCATCTGGCCACTTATGTGGTAGCCTTTGGCTCGTTGTTGTGGTCGGGCATACTGGTGGTGCGCCTTTTGAGGATAAACTCTATCGCCTATGCCATCCGGTATGCCATTCCCACAGTTATTATTTTCTGGAACTTTGTTGAGATTCTCGGGAGATGGAACCTGCTAAAGGAAATCTGGATCGAACCCATGAACTATCCCCTGGAGATGACGGTGTTTTTTGGGGTGATGGTCCTGCTGATTCTGTACGCCACCATGGGCTCAAAGCAGCAACGGCCAGTGAGGGTATCTGAGCATCAAAACAGGTCACCTCGAAAATAAGATATTTCCCCTCGTCCGTATTTGCAATGTGGATGCCTTATCCCTGGTATTTCATGCCTCCATACCCAACGCCCCATGCTCCACGCCTACAGCAGGTTCACCTAACGAATAGATAACTAGTGTCACGTCACAGATAATATGACGTAATTGAAAAAAAGTGTATCTTAGCAAAAAAAAAGCTATGAACACTTACAAAGTTACTCTCACACATGAAGAGCGAAATCAATTGACCGAGATTACCCGAGCCGGAACTCAT
>JAUYGX010000149.1 GCA_030690365.1 Bacteroidales bacterium | reverse complement strand
ATGAAATGTACAGTCAGACAGGAGTCGATGGTGTAGGAGAAATCAACAATCACCGGTTCTACAATTGTTATATTTTGGATCGATGTTTCTGTACACCCGTTTTGATCGGTTACCATCAGCGTTATTGTCATATCACCCCAGGTGGAGTAGCTGTGGGTTACATTTTGTCCTGAAGCGGTTTGTCCGTCTCCAAAATCCCAGTCCCAGAAGACGATGTTGGAAGTGCTGGAGCCCATAAAATCAATGGGGGTGTCCATACAGGAGCTGATCACGCTCATGGTAAAATCCACATTGGGGAGTTCGTTGACCTGTATCTGACTGGTAAGAGAATCAGAACAGCCGTTTTCATCGGTATAGGAATATACAATGATAAAACTGCCTGAGGTATTGTATTGATGAACAGGGTTGGCTGCATTGGAGTAAAATCCATCTCCAAAATCCCAGAGCTTGGTGACAATATTGGCCATTCCTGTGGAGGTAAACGAAATCGTTTCTTTCCTACAGATGGAACCCGTGGCACTCATGGTAAAATCCTGGTCCACTTTGGGGCGAACCATCAGGTTGGTGACGATGACGCTGTCGCAGCCATAGTTGGCGGTATGGAGGGTGTCGAAATAAGTTCCTGTGGTGTACTGCCAACTCCCTTGCGCAAATACAGAGTCGTAGTGACAAACGGTGATGTCCACGGGAATCTCATAAGTAGGCCTGATGGTGAGCACCATCTCATCGATGGAATCGCAGTTAATGATGTTGGCCGCCACCATGGTCAGGGTAACGGGGCCTGTTTCGTTATCTCCCGGGACATAGATCGGTCGGGATATATTGGGATCCACAAAATGTCCTGTACCAGTTGTTGACCAATACAAAGTAGCGTAGTGCATAGCAAAGGAGGAGTCGGATGAATTGGCAAAATCGAAAGGCACGCCAAAACAGGTATTTTCATCGGATCCTGCATGGGCAGAGGCTCCGGGGATAACAACGAGTTGCATTGTTGATGTGTCGTTGCCGCAGGGTGCAAGTCCATAGCCTACCATGGTCATGATTAAAGTGTCGTTTTGTGTGACACCTTCCGAAGGATCGGGGAAGTAGGTGGGGGCCACCAGCGTGGGATCATCAAAATGACCTGCTCCCGTGGTAAACCACATGATGGAGGAGTACCCCGAGGCCGTAGGTGGAGTCAGGGATCGGGAGTAGTTGAAGTAGACGTCCTGGCAGGTGCGTTGTAGGCCACCGGCATCCACCTGACAAGTCGGGTTGATGGCAACCTGCTGAATAACATGTTGGTTACAAACATCCAGTGACACATCATAAGTTCCAGCCTGACTATACGTATGATTGGTGTTCTGACCAACAAATCCGGTGGTGAGATCACCAAAATCCCAAATCCAGTCAGTAAAGGAGGCATTGTTGTTGATGTCGATACCATTTAAATCAACGGAGAAATTCTGACAGCCCGGATTTGGGTCAGGCTGTATTCCGATGGACACGTTTTCAACCCGGTGCTGGTGGATGGTTGTGTCCAGACATCCGTTGATATTTTGGTAAATTGAAAAAATATTATAGTTTTGACTTGCCGGATTGCTGTAAGTATGGCTTACATTCTGACCCGTGGCTGTATTGCCATCGCCAAATTGCCAGTTCCATGAAACAATGTCCGAAGTCCCGGTGGCAGCCAATGTAATGTTCTCACCCACACAGGAGGTATCGGATGAAATGGTGAAATCGGCCTGTGGCAATTCGTTAATTACCACATCTGTAGATACGTTATCCGAGCAGCTATTGTCGTTGAGTAAAGTTAACAATACGGTATAGATTCCCGCGATTTGGTAGGCATGAGAAACATCCTGTCCCAAGGCAACAGGTGAACCATCCCCAAAATCCCAGTTCCAATCCGTAATGTTGGTTCCATTGTTATCCAATCCATGAAAATTAAGTGGAAGCTTTGAACAAATGGTATTGCCCGGGGAAATGTCAATTTGTGCAGCCGGTGGTGGAAATACCTGTATGGGTGATGAATACGTACTCACGCAAGCATTTGCATCGGTAACCGTTAGTTCTACATTGTATAATCCGTCAAAGCTAAAGCTGTGGCTTGGATTTTGAAGAGAGCTGAAATTACCATCATCAAAATTCCAATTCCAGGAAATAACATTTGGCGAACTGTTGTCGGTAAAGGAAATAGATTCATCTATGCATATTGAGGAGTCTGGTATATTGAAAAAATTGACAAGTGGCATTTCATTTACAACCACCACATGTGTAGCAGTATCACTACAGTTATTGGTATTTGTAACAACCAAAGTGACCACATAATTACCTGGAACAGAATAACTATGGACCACATTTTGTCCGTTATAAGCAATTGTTCCATCGCCAAAATCCCAGTTCCAATCGATAATATTGGTGGTGCTAGTACCCCTAAAATCAATGGGACTATCTGGACAAGATTGATCAGAAGGAAGTAGGTTAAAATCCGCCACAGGAAGAGGTTCAATGGTGAGAATCATGGAGGAAGAATCGTTTTCACATGGAAGTGAAGTATAGGCAATCAGGGATAGGTATACATTTCCCGATTCTGTAATATCAGGATAATATACAGGATGGATTATAGTTGGATCGCTGAACGAACCCAACCCCCCTATCCATCTGATGCTATCATAAGAATTTGCTACCGGAAGAACATTACAAGTAGAAAAATCGAAATTCTCATATTCGCAAATTGATTGATTAGAACCAGCATACGCGAAGGCTTCAGGTTGAACCGACAAAAACAAAGTATCATAGGATAGGCATTGTGCAAAACTTCCTTCTACAAAGTAATTACTGGCTGAACTAACAATTATTGATTGCGTGATTGCACCAGTACTCCATAAATAATTATTGAATCCGCCTCCTGCATCAAGGGTAATAAACTCATTTGAGCAAATTAAAGTGTCATTTCCCAAATTAATTTCATCCTTAAATAAAGTTAGATGTATGGTATCAGAATCGCTACATCCGTACAAATCAGTCACAGAAACCCAATAGGTTCCGGAAGCATATACGGTAAATGTTGAACCCGTACTGCCATCTTGCCATACATAGGAAGTAAAAGTGCTACCAGCGTTTAAAAGGATTGATTGTTCGAAACAATAAATTGTATCATTTCCCAGATTAAAATTTTCGATTCCGGCTATAGTGACAAACTTTGAATCAAGCGTATCCGTGCAATTTCCTGAAAGCAAGTATATTGTACCTGATTGCCCGCCAAAATCAACATAGATAGTAGTATCGTTTATGTTATTGATGATGGTTGCAGTAGTAGGAACAACCCAGGTTAGGTTAACCAGTTCATTTAAGTCAATTGTGTATTTTGCATCAGAAGCCTGATTACAGAAAAGCGTATCAGGACCGACAATCTGGATAGGAGCCTTACATATAGTTTCATCTCCAAATACGACTGCATCACTATTAATGCTATAACTTTGCTCAGGAAAACTAGTTGTGTCGGTTGTAAAATTTACAGGTTGAATATTCAGTGCCTGGTTTTGGATCTGAACAGATCCAATAGGATTTGAACAACAGGATTTTGCCGAATCATCAGTATTTATTATTAGGTAATCAGTTCCGCTTGCCCCGTAACTCTTTGTTTCCGAGATTATAGTATAACCACTATTCAAAGTAGAATAATCCATATTTGGCCAAGATTCATCCATACTTCCTCCGTATAAATAACCGGAAATATAATTTCCATTGGTATCTATTTCTAATAGAAAGAGGTCACTATTACCTGATAGACTAGCTGAAGTGGTTCCTAAAACCATAAAGTTTCCTGAGTGTGATTCTAATAATTGAGCGGCTGCATTATTTATATTATTTTCCAACGATATAGTTTTAGCCCACAACAAATTTCCTGAGGAACTATATTTTGATATTAAGGCTAATGTTCCTCCATTTGAGTTATTTACAAGAGATCCAACACAAAACAAATCCCCACCTCCGGTTTGGAGAACATGCCAGTATTCCGAGGTCAGATTTGTTGGATTCATATATGCCCACAAAAGATTACCCTGTAAGTCAAGGCGCATTAAAAATCCTTGTTTGGCAGTTCCGTCCATCAGATAACCAGCAATATATATATCATTATTTGTTCCCTGGATGATTTTTCTGGGAATATCATGCATGGGAGTCGAAAAAACAAATACCTGACCCATCGCTAAACTCTGATCAACTATAGAGTAAAACAGTTCAAA
>JAUYGX010000147.1 GCA_030690365.1 Bacteroidales bacterium | reverse complement strand
AAAAAAGAAAGGGTTACAAACATCAGTAGACGTTTCCCATGTGGTCACCCACCATAGTACTAAGTCACCCCAACCTCGTTTAACTTCGCAGTTCGGAATGGGATACGGTGCATTCGGAGTGGTTTGAACGTTTGCTGGAGGTTGATTGATGGGTAGTTGGCTATATAGTCTACTTTTAGGACCTCTCCAAGTCACAACTGAGGAACCAAACATGGCTTCAATCTTCCTTTCTTCATCTGCCCAAAACCACCCTGAACAACCCACCCGGTCTCTCACCAACTATCCGTGAGTGATTATTTCAACGAAAACAAATTAGGGTGACTAGCTCAAGTGGTAGAGTGCTTGCTTTGGGTGCAAGAAGCTGGGGGTTCAAGTCCCTCGTCGCCCTTTCCCTCCAAAATTTCTTTTTTTTATCTCCCCCCCCTCCCCTCCCTCTTTTTTTTTTGTTGAGGGAGGGCCATTTTCACCTTCTTAAATATCATCTTGTTGATTGATCCAAGAGTAGTTAGCCATACCAACACCATTTAATATATTTATCAGTAGCAATGGATATGTTAAAATCCATTAATCATCGTGAATTGACAAAAATATAAAATGACCAGAGGGCGTGGCTTTTTTGGCCGGTCCCCCTTCGGTCCTTTTGTCAAAACAGTGCAAATTATCTTCTCGGTCATTCTAACATTGCACGTCGAGCTGATGTGTATTATAATGATGATTGTTACTAGTTTTGATACCACTGTAGATTATATAGGATCGAAATGGGACTGATTGAAAGAGGGCAAAATCACCCCCTTTTGCACCCCTCAAATACACCTTGTTCATCTACCCAAGAGTAGTTAGCCATACCAACATCATCCAGTATACACATAAGTTACAAAAAATATATTTCAACCAGTCCCACATCACAACTGGCAACAACAACAAAAAAATGGTCAGAAGGCCAAATGGGGGGAAAACCCGCCCTGTGCCCTTTTTCAAAACGGTGAAAATGATGTCAACGATCACTCTAGTATTGCACCTAGAACTAATGTGCATTACAATGACGATTGCAACTGGTTTGGATGCCAGTGTGGATTATATAGAACCAAAATAAATGGTATGAAGAGGGTACAATTGCCGCCCCCATATCACCCCCTCAATCACCGCCTTGCTGATTTCACCATACATTATAACCCATACCAACACTACTTTTGACTATAATCAGTCCAAACAAAACAACTTTTACTCAATTACACACCGTCAAGTGGCGAGAAAGATGATGACTCCTTTCCATCCCCCCTCTATTTGCCAACTATAACTACACCTACCATGACCTTTTCCCCACTCCCCGACATGTACATACCACCCCCACCAACACTCCCCACTTGACAAAACCAAAAAAGAGCTCCGCTATACCACTATAGCCCAAAAAAACTGCGGAAACTGAGAATCGAACTCAGGACCTACGCCTTATGAGAGCGTCGCTCTGCCAATTGAGCTATTTCCGCTTGGTGGTTGGAAAGGTGTAAAAATATAAAAGACTCCGGACTCTGAGAATCGAACTCAGGACCACTTGATAATACAAGATTCCCCCCCCCCCTCCTTCTCTGGGTGAGAGAGAAAGAGAGAGAGAGAGAGGAAGGTTGCATATATACAAGCATTGCGATTACAGTCAAGTGCTCTACCAACTGAGCTAAGTCCGGAAGGAATAATATAATAAATAAAACGACTGGAGTGTGATTTGAACACACGCGCCCGAAGGCAGTAGGTTTCTAATCTACCTCGTTAACCACTTCGATATCCAGCCATTCATTATTGTTGTTGTAGGGTGGGGTTGATCTTGGGGGTATTTTAAGGATTGGGGGGTGGGGAATGGAAGGTGTGGTGTGAGTTTGGGTGGTGATTGGGGTGTGTCGATGTAATAGGACAAGTTATTGAGACTGATCTGGAACCAGCAATGGTTTCCCTTTTCTGCGGGTTTAGCTCAGTGGTAGAGCATTGGATTGCAAATCCTGGGGTCGCTGGTTCAATCCCGGCAGCCCGCTAGCTTTTTTTTTGTTGTTGTTGTGGTTCTTTGTTTTTTTGGTTTGGTTTGAGATTGATAGAGGCGATAATCATTAGGGAATGAATGCCTTCTAATGGGAATGATAATGAAGTATAATAGGAAAATGCGACGGTACAATTTGGTGTTAAATCGTGATTGGGGTTGATGTGGAGAGTATGGTAATGATTGGGGTTGGGTAGGGATGATAAAGAAAGGGTGGAAAGTGGGAAATATTATTGACTTGTGATTTTTTGTGAACATTGTGTTCATGTCTCGATTAGATCGTCTTCATCGCTCTCATCCCACCCACATCAACCACTCCCGATAAACGTTCTCAGTTACCCCACAATCTCCAACCCAAACAAGGGCTGATTGGCGCAGTTGGCAGCGCGCTCGGCTGTTAGAAATCCATTTCAAACAAACACCGATAGGTCAGTGGTTCGAGCCCACTATCAGCCGCTCTTTTTTTTGTTGTTTTTTGGAGGGTTGGGATGTGATTGAGATAGGGGGATATGGGGTGTACATGTACGGGTTGAGTATAATAATGATAGCTGAAGGTAAGTGTACAATCACAAACGAAATCTACCCAGCCAACACGACCAAAGATGATGACAACAATCACGCCCATCATTTTTTTTCCTTTTCCCAACCCCTCACACACCATCCATATCCAACCCACCCACTGCCTCCCCATTACCCATTATACAATACATATGAGGTGATAACTACGAGTAGATTGCATCACCACCTCACCACCTTACCACCTCACCACCTCACCACCTCACCACCTCACACCACCCCCAACCCACACCACCCAATCCCCAAAATCTACCATTCAACATCTCATCTCCAACCAAGTAACAAAAAAACAAAACATGTGGACTTAGCTCAGTTGGCAGAGCGTCCGCTTTGCAGTTATTCAAAACAACTACAAACCAGCGGAAGGCCAGGATTTCGATTATCCTAGTCTACACACCCCCCCCCAAATTTTTGGTGATATCGTATAGTGGTTAGTATGACTGGCTTTGACCCAGTCGACCAGAGTTCGAATCTCTGTATCACCTCATCCTTTAATTTAGCATAATAAGAAAACAAATGGCCTCGTCGCATAGTGGAATTGCGGTAGTCTACGGAACTATTGTTCCTGGGTTCGATTCCCAGCGAGGTCTCTTTTATTTTGTTTCTGCCACAGTAGAAAAATGGTCATTTCGTCAGGCTGTGATCCTGAAATCCCGAGTTCGATTCTCGGCTGTGGCACTCTCTTCTTTTTTGTTTGTTTTTTTATCTACTTCGTTGTGGTATATATTAAATAGAATCACAATCAATCAACCTCCATATAACACAATACCCATCATCAACACTTCAACACAAACAAAATAATTATTGTTCCCATGGCTGAAGTTAGGTAAGGCGCCTTGGCTCTCTATCACGAGCTAAACAAATTTGAGGTTCGAATCCTCATGGGAACAACAAAACAAAATCTTTTTTTTTGTTGTTGTTTTTTGTTGTTGTTGTGTTGCTCCACACAAATAATAATGGTTAATAGGATAAAGTTGAAAATCGCCACGGGTCAAATTGATTTAAATATACCAATGTGTTGGTATTCAGGTCGTGTATTGATCTAGGCAATCATTTCATGGTGGTTGGGGGGAGAGGGGGGAGGAGAGGGAGGGATTATGGGAAAACAAAAAAACCACCCACTTGACCCCCACTTTACCATCATAAACTAATCTGTACTATTACCAAACCATATTGGATATTACTTTGAGATGGTATAGAACATAATGGAATATAAATAAGAACAATCAAGACCGTAATTAACATCACACAAACATCACTTATTTCAAAGACTGTGAGAGACATCGAGTAGTCCACCTCACCAAACCAAAACCTTCATGGGGTTGGAAAGACCTACTTTATCAACAATTTATAATTATGTCGTTCAAGGCTGATAATATGCCCAGAAGAGCGAGAGAGGTGGGCGGGAGTCAACGACTCGGGTGGTAATAATTAAGGGAAATGTTGTCAATGGGAAAGAAAGGAGGGAAAATGGGCCAAAGTTGACCAAATGGACAGGTTTTCAGCCCCCAGCCCCAACCTGTCCAGATTTCATCCAAACCCCTGCATACCCTTTCACCCACTCAACACTCCAACCAAACACAACCGTAAACAAATTAATGGTCTCTTAGCTCAGTCGGTAGAGCGTTGGTCTAATAAGCCAACGGTCAAGAGTTCGAATCTCTTAGAGTCCACCATTTTATATCGAAAAGTCTCATGGTCTAGCGGTAGAACATTTCATTAACACTGAAAAAATCCGAGTTCGACTCTCGGTGGGGCTACTTAATATTTTTTTGTTTTTTTTTTGGTTGTGGGGTGTAAAGGTGTAAAGGTGTAAAGGGGCATAGAGGATTACAATAATGCCCAGTCAGACTCTCCTGTAATCTTCAAGGGGTGTTGAGTCTTAAGTCTTAAAGGGATCAAAAGTATTGACAATAACACTCTACTGTGATGGAAAACGGACACTTTGTTGACATTTTTTTCTTGACAACCTTTAACCAATCATTTAGTCATCATAATCACCTCTACCATTACCAAAACCACATCTAGGACCTAGCACACCCCACAACACAAATAATATAAGCCAATATACACAATTCAAACCGTCGTTTGATCCCAGTTATGACCTATATAGTTGACCCAACCACTCTCACCCCATTCTCACCCCACTCTCACCCCATTCTCACCCCAACACCCACTCTCACCCCAACACCACTCTCCTGCATTCAATCCTACAACACAAAAACAACTTCCCAAGTAGTCTAATGGCTAGTATGCTAGTCTTTCACACTGGAGATCCGGGTTCGATTCCCGGCTTGGGAAATTTCTCTAACAAAACCAACACAACACAAACACACAAAACAAACAAACAAACAAAAAATTCATTTTGCCCGCTTAGCTCAATTGGTAGAGCGCAGACTTAGTAAGTCTGAGGTCTTGAGTTCGATTCTCAAAGTGGGCACCACTCTTTAACACGCACACACACAACTACTGCTTAACATTTACGACTACTACAACAATAACAACATTAGTCGGCGATAGTATAATGGTTAGTATTCCGTCCTGTCACGACGGATATCCGGGTTCGATTCCCGGTCGCCGAGCTCCCTTTTTTTTGGTTCAAGGTGTTCAAGGTGTTCAAGGTGTTCAAGGTGTTCAAGGTGTTCAAGGTGTTCAAGGTGTTCAAGGTGTTCAAGGTGTTCAAGGTGTTCAAGGTGTTCAAGGT
>JAUYGX010000001.1 GCA_030690365.1 Bacteroidales bacterium | reverse complement strand
TGTAAAGATATGTTTATTAAGTATATAAAAATAATTTTTAAACATATTTAAAACAAAATTTAATGCGTTTTTAATATAGAGTTGTTCAGTTTCACACAGCCTGTTTATTCCAGGGCATCGAAAAATCAGTCTCAAGCAACCAATCACCCGAATAAATAGTGTACATCCCTTACCTCTTACATATTCTAGCACGTGGTTTTCAAAATTTCCTGCGGTGAAAAAAAAATTTCCTGCCGTGAAAATAATCCTTTCCACGGCAGGAAATTTTCAGCATCAAATTTATCAGGAAATACAGGGTGTTTAAACATATTATAAATTCCTGAAGAAGGAAGCATTTGCATGCCCCACTTTAAACACGGAAAAGGTGATAAATAAAAAAAATGCTGTGAAATTTATAACACTTCTATGCTCAGGATTATATAATAACTGAAATAAGATTCCTACTTTTGCGTTGGGAATACTCAAGATATTTCCTGATTTAATTTGTTATCATTCAATTAATTAGTTAATAAAATACTATGATCGCCAATCAATTTATCAATCGACACAATGGCCCTGGTGAGGAAGATGTGCAATTTATGCTCCAGCGACTTGGTTTAAAATCAATGGATGAGCTCATCGCAAAAACGGTTCCTGCCAGTATTCAACTAACTGATGGCATTGGAAATGATGCCGGTATGAGTGAATACGACTACCTGAATCACATCAGGAACTTGTCGAAAAAGAATAAAGTTTTTAAAACGTATATCGGATTGGGTTACTACAACACGATTGTTCCACCGGTAATTTTGCGTAATATCTTTGAGAACCCGGGTTGGTACACTTCATACACGCCTTACCAGGCCGAAATTTCACAGGGCCGTCTGGAAGCGTTGCTCAACTTCCAAACCATGGTTTCCGATCTCACCGGCATGCCCATTGCCAACGCTTCCTTGTTGGACGAGGGTACCGCCGCTGCCGAAGCCATGCTGATGTTTTATCACTCTCGTTCGCGCGCACAGGTAAAAAGCAATGCCAACAAGTTTCTGGTAAGCTGCGCCATATTTCCTCAAACCATCGAGGTACTAAAAGTAAGAGCAAAACAAAAGGACATCGAATTAGTGATTGTCGACCGCAGTGAATTTGAATTTAGTGAAGGCGTTTTTGGATGCATGGTGCAATATCCTGACCAAAAAGGAGAAATCTTCGATTTCAGCGGCATCATCAGTCAGGCCAAATCAAATAATATCCCCGTAGCCGTTGGAGCCGACTTGCTGAGCCTGGCTTTGTTAACACCTCCCGGTGATTGGGGTGCGGATGCGGTTTTCGGATCTTCACAACGTTTTGGTGTTCCTATGGGATTTGGCGGTCCGCATGCAGCCTACTTTGCCACTACCGAAGACTATAAACGCAGCATTCCGGGCAGGATTATCGGACTTTCAAAAGATAAATACGGCAACGATGCCCTGAGGATGGCGCTTCAGACGCGCGAGCAGCACATCAAACGCGAAAAAGCCACCTCAAACATCTGTACCGCTCAGGCTTTGCTGGCCATTATGGCCGGAATGTATGGTGCTTACCACGGTAAAGACGGTATTAAAAACATTGCACTCGGCATTCACGGACTGGCAGTTGATTTGGCTTCCGCCATCGATACCATTGGGTATAAGCAATTGAATGCCCATTTCTTCGACACCTTATACATTGCTATTCCCGACACCACCAATGTACATACCATCAAAGAAATTTCGCGGTCGCACGGTGTCAATTTCAGGTATTTTGAAGATGACAAACACATCGGTATCAGCCTGGATGAAACCACCTCCGCAGAAGACATAGCCCTTATCAGTGCCATCCTGGCCAAAGCGGCACAGCAAGAAACATTTGTATTTCAGGTACATGCAGCCTGGACGCATGCCGCCAGCAACCTGCCTGCCTCCATGGTAAGGAAATCCGGTTTTATGGAGCACCCTGTATTTAACAGCTATCATTCAGAAACCGATATGATGCGGTATATGAAAAAGCTGGAGAACAAAGACATCGCTTTAAACCGATCGATGATTCCATTGGGTTCGTGTACCATGAAGTTAAATGCAGTTTCGGAACTCATGCCCATCAGTTGGCCGGAGTTTACCGATATTCATCCGTTTGTTCCTGAGTACCAGGCCGAAGGATATCTGAAGATCATCGACGAGATGAACAAGATTCTTTGCAAAGTCACAGGATTTTCAGGGATTTCGTTTCAACCCAACTCGGGTGCCGCAGGCGAATATGCCGGATTGCTTGTGATTAAAGCCTATCTGGAAAGCAAAGGAGAGCAGCACCGCAATATCTGTTTGATACCAGCTTCTGCACATGGCACTAACCCTGCCAGTGCGGTAATGGCTGGAATGGAAGTCGTAGTGGTTAAAACTGCCGGAAACGGAAATATCGACCTCGACGATCTGAAAGCCAAAGCAGAACAATATGCCGAAAACCTCGCTGTCCTCATGGTTACCTACCCTTCCACACACGGTGTTTTTGAAGAAAGTATCCGCGAAGTGATCGACATGATCCATCAAAATGGCGGACAGGTGTACATGGATGGGGCCAACATGAATGCGCAGGTTGGATTGACCAGCCCCGGATTTATTGGTGCCGATGTTTGTCATTTAAACCTTCATAAAACATTTGCCATTCCTCATGGTGGCGGTGGTCCCGGTGTAGGTCCCATTGGCGTGGCATCTCACTTGAAACCATTCCTTCCCGGCCACATTTATCAAGAAACGGGAGGCGAAAACGGAATCAATGCCGTAGCTTCGGCTCCTTATGGTAGTGCTTTGGCGTTGTTGATCTCCTACGGTTATCTTAAAATGCTGGGCAGCGATGGTTTAAAGGAAGCCACCAAAATGGCCATTCTGAATGCCAATTACATGATGAATGAACTCAAGGAGGATTTCCCGATTCTCTATCGTGGTGTAAATGGATTCGTGGGTCACGAGATGATCCTCGACTGCGACCAGTTTAGTAAGACAGCTGATGTTCAGGTAATCGACATCGCCAAAAGGCTTATGGACTATGGATTTCATGCCCCAACAGTGGCTTTCCCGGTTCATGGCACCCTGATGGTGGAACCCACCGAGAGTGAACCCTTGTCGGAGATGAATTACTTTATCGAAGCCATGAAAAGTATCCGCAACGAGATTAGGGAAATCGAAGAGGGTCGTGCCGATAAAAAGAACAATGTGGTTGTAAATGCACCGCATCCGGCATCAGTACTCATCAGCGACAACTGGGAGATGCCCTATTCGCGCGAAAGCGCCGCCTTCCCTCTTGAGTGGGTACGCGACAATAAATATTTTACTCCGGTAGCTAAAATTGACGACGCTTATGGCGACCGCAATTTATGCACTTGTTTACCTGTAAGTAATTATACAGAAGAAGTTTAAGGAAATTTTAGGATTACTTTACAGTGAATCTGGAAGGAGTAGTACGGACTACTTCTTCCAGATTTTCCATGAGGCTTCGGCCTGAAGTTCAAGCATTTCGAGACCACCTTTGGTACGCGCGCCCTGCTCACGGGCCAACCTTAAGAAATTGGTTTCTATCGGGTTATAAACCACATCGTAAACGAGATGATCAGGAGTAATGGCTGAATACAGAATTTCCGGCTGAGCATCCACATTGGGGAACATGCCCAAAGGTGTTGTGTTGATGATTAGTTTATACTCTGAAATCACGTCAGCGGTAACCCAATGGTAGCCAATCTGACTAACCTTTTGAGGCGTTCTGGATACATAAAGAAAAATAATCCCCAGCTTTCGCAGAACATAGGCAACAGCCCGTGAAGTACCGCCATTGCCAAGAACCAGTGCTTTCAGGTTTTTCCTTCCTTTGATAAATGGCAGCAACGATTTCTCAAAACCAACGATATCAGTATTGTGGCCAATCAGGCGGGTAGATTTTGAATTTTGTTCAATTTTTATTGTATTTACCGATCCTGAATATAAGGCAGAAGACTCAACCTCATGCAGATAAGGAGAAACCATTCGTTTATACGGGATAGTTACATTCAATCCCCTGAGTTTGGGATTGGCGGCAAGGAGTTGGGGCAGTTGATCGATATTTTCGAGCGGAAACAAGCGATACTCAGCATCGATTTTCAATTGAGCAAATTTCTTTTTGAAAAAGTCAGGAGAAAAGGAGTGGTTTATTTCTTTACCGATGAGTCCGTATAGTTCCATTAACCACTAATCTTTCGCCTTTTCTACATTTTTTGCACTGTTTTCCATGAGTGCAATTGCAATAATTCCAACAATCATCAACAATAATGCCCCAAGGAATTCCATATTCATCGAAGGCAAATTATACATATAACCTACTACTTTTTCCTTTTCGCAAAACATCTGAATGATGGGATCTTTCCAGGGCCAGATTACGCCCAGCGAGCCAAGTATAAATCCGGTGAGTATGGCAATCGTAGGATCTTTATACCGCTTAAAAACCCATGAAAGCAGGTGCGAAAAGGCAATCAGGCCAAACACGGCACCCAGAGCCACCGGAAACAGAATCGCCAGGTCACGGTTGTTGATGGCCTCGATGGCGATCAGCTGATAGTTTCCCATGAGAATCAATACGAACGAACCAGACAAACCCGGTAAAATCATAGAGCAGACGGCCACAACCCCACAGACGACTAAATAGAAAAAGTTGCTGTTCTGGGTGGCAGGAGTCAAAAAGGTAAGCACCAGCGCAATGGCTGTGCCCACTAAAAAACTGATGACCACAGGAAGTGTCCATTTACCAATGGTGCGGCCCACATAAAAGATAGAAGCCAGAATCAATCCAAAGAAAAACGACCAGATATACACCGGATAATGTTGAAAGAGAAAGTCGAATACCCTGGCCAGCAATACAATGGCCAATGCCACTCCCACCAGCAGTGAAATCAGAAAATACAGGTCGGTCTTTTTTACAAATTCACTCCACTTGCCCGCCAGGAGCAATTTCAAGGCGGTGAGGCCGAAAGATTTCAACGAATCGATCAACCGCTCAAAAATCCCGGTAATCAACGCAATGGTTCCACCCGAAACACCCGGAATTACATTGGCCACTCCAACAGCGATTCCTTTCAACAGATAAACTAAGTGTTCTCTCATCCAAATATTTTTATTTCAGACAGGGGCACTGTCTATTTCATTAACATCTTTAAATAGTTCAATTTTTTGCCAAATGGTGGATACCTCAGAGGGATATCCAGCCAGGTAGCCCTTACCATCACTGCTTTTTTATGCGAAAAAATATCAAAGGAAAACTTGCCGTGGTATTGCCCCAATCCGCTGTTACCAGTTCCGCCAAAGGGCAGGCGGTTGTTACCGTAATGCATCAGGGTGTCATTCACGGTTACACCTCCGGCAGGCAATTCGGTTAAAATGCGTTTCACAAATGCCCGGTTATTCGAAAAACAATAGAGTGCCAGTGGTTTTGGCCGCGTATTCACAAATTTTACCACTTCATCCAATTCGGTAAACGTAAGCACAGGCAAAACAGGTCCAAAAATTTCTTGCTGCATAAGTTCAGCATCCGGTGAAACATTTGTCATAATCGTTGGTTCAACATATTGATCCTCAACAGAAAATTTGCCACCATGCACTACATTTCCTTCTTCGATAAAAGTGGCCAGGCGAACCACTGCCGCTTGTGAAATCATCCGGGGATAAGCGTCTGACAATTCCGGGTTCTCGCCATAAAAGGCCTTGATGGCTTCACCAAGCTCCATCAGCAAAGGTTCTTCCACATCAGCATGCACCATTAAATAATCAGGAGCCACACAGGTTTGCCCTGCATTTAAAAACTTTCCCCAAACAATTCTTCGGGCAGTCAATTTGATATCGGTCTCACGGTCGACAATACACGGGCTTTTTCCACCCAATTCAAGCGTAACCGGAATAAGCTGTTTGGCGGCTTCCTGCATTACAATCCCGCCAACACGCGGACTTCCTGTAAAAAATATGTGATCGAACTTAAGTTGAAGTAAATTTTTGGAAACAGAAGCATCTCCTTGGAATACAGCAATATATTGGCTTTCAAATGTGGCCGCAATCAGTTTTTCGATCACGGCGGAGGTGTGCTTTGAGATTTCGGAAGGTTTGATGATGGCTGTATTACCTGCACTGATGACTCCGGCCAGTGGTGCCATCACCAACTGAAAGGGATAATTCCAGGGGGCAATAATCAACACCTGGCCTTTGGGTTCGCTGATGATCATTGAACGTGATGGAAAGGTCAGAATTCCGGAATCAACACGTTCGGGTTTCATCCATCTTTTTAGTTGCCGAATGTGGGAGCTGATTTCATCGAGGACAATCCCCACCTCGGAGATATACGATTCAAATTCAGATTTATGCAGATCGGCATACAAAGCGGCCATGATCTCTGACTCAGAGCGAATGATGGCTGATTTCAATTTACGAAGGGCATCAAGCCTGAACGTCAACGACTTCGTAGTTTGCCGACGGAAGTATTCAACCTGTCGGTTAAAAACCGAAATCATTTCTTTATCGGTTGCCATGTTGGTGAGTCAGGTTAAATTTTAATTTTAAAGAGACCTGATTTCTAGTCTCGGGTACTTTTGTAAATCGACAACAATTCAATAAACCGGGATTCATTGTTAAGTTCGGGCAGGTATTCCAGCAGAAATTCGATTTTCTCCACATCCAGTTTCATGGCTGTTTCAATAAAAAAATAGGCCTGTTGCACCTTCCCCGAACGATAAAGGTAGCCAGCCAGGCGGTACCATAGGGCGGCCTGACCCTTATTGCTTTCGAGCGCTTTCTCAATCACATCGATGGCCCCTTCGGTACCTGCATTTGGCAACACGCATTCCGAAAGATTAATCCAGGCATCTACCACACTGCTGTCGATTTCTACAACCTTAGAGTACAGCGATTCCGCCTTTTCCCAATGACTCATTTTCAAATAGATATCTCCAAGTTCAAACAGAAAGTCAATGCTGTCTGGTTGAATATCAAGTGCCTTCTCGTAGTAATTGATGGCCGTTTTTATCTGGTCCTGTTTTAGCATCAGCCTCCCGATTCCGGCCCAGGCATCTGCTAAAAGTTCATCGGCATCGATGGCTTTGTTGAAGAAAAGCATGGCGTTCTTGGTGTCGTACAAACTTTCGTAACATTCACCAATATAAAAGTAGGTGATGGGATCAACATCGTCGAAGCGCAGGCTTTCGGTATAAAAATGAATGGCCTTTCCATACTCATCTACGTTAGAATAGGAATTGGCAATGTTAAAATAGGCAGCAGAAAATTCTTCATCAATGGCCAGTGCAAACTCATAGGCTTCGATGGCCTTTTCGTACATAAACATGGAGTTGTAAAAAATACCCAGGTTAAACCAGGCCATGATGGAATATGGATTCAGGTCGAGAAATTCGTTAAAAAAGTCGATGGCTTCTTCATAGCGTGAAATGGTCTCGAAGAAAAAAGCGATTTCATGAATCAGGTTATCCGATTGTGGGTTTACCCGGAGTGCTTCCTTCAAATTCAGGATGGCATTGGCATAGTCGTCCATGTTTTCGAACTCAAAAGCAATGGCCGCAAACACTTCCTCGGGAGCTTCGGAATATGGAATTGATTTTCTATACTCTTCTATGGCCAGTTCATGTTTGTTCATGAGGCTGTATATTTCCCCTTTGGCAAGAAATATTTCCTCACCGGGAGTACTGGTCATTTCCAGTTCGTTTAATTGTTCGAGTGCCTCATAATATTTGTTCATAGCAGTTAACAGCCTGGCACTACGTACCTGAAAAGCATCGCTGGCTGGGTGTTGGCGACGTGCTTCGGCAATGGCTATACCCGCATAATCAACATCCTGGAACTCAAGAAAGAAGTCGATAAGTGTCTCGAAATCATCCACATCAAAAAAGCTCCAGCTCTCCTGTTGCAACATGGACACGAAACGGTCGACAAGCTCCCGCAACTCCTCATCATCAATCCAGCTAAAATCTCTATCCATATCCGGCAATCTCTCTTATTCAATAATTTGCTGCAAAAGTAACAAACACCTCTTTACAAAGCTAATATAGTTCGGTTTGTTGAACAATTAAGTTCAAACAGGAATAATTCCTAACAGTAAAAAACAATGATTTGTTAATAACAATCGATTCCGGGGCGCACGCCACTTAATTGATGATCCGGTTTAATGAATGATGGTGAAGAGACGACTCCATCGAATTTTACCATCCAACAAGCGTTTGTCTTTATCGAGCGAAAGCCAAACAAACTCCGGTTTTCCGACGATATGGTCTTCGGGAACAAATCCCCAGTAACGCGAATCGGCAGAGTTGTGGCGGTTATCACCCATCATCCAGTAGTAATCCAATTTCGGAGTGAAACTGGTGGCCACTTTTCCATTGATAAAAATCTCACCGCCCTTCACTTCCAGGTCGTTTCCTTCGTAGGTTGAGATTACACGGGTGTATTCGGGCAGATTTTTAAGGGTGAGCTGTATTGGAACTCCCTTTGTGGGAATATAGAGAGGTCCGAAATTATCACGGTTCCATTTATACGCCGAATCGTATGGGAATATCTCAGGTGCCCATTTCCCGGCAGGTTCATCAAAAGGCACCACCGATTTCACAATGGGCAACTTTTCAAGCTCTTTGCGGCTTTCATTGGTCAGATTATAAACAAATTCGCCGGGAACATTGGTTCTGTTGCCTTCGGTGATATCCAGTTTGTCGAGAATGATGGGATTGATGCTGCTGCCATCCGTTGTAACGTGATAATTGTATTGTAGCTTTTCCGGATTTATGGCGGCAATACCATTGAGATATACCTGACGATCAACTATTTTCAAAGTATCACCGGGAAGTCCGATACATCTTTTAACATAATTTTCGCGCTTGTCTACGGGGCGGGAAACGATTTCTCCAAAATTGCGTTTATCTGTCCATACTCGGTTTCTGCCATATTCTTTTACCAGACTGTAATAACTCGCATTACTTTGATATCGGGTGGAAACCGTATCCCCGGCAGGGTAATTAAATACCACGGCGTCGTTGTGACGAACCGACCGGAACCCCGGAAAACGGTAAAAAGGCAACTTAATCCATTCCACATAGGACTTTACCGTTTCGGTGAGGGGAAGTGTATGATGCACGAAAGGAAATGCAATGGGTGTATTGGGGATTTTTGGTCCGAAAGTAATCTTGCTAACAAAAAGATAATCGCCCACCAACAGTGATTTTTCCATGGAGGAGGTAGGAATGGTATAGGCTTCGAGCAAAAAAGTACGTATGATGGTGGCGGCCACCACAGCGAAAATAATGGCATCGGTCCACTCACGAACTATCGTTTTCTTGCGGACAGGCTGGTCGTCAGGATCAACAAATTGCGCGTTTTCCCTTACTGCCACGTAAGGCAGATAAATAAAAGGAATTACAACGGCAAGAAACTGATCTAACAAATGATACTTCCCAAAACATTTCACCAGTTCCACCAACATCAACATGTACATAAACACATTTAAAAACGGGAATAGCAACAACGCATACCACCACATGGGCTTTTTAATGATGCGCAAAAACACATACAAGTTGTAAAAAGGGACTGCCGACTCCCATCCTTGACGTCCGGCTTTGACAAACATGGGCCAGGCAAAAAGTGTTGGAATAGTGAAAGATAAAGGAATTAGAATGAATAATGCGAGCATATGTTTTCGATTAAAAAATGACTTGCAAGATAGCAGCTATCTTATTATCAACGCGTTAATTTTTGTTAAGAGATACTTGGTGCAAAAGTAGAAAAAAGGCACTTAAAAATGTGATAAAACAAAGCCCTTTCACTCCCCGGTCACCAGGTAAATACCATCAGTCTCAATACGGATCAGATGTTGTTTATACAGGGCCCCGATGGCTTTTTTAAAGGTTTTTTTGCTCATTTCGAGTTTGGCCAGGATGATGACAGGTTCACTCTTATCAGTGAGATTCAGGAAATTATGGTTGGCCTGAAGTACCTCCAGAATTTTTTGCGCGGCCGGCTCTACATGTTCGTAACCGGGTTTCTGCAACATGACATCCACTTTTTTATCGGGACGCACCCTTTTTACAAAGCCTGTTACATGTTCACCCGGAAGTACCGCCTGAAAAAGTTCATTATCATAAAGTAATCCCAGGTATTTATTGTTGATAATCACCTGCATGCCTATTTCGGTGGGTTCGCAGATCAGCAAATCCACTTCCTCACCCGGTTCGAGTTCCACATCATCACGCTCGAGATAATGTTCAATGCGGGTGGTAGCTACCAGACGCTGGGTTTTTTCATCCAACTTTAAAAAGACGACACACTTTTTTCCGGGAAACAGCCTGAATTTCTGCTCCGAAAAGGGAACCAACAGGTCCTTTTCCAAACCCCAGTCTAAAAAAGCACCAATTCTATTTACATCCCTCACTTCGAGAACGCCAAACTCATGTAGCTGAATATCCGGGACATCGGTAGTTGCGACCATCCGGTCTTCCGAATCGCGGTACAAAAAAACCTCCAGTGTGTCTCCGGCTTTAAAGCCTTCAGGCACATATTTATTGGGGAGCAGCACTTCATTTTGTTCCTCATCTACCAGATAAAATCCGTTGTCGGTCGAGCGCAGGGCTGTGAGTGTATTGTACTTTCCAATTTCCATAGGTTGCCATTCTGAGATTCGCTGCAAAGGTAATCAAAGCAACGTTACCTGGCCGGTACTGAATGAGATCAGTATTGTTTCCTGGTCGACAGTTTGTTTATCTTTCGATGAATGATTCCCATCTTCGACCTAACCCCGGCAGACGCTGTGGGACGAAGGATTTCGAACATCAAATCCAGTTCACGCAACAAGTCGGGTTCACCGGAAGCAATGGCATAGTAAATATCGATACAATTCGCAACGGAGGCAATAGAAGTGTTGGCATTGAGTATTTTAGCTTCACAAAATTCGAGCATCACACCATGATGCTCTTCCGGAATGGTACATCTCGAAAGAATGGATAGAATGGTCCGCAATACAGACTCACTTTTAATATCTCTCAATTGCAACACGAAATAATCGATATAGGGTATTATTTTTTCAGGATGATGGTCATAGAGTTTTCGCAGGGGCCATGCTGCTCTTCGCGAAAGTGGTTCCTCATCCGAAAAAGTCAGGCGAACCAATTCTTCACAGATTTCAGGTTTTTCGAACGCCAGCATGGCGATCAATTCAGAGCGTTGCCCTGAATGTTCCTCCATCAGAAGGTCTACAAGCGATTGATTTAGGTGGTTCATTGGCTATTTTTTCGGGAGGTAAAAATATGAAAAAACCAGGAAGCAACTTTTGCACAAAGCCGTTAATAGGGGTTAAATCACAGTTTAAAACCAATCAAAATACGAATATACAGAGCTGAAAATCTGCATATTTACCTATGCAAAATCATTGAATATCAAATACACACGATTTTTAAGATAGGAAAGACGCCTCAAATAGGGTATATTTGAAACCTAAATCAAGAACACCATGAATAGTTTACAAGGAACCCGTACAGAACAAAACCTGTTAAAAGCATTTGCCGGCGAATCGCAGGCACGGATGCGTTATGATTATTTTGCCAGTCAGGCAAAAAAAGAAGGGCTGGAACAGATAGCGGCCATTTTTGCCGAAACAGCGCTCAACGAAAAGGAGCATGCGAAGAGGTTTTTCAAATTTTTGGAAGGCAGAATGGTAGAAATAACGGCCACCTACCCTGCCGGAAAAATCGGTACCACCATGGAAAACCTGAAAGCTGCGGCTGCAGGTGAAAATGAAGAGTGGACAGAATTATATCCTGAATTTGCGCGCATTGCCGAGGAAGAGGGATTTAAAGAAGTTGCAGTTGCTTTTAAAATGATTGCCACCGTTGAGAAGGCCCACGAAAAAAGATACACCACTTTGTGGAAAAATCTGGATGAAGGGCATGTTTTTGAGCGCGATGGCAAGATTGTATGGAAGTGCCGCAACTGTGGCTATCTGCACGAAGGCAAAAAAGCCCCGCAGAAATGCCCGGCCTGTCTGCATCCGCAATCTTACTTTGAGATTAAGGAAGATAATTACTAGCGTCGGGGTAGAATCCCGTATGAACGGGACAGGCACGGGTGACACTCCCGGTTGCAATCGGGATGGACACAGATTTGTTTGTGGTGACCAATTTTATCCCTGCATATCGGTAAGGTCAGGCGTGTTCTCACTTGATAATACTTATCATCAACATGATTAAGGATCTTTAACGAGTTATCACTCGATTAGGAGAATCATTCTGACCGGGCCAGGATCAGTATGTATTGCCACAATTTTCCTATTTTCGCTTCATGAAAAAAATCTACACCTTTTCGCTGCTCATATTATTGAGTATTGGTTTTCAAACAGCTTTTACACAGCCTCTTAAGATGCGGCTCGATGAATTGAAATCTACTTACGATTTTACATTTCAACCTTTGGAAACCAACACCGATTTTAGTGAAAAATACCTGGTATATTTTAAACAACCAGTTGATTATCATCAGGGTAGTCTTGACTCATTTAATCAAAGGGTGTTTATCTCACACCGGAACTTTAACAAGCCGGTGGTATTTATCACCGAAGGTTATGATGCCAATTCGTCTACCGAAAAAGACTTTGAGTATGAGCTGACTAAATATCTCGGTGCCAATCAGGTATGCATTGAACACCGGTATTTCAGCGAATCCAGACCCGATAGCCTGATTTGGAGGTTTCTGAGTGTGGAAAATGCAGCTACCGACCACCACCGCATTGCTGAATTTATCAGGGAGATTTATTCTGAAAAATTAATTGCAACAGGCATTAGCAAAGGAGGACAAACCGTTAATTTTTTCAAATATTTTTATCCTGACGATGCCGACATTTGTGTTCCCTATGTGGCTCCGGTGGCTTTTTCGTCGGAAGACAAACGGGTGTACCCATTTTTAGCGCAGGTAGGTGATTCGGCCTGTAGAGACGCTGTTCTCAACTACCAGCTCACCATGCTCCAAAACAAGAAGAAATTCCTGGAAGAATTCATCAATCTGGCCAATAAAAAGCACCTCACATATTCCATGGGTTTTGAGAAAGCCTATGACCTGCTGGTGTTTGAATACTCATTCGCCTTCTGGCAGTGGGGTACGATCGACTGCGACAATATCCCCACTTCAAGTCAAAATGCCGTCCGCATGGTGGACCATCTCGATAAAGTAACCGGCATCGATTGGATTTCTAACCAAGGCATCGAAAAACTCCAGCCTTATTTTTATCAGGCCATGCACGAGATTGGCCTTTACGGATATGATATTGAGCCATTTAAAGAATATACTACCTATCAGTCAAATCCGACTTTTGATTTTACCTTTCCGAAAGGTGAAACAGTTGTTTTTGAATCGGAACTGATGTTTAAAGTGGATTTCTATCTTCGCCATTTAGCGAAAAATATGATTTTCATATATGGTGAAAACGACCCGTGGTCGGCAACTGCTGTTGATCTGGATGGTCAAACCAACAGCATTAAGATAGTAAAAAAAGGGGGAAGTCATAGAACCAGGATCAACAATCTGCCGGAAGGCCAACAAAAACAAGTGCTTGACAGTATTCACGCATGGCTTTCGCAGGAAGACCATATAATTAAAAATGAAATGGAAAATAGAAAAAAAGTAACGGGTATTGGAGGTGTGTTTTTCAAAAGCAAAGATCATAAAATGCTCAACGAATGGTATAATAATAATTTAGGTCTGGTAACCAACGAATATGGATCGCTGTTTGAATTCAGAAGCAGCGACAATCCTGACCAAAAAGGATATTTACAATGGAGTCCGTTTGCTGAAAAAACCACTTATTTTGAGCCTTCGGAGAAGGAGTTTATGATCAACTACCGGGTTGAAAATCTGGAGGAACTGGTGAAGGAACTGAAAGAAAACGGCGTTACCGTTCTGGATGAAATTGAGACCTATGAATATGGAAAGTTTGTGCACATCATGGATCCGGAAGGCAATAAAATTGAACTTTGGGAGCCTGTAGACACAGTGTTTACGAAGTTGTATGATAAAAAGACCACCAAATAAGGATATAAAAAACCGCAGGGACATAGGGAACACAGAAAGGATACAATCAGTTTTATAAGTCCGTCAAAAAAGCCAATTGACTCCTGCCTACCAGCCGGCAAGCTGGAATCCCTTTATAGGAGCTTTTTCAAACTGCTGTTTTATAAGTGGTTTTTCTTTTTTACTGCCACAAAAGTTTATCAAATATTGTAGTCTGAAAGGGATCAATAAGAGACACATTTTCAAACATAAGTGTGTCTTTCGTCTCATTTTTAGGATTTATGCCTCAGTTAAGCTCAATAAAAGCAAGCTGCGGTGTAAGATACACCTTTTACCTGTAAAACCACGGTGAAATTCAGGTTCTGCACCCGCACAACTGAGTTTTAAACCATTATGGGCCAAGCCACTGGAAACCAAACATCCGGTTATTGAAAAAACGAAAAAATCAAGAAATCCCACTCAAACACATTCGTGTGCCAGCGATCACCACTAACTAAATGCGATAAATTACTTTTTAACTACGGTTGCAATCCGCGACCTTACGGGAATATTATCTGAATCCAGTCCAGGTTTCTGTCCATGCATATCAAACTCCAGGTTGACTTCCGGCCTGAAAATCAAGCAGTGTGTGGATCCTCCAAAGTGAAACATCCCCAATTCATCACCTTTGGTTACATGCTGGCCTTCATATACGGTGATGTCGCAGGTGGAAACCTCCGCCATTCCCACAAACATCACACACATTAACCCGATGTCAGGGTTGTCGGCCTCAATAAAGACCAGCGCTCTTGTAGCCACTTCCGTAATAAACCCTTGTGAATTATTAGGACCGGCGGGATCGAATCCTTCTGCAATGGTTTCGGCATAATAAGAACCATCCACTACGTTTGTCTTTACAATTTTACCGCTCACCGGACTGTGCCACCGATGGTAGCTCAGGGCACTTAAAAAGGCCTGATAGATGGTTCCGCCCACAAACCGGGTTTCCAGCGGATCACCATTCATCATGTGTTCCAGAGAATAAGGCTGTGCTTTTATCCAGAACTTGTCTCTGTTTTGCACATTGGTGGCAATCCGGTATGGAGCCGATTCACAAGCATTTGCGATAACAGCATCGTCGTCGGGGCTGGCCACAGGCCGTTTTCCCGGACGAAACTGTCGCGTGAAAAAATTATCCCAGGAAGTAAAACCATGGTAAGGTAACTCTGGGTCACAAATAAAATCCTGCTCAAAATCAGGCATGGCTTCCTGTGCCTCTTTTCCAAACCATCCGGTATGTGGATCATCGCCTAAAACTGTACGCGAATCGGGAGAATCCAGAAAGACTGCCCACTCGTTGAGGATTTTCTTGAACTGTGCATTTACTTTTGGATTTAAAAAAGCCGATGCCCCTGCTTCGGTTCCCATTGGCCAGTCGAGGATCGCATTGATGGGAAATCCAACCAATCCGGTTTTATTAAATTCCGGGGCTTTGGTCATCACCTGGTTAATCAGTTGTAACATGTGAAGATAATTCCTTACCTCCGGCTTCCCGGTTGGATCCTGATTGTAAGGAGGTTTGTTTGGCACCTGATCGAACATCTGATGGAAAAGCATGTATACTTCCGGGTCGCTCTCAATCAGTTGCTTTAACTCGTCCACCACCGGTAGCAACGGACTTTGGTCGGCTTCAGCTTCTGCTATCAGGTCTTTCATCCATTGGTTCAGCACTGCATGATCGGTGGGCAGCCACTCTCCTACCCTGTAAGGAACGGGCTTAACGCTTGATTTACCGGTAACTTTCTGTTGCGCCATCAGACCACAGGATACCAGAAAGAAAAATGTAATGAGAAATAAAAGGTTTTTCATGTGGGTGTTTTTAGAGATTATCAATCATTAACTTTATCGAAAACAGACCACTAAGATAGATAATCTACGTTGAAAAGACAACAATCGGGAAATTATATTCATTTATACCTTATTACATGATGAACTTAATAAAACCCTACTTTTGAAAACCAAAACTTAAAATATGAAAATATTTACCTCCTGCTTGCTGATCGTTGTGTTGTTTTCCTTTACGGGAATGGCACAAAATGAAGAACCCAACTTAAACAAACCCGATTCGGTTGTACTAAAAATGATTAAAATAGCCAAAATCAACAACCAAACCATGAACCACCTGGATGTGTTGTGTAACCGTTTCGGGGGGCGACTGATTGGTTCAGATGCTTATGAAAATGCAGCCTTCTGGGCAGCCAGCAAGTTCAGTGAATGGGGCATGCAGGTCGAAATGGACGATGCCGGCGAACTTCCTGTAGGATTTAACCGTGGTCCCTGGTTTGGACGTATGCTTTCGGACAATGGAATGATTTTGCATTTCGCCACCCCATCCTACACCTCTGGTACACACGGCGTTCAGCGTGGGCATGTGCTTATCGAACCTAAAACACAGGCCGAATTCGACCGGATGAAAGGGGCACTTAAAGGTGCCTGGGTTTTAATTTCCGGCGACAGCGATGGCTGGCCCATCAATTATTCTGTTAAAGCCGACAGCCTGCGCAACGCTATTAAAGCAGAAAATGCCGCCATTGCTGAACAAAACAACCTGATCAGAAAAGAAAACAGAAAAAACAAAGGCACCAAAATCCCTGAAAAGGAATTGCTCCCCCTAAAGGAAGAACCTGCCCTATTTTACAAAGAAATGTGTGATGCCGGCATTTTGGGCATTATCCAATCGGCTAAAATACCTATCCGCGTTTTGTACGACCGCAAGAATCTGGAAGACATGACGTTTGAAACCCTCCCCACCATTCCCGACATTAAACTCGATGAACACCAGTATGCCATCATCCATCAAATGGCCGAAGAACGACACTATTTTCAGCTTGAATTCGACATCCGTAACCACTTTAAAATGGGGCCGATCGTCTATCAAAATGTAATCGGCATCATTCCCGGAACTGAATTCCCCGATGAATATGTGATTGTTAGCGGACATCTGGATGCTTACGATGTTGGAACGGGTGGCGTTGATGATGGTTCCGGTGCTTCGGTAACCATTGAAGTTGCCCGGTTGATTATGGAAGCCGGAGGCAAACCCAAACGCACCATCCTGGTGATTTTATGGGCTGGCGAGGAGTTTGGCTTGTACGGATCGCATAGTTGGATAAGCAGAAACAAGGATAAACTGGACAAAATATCAAACATGATAAACCGGGATGGAGGACCGACAGTTCCCACAGGAATCAGTATTCCGATGGCTATGAGAGCCGATTTTGAACAAATATGCGCACCCATCAACAGCATCAACCCCGATTTTCCGATCACCATCACGACGAGTGAACCCACTGAAAGACCAACCACAGCCTGGGGAACCGACAGCGGACCATTTGCTGTTGAAGGAGTGCCTACCATCGGATTTCAAACCGGAGACCCCAAAGGGTACAACTTTAGCTACGGTGAAATATGGCATACCGAACGCGATTTGTACAACAAGAGCATTCCTGAATATCAGGAACAGGCGGCCATCGCCACAGCGGTACTCGTATATGGCATCGCCAACCTGGATCACCAGTTGAGTAGAGATGGATTTTATATCGAAAAATCGCAGGAACCAAGCAAAAAGAAGAAAAAGTAACACCACAATATGACTAAATCGCTGTTGTCATCCTTCAAAGAATTTGTTGAAATCTCCTTCTGGAAATATAAAAAGCTAACCGAAGGCAACCTCAGCAATGGGCATTATCAACATTTCTATACAAATTTCTTCTACCTTCCCGAGTCGTTTTACAACGGAAAACGGATTCTCGACATTGGTTGCGGCCCCAGAGGCAGCCTGGAGTGGGCCACCATGGCCGAAGAACGAATTGGCATTGATCCGCTGGCAGATAAATACCTAAAAATGGGTGCCAAAGACCATAAAATGCAGTATATCAAAGCTTATTCCGAAAATTTACCCTTTTCTGACAACTACTTCGATGTCGTGTGTTCGTTTAATTCGCTCGACCATGTGGAAAACTTAAATAAATCCACGAGTGAGATTACCCGGGTTTTGAAAACAGGTGGCCTTTTTCTGCTTATCGTCGACATCCACAACTACCCCACTCCTACTGAGCCTCAAACACTCAAATGGGATTTTCTTATAACGCATTTTGACGGATTTGAAATTCTATTGGAAGAAAGACTAAAATCCATCAAGCCCGGACGCATCTATTTCAATGCGCAAAGCAAGATACCATTGTCGGAAAAAAATACCCGCAACGGATTGTTGGTCTCCATGTTACAGAAGAAGTAGTTAAAAATAGAGCCAATGAAATACCAGGTTGTCCTGGCTATTGTATTCCAGCGTTGGGAATGGCACTTTTACAAAACTTAAGGTCGAAAACACGAATTTCAATGCTTTGGATCTGGTTTTAATGCGGGTTAAATCTATATCCAGGGTAAGGTAGTATCGTCTTACGCGGTCGAAATGAGGAATGGGTCTTCCATCAATTTCAGCGGGGTTGGAAGTAACGCCTAAAATTCCACGACCACCGTAACCTACGGCTACATTTACCCATTTCGGGAAGCGGCTTTCAGACCCTAAAAACGCATTGATGTTGGCAGATAACCAAAAGGTATTACCATTGTAATCCTTAATAATTCTTTGAAGATCATCTTCACCCAATAAAACAGGATTGTATTGGGCATAATGGGTTGGGTGGTACGAAAACTTCAACCTCATGCGTTGCTCTTTCCAGGTTAACTGCTGACTTACAAATAACGCAGGACCAGAAGCATTGGCCAATAAATCGCCCCAGGAAGCACCATACTCTACTGAAAACCCATCCAGAATTTCGATTACCGACATGGAGGCAAAACCCATCAACCCTCCATAAACAGTGGATTTATTGTTGTTAAGTCCGGCCCATCGCAACCAATTGTAAGCATAGCCTGTAAATGTATAGGCGGTGGTGGCATGTCCGCATTTATCCAACTGTAAATCGTTGTTGTTGTCGTTGAAAAAATGAAAGCTCGTCATGGGTTTGCCATCATACCATCCAAAATAAAGCAATGTAAGTGTTGATGCATATAAACCTGCCCCGGTATAAACAATGACATTCAGCCGTTTTTTATTGAGGGTATCCTGCTGTAGTTCCTGGTTTTGGGAATTTGCCTGATGAAAGACTACCAGCAACAACATAATTATCAACAGTTTAACCTGAATTGATTGGTGTCGTTCTCTGTTAAAGGATTCAGCCATTTGATTTATTGAACAATGATTTGTTGGCATTCAGGGTATGAAATTGTAATTGTTGGCTACAATATTACTATTTATTGCCCATTTGAGGTTCTCAGATTTTGAAATATAAAAGAAGTTTAACACGAGCACATAAGTGATGCCGGTAACAATATAAATTGCGATCATCAGGAACAATACTTTCAATCCGGCAGGCCTGACCTACATTGTAACCTGAGATTTCAATCTCAGGCAGATACATAAACAAAAAAAAGCCCTGCAAACCTAAGCTTACAGGACCTCTGGGTGCCCAAGAAAAGACTCGAACTTTCACGACCGTGCGGTCACTACACCCTGAATGTAGCGCGTCTACCAATTCCGCCACTTGGGCAATCGAACAATAAAGAACGTCAATTTTAGATTTTGTAATGGTAGTGCCCAGGACAAGAGTCGAACTTGCACAACCTTGCGATCACCAGCCCCTCAAGCTGGCGTGTCTACCAATTTCACCACCTGGGCCTAAAATTGAGGTGGCAAAAATAGTATAATTTTCTTTCAAACCACAAATTAATGTGTTTAAAAATCCAATTATTTAAGCGGGTTTAAGCCAATTAAACTCCAATCGTATCCATCTTACAAAAAACTGAATCTCCGCCATTTGCCGATTGTGTTTAATCGCAACAGCCTCAAAAAATGCCGTTCTTGATAAATTTAATCATTTGATAACGGAGAACAATCAAAGAATTATCTACTTTTATCCAACCAAAAAAACAGGATATGTTTACAAAATATGATACAAGCCAGATGGCTGCCAAAGGGATCGAAGCCGATCAGGTCCAGGCACAAATCAACAGTTTTATGGCGGGTTTCCCGTTTATCAACCTGGTAGCACCGGCCACACCAGGCAAGGGTCTGCATCAGCTTACCATCAATGGGATTACCGAATTAGACACCTATTTTAATGAACAATCCAAACAATACAGTATCCTGAAATTTGTACCGGCATCAGGGGCGGCATCACGTATGTTCAAGCATTTATTTGAATTCAGGCAAAAAAACAGCGCAGCTCAAAGTAAGGAACTCGAAAGCGACAAAAGTTTCAACTCAGTTCATCACTTTTTTAAATACCTGGAACATTTTGCATTTTACAAATGCCTGAAGGAAAGTCTGGCGAAGAAAGGTGCCGACATCGAAAACCTGATGCTCACACATCAATACAACACCATTATTGACGAACTGCTGGACGAAAACGGACTTAACTATGCCAATCTCCCGAAAGGGCTGTTGTTGTTTCATGAATATCCAAACGGTGCCAGGGTAGCCATGGAAGAGCATCTGGTTGAAGCGGCCGTTTATGCCAACGACGAGGAACATCTCTCAAAAATTCATTTTACGGTTTCACCGGAACACCAGAGCAAATTCGAGGAAATCCTGGCCACCCGGCGCATAGCCATCGAAAAAGAGTATAAAACCCAATTTAAGGTATCGTTTAGTCAGCAAAAACCCGCTACCGATACCATCGCCGTGACCGAAGAAAATGAACCTTTCAGAAACCAGGATGGCAGTTTGCTTTTCCGTCCGGGAGGGCATGGTGCGCTGATTTATAACCTCAACGATCTGGATAACGAAATCATTTTTATTAAAAATATCGACAATATCGTCCCCGACAGGCTCAGGAATGAGACCTATCTTTACAAAAAAGCAATTGGAGGTTTGCTTATCAAATTGCAGAATCAAACTTTTGAATTTCTGGACATCCTGGATGTTGGCAATGTGAACGAAAAAACTCTTTCGCTGATCGCGGATTTTGCCTACAGAGAACTCAATATCGATATTCCTGATGCCTATCACGGATATGACGAAATGGAAAAGATTGATTTTCTGTTCAATAAGCTCAACCGGCCCATCCGAGTATGCGGAATGGTGAAAAATGAAGGAGAGCCTGGGGGTGGTCCTTTCTGGGTGATGAATGAAAATGGCGAAAAGTCGCTGCAAATAGTAGAATCCTCGCAAATTGACTTTTCCGACCATGAACAAAAGGAAATTGTGAGCCGGGCTACCCACTTCAATCCGGTGGATTTGGTTTGTGGAGTTTACGATTTCAATGGAGAAAAATTTGATCTGCTTGAGTTTGTGGATCCTTCAACCGGATTTATATCGTATAAATCGAAAGACGGCAAAACATTGAAGGCGATGGAACTGCCAGGATTATGGAACGGATCCATGGCCGACTGGATTACGATCTTTATTGAAGCTCCCATTATCACCTTTAACCCGGTAAAAACAGTTAACGATTTACTCAGGCCGCAGCATCAACCTGAGTGAGGGGAAGTTGAAAGTTAAAAGTTGAAGGTTTAAAGTTTAAAGTTACAAGTAATCGCGGGTTGCCGCGACCGTTTCCCCCCTTCGGGGGGATTAAGGGGGGTAAAATCTGAAAGTTAAAAGTTAAAAGTTGGAACCAATTCAAGATCAGAGGATCAAAAGTTTGCTTAGGGTATTTATGGGTATACAAGTCTTTTTTAGTAGAGTCCCCTAAAGTCCCCATTAGGGATATTGGGGTACAAGTCTCTTTTAGGTAAAGGCACCTAAAGTTCCCCTTAGGAGATTTAGAGGTGGGGTAAAATCGGAAGGTTTAAAGTGAGAATTCGGTGCTTGTAGTTGGTAGTAAATCATAACCTAATCATACTTTAGTTCTCTTCATTTAATTTAAGGATAACCTGCAATTAATATTAACTTAACATTGGTGTGCTTTCTTTGCATCGTTAAAAAGATTTAAATAAAGAAAATACATCACCATGAAAAATACAATCGCCATCTTCGCCATCTTCGCCTTCATCGCCATCTTTGCTTCAAGCAGTTTTGCTGCCAACGACAATACCGGCACACCCGTTACTACCACAACCATTTCAGGGCAGGTTTTCGATAAAGCTACCGGCGAAGCCTTAGCCGGTGTAAAAATCATTCTGGATGAAAATGCCACTGAAATATATACTGATTTTGATGGTAATTTCACAATAAGTGAAATTGCGAGCGGCAGCCATGAAATAAAAGCTGAATTAATTTCATATAAAAGCGAACAAAAAAGCATTGAGGTTTCACCCACTCTCAATACAATAAAAGTGCAAATCGGAATTGATAACAACTAAAAGTTTCATTTTTTAGAATATACCTAAAGACAAGCCGATGGTTTGTCTTTTTTATTTCTGGTAATACTTAAACTGACTTTCAATTATTTGTAACGAATGATAACCAAATTATTTCACAAATGTACAGTACAAATTGGAGTGGGTATTTTTAACGTTAAGTAAATATTAATCAATTACAGAATCAACATCCATTTCTTAACACTACCATAATCTTAACTTAATTTTCACTTTTAACTCGACAAATACTTTTGTCGCATCAAATCTAAACAAAAAGATAAATATGAAAAGAATTAAAATGTTCGCTGTTATAGCAGCAATTACAGTGGTGGGTTTTTCAGCTTGTAAAAAAGACGACAACAAAAAACCAGCCCCAACAATTTCTTCTGCTACAGTAGTAGGTGAAAATAAAAATTTTGATGTTACTGTTACTTTCAGTGAAGGAGTATACAAAAACACTGACAAAACAGGAAATCTTGACAATGGTAGTTTTACCGTGGGTGTAACAGGAGGTTCAGAAATGGCTTCTTATAGTGTAACTCAGACTGCCGGGCAGTCAACTGCAATGATTGCCATTGAACTTTCTGAATATTCAACAGGCAATGAAACGGTTACACTTTCACCATCAGGAGCAACAAGCATTTATAATGACGAAGGAACAGCCATGTCAACTTCTCAAACCAAAAGTGTAAATCTTAGCGGTGCCTCAAACGAGATTATTACCAAAACCGGTATCCTCACTGTTAATGAGACATGGACTTCAAACAACATCTATTTGTTAGAGAAGAAAGTTGTTGTTGGTACGGGTGTTACCTTGACTATCGAAGCAGGAACAATTATTAAAGGAAAACCAGGTGAAGAAACTTTAGCCTCCGCTTTAGTTGTTGCTCGTGGTGGTAAATTAATGGCAGAAGGAACTGCAGATAAGCCAATTATCTTTACTGCTGAAGCTGACAACATTACATTTGGTGAAAAATTTGGAACCAACCTAACCAAAGAAGATAATAAATTATGGGGTGGTGTAATCGTTTTGGGTGCTGCACCTATTTCAGCTGAAAATGGTGACACTGAAACCAATATCGAAGGTATCCCAACCGAAGAAGGATATGGTTTATTTGGAGGTAGCAATGCCACAGATAATTCAGGTGTTATTAGTTATATTTCAATCCGTCACGGTGGAATCTCCATCGGAGAAGGGAACGAAATCAACGGCCTTACCTTAGGTGGTGTTGGAAGCGGTACCTCAATTTCAAATGTAGAAGTATATGCAACACTTGACGATGGTTTGGAGTGCTTCGGTGGAACAGTTAATGTTTCTAACTTATTAATATTTTACCAGGGAGATGATGGAGTTGATATAGACATGAATTATGCCGGAACTGTTTCTGATTTCGCAGTTATTCATGGTAATGGTATTGGTACTGACGAAGGTGCAGAAATTGACGGACCTGAAGGTTCAACTTATGTTACCGGTATGTTTACATTATCAAACGGAAAATTCATCAGCGAAGGAACTGAGCCTTCAGCAGCCGATTTTAAATCAGATGCGCAGGGTAATATTAACAACTGTTCATGGATTAACTATGGCACAGGTAAACCTGTTAAGTTCAGAACTAAATTTGTTGATCCCGGAGTTGATTGCAATCACAAAGAAGATGCATACTTACACCTTGTAAGTGATCCTGCCACATTGGTATTTACGGACTGTTCACTCGAAGGCACCAAAGTTTATGATGGTGGTGATACAGGAACTTGTCTTGATGAACTAGCTGCTGCTAATACTACAGCTGCTTCCAAAGTACAATTAAACGGATCAGGTTCAACACTCAACGTTGCCGGAACTTTCAGCTGGACTTATGCAGCAAACAGAGGTGAATTATAATATTCAAGGTACTAAAAGTAATATATAAATAAACCCTGCGGTTCGCCGCAGGGTTTTAATGTTTTAAATATGGTAATTAGACGAATCATTTTTAGTATCCTGTTCTTATTGACATTTAGTTTGCTCAGCGCACAGGAAAAAGGATTCCTACGAGGAAATATAGTAGATGGTGATTTTGGAGGACCCATGATTGGAGCTACAGTTATTTGGGCCGATAATCCAAGCGTAGGAACTGTTAGCGACTTTGATGGCAACTTTTCACTTAGCCTCGATCCCGGAACTTATAACATTAAGGTTTCTTTTATTTCATTTACTACTTTGTCATATCAAGGAATTAAAATTGAAGCGGGAAAAACAACTGTTATCGACGCTATCATGAAATCTGATGACAAACTCCTGGAAGAAGTGGTAATCGTTGCACAAGCATCCCGAAACTCTGAGATAGGTATGATTACGAAAATGAGAAATTCTACAAATATTGTGGATGGCCTGTCAGCACAGTCGTTTCGGAAAATTGGAGACAGCGACTTAAGTGGAGCTATTAAGCGTGTTACCGGAGTAACAGTTGAAGGTGGAAAGTATGTTTATGTTAGGGGTTTGGGAGACCGCTATACTAAAACAACACTTAATGGAATGTCAATCCCTGGCCTTGACCCCGACGTTAATGCCGTTCAAATAGATATTTTTCCAACCGCAGTTCTTGAAAATGTTGCAGTCTATAAAACTTTTACCCCGGATTTATTTGGTGATTTTTCAGGTGGACTGGTTGATGTTGAAACCAAAAGTTTTCCTGAAGCAAAAACAACCAGTTTTACAATTGGTTTAGGATATATTCAGGGACAAACATTTAACCCGGATTATATTCTTTATGATGGTGGTAAGCTTGATTGGGCAGGATTTGATGATGGTACAAGGAAACTGCCTTTTGCAAAAACCACTGATATTCCACAAGAGGTTGTAGCTGCTTTTGATCCTGCTGAGGGAGAAAAACTTGAAAGTATTACCCGCTCTTTTAATAAACAACTTGCCGTAGAAAATAAAACCGCTTTGCCAAACGGTTCATTTTCATTTAATCATGGAAATCAGATTAATACAAAAAAAGGAGTTACCTATGGATACAATGTGGTTTTTAATTATTCAAATCAATCATATTTTTATGATCAATTTCAATCAAATACCTACTTAAAGAATAATGACACCACCATTTTTGAGCTTGATCAGGAAGAAGGAATTATTGGCGTAGTTGGTGGTAGAACAGCACAATGGAGCGCTATGGCTTCCGGCTCATATAAAAAGAAAAACAACACCCTAAGTTTGATGGTTTTGGCAAATCAAAGCAATGAGTCGACGGCCTCGAAAAGAACCAGCAAAAATTATAATCAAACACAAGCTACCCTTATTGAAGATATTCTGACTTATAGTCAGAGATCGTTATCTACTGCCATAGTCAATGGTAATCACCTAATAGGTAAATTACAATTAAACTGGTCGAATGCATTCACAATTTCAAGGGTTTACGATCCTGATTTCCGCACAACAGCCTTATCAATTAAAGGTAATGATACTACTCTAAGTACGGGTGATGGAGCACTAATAAGCCGATTTTGGCGCGATTTGAACGAAAAAAACGAAAACTTTCGTGCTGATTTAAAAATTCCTTTCGGAGATCACTTTTCGTTAAAAACCGGTATAAATGCCTTGTTTAAATGGCGTGATTTCGAAACATTAAGTTATAAACACGACAGAAGAAATAAAAGTGATGTAAGCGGCAATCCTGACTGGTTTTTAAGAGATGAAAATATTTGGACAATAGATGACAGAAACGGCACCTACACAACGGGTAATTATCAACCGGCAAATAACTTTACAGCACGTCAGAATGTTTTTGCAATCTACTTGATGGCAGAACAAAAAATGGGTTCCAAGCTTAAATTTATCTATGGTTTACGTGTTGAAAAAGGAGATATGTTTTATACCGGTGAATCTAATTTGGGTGATGTTATTTATAATGATAAAAAAACACTGGATGAATTAAATTTTCTTCCTTCTGCAAACATTGTGTATTCCGTTACTAACGATATGAACCTCCGTTTTACAGGTACTCAAACGATTGCCCGTCCGAGTTTTAAGGAAAAATCAGTATCTCAAATATATGACCCGATATCAAAAAGAACCTTTGTAGGGAATATCGATCTTAATCAAACAAAAATTATTAATCTTGATTTAAGATATGAGTGGTATTTCTCCCCGCGTGAAATATTATCACTGGCCGCTTTCCATAAAAGATTTGATGGACACATTGAACTTGTTTCATTCGAGCAGGATCCCGACAATGTTAAACCAAGAAACTCCGGAGATGCAAGTGTTTCAGGTCTTGAATTCGAAATTAGAAAAGGATTTTCCAATGCTGGAAGTCGATTCTTTAAACGATTGTTCCTTGGTGGAAACGTTACTGTTGTCTATTCACAGGTTGATATAAAAAAGGTAAAAACCGGAAATGAAAATCAAACTGAATACGAACTTAGGTTAAAAAATGCAAGAGAAGGTGAAATCATTGATAAATTTCGCCCGATGGCAGGTCAATCTCCATATTCTGTAAATGCCAATATTTCTTATGACATTCCTGAACGTAACAGTGCAATTAGTTTAGCCTATAACGTTAAAGGTGAACAACTTGCAATTATCGGGTCGGGAAGGAATCCGGATGTTTATCTTGCTCCATTTCACAGCCTTAACCTAAATGCTTATTATAGTTTTGGAATGGATTACCGACATAGAATAACTTTAGGAATTGACAATATTCTGGACCAGAAAAATACGATGAGTTATAAGTCATTTGGCGCTTCTGATCAGGTATTCAGTTTAACAAATCCCGGAATTGCATATAGCTTAAAGTATACTTTTGCTTTTTAAAATCATTTAATATATCCAACTAACACAATATACTTTATATTTAATTCAATGGCTTTATAAATAAGCATTGAGAGTATCAGAGTACATAATAATTAGTAGTTTTACACAATAATAAGATACGCTGCACATGTTAAAAAAAATAATTCTATTGATCATTTTTGGTCTTTTTATTTCACCAACAATTTATTCTCAGGTAGTTAAAGAAAAGGACGGAAAATATTATGAAAATAAACCCTATAGCGGTAAATACTTTGAATACTATGAGAATGGAAATGTTAAAGTAGAGAAAAACCTTACAAATGGTGAAGAAGATGGTTTAACATTTCTATATTTTGAAAATGGAAATAAACAGGAACAACGTTCATATACAGAAGGTAAAAAAGATGGTTTATGGATTAAATGGAACGAAAAAGGGATAAAAACCGGTGAGGTTTCTTATAAAATGGATGTTAAAGATGGTAATTGGACCATTTGGGATGATAACGGTAATTTAAGTTTTGAAATGCATTATAATATGGGTGAAAAAATTGGAACGTGGAAAATTTATAATGCCGATGGTAGTATCCGCGAAACAAGAGATTACTAATATTATATTCATACAACTTTTGTTTGTATATCCGTTACAATTAATTTTGTAGCGGTTTTTTTTATAATAAAAACTTCTATGATTATACTACTCTCTCCATCAAAAACAATTAAAATAAACCCATCTGTCCAATACCTGCAAACTTCTCAGCCTTCGTTTTTGACGCAGAGCAGCAGAATAGCCAAAATATTAAAAACCTATACGTACGATGAACTGCAACTACTGTTAAAGACAAGTCAGCAACTTACCAAAACAGCCTATGATTACTATCAGCTGTGGAACAGGGCTCATACTGAGCAGCGGTCGGGTGCAGCAATACTTGCATTCCGTGGAGAAGCGTACGCAGGATTAAAGGCTGAAGAGATGTCAAATGACACCTTATTATATGCACAACAAAAACTCCTGATTCTTTCAGGACTTTACGGCGTTCTGCGTCCTCTTGATTTAATACAGCCTTACCGGCTTGATGTATCCGATCCACTTTTGGTAGATAAACAAAGTTTGTATCAATGTTGGAAAAACAAAGCCACACAATGGATCAATAAACAACTGGTACTGCAAAACAGCCATACCATCATTAACCTGGCTTCGCTGGAATATCTTAAGATGATTGATCAGAAAAAAATAAAAAGTGAAATTATCACTCCGATTTTCAAAGACCGGGTAGGTGATGAATATAAAATTGTAAGTGTTTTTGCAAAGCAATCCAGGGGTAAAATGGCCCGCTATATTCTTGAAAACAAAATTACCAATGCAAATGATATTAAATTTTACGAAAAAGACGGTTACTTTTTCAATGAAAAAATGAGTTCTAACAACCAACTTGTCTTTACCAGAGGCTGATTAACCTGAGTTTTATAAGGACGTACACTTAAAATAAGATTGTTCATTCGCATTAACTAATTGTTACCCAGCTCCCGAAAAAAATAATGAAATAATATTTCAGAAAGTACTTGTAAAGATAAAAAACAAGTGTACTTTTGCACTCCCAATTCAACA
>JAUYGX010000130.1 GCA_030690365.1 Bacteroidales bacterium | reverse complement strand
AAAAAGGGCATTCCCGTTGATTTGACCGGAAACGGTGGCGGTTTTGTGTTCGATTGCCGTGGATTGCCCAATCCACACAGGATAAGCAATTTGCGCGACCTGACCGGTGAAGACCTGCCCATTGTGGAATACATGAACGCCCAACCTACCACAAAAGTGTTCCTCAAAAACGCTTTCGCCCTGGTCGACTTATCAATAAAGAACTACCTGGACCGGGATTTTAAAAACTTGCAGGTGAGTTTTGGATGCACCGGCGGACGACATCGGTCGGTTTTTAGTGCCGTTCAGCTTCAGCAGCATCTTCGCAAACAATTTCCACAAGTAAAAATTTTGTTGCAGCATCTTGAAATAAATAGTCAGCATCATGATTAAAAAGGCGATGATACTTGCGGCAGGCCTGGGCACCCGGTTGGGAGACGTTACACTCAACAAGCCCAAGGCACTGGTTGAAATTGGTGGTGAGCCAATGCTGTTTCGTCTTTTGAAAAAAATGAAAAAGGCAGGAATTGAGCAGGTTGTGATCAATGTGCATCACCATGCCCGGCAGATCATGGAGGAAGTTAGAAAACAGGGGGATTTTGGCATGGAAATCACTTTCAGCGATGAATCGGACCAATTGTTAGATACCGGAGGTGCGCTGGTGAAAGCAATGGATTTTTTCACCGGAGACCAACCCATTCTCATCCACAATGCCGACATCCTGACCAATCTGAACCTAAATGACCTCCTGCAATTTCATGTTCATCAACAGGCAGAAGCCACCTTATATATAAGTAACAGGGCTTCATCGCGGGCATTGTTATTTGATGATGACAAGCTATTAACCGGGTGGGCCAATTTAAAAACGAACAACTTTAAATGGGTGAACAGAGAGAAACTCAATTACAAACCACTCGCCTTCAACGGAGTGTGGATTACCATGCCGCATTTTGTGAAAGAAATCCCATTTACGGGAAAATTTTCCATTATCGATGCCTGGCTATCCATGGCAAGCAGGCACAAAATAATTGGTTTTGAGAACAATACAGTACAGTGGTTCGATCTGGGTACACCTGAAAAAATAGCTTTTGCAGAAGAATTTCTAAAAATGAATCCATTATGACAAAATTCCTTGAACGGGTAGCACAAAAGATTATCAGCCTTAAAGAAGCCTCTGCCGAAACGGCCGTGATTGTACCCAACAAGCGGTCAGCACTTTTTCTCAAGGACATCATAAAGCATGAGCTAAACCAACACTTTTGGCTACCCGAATTCTTTTCATCCGATTCGTTTTTTCAACGTGCAACTGGATTTACCAATGCTGACCCCTTTAAACTGGCTCTTGATCTGTATTTTATTCACCAAAAAATTGCCGGAAAAAGTCAGCGGTCGCTGGAAGATTTCCTGGCGTGGTCGCCGGTCATGATTTCTGATTTTAATGATGTGGACCTGAACCTGGCCGATGCCGAAAAGCTTTTCCACCACCTGTCGGCCAACAAGGCCATTCAGGAATGGAACCTGGATGGAAGCCCTTTAACAGAAATGCAACTTAACTACCTGAATTTCTACCGATCGTTGTGGGACTATTACCAGCAGCTGCGTTCGGGACTTTTGGAAAAAAAGCTGGGCTATCCCGGACTCATCTATCGATACCTGGCCGAAAACTTCGATGAGCTGAAAAATAATTGGTCGTGGAAACATTTTGTGGTGGCAGGTATGAATGCACTTTCTCCGGCCGAAACAGCACTCTTTAAAAAGCTGAATGAATCTTTCGACGTCACTTTTATTTGGGATGTAGACAGTTACTATTACAGTCCATCGGCACAACCGGCTGCCAATCCTGATCCAGGTCGGTTTATCCAACATTTCATAAATCAACTCCACCTGCCCAAACCTGAGGTCATCGACAATCTGCTCACCACTGATCAAAAAACAATTGATGTAGTTGGTATTCAGGGAGAAATTGCGCAGACAAAATTTGCAGGTGAATGGATAAAAAATCAAATCGAATCAATTCAAACCGAAGAAATTACCCTATTTGAAGATGAGTTAAAAAAAATAGCCATTGTACTTACCGATGAAGAACTACTGGTACCGCTCCTGAACACATTACCACCTGTTTTTGATCGCAACGGAGACGAGAAAAAATACAATATCACCATGGGTTATCCCTTGAAAAACAGTCCGTATGAACTGCTGTTGCAACAATGGATAAAATTACTCAACCAGCCTGACCAGAACCAGGAGGAGATATTGTCGCTACACCTCGTGGACTTCATCCAAAATTGCGTAGTTCAGTCTGTACTCAACCACCAGCAACCCGGTTTTACAGCCAATTTGATTCATACCTTAAATACCGACAACCTCAACTCAATAACGCACAGCGAATTTCAAAACCTGTTTGGTGGCACTTCGGCGAAAGCCGTTGACCAGTTGCGGGGGCTGATTTCCAGGTGCTCCGGAATCGAATTTATGAACAAATACCATGTATTACTGACCGAATATCATGCGATTCTCCGGGTGCAAAAACCAGCTTCTTCACTGGAGCAACATCAGTTGCTACAAGCCATCCGGGTTTCAAACACCCTAAAACGGCGCATCGAACTCCACAGAGAAGCCGTCAGCCTGAAGGCGGCCCACAAGGTACTCTTGCAGTTTATCAGATCTACCCAGGTGCATTTGTCGGGTCAGCCATTGGAAGGCATTCAGGTGATGGGCTTACTCGAAACGCGGAACCTTGATTTTGAAAAAATCCTGGTACTGTCAGCCAACGAAGGAACCCTTCCGGCAAACAGTCAGTCGGAGTCGTTTATCCCATTTGACATCAGGCATCAATTTAACTTGCCCCTCCCCCACGACAGCCAGGATGTAACATCCTATCACTTTTACAGATTGCTTCAGCGTACCAAAAAAGCCACCTTCGTTTACAATTCAGGAAAATCAGGATTGGGATCCAACGAAGTAAGCCGTTTTTTGCTACAGGTTGAGAACGAGCTGGTGCCGTTAAATCCCCAAATCACCTTTAAATCGCATCAATTGTCGCTTCCGGTGACAACCGAACACCACCACCACAGCATAGAGGTTAAAAAAAGTGAGGATGTGATGAACAAACTGTTTGAAGTGGCTGCAAAAGGGTTGTCTCCTTCGGCTTTGAGCTCCTTTATTCAGTGTCCGTTGCGGTTTTATTTCAGGTATATCCTGAAAATTTATCCTCCCGAAACCGTGGAGCAATCCATGGAAAGCAACACTTTTGGCACCATCGTTCATGGCGTTTTAGAACAAATTTATCTGCCTTTGGTGAACAAACCCATCGATCCGGCCACGTTGCGCCTCAGGTTAAGCGACATAAACAGACTTATCGAAGACGAATACCGCAAACTTTATAAGGGCAAATCCCCCTTGCGGGGAAAAAACCTGCTCATGATGCAGGTAACCAAAAAAATGATTCGACAAACCATCCTGAACGATTGTATTTTACTCGAAACAGAACCCCGCCTGTTACTTGGGGTGGAACAAACTTTATCAACGACTGTGGACACAGCTCCGGGCCAGGTTCGCCTCGAAGGAAAAATTGACCGAATCGACATGACCCAAAGTAGCGGTGAGGTAAGAATTATCGACTATAAAACCGGGAGCGTTACGCCAAACGACCTGAAAATAAAGGAGATCGAATTATTAACCAATAGCCCCGACTTTCCAAAAGCTTTTCAGTTGATGCAATATGCCTTGATGTACAGTGATGCCCATCCGGGGAAACCGGTAACTGCCGGCAACATCAGCCTGAGAAATCATACCCAGGGATTTATTTCGCCCCAGTTCCCCGACACTTTTTCATCCTCCATGGAGGCGCTTGTGGAATTCAAGACAAACCTGATACAGCTGATAGAAAACATGTTGGACAAAAACCAATCCTTCTGCCAAACCGAAAACAAAGACTTATGTACCTTTTGCGATTACAAACAAATTTGCAACCGGACATAGGTCATACCAAGCGATTTCGACACTATGAAGCTCATGGTAAGATTTTGCCCGCATTTGGTTTCAATTGTCTTTAAAAAAAACTATTTTTGCTTGTCTGTAATTTGATAACTCATCTTCACTAATCTTTTTTTATGGAGCAAAGTCAGTTTAAGATTCTATTGGTTGACGATCGACCTGAGAACCTGATTACCCTCGAGGGCATACTTGAAAGTCCTGAGCTCATCATCTATAAAGCCGGTTCGGGCAACGAAGCTCTGGGTCTTTTGCTTGAACATAACTTTGCACTGGTGCTACTGGATGTTCAAATGCCGGGAATGGACGGTTTTGAAACGGCTGAAATTATGCGGGCCAACGAACGCACAAAACATGTCCCCATTATTTTTGTCACAGCCATCAACAAACAGCGCAAGCATATATTTCAGGGATACCAATCGGGGGCAGTAGATTATCTGTATAAACCGCTGGATCTTGAAATCCTGAAAAATAAAATTAAGGCGTTTGTCGACTTTTTCAGATACCGACAGGCATTGGAAGAAACCACCCGAAAGCTTGAAAAAACTGTTGAGGAGCTTAAGTCTGCCAAAGGCCAAGCCGAGCAGGCTACCATGACAAAAAGTATGTTTCTGGCCTCCATGAGCCATGAAATCCGCACCCCACTCAACGGGATTATTGGCATGGCCGATCTGGGTTTGATGGATGATGATTTGAGTGCACTTCAAAAAGAACGTCTCGACGATATTAAAAATTCAGGAGAGACTTTGCTTGATATCATCAATGACATTTTGGATATTTCAAAAGTAGAAGCCGACAAACTTGAGCTTGAAGAGATTGAATTCAGCCTGCGCGACATGGTCGAAAAAATCTTTCACACCATCAGCATCAAAGCGCTGGAAGAAAACAATGAGCTTATCTGCGACATCGACAACGACATACCGGACATCATCATTGGCGACCCGCTCCGACTACGTCAGATTTTGTTAAACCTTTTAAATAACGCGGTAAAATTCACCAAAGAAGGTACCGTTTGGCTAAACATCAAACTCATTGCCAATATTGAGGAACAATTGCGATTGGAATTTAGCGTGGGTGATACTGGTGTCGGAATCAGCGAGGAAGCCATGTCGCAATTGTTTAAAACATATAGCCAGGCCGAACTTTCTACCACCCGCACACACGGTGGCACAGGTCTGGGATTAAACATTTCGCAAAAACTGGTTTCGTTAATGGGTGGGCGAATTGTTGCCGAGAGCGAAAAAGGCAAAGGAAGCATTTTCAAATTCACACTTAACATGATTATGGGTGTAAATGAAGAAAATTGTTTGCATACCAAGTTAAACCCACCGCTTGAAAAGCAACATGTTCTTATCATTGACGATCATATCCAGGCCGGTAAAGCGTTGTGCAAAATTTTTGATGGCTGTAGTGTTCGCAACACCTATGTCCAATCCTTAGAAGAAGCCATTCCATTAATTGAAAAAAATGAGTATACAGTCATATTTATCGATTTCGACCTTGGAAAACTTACTGGTGACCAGATTGCAGAAAAGCTTACCAGTACTTTCCCTGGCAAAAATCTTGAACTGGTATTTCTTTCCAAAGTAAAGGCTTCTATCCAGGTGGATAAACTGAGAAAAACTGAAAAATATGATTTCATCACCAAGCCGGTTTTACAAACAAAGGTGATGGCGTTGTTTGAGAAGAAGTTTGGTCCTGCAAGAATCATCAAAGAAAGAAAAGAACAGGAATTTGAAAACAAAAGTACCTCCAACGAATCTATTCATATTTTGGTAGCTGAAGATCAGATTATTAACCGTAAAATCGTAAATCAGCTTCTTGCTAAAAAAGGCTGGAAGGTTACTTCTGTTGAAAACGGAAAAGAAGCCGTCAACAGTTATTTGAATAACCCCAAAAGTTTTAATGTGATTCTGATGGATGTTCAAATGCCCGAAATGGATGGGTACACGGCTACTGAAAAAATCAGGGAATTTGAACAGAGCAACGGTGAACATGTGCCAATTGTGGCCATGACTGCCTTTGCCATGGTTGGCGACAAGGAAAAATGCCTGGATGCCGGCATGGACTCTTACATCTCAAAACCCATCAGTCCCAACGAGTTGTATGCCACAGTAACCAAGTATGCAAAGCAGTTTTAATTAACTCATGCCTATTCCAACCATAGCACATGAAAAAAAACGATTTTGTAAATTATAACGAATCCTCCGCCTGGGAAAAGCTCAAATATTCAATAGCTTCGTGGAAGTACATCGGTGTGGGAAAATCGCTGTTGATTTGGTTTTTAGCTATTTCGCTGGTTCCCCTGGTGATGGTGAGTTACATAAATTATCTGGTTGCCTATCAGGGCCTTACCATTGTTGGTGACAAAACCATCAGTTCCAACTCGCAACTCAGGCTGAAGTACATTAATACCTACTTTATAAGTGCAGTCGACCTGCTTGAAATCACCAGTTCTTCGCCTTCGAGGCTTCAGGTTTTTCAGGAACTGGAAGATCAGTTCAAAAAAAGCGGCCTCCCTGCTTCGGAGTTTGTTAAAACTCCCATTGCAATGGATATCTCCAACATGTTGCACAACGAATTTAAAAAGCCCCTGAAAGAAAACAATTTATATAACATTCTCTACATCGACAATTCAGGCAACGTACTGTTTTCGGTGAAAAACGAAAATATCTTAGGGAGGAACATTTACGATGGAGATCTGGCAACCAGTTTATTAAGCAAAACAGTTCATAAAACTGCCGAAACAGGAGAAATCCTGTTCAGCGACCTGGAAGAGTTTAAATCAAGCTATCAGGCTGTTTCAGGATTTTTTACCGTGGATGTCAAAAACAGCGATGGAAAAGAATTCGGCGTGTTGGCTTTGCAGATCACCATGGATGGCATCAACAAAATGATTCAGCAGGAAGCCGGATATGGCGAAACCGGCCAAGCCTATCTGATTGGTTCAGATTTCTACCTGCGATCGGCCACCCGTTTTGGGGATGGATCTGAAATCCTGAATAAAAAAGTTGAAAATGATAAAACACGTGCGTGGAAAGACTTCCTCCTGCACCGCAGCGATGCAAAATACCTGCGTACCAAGGAAATAGATGAAGAAAAAGTTTCTAATTACAACTCCGATAACCAGGGAAAATATGTTTTGGGCATCTATCGGAACATTGATATGCTTGAACCCTATGGCGTTCATTGGGCGCTGGTAGAAGAAATTGAGCACGAAGAAGCCTTTGCCAATGCGCGTAACCTTTCGGACATCGCCAAAGTATCGCTTATATTGACCGTTCTGGTAGTTCTGCTCATTGCGCTTCTGGTTACCCGTTGGTTTGTAAATCCGATTAAACAGCTGTCGTCGTGGGGAAAAGAAGTGGCCATTGGAAAACTCGAGGGCAAATCCATCAAAGCACCGAAAAATGAAGTGGGCGACATGCGCAACACCTTCGACAGGTTGGTGAATTCGCTGACCTCATACGCCAATGTGGCCAGACTGATGGCCAAAGGCGATTACAGCGAAAAGGTTGAAATCCGCAGCAAGGATGATGTGCTTGGTCTTTCCATCAATCAGATGATCGAAAGTCTGCGTTCGGTGGTCGATCAGGCACATCAGATTGCCAAAGGCGATTATTCGGCTGTAATCACCCCCCGCAGCGAAAACGATACGCTGGGCAAAGCTTTGTATAAAATGACCGAGACACTGCGGGAGAATTCTATCGGGATACAACGTGAAAACTGGTTCAAAACAGGGATTAATAAACTCGACAGCGAATTAAAAGGCCACCAGTCGATGGAAAGCCTTACCCAATCCATCATCAACTTTTTCTGTAAATACCTGGACGCACAAATTGGTTTATGTTATCTGTACGAACACGATGAATTAAAACTTTCCGCCAGCTATGCGCTGAAAGAAACCGACAAGAAAAGGGTGCTGGCTTTAAAACCCGGCGAAGGCATTGTTGGCCAGGCTTTTATTGAAAAGAAACGGATTGTAATATCCGATCAAAATGAGGTAAACACACCTGTATTCAATTATGGTGTGGGCGAGACAATACTTCGGTATTTTGTGGTGGTTCCGTTTACACGGAATGATGAATCAGTTGGTGTTATTCAGTTGGGGATGATCAACAAACCCACCGATGACCATTTAAGATTTATCGATTTGGCCGTCAACGACACCACTTTATCCATACTTACCCTCCAGTCGCACCTGCGTGTTCTCGAATTGCTAACCCGCACACAAGAACAGGCCCATGAACTCGAAGTGCAACAAGAAGAGCTCAGGCAAGCCAACGAAGAACTTCAGGAACAAACCAATGCCTTAAAAGTTTCGGAAGAACACCTTCAGGAACAGCAGGAAGAACTCCGCGTTACCAACGAAGAACTGGAGGAACGCACCAGAGCACTTGAAATTCAACGCGATGCTATCCGCAAAAAGAACGTCGAACTTGAATCGGCCCGCAAGGACATCGAACTAAAAGCCAAGGACCTGGAGCAGGCCAGCACCTATAAATCGGAGTTCCTGGCCAATATGTCGCACGAACTGCGTACACCCCTCAACAGCATCATTGTTCTGTCGCAATTGCTGGCCGAAAATCGCAAAACACATCTGGACGACAAAGAATTACAATTTTCGCAAACCATCCATTCATCGGGAAACGATTTGCTCAATCTGATCAACGACATTCTTGACCTGTCGAAAGTGGAATCGGGGAAAGTAGAGGTCAACCTCGAAGCATGCTATCTTTCGGATTTAGAAGTATTTGTTTCCGATTCTTTCAAAGAAGTGATGAAGACCAAAGGGCTTGAATTGGGACTTAAACTCGATAAAAGCCTTCCCGAATCTATTACCACCGACGTCCAAAGGGTACAACAGATTATCAAGAATTTATTTTCGAATGCCATCAAATTTACCGAAAAGGGCAAAATCAGTCTGGTGATCGGCAAACCTGAAAAATCGATTAAATTAAACAACCCCTTACTCAAACCAAACAATACCGTTTCTATTTCGGTTCAGGACAGCGGTATAGGCATTCCGAAAGATAAACAGGAATTGATTTTTGAAGCATTCAAACAAGCCGACGGAACTACCAGTCGCCGTTACGGAGGTACCGGATTGGGATTGAGCATATCCAAAAATTTCGCCAGGCTGTTGGGAGGCGAAATGCAACTGACCAGTGAAGAAGGCAAAGGATCTGCCTTTACCTTGTATTTGCCCTTTGAGCTGGTAATAAGCGAAAATGACGAAAATGTTGAAGTCTTCCAAAAGGAGGAAGACACTCCCGCTGACGAAGATATTTCATCCGATGAACTCCATGAAAACCAACCACTTGACGATGGTGCAAAAACACGGATGCAGCAGGTAAACGACGATCGCAACACCCTGTTCGGTAAAGATCGCCTGGTGTTGATTATCGAAGACGATGAGAATTTTGCATCCGTATTATTAAGTTTGGCGCACGATCACCAGTTTAAGGGACTCATCGCACTCGATGGCGAAACAGGGTTGTATTTAGCTGATTATCATACACCAAGTGCCATTATTCTGGACATCGGATTGCCTGGCATGGATGGTTATGAGGTGATGAAAAAACTGAAAATCAATCCAAAAACCCGTCATATCCCGGTTCATTTTATCTCGGCCTCCGACCGCAATATGGCGGCACTAAAAATGGGAGCCATCGGTTTTCTTACCAAACCGGCCGTAAAAGAAGATATTGACTCCGTTTTCAACAAGATTGAAGTATTGATTTCAAAACCGGTAAAAAAACTCCTGGTGGTGGAGGATGAAGAGATCATGCGTAAAAGCATCATCAACCTGATGAAAGGCGACAACATCGACATCACAGATGTTCCTTCGGGCAAGAAAGCCATTGAGCTGCTAAAAAGTGAAACCTTCGATTGTATGATTCTCGATTTGGGATTGGAGGACATGACCGGATTTGAGCTCCTCGACATCATCCACGAAAGCCAACTGGCACCAAACCTGCCTATTGTAATCTACACCGGGCGCGAACTCACCAAAGACGAAAACGACCTGCTGCTGGGTCATTCTCAAACAATTATTCTTAAAGGGGCGCACTCATTCGAACGGCTACTGGCCGAAACCACGCTTTTCCTGCATCAGGTGGAATCGAAATTGCCACAGAAAAAAAAGGACATGATTGAGGCATTTCACGGCAAGGACAACGTGCTCGAAGACAAGACCATCCTGGTGGTAGACGACGATATGCGCAATGTATTTGCCATCACCAGTTTGCTCGAAAGCTACAAGGCAAAGGTCGTAATAGGAAAAAACGGTCGCGAAGGCATTGAAAAATTGAATTCCACACCCAACGTCGACCTGATTTTAATGGATATCATGATGCCCGAAATGGATGGCTACGAAGCCATGAAGGAGATCCGAAAGGACAAGAAATACAAAAAATTACCCATTATTGCTCTTACGGCCAAAGCCATGAAAGAAGACCGTGACAAATGTCTGGCGGCCGGAGCAAATGAATATCTATCCAAACCTGTTGAAAAGGACAAACTGATTTCACTGTTGCGGGTTTGGTTGTACTAATCAAAACCTGTATTCTTTATTGGCTTAAACGAATAGCCATATCCGGAATCTGGTCATAGTAATAACCGAAAGGAATGCTTAAAACTGGATCTACAACTTAAAAATAACACAATCATTACATGAATAGCGGCATTGACGATACCAACCAAACCATCAATATCGAGATTGATTTAATTCTGGATGCCATATTTCAGAAATACGGGTATGATTTCAGGAATTACAGCAGAGCTCATGTAAAACGCAGACTGCTGCATCGGCTTTCAAGCTCGCATTTCAAGAGCATCTCACAAATGCAACACGAAGTTTTACACGATCCCATGTTTTTTCAGGAAATTCTTAAAGACTTGTCGATCAATGTTACAGAAATGTTTCGCGACCCCAAGTTCTATTTGGCTTTACGCCAGGAGGTTATCCCATTGCTAAAAACCTATCCTTTTATTAAGGTATGGCATGCCGGATGTTCTACCGGAGAAGAAGTATATTCGTTTGCCATTGTATTAAAAGAAGAAGGATTGTACGACCGCGTGCAGATTTACGCCACCGATTTTAACCGAAACGTACTCGAAACCGCTAAAAAAGGCATCTATCCCATCAACAGGATTAAGGAATTTACGGCAAACTATCAGCAGGCCGGAGGCAAACAGTCGTTTTCTGATTATTACATGGCCGACTATAATTCGGTGATCTTCGATCAGTCGCTGAAAAAAAACATTGTGTTTGCCGAACACAACCTGGTTACCGACAGCGTATTTGCCGAAGTAAACATCATTATTTGCCGCAATGTGTTGATATATTTCAACCGCGACCTTCAAAATAAAGTATTTAGCCTGTTTACCGAAAGCCTGATAAACGGTGGTTTTTTATGCCTCGGATCAAAAGAAACCATTCAGTTTTCGAACAATGCACCTCAATACGACATACTAAACCCGCACGAAAAGCTATATAAAAAGAGGATTGTATAATCCGGATTGATCCGTTAGTAAAATTGATTAACATGACCTACAAAGCCATCGTTATCGGAGCCTCCACAGGAGGATTTTACGCCCTCAAGCGTCTCATAACAGCTTTACCGGATGGTTTAGATTTCCCGATACTGGTGGTACAGCACATCAGTCCCAATTCCGATAATTTTATGGCCAAATACCTGAATGGCATTTCAAAACTAACAGTGAAAGAGGCCGATGAAAAAGAACCAATACTGCCAGGTAACGTATATATTGCACCTCCCAACTACCACATGCTGGTAGAAGAGGATTTTACCATCGGATTGAGTACCGAAGAAAAAATCAGGTATGCCCGACCTTCCATTGACGTACTCTTTGAATCTGCCGTTTTTGCTTATGGCGCACAATTAATCGGGATTGTGCTAACAGGGGCAAACAACGACGGGGCGCATGGCTTATCTGCCATTAAAAAAGCAGGAGGACTTACCATCGCGCAATTACCCTCCGAAGCCGAAGCCGACATGATGCCACAGTCGGCCATCGATCTGGCAAAACCCCACCATATATTGCCCATTGATGGGATAGCCAAATTGCTTACCGAACTCAATACAAATCAAAAAAAATGAACAACCTGTTCTGACATTGGTATCCGCATTCCCCTTTATTTGAAACGATATAACAGGAGTTTGAAAAGGATCGACCTTAAAACTGAAATAATCAGTTCTAATCTGTATTTTTGCAACCCTTAAATCGGTTAGCATGTATTTTCAGCATCCTGAATTTTTATTTGGTCTTTTTGCACTGCTCATTCCACTGGTCATCCACCTGTTCAATTTCAGGCGGCACAAAAAGGTATATTTCAGTCAGGTAAAGCTGCTTAAGCAAATCACCATCGAAACCCGTAAACAGCGCAACTTATTACATATCATCGTTTTACTGCTGCGTATGCTGGTATTGCTATTTCTCGTGCTGGCCATTGCCAAACCAGTATTTGAATCACCCGAAACCCAAGAGGTGACATCTTCCGGCGAAAAAACCATCTACATCGACAATTCATTTAGCATGATGTCCGAAGGTAGTCAGGGGCGGTTGTTCAACAATGCCATTGGTGATGCCCTTGTTTTGGTGAATGGTTCTCCTCAGGATGCCCGTTTTATCGTCAAGGACAACGATCAATATGGCTTGTTTAATAAAGCCCTGAGCCGTGATGAGGCTGCTGACAAACTGGGGGAAATACAAATTACGCCGATCGTCAGGTCACTCTCGGAAGTGTTGCTATCGGGTACAAAACCCGAAGCAACCAACACCGATTCACGTCAGATGCTGATTTTTTCGGATTTTCAAAAAAATACCGCCGACCTTCAAAATATCCCGGCCGACAGTAACATCAATTATTTATTTTTCCCTTTACAGACTATCAGGTACAACAACCTGGTGGTCGACAGTTTGTGGTTTGCAGAACCCATGCTTATTCCGGGGCGTAAAAGCACCTGCCTGATCAGGCTGAAAAACAACGCTTCCACCGATTACGAAAAAATTCCGGTCGTGTTCATCATCAATGGGCAACAAAAAGCGGTAGCGGGAGTCGATTTAAAGGCCCACACTTCCACTAACATCAGCATAAGCTACACGCCCGAAAGTGCTGGGTGGAAATATGGTGAGGTTAAAATTGAAGATTATCCGATCACCTTCGACGATCAGCTGTTTTTCGCCGTGAAGGTGGTTCCGCACATCAACATTTTGGCCATCAGCAACAATGGATCGTCACCTGCGCTCAGGCAATTGTTTGGAAGCGACAGTTTATTTTTATTGCACCAGGAATCGGCACAACACATTAATTACAACCGGTTTAATCAGTACAACCTGATCATTTTAAATAGTTTAAACGAAATCACCTCCGGACTATCCACGCAATTGGTACAGTATATGGAACAGGGCGGTCATGTGGTGGTAATTTCGGGTAGTAACCTGAGTGAAGCCGGATTGTTGCAACAGACCCAATCGGGAAGAATTGCAGTCATCGACACTTCCAAAACCAGGGTATCGGGCATTAAAATCACCAGTCCTTTGTTTAAAAACAGCATTGGCCGCATTCCAAAAAATGCAGATCTCCCCATTGTTCTGCAACATTCGCGTTATATCTTTACTGTACAATCCGGGGTGGAATCGCTGGTATCGCTCCTTAACGGAGATGATTTGCTGGCCCGAAAAAACATTGGTAAAGGTCAGCTATATATGCTTTCATCGGGGCTGGACAGGAGTTATGGCAATTTATCATCCAACCTGCTGTTTGTACCCATAATGGCAGGAATAGCCTCACTTTCTGGATCTCCCGAACCACTTTTCTACACGGTGGGACAGGATGAACAACTGAATTTCAAACTCAGCACCCGCCTTCAGGAAGACAAACCAATTACCATTGTGAAAAAGGATGCTGAAGAAAGCTTTATTCCGGAACAGTTGATTCAACAAGGGCAACTGCAACTGAGCCTTTTCGGGAATATAAATACCTCAGGATATTACCATCTTATGCTAAACGACAGTTTGGTGGCAGCCATGTCTTTTAATTACAGCCGCAACGAATCAGATCTAAGATCGTATCATCCGGATGAAATCGACAGCATTTGTAAGGCTTCGGGGATACCCCACTACAGAATTGTTGATTTGGCTGATACCAGCTACACAGAAGTTATCAACGCTTTGCAGAAAGACAGTCCTATTTGGAAGCTATTTATTATCTTCGCACTTTTGGCATTATTGGCAGAAGGACTGCTGTTGCGTTTTGGAAAATAAGCTGGCAGATAAGGTCAGCAAAGGGTTCGGAAAATAATGGCAGTCATTAACCAAGGACAAATCAAAAGAAAGTTTTATTGTAAAATGACGATAAGTCGATGAGTGAGTTAGACGAAAACAGAGAAGAGGAAAACGCAAATCAGTTTCATTTAGAAGAAGGTCATCGTACCACCCACCTGAGGGGCATGTACGAAAACTGGTTTCTCGATTATGCTTCCTATGTTATTCTGGAACGGGCTGTTCCTGATATTGACGATGGTTTAAAACCTGTACAACGGCGTATTTTGCATGCCATGAACCGTTTGGATGACGGCCGTTACAACAAGGTGGCCAACATCATCGGACACACCATGCAGTTTCACCCCCATGGCGATGCCTCCATCGGGGATGCACTGGTTCAGCTCGGACAAAAAGAATTACTCATCGACATGCAGGGAAACTGGGGAAACACCCTCACTGGCGACCAGGCAGCCGCACCCCGTTATATCGAAGCACGCCTCTCAAAATTTGCCAAAGAAGTTGTTTTCAATCCCAAAACCACCAAATGGAAACCATCGTATGATGGCCGCAACAAGGAACCCATTGCCCTTCCGGTAAAATTCCCGTTGTTGCTGGCCCAGGGCGTGGAAGGGATTGCCGTTGGTCTGGCTTCAAAAATTCTGCCTCACAATTTTATTGAATTGATAGATGCCTCCATCGCCTACCTGCTGGGTAAGGAATTTGAAATCCTGCCCGACTTCCTAACCGGTGGCATGGCTGATTGCTCAAAATACAACGAAGGATTGCGTGGAGGAAAAGTCCGCATCAGGGCAAAAATTGCCCAGATCGACAAAAAGACACTGGTCATTAAAGAAATCCCCTTTTCCACCAACACGGCTACCTTAATCGATTCAATCATCAGTGCAAACGATAAGGGAAAAATCAAAATCCGTAAAATTGATGACAACACCGCCGAAGATGTAGAAATTGTGATTCATCTGGCCAACAATGTTTCGCCCGACCAAACCATTGATGCCCTGTACGCTTTTACCAACTGTGAAGTCTCTATTTCGCCCAACAACTGCGTTATTAAGGAAGATAAGCCTGTATTTATCAGCGTTAACGACATTTTAAAAAATGATACGAACCTCACGGTTCACCTCTTAAAAACCGAACTCGAAATCAGGTTGGGTGAACTTGAGGACCAGTGGCACAATGCCTCGCTGGAGAAAATATTCATCGAAAACCGACTGTATCTCTCCATTGAAAACTGTGAAACCTGGGAAAGCGTTCTTACCACCATCGACCACGAACTCGAACCCTATAAATCCAAACTCAGACGCCCGGTAATTGAAGACGACCTGGTACGGCTCACCGAGATCAAGATAAAACGTATTTCCAAATACAATGCCTACAAAGCAGAAGAAGGTATCCTGTTGCTTGAGGATGAGATGGAAGAAGTGAAAAATCACCTGGAACACCTGATTGATTATGCCATCAATTATTTCCGCCAAATCAAAAAGAAATACGGTAAAGGACACGAACGGAGAACCGAAATCCGAAACTTCGACACCATCAATGCCAGCAATGTGGCCGTGGCCAACGAAAAACTATATGTGGATCGCGCGGGCGGATTTGTGGGTACTTCGTTGAAGAAAGATGAGTTTGTAACCGATTGTTCCGACATCGACGACATGATTGTGTTGCGCGAAGACGGGACTTGCATTGTATGCAAAGTAGCTCCTAAAGTGTTTGTAGGACAAGGAATTATACATGTAGATGTATTTAGGAGAAACGACGACAGAACCATTTACAACATGGTTTACCGCGACGGTAAACAGGGCAATTATTATGTAAAACGGTTCGCCGTGGTGGGCATTACACGCGACAAGGAATACGACCTTACCAAAGGCAGCGAAGGTTCAAAAGTGATTTATTTTACCGCCAATCCCAATGGTGAGGCGGAGATTGTAAAGGTTTCCCTTCGACCTCGTCCGAAACTTAAAAAGCTGCATTTCGATTTTGACTTTAGCAGCCTGACCATCAAAGGAAGGAGCTCACAAGGTAATCTGCTCACTAAAAATGTCATCAAATCAATCACCCAGCGCGAAGGCGGTGTGTCGACACTCGGCGCACTCAACATCTGGTACGACGATACCATCCGAAGACTCAACAACGACGAACGCGGTGTTTACATTGGTGCCTTTACAGGAGATGAAAAGATTGTCGCTATTTTATCGACTGGTGAATTTAAACTCACCGGCTACGAGTTGTCGACCCATTTTGATGATGAAATGATCTCCATCACCAAATTCGATCCCGAAATAGTTATCAGTGCCATTTATTACGATGGCGAACATGGAAAATATTTCGTGAAACGATTTCAGATTCCTGATTCCAGCAGTGTTAACAAACCTTATTTATTTATCAGCGAAAGCAAGGGCTCGAAATTCACTAAATTTTCAATGGATTATTTACCCAGACTTTCGTTTGAGGTAAAAAAAGACAGTAGCGAGCAATTTGAAAATGAAGTGGTTAATCTGGCTGATTTTATCGCTGTGAAAAGCTTTAAAGCCAAAGGAAAAAGGCTTTCAAACTATACACTAAAAGCATTTAAACTGATTGAACCGCTTCCGTATTCGCCTCCTGAAACTGAAGAAGACGAGAATGGGATCTTAGAACCGGAGGAAAACCTGATAGTTGAAACAGAAATTGACCCGACAGAATCCACGGAAACAATTAATGAAGAAATTAACAGGGATGAGTTTAAGGGAGAACGCAATACACCACCAGTAGAAGTTCCCAAGCCTCCGCTTCCGCGAAAGAAGCGACCGGAAGATGAGCCACCCCAGTTGGAACTGGAGTTTTAAGGAATGGGTAATTAAAACCAGACAGGAAAGAAATTCCACGTTTAATCATCAAATCATAACCACCATCAGGGTGGCTTGATTTTAAATAAATAATGAAATTTCTTAACTGATTACGAACTACTTAACTTGCTACGGACCCCTTCATTTTCATAGTCATTTTGATTAGATTTTCCCATTTTTCAATCAGAAGCAGCTCAGATCCAAAAGCCGCGTTCTTATCTATATGATAGAATTCGATCGTTTTTTCAGGAATCATCGGGTTTGAATAAGTGAATCTCAATTCAAGCCGATCGATTACTTTACTGCTGCCATTGCCGGTTTTCACGGTCCTTCCTATGTTGATTACCTTACAGCTTACAATGTCCAACAAGTTAATCAGCACACTCTGTTCATCATTTTCTTGTTTTCTCAGATAAAACAGCTTTTTAGCTTCACTATCCAGACCAATGAAATGGATATCGCTCCAAACATCACTCACCGTGATTTTTAGCTGTTGCTGCTCAGCCAATTTAAGAAAGTTGTTTAATGATTTCGATTTTTTATTTTTTTGAGCAATGTTCGACCATACAATCGGGATGATAATTGCCAACACAAAGCCAAGTCCTATTAAAGATGATGCTAAATCCATTTTGCTTTTTATTTAATTTATGATTAAGATAAAACCGTAAAACACAATGAATGAATCTGTTTACGGTACTATAAAATATTTTATCGATGCAAAATCAATAAAACCCAATAAAAGCAAGGCGTGTTACCAAAAATAATGGAAGGGATAAATCTGGTCGCGGATGGTTAACCCGGGCAGGATTTGATTTGAACAAGTTAGATAATGCCTGACAACATCCACCATCTTAAGGTCGAAGATGAGGGTGTTAACAGAAAAATCGTTTGATTGATTTTTAAAGGTGGGTATGGGCAGGTTGACAATGGACGTAACCACGTTCACACTTTCTACAGGCACACAGAAAAGATCCAATGTGTTGCCCGAGAAATACGACGGAACCGATTCGCTTTGAGTATTTTGTAATGAAGAATGAAACAGGGTATTCTGTGAGTTAACAATCATCCCTTGATACAGGATCGCGAGAAGTAGAAATCCAACTATTTTAAACCTGATTTTCATGGCGCAAATATACAATGGTTTCCATCACTATTATTAGGTTATTTTAGTTTTAATATAGAATCCTGACATGGTTAATAATCATACCTTTACAAACTATTTATCCAATGCAGGTAACATGATAGATCATTGCCGGAATAAAACCAGGTGCTCCCTCTTCATAGTGGTCATGCTTATGCTGCTATCCAACTTTTTAATGGCCTCTTCAATTGTTGAGGATATCTTCCTGACAGATACCATCCCACCACCACCCGATGTTCCCGGTATCGTGAGCGGCCCGGCACAAGCCTGTCAGGGAGAGACCATGGTATATTCGGCAGATATTCCGATTGGATGTGAAACCCAATGGTTTATTGATGGCATCCTGCAAAACACCTCTGCCGATACCATGGAAGTGTATTGGTACGAAAGCGGAATTTTCATCATCAGTATCGAGCTTACCTGCGACACTACGGGCAACGCAAATTCTTTCTTATCTGTACAAGTGGTTGGATCTCCAGATGCCCCCGCCCCCATCGAAGGCGACACGGCAGCCTGCAACCTGACCGAATCCACCTATTCCACCGTGATAATGGATGGATCGTGGTGTCAATGGAAAGTTGACGGTTTGGTACAGGATACTGACTCAACCATCCTGGTTTATTATTGGACGGGGCTCGGGTTACATGTTGTCGAAGTAAGTGCTGTAAACAACTGTGGTTTAAGTGAACCTGCCCTTCAAAATGTAACCGTGAATGAATGGCCAATGGTGGAACTTGGGAATGATCCCACCATTCTGTACGGGCAATCGCTGGTGCTGGATGCCGGTAATCCGGGAAGTGCCTATGACTGGTCGACGGGAGAAATTACCCAAACAATAGAGGTTTCAACCGCCGGTGAATACAAAGTGGTAGTGAGCAATGCCTGCGACAAAGCCGAAGACAGCATCTTTGTGGATGTGCTGGTAGGTGTGGATGAAAAATACACAGGTACCGAATTATATGTACAGAATTTAGGTGACATCATTAAAATTGAAGCCCCTCTGACAGAAATTACGCGGATTGAGATTTGGGATCTGCAAGGAAGATTGATTATCGATTCTCCGCCAAAGTCCAGCTATTTTCTTCCTGGCAAGGGCTTGTTTATTATTCATGCTTTAACCCGCGATCATCGGGTTTTGAAAACCAAGCTGAGCAAACCACCCTTATAAACAGGTAACGGTCCATTGAAGTTATTCTAACGGCGACAATGTTTTCACAAACAACACCTTGTGTTTCCAATAATGTTCCCAATCGGTGAGTTTATCATCAATTTGAACACCTCCGGTGGCGCAATGAATTACCTTAACTTCATCCTTTTCGATCGAATAAATGATACCGGTATGCCTGATATGGACGTGTCCTTTGCTGGTGGAACCGAAAAAAATTAAATCCCCCACTTTGGCCTCCGCCAGAGTGATAATTCTGCCATCTGATTCGCTTTGCTCCTGTGCATTGTGAGGAAGCTCAACACCAACACGATGATATATATAGCGCGTAAAACCAGAGCAATCAAAACCTGTTTCAGGATTATCGCCTGAATACCGGTATTTTACACCCATAAACGATTCAGCATATTGTACGATTTCCCACCTTAATGAATCTGATCTGGATAAAAATCCCACCCTTTCCTCAGTTTTAAGTGCCTTGAATGAAGGGAAATAATAGCTGAAAACAGATAGCGTATCCTGAAAATTGCTTAGGAAAAAGTTGGACTCTTTTTTATACCCTCCGTATAACTGCATGGTATCATAAACCAGGTAGTTACGGGCCAATAGCGAATCACTCTCAAACTTACTCCAATTACAATATTTAGCAGGAAGTGATTCACCCCATCCGGTGAATCCGGTAAACAACCTGAATTCATCAGAGTCGGCCGATCGTTGTGAGGCGTATTTCTGAATGTTTACCTTCGAAATATAATACTCAGGAACAGGTGATTCAGGTTTGTTTTTATGAAACCTGACGGCCTTTTGGTAGCACTTTTCGTACCGGCCATTTTCAAACAGATGTTGAAGTTTCTTCTCCATTCTGCCATCGCTTTGTGCCGAAAGAGAATGAATGAGAAGAATCACAAAAAAAATAACCAGATAAAAAGCTTTCAACTGCATAGGGCTTAAAAACGGAATATGTGAAGAATTATTTTTAACGGGTAAAAACAATGTCGGGAAGCATCATTTTTAACCACCAAATTTTATCTTTGTATAAAAATGCCATATGAAGCAAGCCATTACGGGTATATTCTTTCTTGTTTTCCTGATAAGTGCAGCTCAGGAACAACCCCTGAAAACGATTTCCGGGAGCGTCCTCAACCAGGTCAGTTATTTGGCTATCGACAGCGTTGTGGTTTCTTCCGGGGATGGAACATTCACCACTCTAACCAAAAAATCAGGAAATTTCCGTTTTACAATACCCACGACTGTGGATACACTTTATATCACACATCCTGGTTATCAATCAAAAATGGTGAAATTGATTCCAAATCACAACAATCTGAAATTAAAATTGCACCGTATTCATCCGGATGCATCCGACCTGCCAACGTTAAAAAACACTGTCTCATTTTTACCTACAAAACTGGTGGTGGGGGCTTTCAGCATGCGATTCGAAAGGTTTGTCAACCTCAAATACTCGGCAGGCGCCTACCTCACTTATTATTATAAGGGCCGCGAATTTTTTGGCAGCGAACAATTTACCGGACTAAAAACTTCCTTATATGTAAGGCGGTACTTAAAGCGCAATAAGAGTTACGGATTTTATGCACAGGCAGCCGTGTTGGTGGCCTATTTTGATTTTGGCGAGTTGAATTACCGATACGCGGATTACTACATAAAAACCGTATCCACACATTTTTATACAGGGGGATTAGGAGCTGCCATCGGTATGACAGATATTATCAACAACACCAAACACCTGATAGTTGACTTTAATGTTGGCTTTCAGTTTATGCCTCATAACTATGCCAGGGAAATTACCGGTGAACATGGAGAAAAATACAAACATAATCCCCTGTGGTGGTATTTAGGAGGTCCCGGAAGTGAAATTGAGTTAAAACTTGCTATTGGCGGGATATTTTAGAAATAATCCTGCGTTGAAGTAATTCTCTTTGGTTTATTGAATACAGCATTACCGTCTTAAATAACATTAGCCGGGTATTATAATACACATTTTCTCCAACCCAAATTTTCCTATCTTTGCACACTCAAAATTCTCCGGCGATACCGGAGATAGATAATTCATTAAGGTACTAATTATCACTACAATATAACTCATGCAAACCAATGGTAAACATAGGCTTCGCGATGTAAAGTTCCTCACCGAATCGACTTATATCCTGCAAATGGACCGAAACGGACTGGAGTTTGAAGCCGGACAGCATATCCTGCTTGGCGCTGATGGCGACCTGAATCAACGCGAATATTCCATCTACAGTGGCAACAATGAAGAATTTCTGGAAGTCCTCATTAAAGAAGTGGACGATGGCGATGTATCGATAAAACTTAAAGATATACAACCCGGGAATTATCTCCAGGTGGAAGGCCCCCTTGGCTTTTTCAGCCTCGACGAAAAACTTATTCCTAACCATAAATTCCTGTTCGTTTCTTCAGGAACAGGCATTTCGCCATTTCATTGCATGGTTAAAAGTCATCCCGAACTCGATTATACCCTCTTGCATGGGGTACGATATGGCAAGGAAGGCTATGAAAGTCACCATTACGACAAAAACCGCTATATTAAGTGTACATCCGGTGACCAAACCGGGGATTTCGCAGGAAGGGTAACCGATTATTTGCTAAAACACCCCATCGATAAATCTACCATCTGCTACTTCTGTGGCAACTTTAAGATGATTCGCGAAGCCATGGACATCCTGGACAAAAAGGGGATTCCACACAACCAGCTTCACGCGGAAGTCTATTTTTAATCAAGAACCAAATCATGAAATATCATATAGTACAATTGGGTTGTCAGATGAACATTTCTGATGGAGAGCGCGTTCAGCAGGTGCTCGAGGGGATGGGATTTGTGGCAACCGATAAGGAGGATGAAGCCAACCTGCTGGGCGTAATTGCCTGTTCGGTACGACAGAAAGGCATCGACAAGGTGTACAACATGGTGGCCAAATGGAACAAATGGAAAAACCGCAAAAACCTGATTACCTTTGTTTCCGGATGTGTACTGCCCGCCGATAAGCAAAAGTTCCTAAAAATGTTCGATCTGGTTTTCCCCATGAGTCAGTTGCCGCAACTGCCCGACATGATCAGTCAGTACGGGGTGGTGTCGGCCGCCAGCATACAATCGCTGGATGCCGGTTTTGGCGATCTGGTAAAAACCAACCACCACGTTGCTCCCAATCCTGCCGCTTTCAGGCTTAATCCGGCAGCTTACAAACCTGTTCAGGTTGAAATCCTCCCCCAGAAACCGGAAGATCACATTAAAGACTTCTGGCACATCACACCCAAATACGGATCTGGTTTTGAAGCCTTCATTCCCATCCAAAACGGATGTAACAAGTTCTGTACGTTTTGTGCCGTTCCATATACCCGTGGCCGGGAAGTTTCACGTCCTTCCGATGAAATCCTCAACGAACTTAAACACTTGGTTGGCAAAGGATTTAAAGCAATTACCCTGTTGGGGCAGAATGTAAATTCATACGGATTGGATAAAAAAGGGGGCGAAATTACCTTTGCGGGATTGCTCCAAAAAATTGGAGAATTTGGCCTGGAATCGAAAGAAGATTTCTGGGTGTATTTTACCTCACCTCATCCGCGCGACATGAGCGACGACATCATCGAAATGGTGGCTCAATACGACTGTCTGGCCAAGCAAATTCACCTTCCGGTGCAATCGGGCGACGACAACATGCTGGTGCGCATGAACCGCAACCACGGCATGGGCAAATACCGGGATATAGTCAGCACCATCAAACGACTGATCCCTCAAGCTACCTTGTTTACTGATATTATTGTCGGTTTTACCGGAGAAACTGAGGAAGAATTCAACAACACCATGAAGATCATGGGGGAATTCAAATACAACATGGCCTATATTGCCCAATACTCGCCCCGTCCGGGAGCAGCCAGCTCGCGCTGGGCCGACGACATTCCCCATGATGAAAAAAAAGAACGCTATCATCGGCTTACCGATGAGATGATGAAGCACACCCTCGACTATAACCGGCAGTTGGTGGGCCGCACCCTGAAAGTGCTGGTTCGTGGCAACGACCGCAAAAGCGGATATCTGTCGGCGTACACCGAAGGCAGGATTGTGACCCGGTTTAAATGCGATCAGGAAGATATGGTGGGTAAATACGCCACCATTAAAGTAACAAATGCCGCGCCACTTTCCATCGAAGGCGAACTGGTTAATTAAATAGCACCTCCATGAATAAACAAAAAACGGTCGCTTTTAAGACGCTGGGTTGCCGGTTGAATCTTTACGAAACTGATGCCCTGGCTTCGGAATTTGCCAAAAAGGATTACCGTGTGGTCGATTTTAACGAAAAAGCCGATCTGTATGTAATCAACACTTGCACCGTTACCAACCAGAGCGACCAGAAATCCAGGCGCGAAATCAATGTGGCCCACCGCACCAACCAGGAAGGTATTACCATTGTAACCGGTTGTATGGCTACCAATTACAAAGAGCAACTGGGCAAAAACGAAGCCGTAGACTACGTGGTTGACAACGACCACAAAACCTCGGTATTGTCGGTGGCCGAGGCCCATTTTAATGGCGAACTGGTGGATGTAAATAACTTCGAAGCCAACCTCTTCAGCTACGCCCCTGCCGACGAAACCTTTCACACACGCAGTTTGATTAAAATTCAGGATGGATGCGACAATTTCTGCACCTTCTGCATCATACCAAAAGTACGCGGACGCGCCACCAGCCGTCCTCCGGAAGAAATTTTTGAAAACATCCGACAGGTAGTTGGATTTGGTTACAAGGAAATCGTGCTTACAGGAGTTAACCTCGGCAGGTATACTTACGAAGGGTACGACTTTGAGAAACTGGTGGAGGAAATCCTCGACATTCCCGGAGATTTCAGGGTGCGCATTTCGAGCATCGAACCCGATGGATATACCGACAGTTTTTTCAGGCTTTTCAACCATCCCAAGCTCACACCGCATCTGCACATCTGTTTACAGAGTGGTTCAGAAGAAATCCTGCTCAAGATGCGGCGCATGTACACAGCTTATTTCTTCAAAAAAATGGCTCATCAGCTTAAAACTTTGCATCCAGGGTTTAACCTCACCACAGATGTAATTGTTGGATTTCCGGAAGAAACCGAAGCACATTTTCAGGAAACCATGGCTACCATTGAGGAAATCGGATTCGGACACATCCACACCTTTAAGTATTCGGTGAGGAAAGGAACCCGTGCCGAAAGGATGCCGGAACAAATCCGGGGAAACGTTAAAACCGAACGCAGCGAAGCTGTCCGCAAGCTGGCCGACGACATGAAACTGGCTTACCGAAAATCCTTTGTTGGAAAAACCCAAAGGGTGTTGGTCGAAAAATTGATGCCCGATGGCTCCGCTTCGGGATTTGGAGAGCACTATATTCCCGTTTTAATTCAGGATTCAGGGCTAAAAACCAATACCTTTTATGAGGTTCACATACATAATATCATTGACCTTGAAGAGCCTGTCCTCGCAGGAAAGGTAAAATCAAGCACCGAAGAATTTGCAAAATTCAACGTAAAAAATGTTTGATTATTTTTTTATATTAAATAAAGTTGTACTTTTGCAGCCCCAATTTATTAATAATAAAAGGTAACACACTATGGCTAATCACCCATCAGCGCTTAAAAGAATCAGGCAATCTGAAGTTAGAAGAGTACACAACCGCTACTACACTAAAACCATGCGTAATGCAATTAGGAAATTCAGGTTGTTAACTGAAAAGAAAGAGGCCGTTGAAAGTTTGCCCACCATGTATGCGATGATCGACAAACTGGCTAAAAGAAACATGATTCACAAGAATAAAGCCGGTAATTTAAAGTCAAAAATTACAAAGTACGCCAATAGCATTTCGTAAGCGGGTGCTTTTAATAAAAATATTTGGCCTGGTTACCTTGTAACCGGGCTTTTTTTGTCTGGTTTTTTTTCCTACTTTCATCCCCTGAATTTTAAACCTAACCTGCTATGGAAAAAATCCCTATCCGACAATGGTCGGAGGACGACCGTCCACGCGAAAAAATGATGCTCAAGGGCAAAGGACAACTCTCGAAAGCTGAACTCATTGCCATCCTGATTGGTAGTGGCAACACCGATGAATCGGCTGTAGCACTCTCCAAACGCATCCTGAACTCTGTGGACAACAACCTGGCCGAACTCTCGCGTCTCAGTATCAGCGACCTATCCAGGTTTAAAGGCATTGGTTCTGCCAAGGCCATCAGCATTGTAGCTGCCCTGGAACTGGGTCGGCGCCGGAGAGCAGACGATGTGCTTATCAACCAAAAAAAAATTACCTCCAGCCTGGATGCCTACAACCTGCTGTATGCCGATCTATCAGACAAATACCACGAAGAATTCTGGGTTTTGCTTCTGGACAGGGCCAACAAAGTGATCCGCAAGGTAAATATCAGCGAGGGCGGTCTGGCCGGAACGGTAGCCGACCCAAAGAAGATATTCCAACTGGCATTGGAACAGCATGCCTCCGGGATTATCCTGGCACACAACCATCCATCCAACAACCTGCTGCCCAGTTCAAACGATATGGACCTAACCAAAAAGATTGTTTCCGGCGGAAAAAGCCTGGACATCAACATCCTGGACCACCTGATCATTGGCAACGACAAATTCTACAGCTTTGCGGATGAAGGGAATATGCCGGGATCTTAACTCTGACGGGCTTGTAAATGGTTGTACAAAAAAATGTGCCGGTGTTATTTTTAGTTCTGCCCGATACCACGGGCTAAAGCCGCGTGGCAATGGATAATGGCCCTGATTGGCATGGACATAAATTTCAAAATTCTTTTCCGCGTGCCTTGATTTGATCTTTCGCACTTATATAAAACCGAATAATCAAAGGTGCAGCGCACCGCTAATATTTATAGAAAAAAACCAATTGTGTTCCCAAGGTGCAGCGCACCGTACTATTTTGTTGATGATTTATTGTGACAAGATCAATTATTCAGTTTTCAAAATCCCCGGAATGAATTCCGGGGTTACAGTATCGGTCGTGCCGCTGGCACTGTTGTGATCACTTAAGAACCTTGTTTTCAACTCGGCAGAATCACGTATGAACGGGACAGGCGTGGAGCGGAGTGATGAGACCTACCTACCGTAGGCAGGGATCCCCAAGGAAAGCACGCGTGTTCTCAGGGGATCTCTCCCTCTGGTCGTGATGACAGGGCAACATTCATGGGAGGCCCCTTTTAAGGCAAAATCCGTGATCATCCGCCTAATCCGCGCCTGTCCCGTTCGTACGTGGTCATCCCCGCCTGCGGCCGGCAGGCGTGTTCTATTGTGTTTTATTTCCGCTCACAGTTACCAGAATTCCTTCCATCCACTTTAACAAAGCAATAATTCCACTATCTTTACCCATGCAATAAAATGTGAACCATGGAGATCATAAAAACCAACATACCAGACCTATACATCGTAAAGCCTACCGTTTTTGAAGACCACCGCGGCTACTTTTTTGAATCGTATAACAAGGAAGTGTTTTTACGACATGGTATCGATCAGAATTTTGTGCAGGACAATGAATCGAAATCCCAGAAAAATGTACTACGTGGACTGCATTTTCAAAAACCTCCCTTTGCCCAGGGGAAACTGGTGCGTGTAATTCGCGGTGCTGTGCTCGATGTAGCTGTGGACATCAGAAAATCATCGCCTACTTATGGCAAATGGGCATCCATCGAACTTACCCAGGACAACAAATGGATGTACTGGGTTCCGCCGGGTTTCGCTCACGGTTTTGTAACCCTGGAAGACAATACCACCTTCTTTTACAAATGCACCAACATGTACAACAAAGAATCGGAAGGCAGCATCCTCTGGAACGATCCTGACCTAAATATCAATTGGCAAACCGACCAACCTATTCTGTCAGAAAAGGATAAAACTTCTCCTTTGTTCAAAGATTTTATCAGTCCGTTCTAACCCGACGTGAAATTCTCGTTAATTTTGCACCACTTTTCAAACCTTTAGTCGGTTGATCACCAAACGGGTTGTTATTTTCATGTACTCATGCAAAAAATTATCTCCTATATATTGCTTATTCTGCTTACCGGACTACTCATTTTTGGCTGGACGCGTGTAACAGAACAGGAGCCAGTGCAACCACCCGGCCAAAATGAACAGTACTATCGCATCGTATCACTTCCCATTCCCCACAACTTAAACTTTGCAGGTGAGGAGGTTCCTCTCGACTTGTTTTATGTACGTGAAGCCCTCGACCGAGAACTGATGGTGAATACCTACTGGCATTCGGCTACCCTGCTGATGATAAAAAAAAGCCACAGGTATTTTCCTTTGTTCGATTCTATCCTGCGAAAAAACAACATCCCTATTGATTTTAAATATATTGCCATTATCGAAAGCGGATTAGCCAATGTAGTATCTCCGGCAGGTGCCGTGGGTTTTTGGCAATTGATGAAGGGAACCGCCAAAGATTACGGTCTGGAAGTTGATGGTGATGTGGATGAACGGTACAACGTGGAAAAGTCGACGGAAACGGCGTGCGCCTATTTGCTTAAAAGCTACGAATCGTACGGCAACTGGACATTAGCGGCAGCTTCGTACAATGCAGGTCAGAATGGGATAAACCGACAGATCGACCGGCAGAAAACCGCTTCTTTTTACGATTTGCTGTTGAGCGATGAAACCTCAAGATATATTTATCGCATACTCGCCATGAAACTGATCCTTGAAAACCCAGAGGAATACGGATTTTATGTGAAGGAGAATGAAGTTTATTTGCCCATTCCGACCAAAAAAGTTTTGGTAAACCACCGTGTAGACGACTGGGCCGAATTCGCCAACGAATACCATATCAGCTACAAATTACTGAAGCAGTTCAACCCCTGGCTTCGCGAAAATGACCTGAAAAACAGGAAGAAAAAAACCTATTACATCACCATTCCGCTCCCTCCCTACGATATGACGCACGAAGAGCTCAAAATCAAAAAGAACGGATTAAATTCCAAGGGTTCATGACAGAATACAAACATCAAAATCAATACCTGGAGGTACTCGGTGCTCGTGTACACAACCTGAAAAACATCGATATCGTTATCCCCCGCAATCAGTTGGTGGTGATCACCGGATTAAGCGGCAGTGGCAAATCGTCCCTGGCCTTCGACACCATTTATGCTGAGGGACAGCGCCGCTATATGGAAACATTTTCGGCCTACGCCCGTCAGTTTATCGGCAACATGGAACGGCCGGATGTGGATAAAATAAATGGGTTGAGTCCGGTGATCTCCATCGAACAAAAATCAGTAAACCGAAATCCCAGATCTACCGTTGGAACCATTACAGAAGTCTATGATTTTTTAAGATTGCTTTATGCCCGTGCCGGGGAAGCCTTCTCCTACCTGTCGGGCGAAAAAATGGTGCACTATTCCGAAGATGAAATCACTTCGCTCATCGTGTCGGATTTCAAAGATAAAAAGATGATGGTGCTGGCTCCATTGGTCAAAGGCCGGAAGGGGCACTACCGTGAATTGTTCGATCAAATTCGTCAACAGGGTTACTTAAAGGTACGCGTGGATGGTGTGGTTCAGGAAATAAAATTCGGGATGCAAATCGATCGGTATAAAGTGCATGATATTGAGGTGGTTGTAGACCGCATCGACCTTCACAATCCCGACAAAGAACGCATCCGGCGCACGGTTTCACAAACCATGAAGCTGGGAAAAGGCTCGATGATTGTGCTCGATAACGACACCAACGAAATCAAGCATTTCAGCCGTAAGCTGATGTGTCCGGTTACAGGATTGTCGTACGACGAGCCCGAACCCAACAGTTTTTCGTTTAATTCCCCCTACGGAGCCTGCCCTGTATGCAACGGATTGGGCATGATTAAAGAGGTGGATATCGAAAAAGTGATCCCCGACAGCAGTTTGAGCATCAAACGCGGAGGCATTAAGCCTTTCGGCGAATACAAAGCCAACTGGCTGTTTAACCAACTGGAAGCCATCGGATTAAAATATGGATTTACCCTTTCCACTCCTATAAAAGACATTTCCCCCGAGGGAATGCGTGTAATTTTACACGGATCTAACGAAAGCTTTACCGTAAAAAAGGAATATTTGGGTATCACCTCCTCCTACACCCTGAATTTTGAAGGAGCCATTCAATACATCGAGAATTTTGGCAGTGATTCCTCTGGTGCACAAAGCTCCAAACAATGGGCCGATGGCTTTATGAACCAGCACGTTTGCCCCGAATGCAATGGCGACAGGCTAAAGAAAGAATCGCTTCATTTTAAAATCCACGATAAAAATATTGCCGAACTGGCGCTGATGGATCTGGTGGATCTGCGCAAGTGGCTCGAAACGGTGGAGGTTTCGATGAGCAATAAACAACAAATTATCGGACATGAAATCCTCAGAGAAATCAACAACCGACTCGATTTCTTGCTGGATGTGGGAATAGGATATCTGAATCTGTATCGCCCGGCGCGAAGCCTTTCGGGCGGTGAATCGCAACGCATCCGCCTGGCCACACAAATCGGTTCACAACTTACGGGAGTGTTGTATATTCTGGACGAACCCAGTATCGGCCTGCATCAACGCGATAACCAAAAACTTATCAAAGCCTTACAGGATTTAAGAGACGTAGGCAATTCGGTGATTGTGGTCGAGCACGACAAAGACACCATTCTTGCCGCTGATTTTGTGGTGGATATTGGTCCGGGCGCAGGTATGCATGGTGGCGAAATCATGGCCGCCGGCACACCGGATGAAATTCAAAAAATCGATACCATCACCGCTGACTACCTGAACGGTAAACGGATGATCCCAATACCCGAAACGAGACGACCCGGAAACGGGAAATTTATCCACCTAAAAGGAGCTTCGGGAAATAACCTCAACCAGGTAAACCTCACCCTCCCTTTGGGCAAATTTATATGTGTAACAGGTGTTTCGGGCAGCGGCAAATCAACGCTGATCAACGAAACCCTCTACCCCATTCTGAGTAAACATTTTTATCACTCGCTGCAAACGCCCTTACCCTACGAAAGCATCGAAGGCATCAACGACATTGACAAAGTCATCGAAATCGACCAATCGCCCATCGGGCGCACACCACGATCGAATCCCGCCACCTATACAAAGGTGTTTGATGAAATCAGAAAGCTGTTTGGCAACCTGCCCGAAGCCAAAATCAGGGGTTACAAACCCGGGCGGTTTTCGTTTAATGTGAAAGGAGGACGCTGCGAAACCTGCAAAGGGGCCGGCGTTCAAACCATCGAAATGAACTTTCTGCCGGATGTGTATGTGTTGTGTGAAGATTGCAACGGAAAACGATACAACCGCGAAACCCTGGAAGTCAGATTCAAGGGAAAGTCCATCAACGATGTACTGAATATGACCATCAACCATGCAGTTCAGTTTTTTGAAAACATCTCCTTTATCGTTCACAAGCTTAAAACCCTTCAGGATGTCGGACTTGGTTATCTTACACTGGGTCAGTCTTCTACCACTATTTCTGGTGGTGAGGCCCAACGCGTAAAACTGGCCGCCGAGCTGGCAAAAAAAGATACAGGTAACACGCTGTACATCCTTGATGAACCTACTACCGGATTGCATTTTGAGGATGTAAAAGTCCTGCTGGGAGTACTGGATAAATTGGTTGGTAAAGGAAATACAGTGGTGATCATCGAGCACAACATGGAGGTGATAAAAGTAGCCGACCACGTTATCGATATTGGCCCTGAAGGGGGAAGTGCAGGAGGAACTATTATTTGTGAGGGTACACCGGAAGAAGTTGCACTAAATACAGAAAGCCGGACAGCTCCTTTTATCAGGGCTGAACTTAAACTTTGAGAAAATTTAACGAAAATCTCTTTCTACTTCAGTAAATTTTCCCGGCAATAACGCAGGATTTGCTATATTGCGGGGTTTATTTTTTTTCAAAAATGCATCTGATGAACGAAAAAAATCACCTCATCCCACGCGAGATCGAATCCAAATCGTGGAACGAAACCAAAGCACACGATAGCTGGTCGGTATTTAAAATCATGGCTGAATTTGTTGATGGCTATGAAACCCTTTCTAAAATCGGACCCTGCGTAGCCGTATTTGGCTCGGCACGCACCAAACCCGGCGACAAATGTTACCACATGGCCGAGGAACTGGCCTACCTGCTTACCAAAAAAGGATTTGGTATCATTACCGGTGGCGGTCCCGGGGCCATGGAAGCAGCCAACAAAGGAGCCCACATCGCCGGTGGAAGATCTGTCGGATTGAATATCAACCTCCCCTTTGAACAAAGTGCCAACGAATACATCGACCACGACAAACTGCTTCAGTTCGACTACTTTTTCACCAGAAAAGTCATGTTTATGCGCTATTCGCAGGGGTACGTGGTACTGCCCGGTGGTTTTGGTACATTGGATGAACTTTTTGAAGCCATCACCCTGATCCAGACACATAAACTCATTCAGTTTCCCATTGTGCTGATTAGCAAAGATTACTGGGGTGGCCTGGTTGAATGGATCAAAGAGAAATTGCTTGCCGAAGGTAAGGTAGGTGAAAAAGACATGGATATTTTTCATTTGGTCGACAACATCGAAGAAGCCGTAAAAATTATTGATGATTACTACCGTACCTATTCACTAAAGCCAAACTTCTAACCTTTTCAACTTTAACTGTTTTGATTGTTCTTGATCTTGTGGCCTGAAAATTACAGATCAAATCATCATGTTGTGGAAAACCTTATTCTATACATCACCTACTTTAAAATGAGGAATATTTTAAGTCACAAAACTTCTTTGCGAACTTTGCGTACAAATTACTTAGCGCACTTTGCGTGAAACATTTCCTGCTTGTCCAGGCCAGGTTTATGCCATTAATACTCATATATTCAACTGGATCAGAACTTTACTGTCAAATAAGAATAAATCCAAGTATTAGGCTAATTGTCCGGCACGACAAAAACCTGTCATTGATTTTGTTACCTTTGCCGACCAATAATAATCTACATGGGAAGGACAAAAAAACCACCTCTGCCAATTCTTGAAAACCTCGAAGTGATGAAAGCCGGTGCTGAAGGAAAAGCATTGGCGTACTACAAAGAAAAGGTTGTATTTATTCCGTTTACAGCTCCGGGTGACATTGTCGATGTGCAGGTTACACGCAAAAGGACAAGTTATCTTGAAGGAAAGGCCATCAAATTTCATCAACTTTCCGGGGCAAGAACCACGCCCGAATGCGAACATTACGGTTTATGTGGCGGATGCAAGTGGCAGCACATCAGTTATGACCAACAGGCGATATTCAAAGAGCAACAGGTAAAGGACCATTTCCAACGCATTGGGAAAGTAACCGTTGATGAATATCTGCCCATCCTTGCCAGTGACCAACAATATTTTTACCGAAACAAACTCGAATTTACCTTTACCGATCGCCGTTGGCTTACACAACTCGACACACCCGCAGAAGAAGGCGGCCCTGTAAATACACAGGGTCTTGGATTTCACCTGCCGGGATTGTTCAACAAAGTACTCGACATCGAAAAATGTCATTTACAAAGAGACCCCTCCAACGCCATCCGACTGGCAGTTAAGGAATTCGCCATTGAACACAACATTCCTTTTTACAACCTGCATACGGGTGAAGGCCTGTTGCGCAATTTAATCATCAGAACTTCTACCACCGGTGACGTGATGGTGATTGTGGTTTTCAAATACGACGACCTGAATAAAACTGAATTGCTGGAATACCTCACAGTCCGGTTCCCGGAGATCACCTCCATGATGTATGTCATTAATGAAAAAGTAAACGACATCATCACCGACCTGGAAGTACAGCTTTATAAAGGTGATCCGTTTATCATGGAAAAAATGGAAGCACCGGTAGCAGGACAACCTGACCTTCAGTTTAAAGTCGGCCCCATCTCATTTTACCAAACCAATCCTGTGCAGGCCCGGAAATTATATCAGGCAGCCTTCGATTTTGCCGGGTTTACCGGGAATGAACTGGTGTACGATTTATACACCGGAACCGGCACCATTGCCGCTTTTATCGCCCGGTCGGTTAAACATGTAGTTGGAATAGAATACGTTGAGCAAGCCATTTTGGATGCCCGCATCAATGCCAATATCAATGGCATCGAAAATACCACCTATTTTGCGGGCGATATGGCCCGGGTACTCGACCGTGATTTCGTCAGGAAACATGGCAAACCCGATGTGGTCATTACCGACCCGCCCAGAGCTGGCATGCACGAAAGGGTGCTTTATCAGCTACTGGAAATGGAACCTGAAAAAATCATCTACATCAGTTGCAACCCTGCCAGTCAGTCGCGCGACATTGCAATCCTGAATGCAAAGTATCAGGCCGTCAAGGCGCAACCTGTGGATATGTTCCCTCAGACACATCACGTAGAGAACGTGGCCCTGCTGGTACGCAAATAAGTCCAAATGTATAGCCGCAGTGAAAAATATCTGCTGACTCAGGAATTCTGGACCACTTTTGGGAAATGGTCAACCACCAAGCGAAAACGCCTGGGATTAAGGGAAAAATGGCTGCTGAACAAAACCGGTGTTCGGGGAATCCGCTTCAGGTTTAGTGTAGAACGCAAACAACCTGGCGTTCATATGGATATCACCGAGAAATTCAACGACAACCGCACCGCATTGTTGGAAAAAATCGTGGCTTTAAAATCGGTTTTTGTGGAAGCCGTTGCTGCTGAAATCATCTGGGATCTGGAAAACCCACTACAGGATTCTCCCCTGCTTACCATCCAAACCAATGGACTTACTCCTATGAACAAGGAAAATTGGCCGGCTATTTTTAAGTTTTTCTACACCAATATGCTGGCCCTGGAAATGGTTTTTGAGGAGTACAAGGATTATCTGGAAGGATAAAATCCAGGCTCATTTTTCACTAATTAGGGAATATATCTCCCCGATTAATTTTGGCAAATCAGGATTGATGGCGTCAATTTTGAAGTGGGCCTGAGTGTACCATTTTTCTCTTTCTTTAAGTTTCTCAGTTACATACAAGATTAACTCTTCGGGTGATTTTCCTTCCAGCAAAGGACGCTGCCGTTTAGCATTTACCAATCGGCTGGTCAGTCCGGCCGGAGTAGTTTGCATGTAAACAGTGACACCGTTTTGGTTCATCCCCTGCATTGAGTCGAAAAAGCAAGGTGTTCCTCCACCGGTCGATATAACCACATCCTGCATTTCGTAGGTAGACTTAATGAGCTCATATTCAAACTTCCGAAAAAGATTCTCACCATATTTTTCGAAAAACGAATTGATATTCAGCTTGTATTTCTCCTCAAAAAGGTGATCCAAATCCTGAAATGTCAATCCCATGGCTGTGGCAAGGCGTTTGCCAAGTGTAGTTTTTCCGGCACCCATAAAACCAATCAGATAAACCGGCCGCATATCAGGAAGACTTGTCGCCCACAAAATAATCCTCCTTGTCGGCAAAGAGCACATTAAAACTGGTCAGGCTGCCATAAATGCGGGTAATATATTGTTGAAGCGAAACCTTTTCTTCATCATCAAGACCTGAAGCGGCATTAATTCTTTGTTCCATTACGCGAACGCGGTCGCGGATCATTACAATTTTATGAAAAAACTGATCTATGGGAATTTCCTTCTCCTTCAGACTTTCGTTGCCGGGTTTGAGGATCAATTTCCCGCCTTTCCATTTATCTCCCAGATGAACAGGATGCTGAATATCGCTGATAGATGTCAACAACCGACGAAATACCCGTTCCACTTTTTCATAACTAATTAAGTCTGTATCACTACCGTGAAAATCAATCACTTTCAATTTGTCAAATGACTTGGTCACCGTTTTTACACCATAATCCATAAAGGTAATTTCATAGCTATCGCTGTAAACCTGAATTACTACTCCATTGCCAAATTCGGGGTGTGAAACACGTGATCCTATTCCTGGTGTCATTGCCTCCATATGATCCATATTCTAAACTTTATTCCCGCATTGGGAAAACATTAAATTCTATCTATTTCTTAGTTGATTATTTAAGAACAAGTTAACCAGATTTCGTATCTTTGGTATTGTTTTTGAAATAGTCAATACAAACTTAAACTATTTTATCATGAAGTCAAAAATATGTTTTTTACTTTCTTTTGTAGTTTTAATTGGAATGATGGTACTATCGTGTACCAAATCCAACACTACACCCCCCCAAAAAACAATGGACAACCTAAAAGTTCCGGATGGGTTTACTTTTGAAACCACAAAAGAAGTAACACTCCATATCCAGATGCCGACCACCATCGATTTTTCAGGATTAAGGAGTCGGTTTGATGTATTTACAGGCGATCCCGCTCAGGGCGGAAAACTGATTTCATCGGGTAGCTTCGATCAAAACGGAGCATTTACCGGGAGCATCGTTATCCCAATGGTACTCAACGAGGTTTATGTAAAAACTCAGGTTGGAGCGGTAATTGCACCGGTAACTAATTTACGTGGGTTAAAAGAAGGTGGAGTGATCATCGACTTTGGAGGTGATTATGACAATTACCCCCCTGATTCTCTTCCGCCAGCTACAAAAGCGGCAGAAGCTAACCTCCTCAGTATGATGGGTATCCGCGACCAGAATGTGATTACGAATCTGGTTGAAAATGGCGATTTCAGCAACAATAATTTTGGCACCATGAACAATTGGTACAACCTCCTTTCGGTGAATGGAAAATGGTGGTTTTCGAAGGATGCGCGTCAGGGGTACATGGAATGGGCCCAGGATGGTGGGAATGGCTATATACGCACAAACAATTCCTCCACCAGTTTTTATGGAGGTACTTCTCAGTTGATCCAGGCCTCACCGGGAGACCTGATCACATTCAGTGCCGACATTAAACGTGATGGTACCAGCGGAACCAACTATGCATGGCTTTACCTGATCCCGCTTTCGAGCAATGGAAATGCACTGCAATATTTTACTTTACAAATGTTGTCGGTACCTACGAACTGGACCAACAAAATGATTGCGGCCACTATGCCGGCCGGCACTGCCAAGTGTCAGGTACTTATGTGGACCAACGACTATACCAAGTCAAGCAGAATATGTTTCGACAATGTGGTAGTAACAGGTCCCGTAACCGATTCAGATGGTGATGGTGTTGACGACGATCTGGACGAATATCCCAATGATGCCACACGTGCATTCAACATCTATTACCCAAATGAAACCGACTGGGGAACATTGGCTTTCGAGGATTTGTGGCCCGGAAAAGGCGATTACGATTTTAACGACCTGATCCTGGATTATCACTATCAATCGGTTATAAACTCAAACAATGGATTGGTTGAACTTTTTGCGGATTATAGTGTTCGGGCTGTTGGTGCGAGTCTTACCAATGCTTTCGGAATTATGATTGAGGGCAGCGATCCTGCTAATGTACAGTCGGTGAGCGGTCAACATTTTACCGAAAATTACCTGAACATTGCCGCCAATGGTACCGAAGAAAACCAAAGCAATACAGTAATTGTATTTTTTGACAATGCATTTAACATGATTGGTTCCTCTGGCTCAGGTTTTATCAACACAGTTCCAGACAACCCCTATGTTGATCCTGATACCAATCAGATTCATGTATTATTTAACGGACTGAAATCAAGAACCATCAGCAACAGCATTGCACCTTACAACCCTTTTATTATTGTGGATAAGGAACGGGGAAAAGAAGTACATCTGGCAGGTTACCAGCCCACCGATCTGGCAAACACCTCTCTTTTTGGAACCTGGGCAGACGATTCAAATCCAGCCTCTGGTAAGTATTACCAGACAGTAAACAACCTGCCTTGGGCCATCGACCTACCGGTTAGTTTTGATTATCCTGTGGAGCAGGTTGAAATCATCAACGCTTACAATTTCTTTGCTGACTGGGCAGAATCAGGCGGGGTACTATACAACGACTGGTATGAGGACCTTTCAGGCTATCGGGTTGCAGGTAATATTTACAACCCACAAAACAATTAACCGACTAATACTCTTTAAAAAAGCCCGCACTATTGACTGGTGCGGGCTTTTTTTATGCAAATTACTTAGGTAAAAAACTAACCTGAATTATTCATGAACATCTAAGGTGTTTTATTCATCTACAAAGAACATGTTAAAAGTACATTCATTGCAGTCCGGATTTATCCGACTGCCTTACAATTGGAATCTATTCTCTATTTTTCTATCTTTATTTTATTTCTGTAACTAACTGTTGCTTAATAAGAAGGAGCTTTTTTTAGCAGTCGGCTAAAGCCAGACTGCAATGGATTAATTCTAAGGTGTTTTATTCATCTACAATGAGTGTATTTATTTGACATCCATTGCAGTCCGGATTTATCCGACTGCATGTCGATCAGATTTATTCATTCATTTCCAGGTATTTATTCCTAATATTCCCAGCTTCCATTGACATTATGTGAGTAAAACAAGTTTAGGAATTACTCAGGCTAAATCGGCGGGAGACAAGGTGTTACGTTATAACCGCAGATATTAGAATTAAACAAAGGAAAATTGCTTGTGCAACCACATCACTTGTGGTATAAGCAACAGCTGACCGTCATTTTCAATTATGTAATCGGCTAAATTCCGCTTGTTTTCTTCAGGCAACTGATTGCTCATTCTGACTTCAGCCTGGCTCCTATCGAGGTGATCGCGGTTCATGATGCGTTGAAGCCGGATTTCAAGGGGAGCAGCAACATGGATAACATCATCGAAACGGCTTTGAAGGTTGTTTTCGAAAATAATGGCGCTTTCCTGCACCACGTAAGGGCAATTCTCCCGGCTATTTTTCCAATGTTGAAATTCCTGTTCCACCAAGGGGTGAATCAACCGGTTGATTTTTTCAAGGGCTTCTTTATCGGAGAATATTATTTTTGAGAGAAGTTGTTTTTGGAGGACTCCCCCCTTAAACAATTCCATGTCAGGGAATAACACCCGGAGTTCCTCTTTTACTTCCGTACGCTGGTACAGGCATTTAGCTGCTACATCGGAATAAAAAACCGGTACTCTCAGCACCTCAAATATCCCTGCCACCGTCGATTTGCCACTTCCGATATTACCCGTAAGACCGATGCGCTTCATGTTATTTAACAATTAAAAACTCAACATCGGCAGGCTCCAGCCGTACATTTGAAATGTTTTGGGGTTGTTTGTCGAGTTGTAAATGCAGTTTGGTGACCTCATTAAGCTTTACACCTTTTGAATCGAAAACCAAATTAAACTGGTTGGGTTGAATTTTATTGAAGTCCTTTTGAGCCACCTTGTAATAAATTTTAATGGCGGAAGGAAACGTTTTTATTGCCACCGAGTTAATATACTGATTGACAGGAACCACTACGGACGATTCGGTAAACCGTTCAACATCAATATCCAGCGCTACTTTTTTAACACCATAATTAAATTGCTCAGGATGGTTATTCGCCAGATCAAGGTTCACCTGAATGTCGGAATCCACATCGTTGAGGACAATTTTACGGGTATAAACCGCTGTCATGGTATCGATTGAAGAAGCAGGGCCAAAAACCTCTACTTTATCAGGAACAACGTGCGCCTCCATGTAAGGCCCAAACTGGTCCTTAAAATGAATGGTGTATTTGGGGATAACAGGCACCTTCTTGCTGCTTAAATCCTCCAATACAAAACCAAGGCGATTTTCAGAAAGAACAATATTGGCCTCATCAACACTCAGCCGTGCTGCCAGACTTTTCCTTAATTCCTGTGTGTAAATATAATAGGATGTCCCTTTATCGTGTATCAACTGATAATTGCGCAGATCGATTGATAACGGAATATGCTTATTGCCAAATCCCATTTCAACCAGTGCAAATCCACGGGCAGTTACATTTACAGTAAGCGTATTGTCCACTTGAGAGGTCATCCTTTTTTGTACGGGCTCATGATTGTAATCCACGTCAAAAACATAGGTTACCGTATATACTCCCGAAAGTTTGATCAGCATCCAAAAAAGGGAAGCGATCACCAAACACAGAAAGAAGATGAAATGATCACGCTTCATTTTCTTTAGAAAAGGAAAATAATCCGTGGCCTTCTTCGTCACTAACGTGTATTTGGTATATTCCTTCATAAAAAAACCGGAGCCTGAATAGTCATACTCCGGGTAATTAATTTTGTTTCAATGAAATATAAAAAAATTACTTGGCCTGACCAATGTCGGATGTATCAACAACAATCGCACTTTTTTCGACGGTCACTTTCACCTGGCCGCCGGCAATATCAAGCACGACGGTGGTTTCGTTTACTTCGGTAATCTTACCATGGATTCCTCCTATGGTAACTACCTTTTGGCCTTTCTGCAGGGCTTCTCTGAATTTCTTTTGTTCCTTGGTTTTCTTCGTCTGTGGACGGATAAAGAAAAAATAGAATACAACTAAAATTAAGAACAATGGCAACATCGACATCCAACTGCTTTCTGAGGATTCGGCTGCCTGTAATAGGATAAGCATCAATTTCATAGTAAATGGATTTATTTGGTTTAAATATTTTCAGGCATCACGATTTCTGCCTTGATTAAAAGTGTAGTAGTATTGGGTTGTGTATTTGTCAGGACGGTGATGGTTTTCTTTTGAATACCTTTACGTCCACTGCTATCGAAAGAAGCTTCGATAAAATCGCTTTCGCCCGGAGCAATGGGCGTTTTGGTATATTTGCCAACGGTGCACCCACAACTGGTGCTGACCTTTGAAATCAACAAATCAGATTGTCCGGTATTGGTGAATTTAAACTGATAGGTCACCCTTTCGCCTTGAATTATCCGGCCAAAATCGTGTTCGGTTTTTTCAAACTTAATCTGTGGCGCATCGGTAGCCGTTGTTTTTGCTGAACTTGGATTGTTGACCAAATCGGTACTGATTTTTTTCGATCCTGAATTGGCGCAGGATGTAGCAATAACCACCAACATCACCATCCACAATAAATGTTTCATTTTTAATCTCCTTTAATTTCCTCTGATAATGGTTACAGAGCCTTTAAACACATCGGTACTTTTAGCACCATGACATTCAAGCACATAATAATAAACCCCATCGGGCAGGTTATCCCCGTCCCATTTGTTGTCGTAATTATCTGCTTCAAATACTTTTTTACCTAAACGGTTAAATACCACCAAACGCGAGTTCTCATAAAAACGCTGCAATGTTTCAATGTCTGTAGTTCCTTTCTCCTGATTTTCCTTGGTGGTAACCTCAAAAAAGTCGTTGACACCCGGGCTGGTACCCGGTGTAAATACGTTAGGGATATACAGTTCAACAGGTTTCACTGTTACTGTAGTTGCATATGTTGTATCGCAGCCTTCTGGATTTACCACGGTAAGGTAGGCCATAAATTCACCTGTACTATTGTACCTGTAAACCGGAGCCTCCAATTCAGATGTAAAAACCGTATCCCCTTCGATGATCTCCCACGAATGGGTGGAAAGGGCAATGCTATCGATGGATAGGTTGTTATAGCTATAGGTTACCGAAGGATTTTGGAGATAAACCGTATCATTGGGATCAGTAAATATCTCAATAACCGGATTTGGATAGACTTGTGTATAAAAAGTGTCGCGGGCAACACACCCATAACGATCCTTGACCGCGATGGCATAATTTTGATGGCCCTTTAAACCAAGAGCCAATGATGAATCGCCGATAATCTGAGCTGGATACTCCCAAAAATAATGATACTCATCAGGTTGAAAAGCTCCAGATGCTGTAGCTCTCACCTGGGCAGTTCTACCGTTAATAGTATCACCATTGGTACAGGTTAATCTTATCTGAACAAATTCGATGTGGATAGGAGGATAAACACTCACCCCAAACAATTCACTTTCACAAACCTGATTGGTGATGGTATCGCGAACAATGACTTTAAACGTAGCAGAATCATTCAATTTCACGGCCAAAACTGACTCATTCCCCACCGATACAAATCCGCTTCCCTCCTCCTGCTGCCAGTCGAAAGTCTGGTTAACACGCTCAAAAACACTTAATTCAAAATAGGTTTCAGGACATACAGGCATCTGGGTATCAATTGAAATGGCACATGTATCCTGTGCTTTTCCGGATAAGGCATTAAACACCAATGCTAGAACAAATGAAATTTTGAAGGTCTTAATTATGCTTCTTGCTATGGTCATACAAAGTCGCTATTGGATGTAAAATACGGTGCAAAGTTAGTAAAATATAGTTTCCTGCCCGGTGGATGCAGATCAGAAAATCCCGGAGTCGAGCATGACCAAAGTACAATGCTCAACCACCTCAATTCCCGCTGCACGAAGGCTCCTGATAAATTCTGCATTTTCAGTTCCCGGATTAAAAACCACACGCTTTGGATGTAATCCCAAAATATAGTCGTAATAGGGTGGTTGGTTTTGTGGGCCAAGGTACATGGTTACGGTATGAACATCCTGAAAATCAAGAAACCCCGTCTCAATCAATGTCTCCTCAACCTGTCCGGGCTTTAACCCGATCGATACCACAGGATGGCCATGAGCCGTCAGAAGCCGGATAGCCTTATTTGAAAAACGCCCGGGTTTTATACTTCCCCCAAGCACCAGTGTTTTTTTCATCATATATTATTCATAACTTAGCAACGTAATCTTCAATGGCGAAGATAGCACTATTCGAGAAACGCTTCTTTGCAGATTTTATTTTTTAAACAACCTGCTAATAATCAGTCATTTTGTCAGTTTTAAAAATATTTTACGACATAATTTCCGAAATCTAGCTCATTTGGCTTTTGGTTTTGGATTTGATGTGAAATTCAGGAAAAAAAAGATAGATCAATCATCAACCGAAAACTGCGGATATGAACTTAAATCAATTTACAATAAAATCGCAGGAAGCGATACAGAAAGCGCAGGAAGTGGCTGTAACCTACCAGAATCAGGCCATCGAAAATATCCACCTGCTGAAAGGGATTATTGAAACAGACGAAAATGTAACACCCTTTTTGCTTAAGAAAATGAATGTCAACTATACTGTGTTTTCACAGGCCGTTGTCAGAATCATTGAATCGCTGCCCAAAGTAAGCGGTGGCGAACCGTATTTCTCAAACGAAGCCAGTCAGGTGCTCAATACCGCCAGAAAATACCTCAAAGAATTTAACGACGATTTTATTTCCATCGAGCATTTATTACTTGCCTTGTTGGATCAAAAAAGTACTGCTCAAGCACTCTTAAAAGACAATCAGGTCAATAAAAAGGACCTCACCGAGGCCATCAAACAACTGCGAAAAGGAGCTACTGTTAACAGTCAGAGTGCAGAAGACCAGTACAATGCACTGGCGCGTTACGGAAAAAACCTCAACGATTTGGCCAGTTCAGGTAAGCTCGACCCGGTAATCGGGCGCGATGATGAAATCAGACGTGTACTTCAAATTTTATCACGTCGCACCAAAAACAACCCCATCCTGATTGGTGAACCTGGTGTTGGAAAAACAGCCATCGCCGAAGGACTGGCTCACCGCGTGGTAAATGGCGACGTACCCGAAAACCTGAAATCAAAATTGATTTTCTCCCTCGACATGGGGGCTTTGATTGCAGGAGCAAAATATAAAGGTGAATTTGAGGAACGATTAAAAAGTGTCGTAAAAGAAGTGATCGACTCCGACGGAGAGATCATCCTCTTTATTGATGAAATCCACACCCTGGTAGGTGCCGGAAAGTCGGAAGGTGCCATGGATGCCGCCAACATTCTCAAACCAGCCCTGGCCAGAGGCGAATTGCGCGCCATCGGAGCCACCACTTTAAAAGAATACCAAAAATTCTTTGAAAAAGACAAGGCCCTCGAACGCCGTTTTCAGATTGTGATGGTAAACGAACCTGACACCCTTTCCGCCGTATCTATTTTACGCGGGTTAAAAGAAAGATACGAGAATCACCACAAGGTAAGAATTAAGGATGAAGCGATTGTGGCTGCGGTAGAACTGTCGCAACGCTATATCACCGACCGGTTTTTGCCCGATAAAGCCATCGACCTGATCGACGAAGCAGCTTCCAAGTTAAAACTCGAAATCAATTCATTACCTGAAGAATTGGAATCTGTGGAACGTCGTGTACGTCAACTGGAAATAGAACGCGAAGCCATCAAGCGTGAAAATGACAAGCATAAGCTTGAAACCATCAACAAGGAATTGGCCAACCTGAATGAAGTCCGCACCGATTTGCGTGCGCGTTGGCAGGCTGAAAAGGATCTGGTGGATAAAATTCAGATGAAGAAAATTGATATCGAAAACCTGAAACTGGAAGCAGAACGTGCCGAACGCGACGGTGATTACGGCCGGGTAGCCGAAATCAGATACGGTAAACTACAGCAAAATCAGGCTGATACCGAAGCCTATCAGGCACAGTTGACTTCACTTCAAGGTGACAAACCACTTATCAATGAGGAGGTGGGCGCAGAGGATATTGCCGATGTGGTTAGCAAATGGACCGGCATCCCCGTCAACCGGATGTTACAAAGCGAACGCGAAAAGCTGCTGACACTGGAAGCCGAATTGCACACCCGTGTGGTTGGCCAGGAAGACGCCATCTCTGCCATTGCGGATGCCATCAGAAGGAGCCGTGCCGGTTTGCAGGATGAAAAACGGCCCATCGGCTCTTTTATTTTCCTTGGAACCACAGGCGTGGGCAAGACCGAACTCGCCAAAGCGTTGGCTGATTTTCTCTTTAACAACGAAAACGCCATGGTGCGCATCGACATGTCGGAATACCAGGAACGACATTCTGTTTCGAGGCTGGTTGGTGCGCCTCCCGGATATGTGGGTTACGACGAAAGTGGTCAGCTAACCGAAGCCGTGCGCCGCAAGCCTTACTCGGTGGTTCTTCTTGACGAAATCGAGAAAGCCCATCCGGATGTATTTAACATTCTCCTTCAGGTACTTGACGATGGAAGGTTGACAGATAATAAAGGTCGTTTAGTGGATTTTAAAAATACCATCATCATCATGACCTCGAACATCGGATCGCATATCATCCAGGAAAATCTATCCGGCTTAACCGAGAGCAACATGGAAGAAGTGGAAGAAAAGACACGCAAAGAAGTTTTCAGCCTGCTGCGCCAAACCATCCGACCCGAATTTTTAAACCGGGTAGACGAAATCATCATGTTTAAACCGTTAACCCAAAACGAAATCAGGGAAATTGTTACACTTCAGTTTAAAGGAGTGCAGAAGATGCTGGAGAAAAACAACATCCACATCACCCTCACTGACTTAGCTGCCGACAGATTAGCTGAGATTGGCTTTGACCCACATTTTGGTGCACGTCCCCTGAAAAGGGTTATCCAACGCGAGGTGCTGAAAGAACTTTCGAAAATGATCCTTGCCGGGAAGCTCAATAGCAGCGACCATATTCTTGTGGATGCTGAAGGAGAAAAGCTGGTGTTCAGGAATAGCCCGGTCATTCATTGATCAAAGCTGTCATGTCGAGGGAAGCGCAGCGACGAGACATCCCCAAAGCACCACCCTGTCATGTCGAGGGAAGCGCAGCGACGAGACATCCCCAAAGCACCAACCTGTCATGTCGAGCAAAGCGCAGCGACGAGACATCCCCAAAGCACCATCCTGTCATGTCGAGGGAAGCGCAGCGACGAGACATCCCCAAAGCACCACCCTGTCATGCCGAAGGAGGCACGACTGAGAAATCCCCCAAGACCGGAGATGGCCTTGTTTCTGGGGGATTTCTCCCTACGGTCGAAATGACAACATAGTCTGGGATTGTCATATCGAGGGAAGCGCAGCGACGAGACATCCCCAAAGCACCACCCTGTCATGTCGAGGGAAGCGCAGCGACGAGACATTCCCAAAGCACTACCCTGTCATGTCGAGGGAAGCGCAGTGAAAGGAGATGACTATGTTTCTGGGGGATTTCTCCCTGCGGTCGAAAAGACAACATAGTGCTGGATTTCTCTTTCGTCAGCAATCGCTTTTGCTCAGTCTGCCTCAATCGAAATGACAACAAAGTTCTTGGGGAATTTCAGCCTAAGGCAGGCAGGATTCCTCCTTCGTCGTCAAAATAACAATGATCATTCATTAATAGTCCAATCAAATTCCTTCAATATCCTTATTTAATAAACGCCATTCCGGGTTAAAAGACATTATCAGTTTATCTTTCTTTTCCCTTCTCCATTTTTTAATCTCCTTTTCTCTTTCAATGGCATGTTCAATGAAAGTGAAGTACTCGTAATAAACTAAATAATGGCAGTTGTATTTTTTCGTAAACCATTTGTATTCACCCGTTTCATGTTCATAAATACGCCTTTCGATGTCATTTGTTACTCCAATGTAAAGCACGTTTTTGTGCTTGTTGGTCATTATATAATCAAAGTAGTTGTGTGATACGGCCATTGCGTAAAATTAGGAAATAAAATCAATTTTTGATGGACGCTTTAATAACTTTTCAAACTACGAGACTGATGAGATATCCTAAAAGAAAAGCGGGTTTTGCCCAGGGGATTTCTCCCTGCGGTCGAAATGACAACACTGTGCTGGATTTCTCTTTCGTCAGCCATCGCTTTCGCTCAGCCTGCCTCTATCGAAATGAACAGAAAGGTGTTTGGGGATGAATCTGAAACAACAATATTATTTCAAATTAAGTTATCTATACATTAAACCTGATATTCATAATATCACCATCATCCACCACATAGTTCTTGCCTTCCACATGAAATTTACCTGCCAGCTTAACCGCTGCTTCACTTTTGTATTGTATATAGTCGGCATACTTCATCACTTCGGCACGAATAAATCCGCGTTCGAGGTCGCTGTGAATGACACCCGCTGCTGCCGGGGCTTTCATGCCTTTTTTAATAGTCCATGCCCTAATTTCCTTTACTCCCACGGTAAAATATGACTGAAGGTTCAGCTGATCGTAGGCAGCACGAACCAGTTTGTTGACACCAGGTTCTGATAAACCGGCATCCTCCAAAAAAGCTTTCCTGTCTTCCATATCTTCCAATTCAGCAATCTCGGCTTCCAGCTCGCCGGCAATAACCAACATGAGGCTGTTTGATCCTTCGAGCTGTTTTTTTACCTGTTCTACATACTTATTGCCAGTTACCGCTGAAGCGGCATCCACATTACACACATAGATAACCGGCTTGGCTGTTAACAACAACATATCCTGTATAACATAGGTATCGTCCTCGCCCACAGGTGCAGTACGGGCATTGCCAAAATTTTCCAGGTGACTTTTATAAACTTCCAGAATCTCAAGTGCCTTTTTAGCCTCCTTATCACCAGTTTTAACCAATTTCTCTGTACGTATTATTTTTCGGTTTATGAGATCAAGATCGCGTACCTGAAGTTCGAAATCGACGATGTCCATATCACGCGCAGGATCCACAGAACCTTCAATATGGGGCAGGCTTTCATCATCAAAACAACGCAACACATGAATAATGGCATCTGTTTGCTGGATATCGGCCAGAAACTTATTTCCCACACCCTCTCCATGGCTGGAACCTTTGGCCAGACCCGGAACATCCACAATTTCCACAGTGGCCGGAATTATTCTCTCTGCATGCTCCAGTGCATCCAGTGCATCCAGCCTCGGATCGATTACATCAACCACGCCAATGTTACTTTTTGTCGCACTAAAAGCATAACTCGAGCTTTCGGCCTTGGTATTTGATATGCAATTAAAAATGGTTGTTTTACCTGTATTGGTCA
>JAUYGX010000129.1 GCA_030690365.1 Bacteroidales bacterium | reverse complement strand
TACTGATTTACAATGTGTTGATGATACTTTTCGCAATTAAAAGCGTGCGCAAAGATAAGATAAAAAGCCGGGGTTAAAATCTTTGGGGTTAGAATTTTAATTTTCAAAATTTTATTGTACTTTTGCACCCGTTTTTAAGGTATCCGGGATTTGAATCGATATTTAATATTCAAATTCTTACAAACATTAAAATCAATTGTTTAACCAGTTTCAGAGCCGCAAGATCCGGATGGTCGGTCAGGAAACACAAGTATTATTACATGTCAGTAGAAGAAAAAAACCTCTCTGAATCTTCCGAGCCGGAAGTAAAAATCACAGTAGCAGAAGAAGTTGCCTCACCAGAAGTACAAGCCGAAACAGAAGAAATTGTGGAAGAAACAGCCGCACCAGTTGTTGAAGAAACACCTGCCGAAGTTGTTGAAGAAACACCTGCTGAGGTAGTTACAGAAGATCCCGTTGAAGAAACTGAAGAAATACCTGCCACAGTAGAAGAAGAAGTAGTAGTAGTAGAAGAAGATGTAAAAGAAAGACCTGTTCAGATTCCAGGCGTATTCGATTGGGATTCAATTGGTAAAAAGCAAGACGTTTACTCTTCAAACGAACGTGAAAAGCTGGAGGACATCTACACCAATACTTTAAGCTCGATTGTTGAGCACGAAGTGATTGAAGGTACGGTAGTTGGCATAACCTCACGTGAAGTTGTAATCAACATTGGTTACAAATCCGATGGTGTTGTTCCTTTCAACGAATTCAGGTACAATCCAAAATTGAAAGTGGGCGATAAAGTAGATATTTATGTTGAAAATCAGGAAGACTCTACGGGTCAGATGATTCTTTCACATAAAAAAGCACGCACGCTCAAATCATGGGATCGCATCAACACAGCGCACGATAACGACGAAATCATCAATGGTTACGTAAAATGTCGTACGAAAGGTGGTTTGATTGTTGACGTATTTGGCATCGAAGCCTTTTTACCCGGTTCACAAATCGATGTGAAACCAATCCGCGATTACGATGTATATGTTGACAAAACCATGGAATTTAAAGTGGTTAAAATCAACCACGACTACAAAAACGTGGTGGTTTCGCACAAGGCCCTTATCGAAGACGAGCTTGAACAACAACGTTCGGAAATCATCGCCAAACTCGAAAAAGGTCAGGTACTCGAAGGAACAGTTAAAAACATCACTTCATACGGAGTATTTATCGACCTTGGTGGCGTAGATGGTTTGGTACACATCACCGACCTGTCATGGGGACGTATTAAACATCCGGAAGAAGTTGTTGAACTCGATCAGAAACTCAAAGTGGTTATCCTCGATTTCGACGAAAACAAAAAACGCATTGCTCTTGGTTTAAAACAGTTAACTCCTCATCCATGGGATTCGCTCGATACCGAGCTCAAAGTGGGCGATAAAATCAAAGGTAAAGTGGTGGTTCTGGCCGATTATGGTGCATTTGTTGAAATTACCACCGGCGTTGAAGGTTTGATTCACGTAAGTGAAATGTCATGGTCGCAGCACCTGCGTACTGCTCAGGATTTCCTTAAAGTAGGAGACGAAGTGGAAGCAGTAATCCTGACCCTCGACCGTGAAGAAAGAAGAATGTCGTTGGGTATGAAACAACTGATGCCTGATCCTTGGAGCAGCATCCGCGAAAAATATCCGGTAAATTCAAAACACAAAGCTTCTGTTCGCAACTTTACCAACTTTGGTATTTTTGTTGAAATCGAAGAAGGTGTTGACGGTTTGATCCACATCAGCGATTTAAGCTGGTCGAAAAAAATCAAACATCCGGCCGAATTTACCAAAATTGGTGAAGAAATCGAAGTAATTGTTTTGGATGTTGATGAAGAAAACCGCCGTTTGAGCCTGGGCCACAAACAATTGGAAGAAAACCCATGGGATGTATTTGAAGATGTATTCACCATGGATTCAATCCATCAGGGAACTGTAACAGCCATCCACGATAAAGGCGCTGTTGTATCTCTTCCTTATGGCGTTGAAGGTTTTGTTCCAACCCGTCATCTGAAAAAAGAAGACGGCTCAAACATCAAAGCCGACGAAACCATCGACTTCCAGGTGATTGAATTCTCCAAAGAAAACAAAAAAATCATCTTATCTCACTCACGTCTGTTTGAAGAAGATCAAAGAGCCGCCAAGGTGAAAGAAGCCGAATCAGCAAAGGCAGAAGTTCAAAAAACACAGCGCACCATGAAAAAAGTGACCGAAAAGTTGGAAAAAACAACTTTTGGTGATTTGGATGTACTTGCCAATTTGAAAACTGACCTCGAAAATGAAGAAAAAGCTGATAAAGGAAAATAAGCTTATTCTTTAATAAATTGAAAAGTCCTTCCCCGCACGGGAAGGACTTTTTTTTGTCTGCGCCTTTTATCCCAATAAAACACTAATTTTGATTTATGAATAGAAACCCGGCATTTTCGGTCACCATTTTGGGGAACAGCTCAGCGGCTCCTGCCAACAACCGTCATTTATCAGCCCAGATGATCCTATTTGAAAACAGAAGATTTCTGGTAGATTGTGGAGAAGGCACCCAAAACAGGCTGGTGGAATTACACGTCAGGCAGGCCAATTTGGATCATATCCTGATCAGCCATTTACATGGGGATCACTTTTATGGCCTTTTCGGACTTATATCAACCCTTCATCTTTATGGGAGAGAAAAACCATTGGCCCTGTTCGCTCCCGCTGCGCTTAAGGAATTACTTATTGAAGTGTTAAAAGTGTCGGAAACAAGATTGATGTTTCAGGTTGAATTTCTCGCTCTGGAAGATTTTGTAAACACTCCTTTAATAAATGATGACAGATTATTGCTTGAGTGTTTTCCGGTGAACCACCGGATTGCGACCTGGGGATTTAAATTTTCGGAACAACCAAAGAAAAGGAAAATTAAACTGGATTTTATCGAAAAATTTGACCCGACCATTGCTCAAATCAAAGCCATAAAATCGGGTGAAGGATTTGTAAGCAACGATGGGCAAACGTTCGCAAACGATGAAATTACAGAGGCACCGCGTCCAAGTCGTAGTTATGCCTACTGTGCCGACACCGCCTACTATGAGCCTATTATCGAAGTGGTGCAAAATGCGAACCTCATCTACCATGAAGCTACCTTTGATAGTTCGATGGAGCAAATTGCGGCTGATAAATTTCACTCAACAGCAAAACAAGCAGCCACCATCGCACAAAAAGCCCGGGTTGAACGACTTCTCATCGGTCATTTCTCAGCCCGCTATAAAGACCTTACCCCACTCCTGGAAGAAGCACGTGAAATATTCCCGGAAACCTACCTGAGCGAGGAAGGAACCAGTTACCCGATTTAATAACGATTTTCTGTTTTTACCTTTTCAATCCAAAACTAAGAAACTTGTTATCAGACATGCCTGATTCCAAGCATCACATTTGTTTTTCAAACCTTAATAGTTTCCAATTAAAAAACCCATCCAAGACCGGGCGGTCGTTAGGATGGGTCCAATTATGAAAAACAAACAAAACAAGCACTGCAAATGTACGATGGTTTATTTATTGTGCAAGTAAATTTTAAAGATTATTTGTTAAAAAAACTTAATCAATTTTAGATCTATACTCCCGACCTAAACTCAAATTTTGTTTCAAAAACACAGACTAAAAAGGTATGAAATAAAAAACCCACCTTAGACCGGGCGGTCTGTTAGGTGGGCCCAATTATGAAAAACAATCAAATCAAGCACTGCAAATATACAATGATTTTTATAACTCCGTCAATAATCTCTAACTATTTTTCAATTTTTTTTAAATAATTTTCAATTATTTGTTTTAAAGGGCTTTAACCACAAAACAATTTATAAAAAATCGCAGCACAGCTAAATTCTGCAAATCGACCTTTTGTGATAGTGATCAATTATCAATAAACCGGGGTGAATTTAAGGCCGAATTTCGTTTGGCAAACCGGGCTACTACCACGAATTCATGAATGCCTGTATGGTACGTGGCAAACGATCCGGCACCCAGGTCGTAAGCATACTTGATTTCCCACACTTCACTTAGCAAAACACCTGCACGAATAATAAACGATTGTTGGGTTCGGTAACTAACCCCTACCTGAAACAACTGCCGGTATTCCATATCTGCTTCCAGGCTTAAGGTGGAAATTTTACCACTGGCAAAATAGCCGAGTCCGGGAATCAGGGTGATCTCTTTGCCTGCATCCAGTGTATATCTTATATAATAGTGATTCTGAATGGGGATTTTTGCAAGGGAGGCATTCTTATTGGTAACGGTAATGTGAGTGGCTACTGCCCCCGCTGTAAGCTGATGATATTGATATTCAAAACCAAAATCAAAGTCCGGACGAAGAATGTTTTCGGTACTAACAGGAATTCCCTGTTCTTCTTCAGCAAAATGGAGTTTTGAATAGTCAAGTCGCCGGAAATAAACGCCTGCTCCCAGCCCCAGCGAAAGTTGGTGTCCACCTTTGAACAAAACATGATAGGCATAGCCCAATTTTATATTTTGCGTAAGCGCCACTCCTTCTGACTGGTTGCTTATATTCAAACTAACCCCCATATTCTGGCGGTCGAAAAAAGTGGAGACATGTACCCATTGCATGTTGGGGGCATCCTGAAAACCGATCCACTGCTGATGTGCACCCAGATAACAATTCACCAGGCCATTGTTCTCCATCGCTGCCGGATTGCGCGCAATAGAATTGATATTAAAGTTATTAAACAACAAGTCCGATTGTCCTTTAACACTTGCAAGCAAGGTAAGCAGGAAAAATAAAATTAATGATCTCAATGCGTTCATTTTATTCCCTCCTTTTCGATCCTTTTGGCCTCATCCAACGAAATACGCTGTCCCTTGTAATAACAAACAACAAAACAATCGCGAAATCCCATTGATTTTAACTTACCTTTTATCAAACTAATCTCTGACAAAGTGCTTCTGCTTCCTGCCTCGTATTTAGTTACACTTCCATCCTGCCGGGTAAAAATCTGAATGGGCTGCAAATTGGCCAGTACAACGGCAAACTCCCTTGCAACATCAATACTTTCACCGGAAGTAAGCACCTGTACACGGTATTCTATATCTGCTTCAGTAAGTTCATCCTGTGACATCAACTCGGCTTTCGTTAAATCTTCTGGCGACTCATCATTAAGTTGGATAATATTAAATGTAGTTCGACGGTTGGCCTGATGTTCATCCTCGGAATTTGCCTTTGGAATCAGCAATTGGTTTTCACCCCAACCTTTGGCGATCAGCCGGTTGCGCGACACACCCTGATCAACCAGGTAATTGACCACCGCAGCAGCCCGCTGCGCCGAAAGTTCCATGTTGTATTCATTACGCCCCCGGGCATCGGTGTGCGCGTTTATTTGAATGGACACTCCCGGTGTTTCGCGCATCATTGAAGCCAGCTTGTTAAGCTCTATGCGTGAAACTTCCCGTAAGGTGGCCAGGTTATAATCAAAATAAATATTATTGATGACGACTTCACTTTGAGTTTGTATTTTCAACAGCTGAAAATCCATATCGGTGCCATTGCTTCTGTTAAAATCCTGCTCCCGGTCTACTTTTGGCAAAACGCATTCGCGTGATTCAGAAAAATATCCGATCAGGCTTGTTCGCACCGTATAGTTGGTTTGTGGTTTAAGTCCGGTAAAATGATAACCTCCCTGCTCGTTACTCCAGGTATAATTTGAAAATCCTGCCTTCGTGCTAATTTCAACCTTTACGCCCTTCATGGGCACATGGCTTTGGCGATTTACAATTACGCCACTAATGGAACACGGATAGGCCGTTTTCGATAATACGAAGTCAACCTCCACGTCGCGAATGGTATGGCTAAATAATTCTCTGGCGCTGGTGTTGATCACTTTCTTTTCTTGATAATACCCCGGATACTTTGCAGTAAGGCGATAAACATTAAACGCATTTGCCTGAAACTCATATCTCCCGGAAGGATCGGTAGTCACTGAATCAACATGGTTTTCATCGTCAACAAAAACAACTGTGGCTTTTGAAATGGGTTTATTGTCCATTTCATTGATTACAGTTCCGAACACCTTTATCCTTATCGGAAATCCTTTAAAATGATAGAGGTTATCGCTTGCTTCCTGGTTTCGGTTAGAACAAAAATAGGCGTTATCTCCGGATGCATCAACAATCAGACTAAAATCGTCGGCAGCACTGTTGATAGGATAACCCAGGTTTACAGGTGCAATATAATTCAATCTGTCATTAACACTAAAGAATACATCAAGTCCACCCAATGAAGTGATCCTGTCGGATGCAAAAAGCAGAATGCTGTCGCCAATTAAAGCTGGAAATACCTCATTGGCGGAGCTATTCACTTTGTTGCCAAGGTTGACAGGAATTCCCCACTGTCCTTTTTGTTTACGCGTAACTTTCCAAAGATCGTTTTTGCCGTATCCTGCCGGCATGTTGGAGGTAAAATACAAGGTATTTCCATCACTTGACATATAAGGATGGCCATAATTATAACCTTCGTTCATAAAGCTAACTTTCTCTGCCTTAGACCATTTTTCGGAAACGGGATTGTAATCAGCTTGATACAACAGGCAATTATCCGGTTTCCGGGTGCAGGATGTCCAGTAGCCTTGCTGATGAACGTTATCAAATGTAAAAGTGCCATCGTTGTTTTGACTGTTGATGGCCGACGACATTAAATTTGGTGATGCCCATTGATCCGGCTCTGATCCCGGCTCCACAGTAAACAAATTACTGAATCCCTGGCCTGTTCTTCCATCAATGCGCGTTGTGCCATTTGCCTGTCGGGTAGAAGAAAACACCAACATCCCATCCCAAATGGAAACACCGTAATCGCTGTAAAGGCTGTTCAAGTCGTCCAATGGTTGTATCAATCCCAAAGTGTCGCCCTTCTCTGCATTTTCGATTAAATCCAAGGCCAGCAATCGTTGGTTAATATCCTTATTTTCCGGATTTTTCACCAGAAGCCTGTTCAGAACCGATCGTGCTTCGGCATATTGCTTATCAGCCGCCAGTGCGCTGGAATAACAGAGTCCTAATTCCAAGTTGTTCATCCGGTCGCCGATAGCATCCTCAAACCATCTGGCCGCTGCCGAATAATTATTCATGGCAAAATAGGACCGCGCAATCTGACCAGCAATTTGTTGTTGAGTACTAAAATCATTGGTCTGATGAAGCGCTTTATTGTAATGCTTGATAGCAGACTGATAATCGCGGGTTTCATAGGCTTTCTCCCCCATTTCCATGGATTTCTCCTGGCCTGATAAAAACAGCCCTGAAAACACAACTCCGATGATCAACAGATATTTCGCCATTATTCTATCACTACTGTTACTGAACCTTTGATGGTTTTTATCAAGGTACCATCCCCATCATACACCGGTCGCACATAATAATAGGTACCAGGTACCACCAATTTACCCTGGTAGCGGCCATCCCAACCTTCATTGCCATGAAATAATTCACCTCCCCAACTGCTGAACACCCTGATTTCGACTCCCGGTAAAAACAAATCATTTTTACCATCGCCATTGGGCGTAAACGCATTGGGGGCTTCCTCCACATCAACATAAGTAAAGGCCTCATCACCACAACCGTTCTTCGGAAATCCGGTGACCATCAACGTATCGGACGGACCTGCATATTCGCTATACGACCAGTAATTCTTCGGACCTGATTGAATCAACTCTCCACCGATTTCGAAGGTATAAGCCTCTAATCCTTCGGGGTAAGCTGTAACTAACATTGAGCTCTGATCATTCAACAGCGTTAACGTAAGCTTTTCGCTGACTATAACATAGTGAGAAGCCTCGCCCGGACAGTTTTGGCTGGTATAGCCTATCAGGGTATAATTTGTATTTGCCTGGGGCGAAACCCGGATCGAGGAAGTGTATTGTATTGGAAATGTATTCCATTCATAGGTCATGGCTCCTGAACCCTGAAGCAAAATGGAATCACCCAGGCACAAGGCTGTGTCGCCGGCGATCACCACATCGGGTGCAGAATGAATAATATATGATGAACTACCCGTCATTGTGTTGGTACAACCAGAAATATTTTGCATGGCCACCACGGAATAGATGCCACTTTCGGGCAATCCCCCAAATCCCAATGGCAAGCCTGTACCCTGCCGTGAAATGTCGGTTTGTACACCATCCAGCAAGAGCGAATAAGTCGTATTTAATTGAGAAGACTCCAGCAATATTCCCAGAGTCGGGTCGTTTTCGCAGAAGGTGCCACCACCCACCACCTGAAATGATTTGGGTAAATCCGCTTCTTCAATAGAAACAGAATTCGCCATTTCCGTTCTACACCCATCATTGCTGGTGGCAACGACTGAATAAATCCCCGGTGCAAAAAATGCTCCAAAATCGATTCCCGCCCCGGTTCCCGTTTGATAAATCCCGGTGGTCTGGGTTTGAAAATATAGTTCATAACTCACTGATGAAGCAGAGTTATTCAAAACAATTTCTTTACCGTCACCACCTGAACAATATGCCCCACCACCTGACAAGGTCCATTTGTCGGGCAGTTCATAAGGAGTAATTAATATGGAGTCCACAACCCCGGTTTGACCATCCGTTACCAAAACATTATACCATGTTGCCTGTAAGGGTGTTATCAGCACCTCCTGTCCGGTAGCATAAAAACCTGTCGGGGATGATTCCCAGAAGTACGTATATTGTCCCGTTCCTCCTCCGGGCAATGCTGATAGGATAAGTTGCCCGCCGGGACAAACCGATTGAGTAGACGAAATAATGTGTACTGTTAATGCTCCTCCCGACACAAATACAATGGCATTTGAAGGCTGTCCGGTGCATCCCGTTTCTAAATCTTCCACTGCCAGAGTAAATAATGTGGTGGCATCCAATGGAATGGTTGTGGCATCGGGATCACCCGGGTTGAGAAGTTTGGTGGAAGGCGACCAGGAATATTGATAAACTCCCGAACCGCCATTTGCACTCCCGGCCAGCGTGGTATATTGGCCTTGCGCTATCATGCGGTCTGGACCGGCATCAACAATAGGCAATTGTTCTTCCCATATCTGAACCGATCCGGGCATAGAAGCCATGCAACCATTTCCTGCAAAGGAAGCCTCTGCAAAATATAATCCAGCCTCTGCAAAATACCCAAAATCGATGGGTGCACCTGTCCCTGCTTTTTGAGCCACGGCCATGTTATTTCTATAAAGCTTATACTGAACCCCACTTTCAGAACCGGATAAATGAATGTTAGGGCTTTGATTTCCGAAGCAAAAGCCACCACCTCCTGTTAACAGATATTGTATAGGTTGTTGATTTACCGATACCAGAATAGTATCGAACACATGGTTGATTCCATCGTTCACCTCCACAATATATTGGGTTGAACTTTGAGGAGATATTACCGGATTTGGATTGTTTGAAACAAAACCAACCGGAATGGAAGTCCATAAATAGGAATAATTTCCGCTACCACCTGTAGGAAGTGCTTCTAATACAGCGCTTTCTCCTACACAAACAGGGTTATTGCTAACGGATACCACCACGCTCAGCGGGCCTCCCAGTACAAAAACGGTGGTCTGGTCAGTTGTACTGGTACAACCTGATTGAATATCTGTAACATTTAAATAGAAGTTGGTGGTTGATTCCAGTGGTATTGTCTGCGGTTGTTGTAGAAATGGGTTATTTAAAAAATACGCAGGTGCCCAGCTAAACGTATAAGTAAGCCCTCCCCCTGAAGCAGTTCCATACAATTGTGCGGAGGTTCCATGCTGGATATATTGATCCATCCCTGCATCTGCAACAGGTGAATCTATTATCTGTACTTCAACAGTATCGTTCATTGCATGGCCACAGCCTGAATAATTGTTTAATGCCATCACCCAGTAATAACCAGGTTCTTGCTGAACACCAAAATTGATTGAATTACCTGATCCCGGTACCGAATTTAACTCTCCGGTTTGATTGTTCCACAATTCATAGGTTGTTCCCGGTTCAGATCCTGACAGATAAACTGAATCACCGACAAAGCCTTCACACGAAACGCCGCCTCCCGTCAAATCAAAAGCCAAGGGTGTTGGCAATACATTTATCATAATCGAATCGCTGATGGAAGTGGTTCCATCACTGACTATCACCTTAAACCAGCTTGGGACAATTACCGTTGCTGATGGATTATAAATGGTAGATGAAAATCCTGCCGGATTGGATAACCACACATACGAATATACGCCCGAACCACCCGTTGGCAACGCGTACAAATTCACAGTTTCACCTGAACAAACATTTTCATTGTTGGCAAACAGGTCCACATGAAATAAGCCACCGGTAATAAACACTACTGTTTCATCGTCTGCACCCTGACAACCTGTTTCCACATCCTGCGCATGGAGGTTGAATAAAGTGGTGCTATGTAAAGGTATAGTAAGTGCTTCCCGGTTTTCAGGGTTAACCAACGAATCAGTAGGTTGCCATTCAAATTGATATATTTCGGAACCGCCGGTGGCGTTGCCCCATAACAGAATCTGATCACCAAAGGCAATGGTTTGATCCGGGCCTGCATTTGTTGTTAAAGAAGCGTATGGAATTATCCGGGCTTCACCGTTCATATCACTGAAGCACATCTGATTAGTATTGGCTCTTACAGAGTATGTTCCTTCCTGTGTGAAATTACCAAATGTCAATGGTTGTCCGGTTCCGGATATGCTGATTAAGGGTTGTTGTGGATTTACATAAAGTTGATATTCTACATCTTCTTGACTTCCCGAAAGGCCAACCACTACCCCTGATTGATCCGGACAAAAACCACCACCACCGGTTACGGTGTACACATTGGGTTTATTGGCAACCTGAATATGAACAGAACTTGTAATTGATGAGTTTCCATCAAAGACTTCTACAAAATACGTGGTAGAAGTTGAAGGAAATACCGAAATGGATTGCTGTGTTGAAAGGGTTCCTAAAGGATCTGATGTCCAGGAATAGCTATAATTACCTGATCCACCACCGGCCAGAGAGACCAAATCGACCTGCTCGCCACTACATACCGAGAGTGTGGAGGCCAATATATTCGCATATAAATCTGATCCGGTGGTAAACACATAAACGGTGTCCGCAGATGAGTGACAACCTGTTGCTATATTGATAGCCGAAAACCTGAACATGGTAGATTGTGACAAATTTACTGTTTGAGTTGCCGAAGATTGAGGACTTAGCACCAGGGCCTGAGGTTGCCATAGGTATTGGAACGATCCACCCGAACCGTTGGATATACTACCCGTTAGAACAGTAGATGAATTTACAGGGATTATTTTGTCGGGACCACCATTGGCCATAGGTAGCTGATTGATAGTGACCACCGCATTTCCGGCCATGTTATTCGAACATTGATGGACGTTGTCAATGGCAACAACAGAATAACTTCCAGGGTTGTTAATAACTCCAAACTGAAGTGGAAATCCATTCCCGGCTCGGGTTATGCCGGTAGAAGATCCATTTTTAAGCAATCTGTAGGTGTTGTTTGATTGTGATCCAGATAAAGTAATGGCATCGGGATCGTCACCAGCACAAACACTTCCACCACCACCCACTGAAAAGGCAATAGGTAAAACATTCACTGTAATTTGTATAGATGAGGATACCGTTTCGGCACCATCATTTACGGTTATAAAATAGGTGGTGGTTTGAGCGGGACTCACTACCGGGGCTATTAGCGTTGAGGTGAATCCTGCCGGATTGGAGGTCCAGCTATAGGAATAATTTCCGTTTCCACCCGAAACCAAAGCATATAATTGAGTTTCATCCCCGGGGCAAATATTGGAAGCATCTGTAACTACAGACAGCGACATAGGTCCTCCTGTAACCATGACCACCACATCATCGGTTTGACTGTGACAACCTGTTGATCCATCAACTACCTGTAAATGAAATATATTGGTGGTATGTAAGGGGACTGTTTGGGGCGTTTGCGAAGTCGGCACCTCCAGAGAATCTGATGGCAACCAATTGTAAACATACAATCCACTTCCGTTGTTGGCACTTCCTTCTAAAATGGCTTGTGCAGATTGCATGATGGTTTTATCAGTCCCTGCATTGGCTACAGGAGCTGAATAAACCTCCACCACTGCCTGTCCGTTCATCATTTGCATACATCCTTGCTGATTGACAGCCTGAATTGAGTAGGAGCCTGCGGTGGTTACATTTGCGAAGGAAAGTGATTGTCCTGTTCCGGTCAGAGTGGAAATCTCTTGCCCCGGTTCACGCCAAAGCGAATAGGTTGTTCCGGTTTGCGATCCTGTTAACCCAATTGAAAGTCCGTCATCGTAAAAACAAAACCCACCACCTCCGGTCACGGTAAATGCAGCAGGAGGAGGCATCACTTCAACAAAAACAGTATCATAAGCGGTAAGAACTCCATCAAATACCTGGACATAATAGTGGGTGCTTACTTGTGGATATGCTGTCGGACTTACAGACGCACTATAAAAACCGACAGGATTTGATGACCATGAAATCTGGTAATTGCCAGTTCCCCCGGTAGGCAGTACGGTAAGCTGCACCTCCTCACCCTGACAAATTATCCCAGGAGAAGCGCTTGCCTGCGCATAGATGTTTTGACCTCCCTGAACAAAAACATAAACGGTGTCTCTTTTGGAGGTACACATGGTTGATTGGTCGGTTGCCTTATAGGTAAACATGGAACTTTGCGTCAGTGGAACTGTCTCAGTATTCTGACTTTGGGGATTTAAACATAAGGCAGAAGGCTGCCAATTGTATGAGTAGTTGCCAGAACCACCCGTAACAGTACCGGATAAGGTAACTGCCGTTCCTGAATTCACCAATTGATCGGAACCAGCATCCGACAAAGGTAACGGATAGATAGTAACCTGGGCGGAACCCTCCATCATACTTGTACATTGAGTAGAATTGCGAACTGCGAAAACAGTGTATTCACCCGAAAGGGATTGCGGTCCAAAATTTAAAGCATAACCGCTTCCATTTACCTGACCATTGACAGCTACCCCATTTCTAAAAAGCTGATATTGTGTACCCTGCTCAGAGCCGGAGAGCATGATGTCATCCGTACTGTTGCCTTCGCACGCACTTCCCCCACCTGAAACCAGATAATGTTGTGGAGAGGGATTCACCTCAACAGTAACTGAGCTGGTAAGTACCTGTAAACCATCGTTCACCATCACCGTATAGGTAGTTGTAACTTCAGGAAAAACGGTAGGATTGTAAAGTGTAGATGTAAAACCAGCCGGGTTGGATTGCCATAAATAGCTAAAGTTTCCGGTACCACCACTGGCCATTGCATAGAGCGTAACCGCCGAAGCCGGGCATACCGGATAACCCGAGGTATAAATAGTTACGGTAGGTTCGCCACCTGTAACAATTACCACCATATTATCGGTATTACCTGCACAGCTATTGGCATCCTCAACTTCAAGCGTAAACAGTTGCGTTTGGTTTAATGCAACGGTGGCCGGAGTGGGGTTTGAGGGGTTAATTAATAAACTGGCAGGTACCCAGCTATATTCATAAGGCGGGTTTCCACCCGAAGCCGAAGCCTCCAGGGTTGTAGACTGACCTGAACTGATCACCTTATTTATTCCGGCTTCTGCTAAGGGAAGTGGGTGAATACCAATAACAGCGATCCCGTTTTGATTTCTTTGGCAGCCATGCGCGTTTTCAGCTACAGCAGTATAAGATCCCGAATCGGTAAACAGGCCAAAATCCAGCATTTGTCCTGAGCCGGTTTTATTTGATACTTCAAGTTGGTTATGGTATAATCTATATTCCAGTCCTTGCTGAGAAGAGGATAAAGTTACCTGGATGCCATTATCGCCCTGGCAGTAATTTCCACCGTTGTTGAGGTTAAACTGTTGGGGAACGGCAAACACTTCTATGGTTACAGAGCTCATAACAGTCTGCTCACCATCCGATAAAACCAATTGATAGACTGTTGTTTCAGTTGGTGAAACCACCGGATTTGGCAAATTGGATACAAACCCGGGAGGCGATGATGTCCAGGAATAGCTATAATTTCCACTCCCCCCTCCTGCAATGGCATTTAGCTGAACCTGTTCTCCAGCACAAATATCAGACGAACTTTGGACAATTTGTACGTTTAAAGGGCCATCACTCACATATACTACACAGGTATCAGCGGTTGAATAACAACCTGTTACCGCATTGGTAGCTGAAAACAAAAAAAGTGATGACACATAAAGCGGATGCGTATCGGTAACTTTTGCCTGAGGATTAACACAAAGGCTCTGGGGCGTCCAGCTATAGGTATAATTTCCTGTAACGGGAATTATTGTTCCCGAAAGCAGAACCGTACTTCCCTGAACAGTAACCTGATCGGGTCCCGCATCCACTTGTGGACGAACATTTACCACCAATTCTGCATGACCTGTCATCTGAGCAACACAACCAGTTTCCTGATTGGTGGCCAACACAGTATAAATGCCCGCCTGTTGTTGATTGTCAAAGGAAAGGCCAAATCCATTGCCGGACAGAATTAATCCGGTAGAGACCGCGTTTTTATATAACTCATACGAAACGCCCACCTGCGATGACAACAGAAAAACCGGAAGACCCTGCTCTCCTTCACAAATGGCTCCTCCACCCTGAACCTCAAATATATCCGGTAAGGCGTTTATGCCCACAATCGCCATATCGTTCATGATGGAAGTACAAGGGGTAAATTCGTTGTAAGCCCTGATGGTATAAATTCCCTCCTGGTTTTGAAGGCCAAAACTCAGGGAAGTACCTGTGCCAGGTCGCACTTGCCCTGTTTCGAGGCCATTGTGCAATAAATTGTAAGTAATTGAGAGTTCTGAACCCGAAAGTCCTACAGCTACCCCCGTTCCGCCATCACAGAACTTACCACCTCCTGTAACAGTAAATGCTACCGGTGTAGGATCCACTGTAAGAACACCATAGTTGGTTGTATCCGGACAACTTACATTGGTTACAATGCACCGGTACCGGTTATTGTTCATTCCCAAAACAGTGTAAACACTCAAATCAGGGGTAAAAACACCATTGTAGAATGCATTGTTTTCCAGATTAATCCAGCCTGCTGCATTGTACTCCTGCCATCGATAGTGTGTTGAGTTCAGGACATCTACCGAAAAAAAGGCTACCTGGTTCTTACACACCCGGTCGTTTGCCGGATTCTCAAGAATAATCGGAGGATCGTAAACACCCAAAAGAGCAACTCTTGAGGTATCTGTCAGTCCATTGATATCCATGACAATGCACCTGTATTTATAGCCATTAAGGGCCAGATTGGCATCAATAATGGTTAAATTCGGGGTATTCTGCCCGGTAACATACGTGAATGTAGCATCCAGGTTATACCACCCTACGCCGTCAAATTCCTGCCATAGATAACTGGTGGTATTGATGGCAACCAACTGAAAACCAACTGTGGTTTCAACACAAACTGCCGTATCACGTGGTTGGGTAACCACAGCAGGTTGAGCCATTACCGACAATTGCAGAATAATGGAAACAAACAACAGGTTTATATACTTATGACAAATCAGCCAACGATACACTCTTGGATATACACTTTTCATTCAATCACTTAACTCTTTCAACGAGTTTAAATATATATTTTATTTCATTATGGGCAGATGCACAAACATAAATCAAATAGTCTCAGGCAAAAAAAAATAAACCTTAAGTAATCAACAATAGGATGTTAACAAGGATGTACGAATGTTGTTGAAGATGAATAGGTTCTGATTATTACTTCACGTTAATTATCAGCCCATTGCAAAGGTTTTTTTGTTTCAGGATCTCAGTACGGTAAACAATCCATTTTCGTCAAGTTTGATGATGGTGGATGGTTTTATGGATTGAAACCTATCGCGAAAAGCCTCAACAACATAATCAACCTGACGGATGATTTCGGGTACAATCTCGTCAAAAAGCTGGGCAATGGGCTGACCTGAAATATTGGCAGATGTAGACACCAATGGTCGGTCGAGAAGCCTGAGGACTTCGCTACAATATTCATCGCGGGTTATACGAATGGCGATGGTTCCATCGGAGGCTATCACATTTTTTGCCAGGTTTTTGGCACCTGAATAAACGATGGTGAGTGGCGATCTGGAGTTGGCAATCAGATCGTAGGCAACCGGAGGAACCTGTTTGAGATACTTTTCAAGCTTATCGACAGATTCAAGAAGAATAATCAGGCTTTTGCTTTCGGTGCGTCCTTTGATTTTATAAATACGCTGCACAGCCTTTGAGTTAGTGGCATCGCAACCTATTCCCCAAATGGTATCGGTAGGAGTAAGCAATACTTTCCCCTTTTTTAGCATGTCCACCGATTTTACTATTTCTTCCTGCAAATTCATATTGCAAAAATACTAAGGAATCGATTAGTTAGGCAAGGTGTCGAGTAATTGTTTTACCGGAATGGTGGTTGCACACTCGAAATGTTTTTCAGGACACGACTTAAATCCATGCAGGCCGCACGGGCGACAATTTAACGGTTTCGAGGTTTGAACGATATATGCATGATCGGATCGGGGTCCGAAACCAAACTCAGGAATGGTAGAGCAATAAACCGCCGTTACCCGTGCATTCATGGCCGAAGCAAAATGCATAGGAGCCGAGTCGTTTACATAATTCATGGCTGCATCCTTCATCAGAGCAGCCGATTGCAAAAAAGTAAGCTTGCCGGCCAGGTTTAAACTCGCTCCATGCCCCGATTCATGAATGATTCGGTCGCACAAATCCATTTCTTTTGCAGATCCCAACAAATAAACCACCCAACTGCTATCGAGGTCCTTTAGAAATCCGATCCACTTTTCCACCGGAAACTGCTTGGTAAACCAAAGTGAGGCCGGAGAAACCGTGATATAACGCTTTGTTTTGTACTGACTTACTTTGGCAAAATCCAACTGCGTTGGATAAAGCCGTGCCGGATAATTGGTTGTTTCATCTGTTACATGCTCAATCAGTTTCAAATTACGCTCTACCTCATGAACATGGGTTGCATTACGGCCAATCTCGTGTTTAACACGCCGATTGAAAAACAGGGCAAATGGATTTTTGCTAAATCCTACCGTTGATTTTGCCTGTGAAAAAACAGTAATTAATCCAGAAGATGGAAATCGGTGGGTGTTTACAATTAAGTCGTAATGCTTGTCGCGGAACATGCGAATCAACTCCAGTAAATGGGCATATTTTTTTTCCTTCTTGTCCCAAACAATCACATGATGCAGATGCGGATGATAGCGTAGCACTTCTTCATAGCCATATTTGAGCAAAAAATCGATTTTGGCAGCAGGATAAAAGTGATGCAACTTCTCGATAAGAGGAGTGCACAAAATTACATCACCCAACGAGGCTGTTTGTATGATTAGTATTCTTTTCAAATTACTTTTTTTGCAAATTTAATATAAGTTGAATCCAATGACCAGGTCGCAGGTTCAAATCCATTGAAATACATTATTTAGAATTGATTTTAATTCTAAACACAGGGAGATTAAAGTATATTAGTTGCTATTTTTACACTTTGGATTAAATAGACATTTAAAGTCGGCAAATATGATCAGTCTGGAAACAACTTACATGGGGTTGAAATTAAAAAACCCGATAATTGTGGGCAGTTCGGGGTTAACGAATTCCGTTGACAACGTTATTGAACTCGAAAAAAATGGTGCTGGTGCTGTTGTGTTGAAATCGCTGTTCGAGGAACAAATCAATTTTATGTCGGGCAAGACCTTTGAAGAAGGCGATTTCAGCAACCTATATCCCGAAGCTCAGGATTATATCCACAATTATACCAAGGAAAACGACCTGAACACCTATCTGGATCTAATTAAAGCATGCAAGAGGAATGTTAACATCCCCATCATTGCTTCCATCAACTGCATTTCAGATAACGACTGGATGAACTTTGCCATTCAAATTGAAAAAGCCGGTGCCGATGCCATCGAACTCAACATCTTTGTTTTGCCATCGAACATGCAGAAAACCGGCCTTGAAAACGAGAAGGTGTATTTCGACATTGCCAATAAAATTACTTCATTGGTTAAAATTCCGGTAGCCATTAAATTAAGTTATTATTTTTCGAGTCTGGCCAAGTCGATTGTTATGCTGAGTTGGACTAATATTAAAGGATTGGTGCTGTTTAACCGGTTTTTTTCACCAGATATCGACATCAACCAAATGGAGATTAAAAGTTCCAATGTGTTTAGTTCGCCCTCCGACTTATCGGTTTCGCTGCGATGGATTGCCATGCTTTCCGACGATGTAAAGTGCGATATTGCTGCATCAACCGGCGTACATAGCGGTGTTGCTGTAATCAAACAACTGTTGGCAGGCGCACAGGTGGTACAGATCGTGTCGGTTCTTTACAAAAAAGGGTTTAAGGAAATAGGGATTATGCTGCATGAAATAGAATCCTGGATGGAGAAAAAGAATTACAATTCCATTGATGAATTCAGGGGAAAAATGAGCGTCGAACACTCCAACAGTGCAGCCGCCTGGGAGCGGGTTCAGTTTATGAAATATTTTTCGGGAATAGAATAAGGCCAGAAGTCGGAAATAGGAAGAATACAGGTGTAAATGAATTAAAATTTACCATCTAAATTTAAGCATTGTTGCTATAAAGGAAGTTTTATAAGCTTCGATAATCTGATCACCAATTACTTTTTTTGTACTTTAGTCAAAAAATAACAGATCACTTGGCCAGGAAATTATCAGTACCTGTTTTAATTCTTGTTTCATTGTTGATATTTTCGTTACCGGCGAAATCTCAATTGATGAACCACTACTGGACGCTGAATTTCAATTCGGAATCGTCACTGCTTTCGGGGGCTGTGGTTGCCGGAGATGCCGGAAATGCTTCCATTTATTTTAATCCGGCCACCATTTCTGAAATCAAAAAAGGATCGAACCTATCGTTTGCTGCCAGCCTTTTTTCGTGGGGAATATATTCGTATCGCAATGCTTTAGGCGATGATATTCACATGACAGGTATCAACTTTAATGTCATCCCCCAGTTTTTATCGTATAGCGTCAGAAGCAACGACAGCAAACTGAGTTTTGCGGTTACGGCCATTACCCGGCTTAAGGAAAGTATTGACCTTGATTATTATAACTCCCGACAACTTGATGTACTTTCAGAAATTCCCGGCAAGGAAAACTACAGCACCTCTTATACTTATCAACTCAACTATATCGACAATTGGATAGGCCTGGCGGGTGCCTATGACCTATCGAACCGCTTTAAGGTAGGTGCCAGTATCTTTGTTTCGATTGCTCAACTAAATTATAAGAATCTGAACTCGGCGGTGGCTTTTTCGCCTACCGACACCATTTGGGTGGATAACGTTCCCAATCCGTCGTTTGTGGCCGAAGGGAGTTACAACGAATCGTTCCGGTTTAACCATGTCCGGCTCATTGGCAAAATCGGGTTTTCATACATCCTCGACCGATGGCGTTTCGGACTCAATATCACCACAGAATCGCTTCCTTTGTTTTCGGTCAAAAACGAAGCACTTCGCACACAACGTGTTAGCGACATCACCAATCCGGAAACGGGTGAATACCTGCATGGCTATATCATTACCAACGGGTTGGTGGGAAGCGATTTGAACACCCGTTTGAAATACCCTTCCTCGGTTTCGGCCGGGGTTATTTTTGATGTGGAAAAGGATAAAAAACGCCTGTATGTAACGGTGGAATATTTTAGCAGAATAAACCCCTATCGAATGGTAGAAGCACCAATCCGTGATGATATCACTTCTTCCATCGTGTACGATAAGCTTAAAAACAAAGACTGGCTTTCGGTAGCAGACGCCTCAAAGGAGGTGATTAATTTTGCCATCGCCTACCGATGGAAGCTTAAAAGAGATTTGTTGTTTATGAATGGGTTCAGAACCGATTTCAACAATGTAAAACACGTAAACTACGGACAACTGAACGACCTGAACAAAATCAACACCACCAATTTTGACATCTACCATTATAATGCCGGATTTCAATTTAATCTCTTGAAAAAATACAAGATGATTGCAGGTGGTGAACTATCGTTTGGTTATGCCACTAACCTTGAACAGGTAGCAAACTTTAGCCATCCGGTGGAATACAATCCTGAGGACAATCGAATCCTTCAAGGTCCTTTACAAAAGGAAATGGACATCTATTACTTTGGATTTAATGTTTACCTGGGAATTACTTTAAACTTCCAGGGGAAAAAACGTATCCCTCCTGAAACTACAAATTAATTGCCTGAAATCGGCCACCCTCCTGCATTCTTATAGAATTTTTTTATCTTTGTTTTCGTATTATAAATGAAAACACAATAATGATGAAAACACTCCTGCCTTTTAAGCGTATTTCGATACTCGTTGTCCTTTTTTCGGGGATATTGCTTCTGCAATCATGTTACCCGGATGATACACTGAGCCCCACTCAAACCGATGTGGTATACACCAATTATTACGATTCGGCCTTTAGCTTATTTAAAGATTACTCCTTGTATTATATGCCGGATACTGTTTTCAACATCGATACCTCCAAAGGAGCACAACCGATTGGGGATCAATCATTAATTTTAAATGATATTGCCACCAATATGCAAAGCATGGGTTATACCCGTATTTCAGGTGACGACCCCAATGTAACACCTGATCTGGTTATTGTTCCCAGTGGCATTATTACCGACAATGTGAGTGTTTATTATTATTACCCATACTACGGCTATGGATGGGGTTGGGACGGTTGGGGCGGATATGGCTGGGGATACCCCGGTTATTATCCTCCGGTACCTTATTATACAAGTTACACCACTGGCACATTACGACTCGAAATGTTCAATCCCAGTGACTACCGGGTGATCAAAAACGACACCATCAATCCCGTCTACTGGACCTGTGGAATTAACGGCGTACTCGAAGGAAACGATATTAACAGCAGGATTACCAGCACCATTGATCAGGCTTTTAAGCAATCGCCCTATTTAAAAACAAACGCTAATTAACAACACACTTTAATCAGACAGATCATGAAAAAAATTAAGAATATAACTTTAGCTTCGTTAATCACATTGATAAGCATTTCATCTTTTGCTCAGGGTGGTGGCGTTTGGAATTTTGACTGGGGTATGGCGTTCCCAATGGGATCGACAACAGATTTTGTCAATCAACCGAGCTTCAGAGGAGTCAGCATCGAAGGACGTGGGTATGTAACTGACCAAATTACTGTTGGCGGTATTGCCGGATGGAACGTTTTTTACGAAAACAACTCCTGGACTCAAACATCCACCAGCGAAACAGGTACAATCTACGGTTATCAAAGGCGTTACCTCAATGTGATGCCATTGATGGTCAATGCGCACTATTACTTTTCGCAAGGAACTTTTATGCCCTATATCGGCGCAGGACTTGGCACCTATTACATCGAATCGCGCGATTTCATGGGCATCTATTATTCGCAGGGTAAGGACTGGCATTTTGGTGTTGCACCCGAAGCAGGTTTGATTATGTACCTGGGCAGCAGCAGCAATACGGGCATCAACCTGAATTTTAAATACAATATGGCCGCAAAAACAAAAGATCAGCCAACCTATTCATGGCTTGGCATCAATATTGGCTTGTCTTATTTGTTTTAAGATTTCTCCTGGTAAACTCAAGCCGGTAAACATTTGGTTTACCGGCTTTTTGATTTTCAGGCTTGATGATTTTAATTTGAATCAAGCTGTGAAAGATGAATTATTATTTCATTCATCAAAGGGTGTGGCTGTCTACAAGGTTGTTTTATTTGATTTTAAGGTGCAGCGCACCGAAAATATTTATAGCCATTTTTATTATCAAGAGATTCAAGGTGCGGAGCACCGCACTATTGATTCTTCGTTTAAAATAAACCTGAAAATAGGACGGTGCGCTGCACCTTAAAAAACGGGTTCTTGTTTTCTATTAATATTAGCGGTACTCCGTACCTGTTGATTTGCCATATAAACGGATACCCCATTTAGTACTATTGAATTCTTAATCTCTGGTTTTTGAAATCCACATCTTACACAATAACAGTTACTTAAACAGAATGGGGTATTTTATTGCAGTCGGCTAAAGCCAGACTGCAATGGATTGATTCTATTCAGTTTTATTCATCCACAATGAATGTATTTATTGGACATCCATTGCAGTCGGATTTATCCAACTGCAACACTCCATCATAACATAAAAATATTAGCTTTGCATTGGGCATAGCGTACAGATGTCCTCATTACAACAGTTTATTTCACCATATTAACACCTGCGAACATGAATAAACATCTATCCTTCCTTACCATTTTGATGATTTTTAATGTTGTACTCTTTGCTCAGCAACAACCAAACAATCCCGGATTTGAATCGTGGGAAGATGTGGGTGTTGGAACCGATGAGCCAACGCACTGGAATTCAATAAAAACAGGCGACAACCCCTCGCTTAATCAGGTGGCTCCGGTTGTTTGGGGAAAAAGCACAGATGCACACTCGGGGCAATATAGCCTGAAATTATTCGATGTAAGCGTGTTTGGTATTGTGGCCACCGGTACCATTACAAATGGTCAAACCCACGCCGACTTCAATCCTGATAATGGGTTTGTATATACAAATGTGAATGACGATCATTTTCATACTGCTTTCAACCTCAGACCCGACAGCTTAACAGGATGGTATAAAAGTTCCCCCACAGAGACCGATTTTGGCACCGTAAAATTTGTACTTCACAAGGGTTATTTACAGTTGCCGGGTGAAGAAACCAATATAATTGCCACAGCTTATTATGAGCTCCCACAAGGAGATGTTACAACCTGGACCCGGTTTTCGGTTCCATTCGTATATGTTTCCGAAGAAACACCAGACTACTTTTTAAGCGTAGTTACATCAGGAAATGGTGTAGATGCTTTGGATGGCAGTACTGCCTGGTTCGATGATTTTGCCTTCATTTACAAAGTAAACAATATCAACGAGGTAACTCTCCATCTGCTTCAAGCTTACCAAAAAAATAACACACTCCATATAGCACTCGACAACTTGCCCACACAGATCTATCAATTAAAGCTGGTAAATTTAAATGGCGAGGTTATTCTCCACCGCGAAGCAAGATCGGGCGACCATGTTATATTAAATACCGATGGTTTAGTTCCAGGATTATATGTTGTTGTAGCTCAGTACAATAACCAAATCAGCACCCGCAAAATCATCCTTTACTAAACCGATTTTCATGATTTCCCGGTTGAAAATCTCATCTCACAGTCCATTGAAACGTTGGCAGTTTACAACTTTTCCACCACTTTCGCGGATACTTTTAATCATGTTTTTAACAGGATGTTTCTCGTTGGTACATGGTCAACAAAACAGGGTGTTTAGCGGCAGGATCATCGATAAACTTTCAAAGGGCTCTATCGTTGGTGCCAATATTTACCTCAAAAAAGACATGAGCATTGGCAGTGTAAGCGATTTCAACGGATATTTTGCCATCAACATCACTCCCGGCACCCATCTGTTTGTGGTATCGTTTACAGGAATGAAAACACAAACCATCGAAGTGGATGCCTCCCCTGCTGATATTCCGTTTACAACCATCGAAATGGAACCTTTCAGCACACAATTCGAAGAAGTAGTGGTTAGGGCCGGGCGATTTGACAAGCGACTTGAAGATCAAACGGTATCCATAGAGGTGCTCAAACCCAGGCTGATTGATGCCCGCAATACCACTTCCGTGGAAACCATCCTCGATATGGTTCCGGGATTGACCATCCTGGATGAAGAACCTCAAATCAGAGGAGGCAGCGGGTTTACTTTTGGAGTAGGCAGCAAGGTGGCCGTTTTTATCGATAACCTGCCTGTGATAGCAGGAGATGCCGGCAAACCAGATTGGTCGTTGATACCCGTTGAAAATATCAAACAAATTGAAGTGGTAAAAGGAGCGGCTTCGGTTTTATCAGGAGCGTCGGCACTCAGCGGTGCCATTTATATTCGCACCAACTTCCCCGGCATACAACCCATCACAAAAATTAAACTTTACAGTGGATGGATGTCGCCACCCAGCTCTCCGGCCGGTAAATGGTGGTCAGGAATAAATTACGCCAGTGGGGCCAGCTTTCTGCATTCGCAACAACTTGGAAACGGATACACCGATCTGGTAATTGGCGGTATGTTTTCGGCCGACAAGAGCTATATCGGAGCTCCAAAACCAGGACCGCTGGTTATTGATACTGTGCCTATTATCGATCATCAAATGCAAAACCGGAAAGCCCGACTCAATTTCAACCTGCGCCGGAGATCCAAAAAAATTACCGGATTGAATTTTGGGCTGAATGGGAATTTTATGGCAAAAAAAGCCAGCACCGTGTTCGCCTGGCTGGATGATACCACCAATTTTTACCGTGCATACCCGGGTGCGGTACTGCTTTCGGACAATTTCACTTTCTATCTCGATCCTTACATCAACTTTTATTCGTCACTGGGGTTGAAACATGAGTTTCTGAACCGAATCCTATACAGCGATAACAAGGCCAACAACAACCAGAGTACCAATACGCTCTTCATTTATAATACCTATCAGTTTAGCAAGAGTTTCAGCAACCTGGGAAAACTCGATTTTATCGGCGGAATAAACAACCAATATACCCGTACTTTTGCGCATATGTACGATGCCTCTGGCTCGCCCCTGAATTACCTGTGGAATATTTCGGTGTTTATTGAAATTGAAAAAAAGATTGGAGATGTGATCAACCTGTCGGGAGGTGTGAGGATGGAGAACTATAAATTGAACGATTCCATCACCGATACCAAACCCATCCTTCGGGTCGGGGCTTCCATCAAACTCGGTCAGGAAACGTATTTGCGCACCTCACTCGGACAAGGTTACCGGTTCCCGAGCATCACCGAAAGGTATATCCGCACCACCGTAGGTTCGTTTGGTGTTTTCGACAATCCTGACCTGAAACCCGAAACCAGTTGGAATTCAGAAGTTGGGGTCAAACAGGGGTTTAAATTTAAAAATTACTATGGCTACCTCGATGTAGCCTTATTTTATCAGGAATACAACAACACCATCGAATATCTGTTCGGTTTCTGGGATCCGACCTATACCTTCGCCATGGCGGGATTTAAATTCGTCAACACAGGAAAATCGAAGATTACCGGCATCGATATCAGTGTTAACGGCCAGGCCAAATTCAGCAAACACTACGAAATCAACACGATGTTTGGCTACACTTACGTGATGCCGGTGGCCTTGCAACCCGATTACGTGTTTGCGCACGATTATAATCCCGGTGGACAAACAGCATTTTCTTACGAAAGTTCAAGCGTTGATCCCTCGAAAAGAATATTGAAATACCGATACCTTCATACATTAAAAGCTGATATTGAGTTTGTTTACAAGAATATGAGTGTCGGCGGAAGTGTGCGGTATTTTAGTAAAATAGAAAACCTGGATAAAGCCATTTTCGACTTCGAAGATGCCACCGTAAAAACCGGGGGTACTATGCAGTATATTCTGTATCGAAAATACTTCGAGAATCACAACAATGGAAATTTTATCGTTGATGCCCGCATCGGCTATAAATGGAAAACCCGCCACGAGTTTTCGCTCATCAGTTCCAATCTGCTCAACCGCATGTATTCGCTACGCCCTTTAAAATCCGAACCCATGCGCAATATTACCATACAATACATCCTAAATTTATAATCATGAGGGCATTCCGGGGTTAATTTTTGTTAATCTCATCAGCTAATCGTTCAACCTTTACTCAAAATTCGGTCAGTTCGCCTTTATTTTTATACTTTTGTATTCCCGTTAATTAAATCTAAATAAAAATGCCACAATATCAGGTCAGGGGACAAATTCCGGCAAAACGCCACACAGTGTTCAGAAAACCAGACAGCACCCTTTATGCAGAAGAATTGGTGTCATCAGAAGGTTTTTCTGATATCTATTCGATAATTTACCATGAATTTCCACCCACTCAAGTTATTGATATTGAGGATCCCATCAACGCAAAACCCGAAATTGCAGTGGATAGAAATATGCAACACCGCAGTTTCAAAGGGTTTGATTTGCCTAAGGAGGACGACTACCTAAAAAGCCGTCAGGTGATTCTCACCAACAGCGATGTGCAGATTATTCTGGCAGCACCCAAAAAGTCAATGGTAGATTGGTTTTTCAAAAATGCGCAGGCGGATGAAATGATTTTTGTCCATATCGGAAGCGGGATCCTGCACACCATTTATGGTGACTTAACATTTGGCGAAGGCGACCACCTGGTGATACCCAGAGGCACCATTTACCAACTCACCCTTGATACGGAGCAAAACCGGTTATTTATCGTGGAATCGATGACCCCTTTAAATTTTCCAAAAAGATACATGAATAAATCGGGACAATTGCTCGAGCACAGTCCCTTTAATGAGCGTGACATCCGCACACCGGAAAACCTCATTACCCATCATCAGACGGGTGACTTCAAGGTGATTATCAAACAGCAACAAACCCTTTTCCCCTATCATTACAAAACCCATCCTTTTGATGCCATTGGCTGGGATGGCTGTCTGTACCCTTTTGCCCTGTCGATTCACAATTTTGAGCCCATCACCGGACGCATTCATCAACCACCTCCTGTACATCAAACCTTTGAGACCAGTGGTTTTGTGATGTGCGCCTTCGTTCCGCGACTTTACGATTACCATCCAGAATCCATCCCGGCTCCTTATCACCACAGCAACATTGATTCGGATGAGGTATTGTATTATGTGGCCGGCGATTTTATGAGCCGCAATAACATCGAATATGGTCAGATTACCCTGCACCCCATGGGGATTCCACATGGACCACACCCGGGTGCCATCGAACGGAGTATCGGCAAAAAAGAAACAGAAGAACTGGCTGTGATGGTAGATACTTTTAAACCACTGAAACTAACCCAGACCGCATTAAATCTGGAAATATCAGATTACTATCTGAGCTGGCTGCACGAATAACGACACGAACTATCCTATTGACTAAAATCGCAAAAACGAAAAAAAATGACAAATACTGATGAATTCCTTCCCATTACAGGAACCGATTATGTAGAATTTTATGTGGGAAATGCCAAGCAGGCAGCTCACTATTATCAATCAGCGTTTGGCTTTCAGCCTGTTGCCTATGCCGGACTCGAAACCGGATTAAAAGACCGTTCTTCCTATGTGGTACGACAAGGTAAAATCACTTTTGTCCTGACGGCAGCCCTGATCCCCGATTCACCGGTAGCTGTTCATCAAAAGAAACACGGCGATGGTGTAAAGGTAATTGCCCTGAATGTGGATGATGCAGCCAAGGCGTATCACGAAACCACCAGTCGAGGTGCACGAAGCCATCAGGAACCGGCCACCATGCAGGATATTCACGGAAAAGTGGTGACCTCCTCCATCTATACCTATGGAGAAACCCTGCACATATTTGTAGAACGTAAAGATTATAACGGCCCTTTCTTACCAGGATTTATTAAATGGGAACCTGAATATAAACCCGCAGATACCGGATTGTTGTATGTAGATCATATTGTAGGGAATGTAGATTGGGACGAAATGGATAAAGTGGCAGGTTTTTACCGCACTGTGATGGGTTTCGATCAATTGATTTCCTTCGACGACAAAGACATTTCCACAGAGTTTACTGCATTAAAAAGCAAGGTAATGGCCAGTAAAAATCTGAGGATCAAATTCCCCATCAACGAACCGGCCGCAGGTTTGAAGAAATCACAAATTGAAGAATACCTCGATTTTTATATTGGTCCGGGACCTCAGCATGTAGCGATGGCCACAAACGACATCCTCGCCACCGTAAGTGCACACCGCAAACGTGGTGTTGACTTCCTGCACGTTCCTGATACCTATTATTCAACCGTAACCGAAAGAGTCGGCGAAATTGATGAAGATATGAACAGTTTAATGGAACAACGCGTACTGATCGATCGGGATGAAGATGGTTATTTATTACAATTGTTTACCAAACCCGTTCAGGACCGGCCCACCTTTTTCTTTGAAATTATCCAAAGAAAAGGAGCCAAATCCTTTGGCAAGGGAAATTTTAAAGCATTGTTCGAGGCCATCGAACTGGAGCAAGGCAACAGAGGCACCTTATAAAAACTGTTAAACCCATGATTGAAGCAAATAACCCGGAATTAAAATCCTGGATAGAAGTTGAACCAGATAGTGATTTCCCCATTCAGAATCTTCCCTTTGGAATTATCCGACCTTTGCATGGCGATCCACGACCTGCCACCCGCATCGGAAATATTGCCATCGACCTGAGTGTGCTGGCCGATTTCGGTTTTTTCGACCACCTGGATATCGACGACTTAAGTGTGTTTTACCAACCCATTCTCAATCCATTGATGGCACAGGGAAAACCCATTTGGTCGGCCATCAGAAAAACATTGTCGGAATTATTCAGGATTGAGAGTACCGAGCTGCTGCAAAATGAAGAAGCCCGTAACCTGGCTTTGATTCCGGTTGATGAAGTAGTGATGGAAATGCCGGTCATGGTAGGTGACTACACCGATTTTTATTCGAGTCTGGAACATGCCACCAATGTGGGTACCATGTTTCGCGATCCCAGCAATGCGCTATATCCCAACTGGAAACACCTGCCTGTTGGCTATCACGGACGCAGTTCCTCCATCGTGGTGAGCGGAACCAACATCCACAGGCCCAAAGGACAAACCCTGCCCAAGGAGGCTTCAAAGCCCGTGTTTGGCCCCTCCAAACTGGTGGATTTTGAGTTGGAGATGGCCTTTATAACGGGCAAAGAATCTACCCTGGGCGAAAGCATTTCTACTGATCAGGCCGGGGATTATATTTTCGGGCTGGTGCTTTTCAACGACCTGTCGGCCCGTGATATGCAAAAGTGGGAATATGTACCATTGGGACCTTTCCTGGCCAAGAACTTCGGCTCGGTGATTTCGCCTTGGATTGTCACATTGGAAGCACTGGAACCTTTTCGAGTTGATGGTCCTGCACAGGATCCGCCGGTTCTCCCCTATCTCAAAGATTCGGGAAGCAACAGCTACAACATCCAACTGGAAGTGGTGCTTACGCCACCCTCCGGACAGCCCAATACCTTGTGCATTTCCAATTTTAAACATATGTACTGGAGTATTAATCAACAACTTGCACACCAAACTGTGAACGGATGTAACGTACGCATTGGCGATATGTATGGCTCGGGAACCATTTCTGGCCCTACACCCGATTCGTATGGCTCCATGTTGGAACTCTCGTGGCAGGGCACTAAACCCATTCATCTGAATGATGGCACAGAACGGAAATTTATCCAGGACAACGATACCATCACCTTGCGTGGTTATTGTGTAAACGGAACCACCCGCCTGGGTTTTGGGGAATGTGTCACCAAAATTCTACCTGCAAATTAGGGCCATGATTGAAATCGATCCACACAGCCTGAGCAATCAGGAACTCACTAAAATCATACAAAATGGCGTAGCACCCAGGCCCATCGCGCTGGCCTCCACCGTGGATGAGTTCGGGAATCCCAACCTGTCGCCATTTAGTTTTTACAATGCCTTTGGAGTAAATCCAACAACTTTGATATTTTCGCCTTCGCGAAGAGGACGCGACAACACCACAAAACACACCCTCGAAAACCTGAAAGTACATGCCGAGGTGGTAATCAATGCGGTGACTTACAGCATGGTGCAACAGGTAAGCCTGGCCAGTACCGAATATGCCAAAGGAGTGAACGAATTTGTAAAATCAGGACTCACGCCATTGGAAAGCAAATTGGTAACCCCCTTTCGGGTGAAAGAATCACCCCTGCATTTTGAATGCAAGGTCCGTGAGATAATCGAAACCAGCGGTAAAGCAGGATCGGCCAACCTGGTGATCTGCGAAATCCTGTTTGTACATTTGGACGAAAATGTCCTCGACAACCAGGGCGATATCGACATCGACAAAATTGATCTTGTGGGGCGTATGGGAAGTAACTATTACGTCAGGACTTCCGGAAACGCTAAATTTATCGTGCCAAAACCCCTGTTAAAAATGGGAATTGGCGTCGACAGCCTGCCTGAGCACATCCGTTTAAGCCGGTACCTCACCGGCAATGATTTGGGGCAGCTTGGTAACCTTGAAAAACTCCCTTCGGAGGCAGAGATTGTAGCCATGACCCAGCATCCTGTTTTTCTCCTGGCAACACATGACGACCAAAAAAGACATCTTGCAGCAAAGCAACTGATCGAAGAAGGACGTGTGCTGGAGGCCCTGGCCTTGTTGATGGCTTAAATCTTTGAATTAAACCTCTGGAAGAAACAGTAACCAAGCCAACCAAAGGAACCGATATCTCGTTGGTCACCTTAAACTTTAAAATGGGGTTCTCAGCTATCTTTTGTTTTGCAGCCCTTTATGTTTTGCTATCCAACAAATACGATGATAACACCAAAAAATGGGCTTTCAGCGCGCTTTCGCTGATCGCTGGAATCTGGATTGGATCGGTTAGTTAAACTCAGGTTGATTACATATCTGCTCAAAATACCGGAATACTTAGATTCTATATCCCCTGCTTATTGTTGGTGTATTTCGATATCAACTCCAGGCGCAAGTCCTGAAACAATTTCTGGGTCTGTTCCATTCTTTTGATGGTGAGATCAGTGAGGTATTTCTTTGCTTTTTCGGGGCTTATTTTAATCAATTCCTGTGCAGTGGAATCTACCTTTGATTGCTCTGCAAAGAAACCTGCTTCCAGCGGATTCCGGCGTTCGTGCAATGTTTTTACTGCATCCTGCCAACGCAGGTACAGCAGGTTGTCCACAAAATCCACATTCCAGCGGATGCTGTTCTCCTGAAAAGCCGCAGGATCATAAGTCTTGTAACATTCAGCTACATCGGTCACTCCTGAATAAATGGGCACATAGGCCGATGTGTAAGCATTGTCCACATAAAACCAGTAAATCCCGCCCACTTCATTGGGCAACCAGCCCCTAAGCTGGGTAATCATGCCATATTCTCCACGGGCACGGGCCACATTGCGTCTTTTGTTGATGTTCAACACCCTTCTCAACTCCAGCGTTGGAAAAGGAGTGGCGATGGGACTCTTCACCAGTTCGCCGGCCTCGTTGGGATAATACCACACCGAAGCATTTTCCTTGTCATAGATGGTTCCGGTAAACGTAGAACGCTGGAAAGCCATGATGTCCTGAACAGAAATCTTTTTCTCGGGTTTAACCGAAAAAGGGTAAAGCGACAAAGGCTCTACATATTGGGTATATTGATTTTCACCTTCCCAGGGAGAGTTCGTAAAACGGTCAGGCCAGTTGGCATAGTGGGGAGCAAAACTGGCATAAAACAGCCAAAAACGGGAGGTAGCCCACTCGCGTGGTATGGGTGCGTAGGCCTTTTGCCAGATAAAAGGCAGTCCCGAAGCGGGATTATACCATCCACTGTCGATGGCCACCTGCATATAATTGGACGAGGCCCGGTAGTTGGCTTTGTCTGCGAGGTTGATTTGCTTTATAATGCCCCAGTTCGGGATGATCAGGGCCTGGTCGTCCCCTACCCTTTGTGCTGCCCAAATACAACCGGGCTGACCACTTTCGGGCGTCCATTGGTTGCCCACACTAAAAATTTCCAGCACCCATATTTCATTTACATCGGCAATCACCAGAGATTCGCTTTCCCCCACACAACTGGGCAGAAATCCATATTTTTCAATGAGTTGGGTAATCAATGCCAGCGCTTCTTCGGCAGTTTTGCAACGCTGTAGGGCAAATGCCTGTGCCTGCTCAACGGTCATCATCTGTTTGCAGAGGTTGAGGTCGAGTTTCAACTCCTCACGCTCACTGGTAGTGCTTTCGCCGATGGCCAGCTGATATTCATTCATCTGTGGATAGGCCGTCTGGAAGTAGCCATTGGTTTGGGCTACCTGTGGGATTTTTCCCAGTACTTTTCCATAATTTCCCAAAGGTCGGCCCAGGTCCACCATACCAAAATGAACGTCGGTCATGGAACCCGGTTTAAACGTCTGACCCGGAACAAAATGCAACCTGCAATCGGGCCCGGCATCGGTATGCGATACGATTACCGATCCATCGGCGGAAGCCTTTTTGCCCACCGCAATGATGGTACAAGCCAGGGGCATCTGAACAGAATAGATCAGTAACAAGCTGAACAGCAGTGATAATCTCAATTTCATAGGATTCCTTTTAAATAATGAGTTCAAATATATTTTACTGATTAAAATCGTGGTTTGCGAAACTAGGAAATTTGACCCACATCCGAACGTGGTTCACCAAAAACTTTGGCTATTGAGTTGAAGTTAACTACTTTTTCTTATTTTTGGGCAAACAAATGTAACCTTGTGAATAAACAAACTGATAATAAAGAGATCATTTTGATTGTGGAGAAGTAGAACCAATGTGCCATTTTACAACAAAACAGGATGCCTGACAATCAACTTAAATTCATCTATTGGTTTGCCTATTACAATTTAGACTCTCCAAGCGTTAGATACCGCGCAAAATACCCGCTTGACTTTGCCAGAGAAAAACTTGGCGTTTCATCTTATTTAGTCGTCCCAGGCTATTCACCAACACGACTTTTAAAGTTTATAAAAGTCTATGTTTCAGCACTTCTATTTCGCAAACACAATTCGATCATTGTAATACAACGGGTTCAGTCCAAATTCATTTATGCAACATTATTGAAATTCTTAATAAAGATCAGGAAAACAAATTCCGTTTATGACCTGGATGATGCGGATTATCTGGATCACAATCCTAAAACGATTGTCTATTTTGCACAAAACTGCGAACATGTTTCGGCAGGCAGCAAGGAAATTGCAAAATTCATGTGGCAATACAATAAAAAAGTCAGTCACATAACATCACCAACTCCCGACTTAAATTTAGCTAAGTATAAGAAAAACAAGGTTTTTACCATTGGTTGGATCGGTGGATATGGTGGCGGACACAAAGACAGTTTGACTGAAGTTGTTTTTCCGGCGATAAAGAACCTTGCATTTCAATGCAAATTGATCATTATCGGAGTGACCAACAATTCGGACCTCATTGAAATTAAACACTTTTTTGAATCATGCAGGAACATTGACCTGGAAATTCCAACTGACATAGACTGGAATAACGAGCATGAGATTCAGAAGCGGATTGTGAAATTTGATGTAGGAATAGCCACACTATTGAACAATCCGCTTCAACTTTCTAAATCAGGAATAAAAGCAAAGCAATATTTGAATAACGGGGTTCCGGTACTAAGCACCAACCTGCCGGAGAATAATGAAGTTGTAAAAGAAGGTGTTAATGGGTACTTTTGTGATTCGACAGTCGAGTTCAAAGAAAAGCTCATACAATTTCACAACATGACGGATCATGAATACGCTCAGTTTTCACTTAATGCAAGAAAATCCATTGTAAACTTCAATCATTTTAAATACATTGAAAATTTTGAAAAAATTAAGGATGGCACACAATAAAGTCAGAGATAGTTTATGGGGAGAAACTCCTTCTTTGGAAGATTTAACAGCCAAGGTTCAGTCTGTTAGAAATGATCGGTATGAGAAGTAAGAAAGCAATTCTTGATACCAATCATTTGATTAGTATTCTGATTTCAAAATGTTTTGATTTCAATGATGAGTTTTTAATCGATGGCAAGGTTATACTGATTTTATCGGATAGCCAAAATAAAGCACAACGTCATAAAAAGCAGGACTCAAACCCGCACACCTCCTCAGCCTAGTTTCATGTCACCATGTCTCCATGCCTTCGATAGGTTCACCTACCGATTTATTTGCCGAATGCATGGAGGCAGGTTCACCTACCGAAGGTAGGTAAACCGGCGGACAGGTTTTGAAATATAAACCACTTCCAGAAGCAGGATCAATCTCCCCCCCACCGCCCAAAAATAAATCACCAAAATAATGGCGCTTAAAAATCAAAGCAATACAATTAATTCCTGGATTTACCCCACAAACACCCGATGAACCATTTACAAGAAGTAGAAAGAAACCGATTAGACTAATTACAAATGATTGAAAATGGGTAGGTTATTAAGTATAAAGAGGTTAAAATAAAAAGTAATGGATAAATTACTGCCAGAGTTGGGTTTATACGCTCGTTACCGGTAATGCTATATGACTAAATAGCAAAGCTTTAGGTAATTTTAAACAAAGTTGTCTTTTTGGACTACTTTTTGTATATTCGCACAATGATTAAAAAGCGAGAACTGATATTTTTAAGGATTATTTCAGGGACTTCTATAGATCACAAAAAAAGAAAGTCCAAGCCAAGATTATCTGGACTTTTAGGATTATTGAAGAATTAGATATGATTCCTGAAATTTATTTTAAACATCTTGACAATACTGATGGATTATATG